>DASPJR010000085.1:0-16166 GCA_035628505.1 Planctomycetota bacterium | reverse complement strand
ATGATGTGCGCTGCATCGAAAGGGAAGCGATCACCCGTGCGCTTGTCGCTCACGGTCTTTTAAGTGTCCGGAGGAGTCGAATTACGCTGCCAATTAAATCCGCTTTAGCGTCAAAGATTTTATAGGGGGCACACCGGCCGTTCACGATGGAGTACCGCTTCGTTCGCCCAGATGGGTCTACCGCGTGGGTGTTCGGACAAGCTGACGCAGAAAAGGATCCAACCGGCAAGGTGATCGGCTATGTTGGGACGATCACGGATGTTACAGAACAGAAGCAGGCCGCGATAAAACTCCGAGCTTCGCTCGTGGAAAAAGAGCTGCTGCTCAAGGAAATACATCATCGCGTAAAGAACAATCTCCAGATCACCGCGGGACTTTTCAGTCTGCAGGCTGGTTCTGTAAAAGAGGAGTCCGTTCGGGAAGCATTCCGCGAGAATGAGAACCGAATTAAGTCTATGGCGCTGGTGCACGAGAAGCTCTACCAATCAGGAAATCTGGGCCAGGTCAACATACGTGATTACATCGACAGTCTCGCCACCGGCGTGCTGCGCTCATACGATGATCGGTCAAGGCGAATCAAGTTGAACCTCGACATTCCAGAGACTCATCTTCCGATCGACAAGGCTTTGCCATTTGGTTTGATCGTAAACGAGCTGATCGCAAACTCGATCAAACATGCATTTGAGCCTGGGAAACTTGGTGAAATTAATATTGTAATCCGGTCAGCAGATGACTTCATAGTAAGTGTGGCTGATAATGGCAAGGGATTGCCTCCACACCTGAACGTCGCCGAAACGCAGTCCCTTGGGTTGAAGTTGGTTTCGATGCTAACCAAGCAATTGCATGGGTCGGTCACGATTGGCCGCGGACCTGGCGCGGAAGTGTTGATCCGGTTCCCATTAGGTGGGAATTAATAATGGAACCAAAATCACGCATTTTAGTTGTTGACGATGAGGCAATTATCGCTGCAAGCCTCCAGGCGAAGCTCAAAACAATGGGCTATGACGTACCGGAGACGGCGGGCTCAGCCGCCGAGGCGATTCAAAAGGCGGATGCGCTACGTCCACATCTCGTCCTCATGGATGTTCGTTTAGAAGGTGGCCCTGACGGAATTGAGGCCGCTCATCGCATTCGACAGGATTTTGGCATACCCGCTGTGTTCCTCTCCGCTTACTCTGACGATGAGACTCTAAAGCGTGCTACGATCACTGAGCCATTTGGGTATATATTGAAGCCAGTTGTTGACCGGGAACTGCGAATTGTTATTGAGATAGCACTTTATCGGAGCAACGCTGAGCGTGCATTGCAGCTGAGCGAGGAAAAATACCGTGCACTTGTTGAAAGCGCCTCGGATGCCATCCTCTCCACGAAAGAAGATGGCACGATCGAATTTGCAAACACCGCAGCTGTGAATTTATTCGGTTACTTTTGCGACGCACTGATAGGCGCCGATATAGAAATGTTGATTTCCAATAAGAGCGCACTGAATGTCCTTTATCTAGCAGGCGGAACGAACGGAAGAGCAATTGAGTTTAACGGGACGCGAAAAGACGGCAGCACGTTCCCGCTGGAGCTTACGCTATCGAAATGGAATGGCCCCGGCCGTATTTCCTTCACAGCCACGCTTCGCGATATTTCGGAACGTAAACAGTCGGAAACGATAATGCGCAAGAATGCCGAGATGCTAGAGGCGAATCGATTAAAGGACGAGTTTATTGCCGTGGTGTCGCATGAATTAAGGACCCCGCTTACGGCTATTTATGGCTGGGTCAAGATCATGCGGCAGCGCGAATTAGGTCCGCAGGAACGCGCGCGATGTCTTGACGTTCTTGAGCGAAATGTAATGTCGCAGAAAAAGCTCGTCGACGATCTTCTGGACGTTTCGCGCGCAATGTCTGGAAAAATTGTTCTTAACGCGCAACCGCTGCAAATTCTCTCTGTGGTCCAATCGGCTGTTCAGACTGTGCAGCCTTCAGCAGCCGAGAAGAACATTGCGATCAATTGGATTGTAGAGCCTGGAGAGTTATTTGTTTACGGGGATTACGAGCGACTGCAGCAGATTTTCTGCAACCTTCTTTCAAACGCGATAAAGTTTAGTCCAAATGGGGGGGAAGTCCGAGTTTCCATTAAGAAGGTCGGCTCGCAAGTCGCAATTAGTGTGGCAGACAGCGGTATTGGCATTGATCCGGACAGCTTGCCTTATCTGTTCGAACGCTTCCGACAGGCAGATGCGTCCATCACAAGAGTATACAGAGGTCTCGGCCTAGGTTTGGCGATCGTTCGGGGCCTGGTAGAGCTTCATAAGGGCACAGTCGTAGCCGAAAGCGAAGGCACGAATCGCGGTGCTACGTTCACGGTTAAGCTTCCAATATCGGTTATCCGCACGTCTGGATCTGAGGCACCCGGTGTGGCAGTCGAAGATGTTGGGAAGCAGCTGCAGAACGTGCGCATCCTGCTCATAGAAGACGAACAGGATTCCCGCGACCTGTTAGTAACCGTTTTGGAGCAGTACGGCGCCGTGGTCTCCCCCGCGGGGAACGCGACAGAGGCTTTTTCGAAATTCGATACATTCAAGCCTGATGTTCTGGTGTGTGATATAGGCCTGCCGGAAGAAGACGGCTACGCTGTTATTCAAAAGATTCGCGCTAAACCCCGACACAGCGGGGGCGAAATCCCGGCACTGGCCCTGACGGCCTACTCGCGCCCAGAGGATAAGATTAGAGCAATAGCATCCGGATTTCACGCACACCTCGGCAAACCGACGGACCCTGACGAGTTTGTGAAGGTAGTAGTGGGACTTCTTGGCGTTCCTCAAAGCAAATGATTAGGCACCGCTCCACCTCACGACGGCGGGTTACTAGACCATCGCCCGTTGCCCGAAGTGCATGAGGTAGCGGCAGGTAACTTGCCCTTCCGAACGGGACTTCACGCAGCGGTGGAGTAGACTAAGGAGGTTCTTGGAGGGGAGTGATGGCCGACACGTCCAAACACGATTCACTTGAAGCAGAGAATGCCCGACTTCGCTCACGATTAAAACAGCTAGAAGCAGTGCTCGGCGAAGGTCACGGTGACTCCGTCGGAGACATTTTCACGAGCCACCATAAGCAAGTCCGGGTATTAGAGGCAGTTGTCTCAACAACCCCCGGTTTTGTGTATCTATTCGATATATACGGTAGGTTTCAATACGCGAATAGACGATTACTCGAAGTTTTGGGGATGACTTTGGATCAGGTCATTGGAAGGACCTGTCTAGAGGTCGGCTACGAACAGTGGCATCATGACATGCACATGCGCGAGATCGCGCAGGTAGTAAAAACAAAGCAGCCGGTTAAGGGGGAGACGCCGTTTGAAGCATCCCGTACGCAGCTGTTGGGCATTTACGAATACATATTCACGCCGGTACTAAACAGTGCCGGAGAGGTGGAGCTGATCGGTGCCACGACGCGGGACATCACCGCTAAAAAGCAGGCGGAAGAGGCTGTCCTTGAACTCCAAAGAAAGCTCAATTCCGCACTACTAGCCGGTGAGGCAGGAACGTTTGAATGGGACATTATCAAAGATCGACTCTGGGGTGATTCGAACTTTGCTCAAATATTCGCAATTGAGCGTGACGCGACCGGGGCCGCGCCATTGGCGAAGTTTGTCGACGCGATTCACCCAGACGATCGTGCGATAGTTTTAGAAAAGGTGAAGCGCACTGTCGAAACGGGCTGCGATTACCGCGCAGAGTACCGGATCGTTTTAGGAGGTCAGACTCGATGGGTTGTAGCTCGCGGAAAGGGCGAACGTGACGGCACTGGACGCGTCGTAAGGTTCCCCGGCGTTCTGGTCGACATTACGGATCGTAAACTAGCTGAGGAAGAATTACTTCGTCAACGTGAATGGCTTCAGGTTACGCTCTCCAGTATCGGGGATGCCGTCATTGCAACTGATACTGAGAGTCGAGTGACGTTCCTCAATCCGGTGGCGGAGGAGCTGACTGGGTGGAATGGCAAAGAAGCAATCGGGCAGCCTCTTGCCGAAGTTTTTAATATCATCAATGAGCAGACTAGACAGCCTGCATTTAATCCCGTGTCAAAAGTCCTTCGAGATGGCGTGATTGTCGGCTTGGCGAACCACACCACACTGATCTCGAAAAAGGGAGAAGAAATAGCAATTGAAGACAGCGCGGCGCCGATTCGCGACCCCAACGGAGCTATCACCGGCGTCGTGATGGTTTTTCACGACGTTACCCCAAAAAGGCGCGCGGAGGCTGCATTGCGGCAGACTGCCGAACGATTGCGGCTCGCGTTGGCCGCTGGCCAGCTCGGCGACTGGCATTGGGATGCCGCCACTGATTTGGTGACATTGAGTGTTCAAGCTGCGCGTATCTTCAGTCTTCCGGAAGATCAGCCTATCACCTGGACAGATATGCGCTTGCTACTGCACCAGGACGACAGAGAAAGGGCACGCATCGCCGTCGAAAGTGCGCTAGAGACGCGAACGGACTATGCGATTGAGTATCGTGTCAGGGTAGGGACCGAGTACAGATGGATTTCTGCTCGCGGCAGAGGGGACTATGAAAATGACCGCGTCGTTGGAATGACAGGGGTTGTGCAGGATGTTACGGAACGCAGGCGTGCGGCGGAGGCGTTGCAGGAAGAGACCCGAATTCTCGAAATCCTGAATGACACAGGCAAGATTATTGCCTCAAACTTGGATCTGCAGGCGCTTGTTCAGTCTGTTACGGACGCCGGGACCACCCTAAGTGGCGCCAAGTTCGGAGCCTTTTTTTATACTACCAAGGACGAGCGCGGTGAAGCGTATACCTTGTACGCCCTCTCAGGCGCGCCTCGCGAAGCATTTGACAAATTTGGCCTGCCAAGAAGTACGCCGCTGTTTGCACCAACCTTTAATGGAGAGGGCGTTATCCGCTCCCCAGACATCCTGAAGGACCCTAGATATGGTAAAATGGGACCGCATTTTGGCATGCCCCCTGGTCATCTACCCGTCAGAAGCTATCTGGCCGTACCCGTCATCTCAAGGTCGGGCGAAGTACTTGGAGGGCTGTTTTTCGGCCATCCGCTTCCAAATATGTTTACGGAGCGAGTTGAGCGCCTGATCTTAGGCATTTCCGGTCAAGCCGCGACCGCCATAGACAATGCGCGCTTGTACGAAGCGGCACAACGCGAAATTACGGACCGCAAGCGCGCAGAACAGGAAATGAAAAACGCCAAGGAGGAGGCAGAGCGCGCCAATCGGGCTAAAGACGAGTTCCTCGCTATCGTATCGCACGAACTGCGTACGCCGCTGACTGCAATGCTCGGATGGGCACGCATGTTGAAAAACGGCAGCTTGGATCAGCAGCAAACGGTTCACGGAATCAGCGTCATTGAACGGAACGTAGCGGTACAGACGCAGCTGATCGAAGACCTCCTCGACGTCTCCCGCATGATTACAGGAAAGCTCTCGCTCACGATCGGGCCCACCGACGTGCTGAAGAGCGTCAACGCAGCGGTGGAGTCAGTTAGGGTTGCAGCCGAAGCCAAGCAAATTAAGATTGCGGTTATAAACGAAACACCTATTCCCATGATCGCTGGAGATTCCGGTAGATTGCAGCAGGTGTTCTGGAACCTGCTGTCAAATGCAGTGAAATTCACTCCGAAATCAGGATGCATAATGGTCAATGTCGTTCAAGTAGACTCCACGGTCCGTGTCTCAGTCGCGGATAACGGAATGGGTATTAGAAAAGAGTTTATGGGGCATATGTTTCAACGTTTCCGCCAAGACGATACAGGTAGTACACGAAAATTCGGAGGTTTAGGGCTTGGCTTGGCGATTGTGCGATATTTGGTTGAGCAGCACGGTGGCACGGTAAGCGCCGCCAGCGAAGGTGAAGGAAAGGGCTCCACATTTACAGTTGAACTTCCCATACCTGCCGTTCTTGACACGAGTTCTGTAACCACCTCGGCACCGATCGCTCCCGCGAGAAAGTTGAGCGGCGTACGCGTGCTCATCGTTGAGGACGAGATTGACTCCCGCGATCTGGTAACAGTCGTTCTCAAGAACGCCGGGGCAGTAACTCGAGCAGTCGCGTCAGTCGATGATGCTTTCATTGCATTGGAGAACGAGTTGCCTGATGTAATTGTAAGTGACATCGGAATGCCGTCCAAAGATGGCTACGAGCTTGTTCGAGCTTTGCGCAAACTGCCAGACCGGCGGGCGCGCGTTCCAGTGCTGGCGCTTACTGCCTACGCTCGGGAGGAGGATCGCATCCGCGCCCTCTCGGCCGGCTTTACCTCACATATCGCAAAGCCGATCGATCCACAGGAACTGATAAGAAGAGTTTCGCACGTGATTGCCGATAACCCAGCAGCTTCGGCTGGTTGATCTCGGCTTAGCCATGGGAACAGCTTCTGGCGAAGAGAAATCGTGTGAAGAAACTGATCGTGGGGACTTACGGGCGAAAGACTCACTCTGCAGTGCTTCGGGCGCTACACGGTCACGAAGGCTTTCGTTTTGTTAGAAGCACAAGACGAGTCTTCCATCATAAACTCTTCCTGTTCGAAGATCCGGACCACAGGAACTGGGCTGCTATCATGGGCAGTGCCAATTTCACGTACGCGTCTTTCTTGAGAGAAGATGAATCTGCCGTGCTTCTAGAGTACGAACACGGTGGTGGACAGCGCCAGTCGTGAGTGCTGCGTCCGCGTCCCGCAGCTTCGCGATGATCTGCTCCGGGCTGTGTCTCTTGCGTTTCATGAAAGTCCTTTCTGGCCTCCCTCGGCCAAAGAACTCTGGTTCAGTTTTTGGGGTGCACGTCAACTGTTGAGTGGGTAAAACATTCCCACATCAACATCGTTCCTTGAAGTGTTTGTGTGGTGGTGCGATTCCCATGGAACTCCAACCACAGTTATTATAAAGTCCGTTCGTGTCGACGATGCCTGTGTGACGACCACGCCGTTAGTCAGGCCTGTGCATCGTAGTTCGGCTCGCACCCTGTTGTGGCTTGAGATTCTGCCGTGCACTGGCACCGCTCCATGAACTCCAGATACGAAGCGCCAGCCAGGTTGCTCGGGATTGTGGCGGCTTCTATTCTTCTTCGTTTCGCACTTGAACCAGTTGCAGGGGATTCGCTCCCGCTGCTCACATGTTATGCTGCTGCGGCAATAGCAGTGTTTCTTCTCCCGTTGCCGTTCGCAATCGCCGCAGCAGCTCTTTCTTACCTTTCTGTATTGTTCTTGTTTATTTCTCCCTCCAGTGAGCTTGCGTTTTTGAGAAGCGAGAATTCTTTAGGATACTACGCGTATTGTATTGCGCTGTTTTTAGCACACTACCTAAAATCACGAAATCGTGTACTTCCAGTGAACCCATCGTCCCTGAACATTGATTCGGAAACTGTGGGTCTGATCTTTCGCGACGCTGATAACAAAATTGTCGGCGTCAACCCTAAAGCGTCCGAACTTTTTCAGTGCAGTGATGCGGAAGTCTGCCGACTCTTGAACGTGCCATCGCAGGCGCCGTATGCAAATTCCGCTGGAAGCTCAGTGAAAGCGGTTCAACAGCAGCCTCTTATTGAATCTCGCTATCGTAGAAAAGATGGCTCTTATGCGCGCCTGCTTACGGGTGCTGTCAGGCTGCCACAATCGGGTTCGCGAGTTGACGTTATCTTCGATGTCACAGCCGAGACGCTTGCCGCTGATCGCTTGCGCGAGTCGGAAGCACGCTTTCGGAGTATTGTAAACTCCGTAGATGGCATCGTGTGGGAATGCTTGATTGAAGCGCAGGGTTTTCGCTTTGTATTCGTGAGCGAGCGGGCCGAGAAAATACTGGGCTACCCTGTTTCACGCTGGCTTGAGGAACCCGATTTCTGGGGCAGCCATCTGCATCCGGAGGATCGCGAGTCCGCACTGAGTTTCTGCGTCGCCGCTACAAACAGGAAGCAAGACCACGAGTTCGAGTATCGGATGATCGCAGCAGACGGGCGAGAGGTATGGCTCCGCGACATTGTCACTGTTATTATTGATAACGAGAAGCCCGTAAAGCTCGTTGGTGTGATGGTGGATATTACTGCTGAGAAGAGCGCTCAGCGCGCGCTGCGGGAAACGGAAGAGAAGTTGCGACTTGCTACCCAAGCTGGAAAGGTCGGGTTCTGGGATTGGGACCCCGCGACAGATACAGTTCAGTGGACGGATTCGCTATATGGTATTCATGGTTTAACGCGCGACGGTCTCAACCTCAGCATGCGGAAGATCAGCGCGTTAGTTCATCCCGATGATCGAGAGTCGGTGACACGTTCATTCAATGCCGCTGTGGAAAAAGCCGGCCACTACGAACTAACATATCGTGCGATCAAACCCGGCGGCGAAGTTATCTGGCTGTTTGCCAACGCAACCGTTTATCGCAAGGCAGGCGTCCCCGTTCGAGTCCTCGGCGCAACCGTGGATATTACAGATTTAAAGCGTGCAGAAGAGGCGTTAATCCGTTCAAAAGAGCAGTTAATTCTGCACTCGGAAGTTCTCAGGAGCATGGCTGAAGGCGTTGTGCTTACGACGCACGACGGCATTATTGTCTATACTAACCCGGCATCTGACAGAATGTTCGGGTATGGTCCAGGTGAGCAAATAGGAAAGCACGCAACAATACACAATAGCCTCCCGCCCGAAGCAAATCAGACGTTTGTCAAGAATGTAATAGCTGCACTGGATGCAAATGGGTTCTGGGAAGGTGAGTTTCAAAATGTCCGCAAAGATGGGAGTCATTTCGTCAGTCACGGTCGCATTAGCACGCTTGTACTTCCGACCGGAAAGCACTGGGTGTGCGTTCAACAGGATGTAACGGACAGAAAGCGTTCCGAGCTGGCACTTTCCGGTCAAAAGGAAGTACTGGAAATGCTGGCGCGAGGCGCGAATATTTCTGACATCCTCAGCGCGCTCTGTAATATTATTGAGCAGCAATCATCAGAAAACCTGTACGCAACCATTCAGCTCGTGGATAAATCGGCGAACCGCCTGCGGGCTGGTGGACGTGTAAAGATGCCGAAGGCGTACGTTGATGCGATTGACGGATTAAGCATAGCACCCGGCGCAGCTTCGTGCGGGACAGCGGCCTTTCGGCGTGAACGTGTTATCGTCAATAACATAGCAATCGATCCGTTGTGGAAAGACCACCGCAGCATCGCGCTGAGCTACGGTTTCCGCGCGTGCTGGTCAACACCCATCCTTGACCAGGCGTCAGAGGTCTTGGGAACGTTTGCAATTTATTATGACGAGCCTCGTGAGCCATCTCCGCACGATTTTCGGCTGGTCGATCTACTCGCCGGCACGGCAAGCATCGCCATCAAGCATAAGCAGGCAGAGGCGGCGCTTTGGGCGAGTGAGGCGCGCTTCAGGGCACTCGTGGAGCAAGCCCCGTTTAGCATTCAGGTATTTGCGCCTGATGGGCATACGCTCAGCGTTAATCGTGCATGGGAAGAGCTATGGGGATTCGCCCGCGATCAAGTCGCCGAGTACAACGTCTTGGAAGATAAGCAGCTTGCAGCAGCCGGTGTGCTTCCAGTACTACAGCGCGCGTTTGCCGGCGAATCGGTTGTCGTGCCGGCAATTAAATATAATCCGGAAGAGACCGTCTCTGAGCCCTCAAGGCATGCTGACCCCATCAAATACGTTAGTGCGATAGCGTACCCGTTGAAAACGCACGAAGGCATCGTTCGAGAAGTCGTGCTTATTCATCAGGATATTACGCGGCAGAAACGAGCTGAGGCCGCGCTGAAAGAAAGTGAAGAGAAGCTGCGGCTGCTTGCGAACACCATACCGCAACTGGTATGGATGGCACGCCCAGATGGTCACATCTTCTGGTACAACCGAAAGTGGTACGAGTATACAGGCACTCTTCCAGCAGAAATGGAAGGCTGGGGTTGGCAGTCGGTGCATGATCCGGACGTGCTGCCGACAGTGCTTGAACGCTGGAAGGCGTCAATTTCATCGGGTAAGCCATTCGAGATGGTGTTCCCTTTGAGGGGGGCAGATCAGAAATTCCGCCCATTTCTCACTAGAGTCAACCCTTTCCGTGATGACAAAGGAAACGTCCTCTACTGGTTCGGCACGAACACCGATGTCAGTGAGATCAAGCGCATGGAAGATGCGCTGCGGGAGGCAGACCGCCGCAAGGACGAATTTCTGGCGACGCTGGCGCATGAATTAAGAAATCCACTCGCGCCGCTCCGCAACGCGGTTCACATCTTAAAGCTCCCGCAGCTAGATATTCCGACGCTTCAGAAAACCAGAGAGATGATGGAGCGGCAACTGTCTCAGCTCGTGCGGCTCGTCGACGATCTGTTGAACGTTTCACGCGTGATGACCGGTAAAATTGAGCTACACCGGGAGGCTGTAGAGCTTGCAACGGTTTTAGGGCGCGCCATAGAAACGGTGCAGCCTGCACTGACGGCTAGCGGGCACCGCCTGGAGCTCACACTTAAAGCAGAGCCATTGCTTGTGGACGGCGACCCCGTTCGGCTGGCGCAGGTCTTCAGTAACCTCCTGAACAACTCAGTGAAGTACACGTTATCGAATGGGGATATTCGAGTAATTGCGGAAAAACAAGGTAAGCACGCAGTTATCCGGATTAGCGACAATGGTGTAGGCATTGCGCCAGAGATGCTCGAACGAATATTCGACTTATTTGTTCAAATTAAGAATAATACGACCGGGACCCAAGAGGGGCTCGGAATTGGCCTCACGCTGGTCAAGCGACTGGTCGAGTTGCATGGAGGCACTGTCGAAGCCCTCAGCGAAGGACCGGGAACGGGCGCCGAGTTCATCGTTCGCCTGCCAATTGCTCCCGCAAAGGATACGAGTCCAAACGAGCCCGAGGTTGAAGGCCACAACGCCTCTGTCCTGAGGCATCGACTGCTCGTCGTCGACGACAATGTCGATGCGGCGGAAAGCCTGGCTACGCTCCTGCGGGCGGAAGGACATGACGTTCACCTTGCACATGATGGCGCATCCGCTCTGGAAGCGGCACAGCGCATCTCTCCAGGTTTGGTCTTCTTGGACTTGGGCATGCCCGGAATGGACGGGTATGAAGTCGCACGGCAAATGCGTGCTGTACCGAAATTGCAAAATGTCGTGATTGCAGCGCTGACGGGATGGGGCCAGCAATCAGATCGGCTAAGAACGTCCGAAGCCGGTTTCGACTATCACTTCGTGAAACCGATCGATCCAGAAATGCTGCACGACTTTCTGAATAAAGTGCCCGGGATCCGGGCGCCTCAGTGGAACACGAGTGAAACTTAACGTCACCCCCTCCGGTTTAGGAATCCTGCGAACGCAGGTTATATCCTCCGTGCGCTTCGCTTCGATACTTGCAACAACGTTGAAATTCTTTGGCGGTTCCTTGGCGGTAGACGTTGCGCGGTTCTGCGTGCTATTGCACTGAAAGCCCGCGAAACCGCGCGTTCCTGGCGGGCGTGGGCCGTTTTCTCTCGAAGCTCGGAAAGTGATACCGGTTCTACCGTCTTCGCCCTCGGGCGCAAACGTTGGCGTAGTTGAACCGACCGCGTACCGGGTGTTAGGGCGCGCCTCGCGCCCCTGACTCTTGAGCCTTTCGTTTGTAAGAGAACCAGCTACGCTGCTTCCGCTTCCAGCCTGTCAAAAATGATCGCTTCACTCTCGGAACTGATTTTTCTGAGGACGGTTCCTTTGCGCTCGAAATTTCTCAATCCGCTGCTGTTCCTCTTCCCTAAAACGCGTCACTCGGATCTGCCCGCCAGGTCCAATCGCCTGACGCGCATAACGCCGCTATCGGCCTTGCCGCTCTCGCGCTGGCTGGCTACGTGGCGGAGAAGATTGCCCGGCGAAAGGAAAGCGTATGAGTGACAAGCCGCACAGGTGCCTTCAGATTCACTTGAGCACGGCGATGGTGATGATGTTTGTGCTGAGTGGCTTAATTTGGATAATCGTCTCTACGACGCTCAGCGTGAGGAGCGCGGCGGCCGATTTCGCCTTCGAGGTGTTCGATAATGGAGTTCGGGTAATGATCCACATTCCGCCGAGCTTCTGGGAAGCTTTCGAGCGGCAACAGCCGACAAACGGGATCGCTTGTCTTGTTCTGATATGGCATGGAGTCTAGCGGAGCACCTAAGATGAGATGTCAGCCGTGTTGATGCCGCTATGGGCGTTCTGTAAGCGCCGTACGACCGTGCTGAGAATCTCAGCGTTCGTACCCGTGAGAGGCGCTGGCTTTGCTCCCCAACGTTCTTGTTTCGAAAGCCGCACGAGTGTGTGTATAGAACGGCCGCCGCAGGCCGAGTGTTGGGAAATTTACGGCCACCAATGGCCCGATAAGCTGCGTTTTGGCGCGGCTGAAGGTTTCGGCCACGGCTGAATTGGTCCAAGTGGGAAAAGCGTCTGCGATGTGTGATAGCCAGAGCTCAGAAGAAAACATGACGGTTCAGGCTAATGTCGATCAGCGGTTTGGGAGACTCCCAAACTTCTTTCGCTTGGCTCCGGCAAGCCCTGAAATCATGGCGAACATGTGGGCGTTCGCACAGTTCAGTTATCTCGATAACCCGTTACCCTCGTTGTTCAAAGAGCGCCTTTTTGTCTATCTGTCGCGATTCTGCGACGTTCGGTACTGCGTCGCGCGGCACGTGGGCTTCCTCCTCGGCTTGGGACAGCCTTCCGGCGATGCACAGTGCCCCACTGACACAATCGCCAACGTGGTTGAGCTACTACGACGGCCGCTACCAGAAAGACAGCAGCTGGCGATGTGTCTTTCACTGTGCGAGGCAGGGGAGATCGCTGATGCGGAGCTGTGCTTTGCGAACTCTGCAATTGAGCAAGCTGTCTTCGCGTGCGCAACGCATGTTTTTTTGCAGACTCCGGATGCACCTGCCTGTCTGAAAGCGCTAAAGATAGCGTTAGGTGAGCGCCGACACGAACACTTACTTGTTTTCCTGGCATTTGTCCGCACCGCGCAGTTTTGGACAAAGGTGCATCCGGAGCTGACGATCGAAGAGGATATTCGGTCGCTGCTTGCTACTCAGGAGTCCCTAGCCGAGTGCATTCTGCGTGATCCCGCTGCAAGCCGGCATCAACTTACGCGAGAACTCCTAGCTGAACTGCAGACGCTGCGGCAGGAAAAAGCCCGCTTCGACGCACAGCAGCAGGCCCATCACGCGCTGAGAGAACGAGCGGAGCACTTCCGGACTGTAATCGACAGTCAGGCGGAGATGGTTTGCCGCTTCCGGCGGGATGGGACGATTCTGTTCGTTAATGCGGCTTACGCACGTGCCCGCGGCACAACCCCCGATGAACTAACAAAGCAGAATTTCTGGAACTTCGTCACCGAGGCTGACAGAGTGGGCGTAAGCGCGATGCTCGACCAACTTTCTCCAGAAGCTCCGGAAGTCGTCATTGAGAATCGATTCATGACGGCCTCGGGAGAGCGATGGACACTCTGGACAAACCGCGCTCTGACCTTCGACGAGAATGGTCGCGTCGCCGAAGCCCAATCCTCTGGAATTGATATCACGGAACGCAAACGTGCGGAGATGACGTCCGTTCTTCTCTCAACCGTAGCACGTGAACTTTCGGCGTCACTGGACTATGAGAAAACGCTCTCCAGAGTCGCGACCGTGGTCGTGCCGCGGTTTGCAGATTGGTGTGCGGTGGACCTGCTGGACGGCACCACGCTCCGACGGGTCGCAGTTGCCCACGTCGACGCTGCCAAAGTGGCGCTCGCACGCGAACTGCATAATAAGTATCCGTTGGACGATGATTGCCCCTACGGTGCACCCAAAGTAGTACGCACCGGAGCTCCGGATATGATGAGCGAAATCACGGACAGTGTACTCGTCGCAAGCGCGCGTTCGCCTGAACATCTCCAGATTCTGCGCACGTTGGGCCTTAGGTCATACATCTGTGTGCCCCTGATCGCTCAAGGAAAGACGCTCGGCGTAGTGACCTTTGTCACTGCAGAGTCAAGGCAGATATACGTCCAACAGGATCTTGCCGTGGCGACGGAGTTGGCGCATCGTGCTGCGCAAGCGATTCAAAACGCTCAGCTCTACGCAAAGTTGGAATTAAGTGAACAGCGCTTCCAGATCGCCGCGAAAGCCACCAATGATGCTATCTGGGACTGGGACCTGAAGACGAATCTGGTCTGGTGGAATGAGGGGGTATGCAGCCTTTTTGGATATACGCGGGAGCAGGTCGGTCCCGGAGCGACCTGGTGGTACGAATGCATCCATCCGGATGATCGCAACCGTGTGGTTACCAGCATTCATGCTGTAATAGATGGGACGCAGGCGTTCTGGCGAGAAGAGTATCGCTACCGCAGGGCCGACGGCTCGTACGCCGAGATTTTCGACCGAGGGTATGTCTTACGTGATACGGGCGGCTCGGCATTCCGAATGATTGGTGCGATGCAGGATCTCAGCGAGCGGAAGAGCGCGGAAGAGAAGATCCGGCAAAGCGAAGAGCGGTACCGCAAGCTGGCACAACTAATGCCGCTTGGAGTATTTACCTGCGAAGCACCCTCAGGCATGCTCACTTACTATAATGAGCATGCCGTGCAACTGTGGGGTCGTGCGCCTAAACTAGGCGATGCCGAGGAGCGGTACTGCGGTTCGTACAAGATGCTGTTACCGAACGGGACGACGCTGCAACGTGAACAATCTCATATGGCTACGGCCATTCGAGACGGCCACGAAATTCGCAATGAAACGCTGGAAATTGAAAGGCCCGATGGCTCACGTATAGTGGTCCTCGTCAACATCACACCGGTTCGCGACGGCCAAGGCAGAATTGTCGGAGCTATTCAGGCCTTCTTGGATATGACGCCGCTTAAGCGCGCAGAGCAGGCGTTACACGAACAAGCGTTGCTGACCAAGTCAATCACGGACAACGCGGCCACAGCCATTTTCGTCACGGACGACAACGGCCGCTGCACGTTCATGAATCCCGCCGCCGAGCGGATGCACGACGTCAGGCTGCGACAAGAAAGAGCTCAGCGCAGAGCAGAAGTCCGTCTTGTCGCTGTGCTCCATCAGCGCGAAGGAGACGGCGAAGTCGTTCGACCTGATCCGGCCTTCGCTGAAGGCGCAAGAACCGGAGGACGCGACAGCCGTCGAGCGCTGGTCGGCGGCGCACGGTGACGACTTGAACGCGCAGGCCGCTGGCCTTGCCGATCTCGTCATCGCGGCGAACAACGGCAGCTTCTTCTCCTCTCAGACCCGCGACGCGATTGTCGCACAGGCCGAGACCGCGAAGGCGCGCATCGGCAACTTTACCGGCATGAGCCGCAAGCTGGAACTCGACGAGAAGCTCACCGCCTGGGCGATGGCGCACCGCGACAAGCTCGCAGCGGAAGCGCGCATGCTTGAACGGCTGACGCAGTTGCTCGCGGAGCCGCAGTTGCCGCAGTAGCGCGAGGCCGCCGCGCGGCGGTCCACATCGAAACCACAAGACGAGGAAACGAACGTGGCAAAGAAGCGTGAAGAGAAAGAGAAGCCGAAGACTCCGGCCGCTGGCGACGGCGGCGCGGCCGCTCCCGCGACCGGCGAAAAGGAAAAGACGCCGGAGCCCGAGGCGACACCAGCGAAGGTCATCCCGGCCGCTGAGACGGAGAAGGAGCCCGAGCCGCTCGTTCTTCTTCAGGACACGCTCCGCGATGCGGCCGTGAAGTTCATTCGCGACAACAAGGACGACGTTGCGCTGCTCGGCGAGGACATCGTTCGCACGATTCTCGCGCAGCAGGTCACGGCGATCATGCCGTCGATTCCGACGCTGCCGGAGAACGCTTCCGCCGAAATGCACGCGATGGTCGCGGAAATCCTGAAGGCGCGCAGCCAGGCGTTCCAGATGGTTGCGAAGGCCGAACGCGAGCACACGGCCGCCGTCCAGCGCGTGCGCGGCAACGCGGCAACGCTCGCGGGCACACTGGCGAAGTCGGTGCTCGGCATCGGCGCGGGCATCGCCGCGAAGTTCCTCATCGGTCTGTAGTAGAAATTCTTTCCGCGACGGGAGTGCCGGGTGACTCCGGGGCCGGCGCGCTCTTGGACCGTTTGACGCATCGCGTTCACATCCTGGAAGCGAACGGTGAAAGCTACCGCCTGCAGGACTCCCGCCGGCGTCTGAAGCGCCAGTCTGCCGCGGCAAAAACCGGCGATCAAACAAAGGAGCGTT
>DASPJR010000084.1:0-28012 GCA_035628505.1 Planctomycetota bacterium | reverse complement strand
TGATGCTAAGGTTTCCGTACGCCGCATAGTCAAACACCGCGTCCATCAGCCGCACGAAGTTTTCATTCATCTGATCAGGTGCGGTGTCGCCCAAAAAGAAAAAGATGCGTCGGGCGGCGGCTATACTGCCGTCGTGGAGCGTTGCGCCAGGCTTATATTCATAAATCGCCTTTCGAGCATTAACTGGGAGTATGGCAACCACAGTCACTTGCGCGCTGCTATTCGGAATGCCCCAGCCCAGATGTTCGTCGTCATCGGTCAGGATTGTAAGGTCACCCGCGGCAAAACCAGCCGCCAGAGGATGCGTTGGGTCTTCTATTATAATGCTGGTGATCTTATCGCTTCGTCCGTAATGGGCGTTTTTTGTCGGACCGGTCCAGCCCAGCTGAGTTTGTAGTTCGTCATTCCAGGTCACCACCGGAATCGTGACATTCTTGAAGGTCGTTCCTAAGTTTTTTCCCAGGTCGACCGACATGGAGAGAACGACCATAGCCTTTCCGCTGGCGTGCGCCACCGTTGCCTTATCGTCGGCGACGACGGTTACCGTGTGCCCCTGGCTGCGGAGTCGGTTAACAACGTACGTGTCTTGAGTGTTGAGTGATAGGTGTGCGACATATAAAATGTCAGCCGCAAAAAGTTGATTCGAGATGAAGAACGCCGCCGCCAGGAGAACACCGGCGCAGCGGCTTCTTGTGCTTACATGTGAGTTCATCAGTTCCCCTCCCGGGAAAAGCGGACCGCGAGACACTACTTGCGGCTGTTAAATTTTTTGGGCACGTGTAAGGGTTTAATCAAAAGGCATACCGCATTCGCGCAGTTGGCAAAATATTCATGATCTATAGGTTTGGCGCTCGATGCCGGTTGTGGGTCGGTCCGTATGAAGCTGGGTATTGTCTCACCTCGGGGCCGTTGCCATTAAACAACCGTCTGAACTTCAGGATTGTGTTCAGGAAGCTGGACGGTATGTCTCACTAACCGCGCTTCTTTCGTTTATGTGATTTTGCCGCGACGGCTTCTCGGGGCGCTGCCTATGTGGTGCTTATAAAGGGTGTCGCCCTAATGCTGTGCTCGTCATTACTCGCCGCATACAAAGGGGCGGCTCGTAGATGCGGAAAAAATAGAGCAACGATCAAGTCTTTCTTCGCGCGACGACCGCATCAGTTGGAACCGCGTATGGCACCGTGACATTCTCAGCGCGCCAGTTTTTGGCCGGGGACGGTATCGAACAAGCAGTTCAACCTGTCTCGGCTCTCAGGCATGTTGTCGAAAATGCCGGCCGCTGCTGTGCGGGACAGAATAACCCTCAGCAGCAGGAGAAGTGAAGGAACAGGCACTCCTCCTATGAATCCTTGTTAAAAAAGTCACGATAATATTCTTCGGCCCGTTATCTGCTCCACGTTCAACATCTAAGCACTCACGGAATAAAGGCCCGAGAAAAAGAGCAGATGAATCTGCTGCACAGAGGGGTCGTGTGCCTTCAGAAAGGAGGGGGAACGAAAGGGCGCCTGGTAAAGCAGCGAATCTGTGAATGGGCGACGATCGAGTGAGTTTAAAGCATGGTGGTCTTCAACTGAATCGACTCGCGGCAAAGGCGGAGTTCCCGCCAACCGCACAACCAAACTAAGGAGAAATAAACATGAAAGCATTCGTTGCAATCTTGGCGGTGGTTCTTCTTGCCGGCAGTGCCATGGCAGCCACGACGTCCAATACGAACGTATCGATGACCGTCGAGAGCTACGTGGGTATCACTGCGGACGCAAGCCTGCTCATCACCGGCACGCCTACCAACAGCGGCGTGACTGGAAACGGCGACGTTAACTACAAAGCGTATGCGAATGTTCCCTGGCAGGTTTCGGCCTCCTGGGCTGATCACGGGAGCAAACCGGCTGGCGCTGTGATTACGCTGGGCGAGCCTTCGGTCGACAGCGGAGTGGCGACCAATGAAACCGAGGGAACTGTGAATGTCTCCGTCACCGCGACGCTCGAAGACGGCAGTATGAGCGGCAAAGCCCTGGGCACCGTCACCTTGACGATTGCTGCTGCAAATTAACTGCAACCTTTCGATGCGGAGGAGTCGAGCGTACTCCTCCGCATCGCATTCATTAATTATCTAATGGGGAGAGTGCGGGAAAATGGAACACGTAAGCCGATTCGCGAAACTGTTCATGCTGACCCTGCTCGCCAGTTCGTTACCCGTATGGGCTCAAAGCCAGGGTCTAATCATCACCCCGATGCGAGTAGAAGCCGCTGCGCGGCCCGGTCAAGCCGCCGATCGAATCATCAAGCTTAAAAACACCGCCGATGAATCGAAGATTTTCGATCTCACACTTGTAAATCTTGTTCAAGCGCGTGATGGAGGCTGGATTGTAGTCGAGCCAGGCAATTCCGAAGTCGAGCTAAGTGAATATTCCTGCTTAGAGTGGACGACACTTAGCGCAAAGACCGTAACGGTAGACGCGATGCAGATGTCACCGGTCACCGTCACGGTCCGACCTCCCGCGCGTGCGCGCGGTTTTTACTTTGCCGGGATCCTCGTCCAGGCCAGGACGCCAGCTCAACAGAAGGGCGTAAGCGTGGCAGTCCGGTTTTTAATCCCTATCCTGCTGGACGTTCAGGGGCGTCCCGAGCGGCAGCAGATCCGCCTGGCTGAGGCAGGCCTCGTTTACCGGGAGGAAACGCCTAAAAAGCGCGCGGCAACTTTCGCGACGTTGAATGTCAGGAACGAAGGCCGTACCTATTCCAGAATCAAAGGACAGATTAAAGTTCAGCATCTTTCGAATAAAACGTGGAAGCATGTGCTGACCGTTTGGACGAAAGATATCGGTCTGGTTCCCGGCGCCAATGTCGAGTTGCCGGTTGACGTAAATAGACGCTTGCCCTCTGGGCACTTCAAGATTTCTGCTGCCCTCAGCGTTGACGGGCGCATGCTTTCCCCAGTGGAGCGGGAAATCTCGTTCAGTGGCGATCCGAGCGCTACAAAAGTAGCAGTTGATACTGCACTCACGCTCAATCCAAGCGAGATTTGTATCGCCGGAATTCCTGGCGCGACCCGCACTACGCTGCTCTCGGTGGAAAATTCAGCGGATCACCCGGTAAGCATTGAGACCCGCGCATTCCTGCCGCCGCCGATGCGAGGAATGTCGATGGGTGATTTGACAGGCGAAAGCCTATCGTGCGCCGGCTGGATCCAGGTCCTGCCTGAACGTTTCACGCTGGGTGCTCGCGCCAAGCAGAATGTAAGAATCATTGCGTCGATGCCGAAAACGGAAACTACTCACGCCGCCTATTACGGCACTGTTTCTCTTCAGGCGTCGTACTTGGACGGTCAAAGCGCAGGGCAGACGACATCACTTGTCAGCGTGAGGAATAAGCATGCCGAAGTAAAGCCCTCCGCACTGGCAGTACGGATGAGCATCGCAGCGACAGAGAGCGGCGGCTATGCGGTTCAGGCACGCTTCTCGAATGCAGGCAACATCCACGTGCTGCCCAGTGCGCGGGTGACGGTTACATCACTGACTGGACGGACCGAAATCAAAACGGCGCTTGAAGGCGACCAGGGCCAGATGTTGCCGCTGGAAAGCCGAGACTTTTCACGGCTCATGGATTTCGAGAAGGTTCCTCCCGGATCCTACATTTTGAAAGCAGAGCTGGGTACGGCCACAGAGGTGCTGGCGAGCCAGAGCCTGCCAATCGTCGTGTCGGTCGCGGACGGAAAATGCATCGTAAATGTAATCACTGATGAAGAAGACAAAGATATCAAAGCATCCGTTACAAGCCTAGGAGCTCGCTAATGAACACATACAAACAGGAAGTTCGCGCTCTGTTGTGCTTTTCAGCGCTAATGATGTATCTGCTGCTCTGTGTGTCGGTCGCCGCACAGGAAAGCCAGACACGACCCGGAAGCACGCCTGGCCGCGTTACAAATGTATTCGTTGATACTGATGTGCGCCAGGCATTGCAGGACATCTCCGTTCAGAGCGGGGTTCTGATTCTGATGGAGCCTGGTGTTTCAGGTGTGATAAGCGCCGAGCTGAAAGATGTGCCAGTCGGAAAGGCGCTGGACATCATTCTCGCAGGCACCGGCTATGGGGTGAAAAAGACCCCCGACTACTGTCTGATCTACTCTGCGGATCCTAAGAGCCCGGGATTTGCTCAGATTAGTTCCACACAGCCCATAACCCTGAATCACCGAACGGCAGATTCCGCGATCAAATTGCTGGCTCCCGCTTTCAGAAGCTATGTGCAGTCCGATGGGCCGGGAAGCACGCTCGTTGTCACCGCGCCTGAAAATCTTATGGGACGAATTGTTGACGACATCCGCGTACTGGATAAAGCGCCCCGTCACGTATTGCTGGAGTCGCGAGTTGTGGTCCTGGAGCAATCTGACTTGCTGAACCTCGGGGTGAACTGGGACTTTCCGCAGGTTTCTGCCGGACTACTCGCGGGCAACACCACAATCCCGAAAATGCCCTGGGGAATCAATATTGGCGCGACCGGTCCGAGCTACACCAATTCAGTGATTATGACGCTGAACCTCCTCAACCAGAATGGGCAGGCCACGATTGTGGCACATCCGCAGGTAATGGCTCAGGACGCTAAAGAAGCACAAATCAAGGTGACGAACGAAGAATATTTTCAATTCTTTGGACCTGGCACTGTCTATACCACCTCGCAGTTGGAGAAAATTGAGACCGGCACGGTACTGAAAATTGTGCCGCACATCGGGAGCGATAAGCAGATTACCCTGGAAATGGAAGTCGAGGTCAGTGATGTCGTCGCGCGCGGGCAGAATAATCTCCCGGTTGTGAATCGCCGCAAAGCGAAGAGCACGGTGCGGATCGAAGACGGAGGAACGGCCACGGTCGCCGGCCTCATGGATCAACGCGTAACAACCGTCCGAAGAGGTGTCCCAGGTATTTCACGTGTACCTGTTATCGGAGAATTATTCAAAAACAGATTAGAGCAGAAAAGTGACAAGCAGATTGCAATCTTCATCACCGCGACGTTAGTGCCTGAAACAAGTGCGAGCACTCTTGAGCCTGGGGAATTCAGGTCACCAACAGTTTCGCCCGCAGACAATGAAGGTTTCCGCAGGGAATTGGAAAAAAGTCTGCGCAATCGCAAGGAGCGGCCATGAATATCTTAAAATATAAACGAGTGATCCTGTGGCCTGTGATTTTAATGATGAGCCTGGCAGTTACAGGCTGTCGAAAGCGGAATACCACAGGTAATAGCCTGGCTCTGGCAACATCACACAACGGCGTAATTGCGAATCCCAATCGATACGCCGCAGAGCTTGGCGCAGAGGATATCCTGGCGCTCATGCGTGCGGCAGGACTGACAGACAAGAGCATTGTCGACCTTGGGCCAGACCTACGGACCGCCTTAGCGACGACGGGTGGAGCCACCATCAGAGTCGCCGGCAAAGTGGAAGCCATCTGCATGGCAGAGCCGCACCGCATTGTGGTCACAAGTCGCATGCGAGGTCCCTTCGTCTATGATCTCAAAGGAGATCCTCAGGCGATTGTTCTCAAAAGTCCCATCGATGGGAAGTGAACTGATCGGCTCGCGTCTATTCCCTCCAGTCCCGAATGCTTGCAAACAGAGCTTCATGTTGCGCCGCTCCCAATTTGAGTTGGACGCGAAAGGCTCAAAGCACTGCGCCCCTACTGTTAAAAGTCCCAGAGCAGCGCGTAGTCCGAAACCAGGAGTGCCGGCGTGCACGGCTGATCACACGGAAGTGCAGACTGTCGGTAATTCTGGAAAACTGAACGACCATTCAAGCGAGAGCGTCGAGAGCGTCTTGGCATATTCTTTGCATTCAGCATGTTGCCTATAAAAAAAACAACTCTTCCAAACGGAGGTCAGCTCCATGGGACACTTTTTGTTCGACAGCAGGCTCCCAAGCCCGCCAGCGTTTCCGATCCTGTTTGTGCATGCACAATCTTCGGAAAGCACCCTCATTCGGATGGTGCTGGAGAGTTCCAATATCCGGGTCAGGCAGGCCGAGTCACTCGAGGAAGCAGCGGAGTTTGCGCCGGAAGCGCTGCCGAAGCTGATTCTGGCGGACTGGGACATGGATGGACTTGATGGGCGCACGCTTGTGGCGAATCTCCGGGCCTGTTGCAATCAACTGCGCAGCGTGCCGGCGATCCTATTGACCGATCGAGTGCTCATCCCGGGAATAGTGCGCGAGCTCATGAGTGAAAATTACGCCTGGATTCTGAAGAAACCCATCGTCACCACGAGCCTTCCGAAACTGATTCTGCGCACCGTCAATGACAGCGCCAGCGCGCAACGGCCGCTCGGGCGTACCCGCATTCCGTTGCTGGACTTCGGCGAGACGGCGTCAAGTTCGTTTATGCCCGCGGTATGACCGTCGTGATCGTTTGAACAAAACTGCAGGCGAAGGGGTTCACATAAATCGATTGCGAACCAGAAACCGGAGTTCGGAATGATTGCTTTTTCTGCGCCAGACAGCATGCGTCCGAACGAGCCGAAACTCTCTCCACTGGCCAAGGACGATCCGCTATTTGCCAGGCTTCAACGGAGTGGCAGACAAATTATTTTGGGCGGCGTCACGCTGCTGGCCAAGATCGGCGAAGGCGGAATGGGAACAGTTTACCAAGGCTGGCACAACCGCTTGAATGTTCACGTCGCGGTCAAAATTCTGAAAGAAGCGTCTGCCTCGAACCTCCCGCGATTCCTGCGGGAGGGCCATATCACGGCGCAGCTCGACCATCCCAACCTCATCAAAGTCCTGGATATCGATTCCGAACCGCTCAGCGGCATAAACTTCATGGTGATGGAATACGTCAAAGGGTGCACCGCGTACGAGATGCTGGGTCTGCATATGACGCGGTACGGGCGTCCGTTGAGTGAAACCGTTGCGGTCGATATCTGCCTGTGTGCGGCAAGGGCGACTAGTGCTGCGCACCGAGCCGGCATTCTCCACCGCGACGTGAAATCGGAGAACATTCTGATCCGGTCCAGTGATGGTGTAGTGAAAATTCTGGATCTGGGGCTTGCCGCACTTGAAGCGGATGCGCGCGAAGAGACGGCATCGTCGCAGTCGATTTCTGGAACTCTCGGATTTTTAGCCCCCGAACTGCTTCTGGGCCAGGCGCCAACGCCGGCATCGGATGTGTACGCCATTGGCGCGACGCTCTGTGAGCTTCTCACGGGAACGCTGCCGTACGGACTTCCGTACGATCAAACCTATCACTTACGGCAGCTTGCCGGAAAACCGCCGCTCCTTCAGAAGAACGCATCGAAGATCGACTCTGAACTTCTGCAAGTCATTGACCGCTGCCTGGATGAAAACCCGGAGAGGCGTTACAAGAACGCAAGCGAACTCGTTCGTGCGCTGCAAATGGTGCTCTCCAGATTAAAAGGGGATTCCCTGGCAGGCGACTCCGGATCGCACAGACTGGCGCCAAGGCAGTGCCTTCGGCCGAAGGTGCTCTGCGTCGATGACGACCCTGGCGTGCTTGAGGCCGTTCGAGACACATTGGATCTGGCTGGATTCGAAACAGCGGGATTTACAAATCCAGCACAGGCCCTGAATGATTTGCCATCAGTCAATCCGGATGTGGCCGTTTTGGATTTGTTGATGCCACGCATGAACGGCGTTGAGCTGGCACAATGTTTCCGCAGTATCAAGGGATTCCAGGAACTGGCGGTTCTCATTATTTCAGGTGAAACCGATTGTGGTACAATTTTAAGCGCGCTGGACCGAGGAATGACCGATTACCTGGCGAAACCGTTAAACAGCAATGAATTGGTACTCCGTGTTAAACTGCTCGCAAAACTCCGAATTATCAACAAAGAACGCAGCGTTATTGAAACGCAATTGCTGAGAATTAAAAAGCTTCCAGTCTCTGCACGCGCGAATTGCGGCGCAATGTAGCACATTATTGCTCGACAGTTTTTTGTGGAAAACGCCCGTTGACGAGTTACAAGAGCCCCAACAAAACGTGTAAGCGGTCGCAGGAAGAAGCGGCCGAACTATCACAAAGGCTCCTGTCTCGCATCTGGGATTTTCATTATATGCCTACAACTCCAGCGAAACCGCGACCGTTCAATCAGCCAAGAATCAGGACGGGCATTCCTGGGTTTGACGAGGTCTCCGGTGGCGGGCTTCCGGATAGCAGGACAACACTTGTTGTGGGCGGTCCAGGGTGCGGCAAGACTATTTTTGCCTTGCAGACTCTTGTGACCGGGGTGCGACAGGGGGTTTCGGGTATATTTGTCGCGTTTGAAGAAAGTTCACTCCAGATCATTGCGAATTGTCAGAATTTTAAATGGGATTTAAATAAAATCGTAAGCAAGAAGCTTTTTTTTCTGGACGCCCAGATCTCGCCAGATCATTTGCAAGCAGGCAAGTTCGATCTGAATGGAATTCTCGCGGCAGTCAAAGCCAAAGCAGACGAATCAGGGGCACGACGGGTTGTTTTTGATGGAATTGATGTGCTGCTTTCCCTGTTGAATGATGCAGTCGCCGAACGGCGTGAAATCGCACGGCTCAATAACTGGTTGCTTGAGAGCCAATTGACCGGCATTGTAACGGCAAAGACGGACTGCAACATGGTCAATCCGCGGCTGGAATATCTGCCCTTTATCTGCGATTGCGTGATCTCCTTACACCATGAACTTGTGGAACGCGTTGCATTGCGCAGCTTGCGCATTCTGAAATACCGCGGCTCCAATGCGTCCACCAGCGAGCTGTCAATGATCATCGGCCCAAATGGAATCGAGATTGCCTCAGCCGCCAAGACAGAGTTGGATTACCCGGTTTCCACCGATCGCGTAAGTTCAGGCGTGGCGCGTCTGGATACCATGCTCGGAGGCGGTTACTACCGCGCGACAGGCATTCTCATCTCCGGTCAGCCGGGGACGGCGAAGTCGACCTTATGCGGAGCCTTTGCCAAGGCAGCGTGCGAGCGCGGTGAACGGACGCTGTACATCAGCTACGATGAATCCAGTGATCAAATCGTGCGCAATTTTAATTCGGTCAACCTGCCTCTTTCAAAGTTCAAGCGCTCAGGAATGCTGCGCATGTACTCGGTGGAGGCCGAGTCCCAAAGCTCCGACGAGCATTTCCTGCGCATTCAAGCGCTGGTCTGCGAACACCAGCCCCTCTGCATGGTTATTGATCCGCTGTCGTCGCTTGTGCGGGTGGGCGGAGTCAGCCATGCCGCAAACGTCGTTTCCCGGATAATTTCATTCGCCAAGCAGCGCAAGATCACGGTCGTTTGTACAACGTTGCTGCAGGGTGCCTTTGACAATGTGGAGGCCACACCGCTCCAGATTTCGACGATAGCGGACACATGGATTCACCTCTCATACCAAATCCGTGCGGGTGAGCGCAACCGCGCAATCACCATTGTAAAGTCGCGCGGCATGGGGCACTCTAACCAGGTTCGTGAACTGGTGCTCAGCGATAACGGCATCGATCTGACCGATGTCTATAGCGTTGAAGGCGAGGTGCTGATGGGCACGGCACGCTGGCAGCGTGAGAACCAGGAAAGACTGCAGCAGCATGCCTGCGAAATAGAATTTGAATGCAGGCGCGAGCAGCTCAAGAATTCCCAGGCAGAGGCGCTGACCCGCATTGAACTGGCCAAACGTGAATTGAAATTGCGCGAGGCTGAGCTAGAAGCACTGCTGAGTCAGAAGAAAGCGCAGCAGGAACAATGGATCCAGACACAGCGTGAAGTTCGTAATCGCCGCCGTGCCGACCTGCCGGTTCAACATGGCAGCAGGAAATTATTATCCTGAGTATGCAGCACGGAGGAGAGAAGAGGATGACGGTGGCACGGCTTCGGCCAGAAGGTGCGACCGAACCGGATGGTCGCGTGGTTTTGACGCTTTATGTTGCCGGAAGAGCGCCCGCATCCGCCCGAGCAATCGCAAACCTCAACGCATTGATTCAAGAACGCAGGTTGGTGGTTGATTTAACCATTGTCGATGTTCTTGAAACGCCTGGTGCCGCCTTACTGGAACGCATTCTCGTCACGCCCACGCTGATGAAAACCTTTCCAGCGCCGCACACTCGCGTCATCGGCGATCTCAGCGATAAAAAAATATTGCTTCAAGGATTGGGCCTTCCCGAGACTATATAAATATTCCAGTCATATCCAATTGTCTTTCCCGCCGTGCGCACTGCCGTGTGATCAGGCGATGCGAACACACTCCTGTGCCAGAGCAGGCTCAACATGCGCTTCTCCGCAGCGAAGCCGAATACCGATTCATCAGTGTGGTCCGGAACATCACCGTCCAAGCGCGCCGTAGCCACGATCCAGCACACGCGATTCTGCGTACACAATAGCCCGCCTACTTTGTTACGTCGAGAACCTCCCGGACTTTGCACGCGAGGCCAGCCGGCGTGAATGGCTTGCGTAGAAAGTTAATCGTGGCGTCCGATACGCCCTTGTTGATGATCGGGTGATCGGTATAGCCCGAAGTAAATAAAATCTTTGTGTTCGGCCGGCGCTTGAGGATGTGCTCGGCCATTTCCGGGCCGCCCATCCCGGGCATGACCACGTCCGACAAAACCATGTCAATATTCGTGGCGTGGCCCTCGCAGATTCGCAGCGCTTCCAACCCGTCGCTCGCTTCAAGCACCTGGTAGCCATACATGCCTAGAAGATCGTGAACCAGTTCGCGGACACTCTCCTCGTCCTCGACCACAAGGATGACCTCATTGCCTCCACAAACGGCGGGAGCCATGCTGCTGCTGTATGACGCCACCGCGCCTTCGCAGTGGGGCAGGTAGATTTTGAAGCAGGTGCCGCGCTCGAGGACGCTATTCACGGTAATGTGACCACCGCTTTGTTTAACAATGCCGTACGCCGTGGAAAGCCCCAGCCCGGTATTGGTCGTTTTCTCCTTCGTTGTAAAGAATGGCTCAAAGATGCGGGGGAGAATATCGGCGGATATGCCGCACCCGTTATCGCTGACGGACAGAACCGTATAGCATCCGGGTTTTGCATCGTTCCCGTTGCGTCGATCCGTGGCGTGTACTTTTTCATTAAAGGTTTCGAGCACCAGGCTGCCACCGCGTGGCATCGCGTCGCGCGCGTTCACAACCAGATTGAAGATGACTTGTTCGATCTGTCCGGGATCGGCTTTCACGGGCCTGATCGTGGATCCTGGAACGATGCTCAAAGCGATATCTTCGCGAATCAGCCTGCGCAGGAGTTTCTGCATATTGCTGATAATTGAATTGAGATCTAATACTCTGGGCTCAAGCACCTGCTGGCGGCTGAAGGCCAGCAGTTGCCGGGTGAGGGCTGCCGCCCGTTCACCTGACTTATAGATGAGCTCGAGATCGCGCATGGTTTTCGAATCATGCTTGTGCGCACTCATGAGCAGCTGGCTGCGCGCGTTCACAATGGTGAGTATGTTGTTAAAGTCGTGCGCGATGCCGCCCGCGAGTTGGCCGACGGCGTCCATCTTCTGCGCCTGTCGGAGTTGCTCTTCAAGATTGGCGCGTGCCTGTTCGATGCATTTGCGGCTGATGCCCAGAGCCAGTGAGCGCGCCAGGGTTTCCAACGCATGGCTGAGCGGCCCGGTGCAGGGCGACGTTGATTGCAGCGCAAGAACGCCAACCAGCCGCTCATCGACCAACAAGGGGTAGACGGTTGAAACGACACTGTTCTCTTTTACGGAATTCCCCGGCCTCGTGGGCACCCCCAGCTTGATACTGCAACGCCGTGTCTCAGTAACTTCGGAGATCATTGAGCCGGGCACTCCGCCATTTCCCTGCACATCTGTTACGGCTTTGAGTTCCAGGGTCTGACTCTGTGCCTCCGCGCACCAGATTGCGGCAAATGAAAAATCCAGGTAACGGACGATCAGCTCAACGCAGGCCTGCAGCGTATCCACCAGGTTCTTGTCGCCCGACAATACGGAGTTGACGTCCGCGATGAGCATTGCCAGACGTGCTTTCTCCTGCAGCGCGTCCTCGATGCCCCTGCGTTCGGTGTTGTCCTGCGCGAGATGAATCAGGCGAATGACGTTTCCGGAGGAATCCATAACCGGGTAGCGTTGAGTTGAGATCCAACGCAGGGAACTATCGGGTCGAACAATCCGGTACTGGAGTTTAAGGGCCTCGCCTGGCGGACTTTTCTCCAGCACCGTCTGCGTCTGAGGCCGGTCGTCGGCGTGAACGGCATCTAGAAAGGAACACGGCTTCTCATAAAGGCTCTGGCAGGAGCGGCCCCAGATCTTCTCATAGGCGGAGTTCACGTAAATAATTTCAGTACACGCGGCATTGCTGAGCCAGAATGCATCCTGAATTGCCTCCGCGATGTGTCGTATGTTGTCTTCAGCGCCACGTGAGGTCATCGTTCTGCTTTCCACGCTCGATCCCTCTAAGTGCGGCCTTTGTCTAACTGTTCGCATTCATCCCGATGCCGTTAGGTTTCAAAAAACTTGTTGGCAAATGTTGAGCCCGGGCGATGAATTTATTTCACTGAAAGATAATGCTGCGTTTATTCAGCTAAAGCTTTAACTTGCGTAAGCAGTCTCTACATTGGCCCTTAATTTGTTTTGTTAGTGGCCACGTACAAGAAAGCGCTATTTGGAACAAATTGTCCGGAAAAGACAACAGAGTGTCTGGAAGTCTGGACACTGGCTTAGGGGTCTGATTAAAAACTCTGGAGAATTTCAGGTGCTAAGTGAATTGAGAACCCGATCACTCGACGGTAAAAGCATTTCTGACAGCGGCAGCATCGGTTCGGCGGCGGTGTGCAACGACGTACGAAACGAGGTAATTTCCATGTCCGCAAGTATCGATGTTCGTGGCACCGAAATCGTCCTGATTGACGACGAGCAGCATATCCTCGACATCCAGCGCGACGCGTTGGCTCAGGCCGGAATTCCGTCGAGGTCTTTTCAGAGCCCAATTGCCGCGTGGGATTACATTAGCTCTAACAAGATCACTCTTGTGGTGACCGACTGGAATATGCCAGGCATGACCGGCATGGAGCTGCTCTTTAAAACGCGGGCTCTGCCGCAGCCGCCTCACGTCATTATCGTAACGGGCCATGGGACCGTTCACCGTGCCGTGAGCGCTTTAAATACCGGAGCGTTCGATTTTATCGAGAAGCCGTTCGAGATAGCGCACCTCGTACGGGTGGTTCGAGAAGCCGTTGCGAGCCATCGGGCGGCAGCCTCTGCGGTGCTGACAAAAACCAAGCCACCCCGGCCAGCGACCGGACGAGTGCGCTCGAATATAATCGTCGTCGCGCCTGCGATGCAATCCGTTTACGAGCGCGCCGTGGCGGCGGCGCAGGCGGACAGCTCCGTTCTGCTGCTGGGCGAGTCAGGCTGCGGCAAGGAAGTGCTCGCCGATTGCATCCACAGTAACAGCCGTCGCGCAGCGGCGCCGCTGATTAAAGTCAATTGCGGCGCACTGCCTGAACACCTGATGGAATCAGAGCTGTTTGGCCATGAAAAAGGCTCGTTTACGGGCGCCGATCGCCGCCATATCGGCCGCTTCGAACAGGCCAATGGCGGCACGCTCTTCCTGGATGAAATCGGGGACCTGCTGCTGCCGCTTCAAGTGAAGCTTCTGCGCGCAATTCAGAACCGAACGATTGAACGCGTGGGCTCAAGCACCCCGATCAGCGTTGATTTCCGGCTGATTTGCGCCACGCACCGAGATCTGACCAAGGCCATTGCTGCAGGGAATTTCCGCGAGGACCTGTATTACCGCATCAATGT
This sequence comes from Planctomycetota bacterium, assembly GCA_035628505.1. Classification (GTDB taxonomy): domain Bacteria; phylum Planctomycetota; class SZUA-567; order H5-PLA8; family H5-PLA8; genus DASPJR01. Next base: position 14,281 of record DASPJR010000084.1, on the reverse strand, counting down.
GATCCCAATTCAGATTCCGTCCCTGCGCGAGCGCCAGGAAGACATCAAGCCTTTGGCGCTGCACTTCTTCAACAAGACGCGCGAGGAACTCGGCAGCGGCCCGGTAGAGATCAGCCCTGAAGCGCTGGACTGTCTGCAACGCTACTCGTGGCCCGGAAACGTGCGCCAGCTTCGCAATGCCATCGAGTATGCGCTGGTGCTCTGCAAAGATTCCGCCATCGGTCCGAAAGATCTTCCGGAAGACGTACATAGTGGCCGAGCCATCGTCTATTCAATGCCTGAGCAACAAGCTGCACAGGTCGTAACGCCGGTTCCTCCACCCATTCCGACGGAGCCCGCACGAAGCGAGCCGGCCGATATGATCCAGCGCAGAGGTTTTAAAGATTCCATCAAGGAAGCCGAGGCCGAACTGATCCGGGCCGCGCTAAGCCGCAATTACTGGCGTATCACCGCAACGGCGCGCGAACTCGGACTCAGCCGCGCAACGCTATACGTGCGCATGCAACTCTATAATATCCGGCGTCCCAAGTAGAAGTCGTTCACCAGGGCCGCGGTTAGCGCCTGATTATTCAAGGCACTCTCAATTGGAGGTAGCGCCCGCGAGCGTCGAGCGCACTTTTGAAAGAACCGAAACGGGTGTAAAGGGCTTCTCGAGATAATTGATTCCGTTCTCGAACATGCCGCGGTTGGCCATGACGTCTGCGGTATAGCCCGACATGAAAATGACAGGCATCTTCGGTCTCGTAATCGCAAGGCGTTCGGACAGTTCGCGGCCGCTCATTTTAGGCATGATGACGTCGGTGAGCATCAAGTGGATCGTGCCGGGAAAGGCGCTGCTTCGCTGCAGCGCATCCTCACCGTCGACGGCAGCGATGACTTTGTAGCCTTTCTCGAGTAATATCTCACGCAGCAGTTCGCGAATCTCGCCTTCGTCTTCAACGATGAGGATGGTTTCGCCGCCACCCTTGTCGACTGGCTGCAGGGATTGCAGGGGAATCTTCGCAGTGCGCCGTTCTCGTGTGGCTGGAAAGTAAAGCTTGAACGTCGTTCCGTGTCCGACTTGGCTATAAACAAAAATGCTTCCGCCGGCCTGCTTGACGATGCCGTAAACTGTCGAAAGTCCAAGCCCGGTGCCTTTGCCCTGTTCCTTAGTGGTAAAGAACGGTTCGAAAATGCGTGCTTTCACCTGCTCGCTGATACCGCACCCGGTGTCATTGACCGTTAGCATAACGTGTGGACCGGGAGCGATCTGAACATGGTCTTTGATATACGCATCAGTAATTTCAATGTTCGAAGTTTCGAGGTTGATGCGGCCGCCGTTCGGCATGGCGTCCCGCGCATTGATGACGAGGTTCATCACGACCTGCTCCACCTGGCTGGGATCAATGTTGATGTGCCAGAGGTGCTTTTCGAGCTTGAGTGAAAGTTCAATGTCTTCACTGATCAGGCGCCTCAGCATCTCCTGCATGTCACAAAGCAGGGCGTTGAAATCGATGATCTTGGGCTGGAGGACCTGCTGCCGGCTGAACTGCAGCAGTTGCCGCGTCAGCTTTGCCGCGCGGTTGGCCGTCTCCTGGATCAGAAGAATAGATTTGCGCGCCTGTTCGGGAATATCCGTCCTGCTCTGCAGCAGTTCAGCGCGGCCAAGAATAACCGTGAGTACATTATTGAAGTCGTGCGCGACGCCTCCGGCAAGCCTTCCGATTGCGTCCATTTTATGCGACTGCCGCAGCTGCTCTTCAAGCTCAGCGCGCTTCGTGATATCCGTGCAAGTTCCAATCCATTCGCGAATCTGGTTCTCTTCGATGACGGGAATTCCCCGAACCGAGAAAAGCCGGTAAACGCCGTCTGCTCGCCTGATACGATAATCTATCTCGTAGAGTGACTTGTTCGCGACGCAGAGATTCCAGTGCGCGAGCACGCGGGCACGGTCATCGGGATGCAGCGAGTTGGACCATCCGTCCTGAAGTATCTGCTCCAGGCTCATGCCTGTGTATTCTCTCCAGCTGGGCATGTCTTCGGTCACGTGTCCTGCAGCGTCGGTCCACCAAACGATCTGGGAAGTTGCCAGAGCCAGGGAGCGGAAGCGTTCTTCGCTCTTGCGCAGATTGTTTTCGAACTGCTTGCGTTCGGTGATGTCCTGCACCGTTCCAAGCGCGCGCAGAGGCCTGCCATCTACGTCGTGAAAAATGCGCCAGCGTTCCTGAACGTACTTGATGCGCCCGTCTGGAAACGACACTCGGTGTTCGAGAACGTGGCAGGTGTTCGTAATAAATGACTGTAAGAAAGCCTCTTTCACCGCGTCGTGGTCCTCGGGATGGACCATCGTGGAGAAGAAATTCTGCTGTGTCGGAATAAAGCTTTCAGGATCGCGTTCGAAAATCCGATACGTCTCGCGGGACCAGGTCAGATGTCCGGTCGCCAGTTCATTTTCCCAACTGCCCACCTTCGCGACAGCCTGCGCGTCGTCTAATCGGGCTCTCTCTTTTTCGAGCTTTTCGGCAATCGCGCGCTGCTCAAGTTCGCTCTTCCGCAAGGCCTCGTCAGATTTCCTGCGTTCAGTAATGTCACGGGAGATCACAGACAGCGCTACCACCTCACCCGAGGAGTCATGAACCGGGGAGACCGTCACCGAAACCACGATCCTGCTGCCGTCTTTCCTGACGTGAACCGACTCGTAGCGGTTAACGATCTTCTGTGCGACAGAGCTCTCCAGAACCCGCGTTAGTTCTTGCGGGCTGTCTTTTGAATAGAGAATCATGCTCGACTTGCCGATCATCTCGGCTGCGCTGTAGCCATAAATCTCTTCGGCGCCGCGGTTCCAGGTGAGGATGACGCCGGTCAACGACTTACTGATGATCGCGTCCTGCGAACTCTCCACGATCGACGCCAGACGCCGGATTTTTTCTTCCGAGCGCTTGTGCTGTTCGATGTCTGTGCAGGTGCCGAGCCACTTGAGAATCGTTCCGCCGGAATCCCGGAAGGGAAGTGCCCGGATCAGAAACCAGCGGTAATTTCCGTCCGCTCCGCGCAGGCGGCTTTCGATTTCGAACGGCTCGCCGGTCCGGGTCGCGTGTTTCCAGGCATCCTTTGCGCGCTGCTGATCGTCGGGATGGTAAGGCTTACTCCAGCCGGGGCCGTAACTCTCATTAAGGGTCAGCCCGGTATAGTCGGCCCACCTCTGATTAAAATAAATGTAGCCCCCGTCTGGTGTGCACATCCAGGCCAGTTGCGGCATTGATTCGGTCAGTGTCTGGAATTTCTGCTCGCTCTGCAGCAATGCGTCCTGGGCCTGGCGAAGCAGAATATGCGTGTTGCCTGTTGAATCGACGACCGTGTCCACCTGGCCCGAAATGAGGGCCTTGATGGTACCTTCCGCCTCAGCCAGCCTGCGGATGAGATCGTCCATGCTCTGGTCGGTTGAGCGAGGGTCAAATAATCGGGTATTTTTATCGGGCATGTCCAAAGTTCAATACCCCAGGGGTCCGGTCGAGAAGCAGACTTGGGACCTGAGCTCGAAGATCTAAAATCACGATGTACTGGCGGTTGAAGCTTTTTTATGCATTATATGGCAACGACTTCCATCGCTGCCTTTATACACTCTTCGTGGTCGTTTCAAGTTTAATTGATCGGCAATTCTGGACATTTTGAACACAGACAGCACATGGGTCCGGTTAGGTGCGCCGGTTGCCTGGCTGTTGAGCTCAACATGGTTTTGTTGAATCCCAAATGAACGATCTTTGTTGACGAATCAGGCCTTTTAGCCATCGGTCAGAAGCTGATGAATTTTTTCCAGCAACGTTTTCGGAGAGAACGGCTTTTCAATAAAATTTATTTCTGGATCCAGCACGCCCTGATGCACTATTGCCTCGGCAGTGTACCCCGACATAAACAGAACCTTAATCTGTGGCCTGCGTTTTTTCATCTTTTCTGCCAACCGTTTTCCGTTAATTCGCGGCATTACCACGTCCGTTAACAGGAGGTGAATTTCTTTCTCCTCCTCATGATCTAGTTGCAACGCTTCCTCCGCGTTAGTCGCCATCAGCACTCGATAACCGTGCTCGCACAGTACGTCTTTGATCAACTCGCCGATCTCGCGCTCATCCTCCACCACCAGGATGGTCTCACTAGGCAAAATTGTTTGAGTTGGAGCAACGGTCGGGGTCGCGTTCGAGATAGTTGATTGCGTTGCCGGAAAGTAGACTTTGAACGTTGTTCCAATTCCTAGTTCACTGTAAACCCAGATATTTCCGCCGCTCTGCCGGACAATTCCATAGACTGTAGACAACCCCAGACCAGTGCCTTTGCCCTGCTCCTTGGTAGTAAAAAACGGCTCGAATAATCGCTGCTTCACCTCAGGCGTCATCCCCTCGCCCGAGTCTGCGACCGCAATCATGACATAGGCGCCGGCTGCAACACCAATATGAGTGCGAACGTAGTCACCACCGAGGTCGACGTCCGCAGTTTCGATTAAGAGCTTTCCTCCATTCGGCATCGCATCGCGCGCGTTAACCACTAGATTGAGAATGACTTGTTGGACTTGGGAGGGATCCGCGTAAATGCTGCGACTTCCGCTTGTGCGAATGCTCAGTTCGATATCTTCTCCGATCATCCGACGAAGCATCTCGGCCATTTCTGACAGCAGCGCAGCGAGTCCAATTACTTTAGGCTGTAAAACCTGCTGGCGGCTGAATTGCAACAATTGTCGCGTTAAACCAGCGGCGCGCTCAGCTGTGGAACGGATGAGTTTAACATCGCGAGCCGCCTCGGGATTCACGCGGCTCAACAGCCTTTCGCTACGGCCGAGTATCAGCGTCAGAAGATTGTTGAAGTCGTGTGCGATCCCTCCTGCCAGTCGACCGATCGCTTCCATCTTCTGTGCCTGACGGAGTTGTTCCTCGAGTGCTTTACGGCTGGATAGGTCCACGACAAAGGCGACACCCTTATCCCGGTCAGGTTCGAACCCGACCGCGCCAATCAACACCGGGATGCGAGTGCCGTTTTTGCGAATGTATTCTTTTTCGAAGGGATCGCAGATGCCCGTTTGCCGGATCTGCTCGATTGAACGTTCGTCATGGACCAGATACTCGGGCGGAGTAATTGTATTCCACCGCACCGCTCCGGAATTAAGCTCCTCCCGCGAATACTGAATAAGCTGCAGGAAGGCATCATTCGCATCGGAGATTGTTCCGTCGATCGTCCAATAAAGCATGGGAATCAGATTTGAATCGAGGATACGTGCAAAGCGCTTTTCGGACTGGACTAAGGCCGCTTCCATCGCTTTTTGCTGCGAGAGATCACGTCCGCTGATGGTTCCACCTACGACCTTGCCGGTCCCATCCTTAAGCGGCAAGATGGTAAGCGAAACCTGTACGCGAGAGCCGTCCTTGCGAAGCCCTTCGGTTTCGACTGGATGAAGGTACTCACCTCGTCGCATCTGCTGAAAAAACGATTCCACTTCATGCCGGCGATCATCAGGTATGATGATCGAGATGTGCCGCCCGATAGCGTCTGCAGCTAAGTACCCATACAGCCTTTCGGCAGCAGGGTTCCACGCGATGATCGTACCATCCAGATCCTTACTGATTATGGCATCCAGGGAGTTGTCGGTGGTTGATTTCAGCTGCTGTAGCGCCTCGATAGCGAATTGACGTTCAGCGCGTCGAAGAGCATGTTCCTGTGACACGCGAACGCGCGACAAAAAATCGTCAGGATCGAACGGCTTAGCCAGGAAATCGTCGGCTCCCGCGCGGAGCCCTTGTTCCAGGGCCTGCTTATCGCCACGGGCGCTACAAATCAGGATTGCAGTCTTAACTCCATTTGGATGTCCGCGAATTACGCGGCAGAGTTCTAGTCCATCGATATCAGGCAACATCAGATCAATAACAGCAAGATCGTAAACCTGGCCGTTGTATGCGGCGCGCGCCGTGCCACCGGTACCGTACGCATCGACGTTATGGCCCAGCGAACGAATAAGGGTTTGTTCAAGTTCGCGCGTATCCTTTTCATCTTCGACCAGCAGCACATTCATACGGCCTCCCAGTTGAAGTGGTCTAAGAGACGAATAAGAGCTAACCCGCTGATCCCAAATTACCATCTTTCCTTCAAGTTTCCCAGACGAGAAGATGAATGCACATATTTAGACATATAAAGAAAATAAGGACATAAAAGCCACGCTGCATCTGTTATGCGCTGTTCAGCTTCAGACTTAAAACTGCCGTGCTTGCTGGTCACGTAACGAAAAGGTCGAAATGAAAATCCAGTATCGCCCACCATCTTTTTTTTCACCGTAGCCTCAAGCTCGAATTAAGCTGCAATAAGCGCATTCCGCAATTTCCGAGCGGGAGTATGATCACAGCCAGCGTTGGTCAAAGCTTCTGGCTGGACTATAATAATTTTGATGAAGCACGCATCGCTACAGTCTCCATTCGCGCTGAGCCCTCCGAAGTATCTCATTGCGCTTGCGGCGGGCGCAGCTGTGTACTTCCTGACGGCCAAGTACGGGCTCTCTCTGGCCTTTGGTCCCAAACCGATCACTGCAGTCTGGCCGCCCACGGGTCTCGCCCTCGCATTGCTGCTTCTGGGTGGTGAACGTTTCTGGCCAAGTATCACTGTTGGCGCGTTCCTCGCGAATGTGTCAACGCCTGATGAGACCCTCTTCACCGCCTTTGCCATTGCCATCGGGAACACACTCGAAGCCTATGTCGGGTCGCGATTGCTGCGGCGCTTCGGATTTGATCTGTCGATCTCGCGCCTGCGTGATGTGGTGCTATTGGTCGGCTGTGCCGTTCTTGGCAGCACCATGATCAGCGCCACTATTGGCGTCACGAGCCTGTCCCTTGCCTTACCGCAACTCTACCCTTTCGCGAGTTATCTTGAGAATTGGGTTCTCTGGTGGGTCGGAGATGCGATGGGTGCGCTCATCGTCACGCCGTTCCTGCTGACATGGGCAGATCGAAAGAGTGCCATGCGGCGGCATCTCTGGAGTAAAGTTGAGGCTGCTTTCTTTTTTCTGACTCTCACGGCTTCGGCCGTAATTCTGCTTGCCAGTTCTGTTCTCGTAGCCACTCCGATGTACCAGCAGAAGTTTCTGTTGCTGCCATTTTTTATCTGGGGCGCCATTCGCTTTGATGCGCGCGTGATTTCCTCAGCTGTTCTAATTGTCAGCGCCATCGCGATCTGGGGCGTGACAAACGACGTCGGCGCATTCGCTGTGGGCTCTCCAAATCAACGGTTGATGCTCGCTTTAATTTTTATTTCAGTATTGTCAATTACCTCGTTCGCGATGTCAGCAACCAGGGCGCAATTACTTCTTAGTGAAGAACGCTTTCGACGCACCTTTAATCAGCAGTTTCAATTCATGGCAATTGTATCTCCCGAAGGTGTGCTGCTCGAAGTCAATAATACGCCTTTGCAGGCAGCCAATTTGAGCCGAGAAGAGGTTATTGGAAAGCTGTTCTGGGAGACGCCCTGGTGGAACACACTCCCGCATATGAAAGAGGCGTGGCCGCTCAGGCTCAAGCAAGCCATGGCCTGTGACGTTCCCATATTCACTAAAGATACATACTGCGCCGCGAACGGAGAAATCCGTACGGCCAATGCCGCCACCACGGCTGTCAAGGATGATGCTGGCAGAGTGCGGTTCTTCATCATCGAAGCTAGCGATACGACCGAGCAGAAGCGAATTGAGCAGCAGTTGATAGCAGCAAAGGAAGCCGCTGATCACTCGAACCGGCTTAAAGACCAGTTCCTCGCGATTGTTTCTCACGAACTCCGCACACCGCTGACAGCCATGCTTGGCTTCACCCGCTTACTTCGCACCGGACGAATCAGTAAAAATCAGGTGGACCACGCGCTTGAGGCGATCGAACGAAATGTTCGTATTCAAACTCAGCTCGTTGACGACCTCCTCGATGTCTCGAAAATCGCGTCGGGCAAGCTTCAGCTCAGGCTGACATCTGTAAATCTCGCGCACATCATTCGATCGTCGATTCTGATCGTTGAGCCTGCGGCAAAAGCCAAGGGTATCGAGGTGCAAACTTCGATAGACGAGGTTTACACTTCCGGTGATCCAGACCGGCTTCAGCAGGTGATGTGGAACCTCCTTTCGAATGCAATCAAGTTCACGCCTAAGAACGGAACCGTGCAGGTTTCTCTTGCACGGTCCGGCGCCATGGCCAGAATCTCCATTACGGACAACGGCATCGGCATAGACCCGCATATCATTCCTGAACTCTTCAAAATATTCCAGCAGGCGGACTCGACGACAACGCGCCAGTTCGGAGGACTCGGGCTCGGACTTGCGATCGTTAAGCAACTCGTTGAGCTTCATGGTGGAGAAGTGACGGCCAGCAGCGCCGGCGAAGGCAGGGGCGCTACGTTTACCGTCACATTGCCGATCTCCACGGCTGCTCCTGATCTGGCGGAAGCGGCTCTCGCTCCATCTTCGGGTAATTCTCTCAAGGGGATGCAACTCCTTGTTGTTGATGACGAACCCGATGCGCGTGAACTTTTAAAGGTCGCCTTGGAAAATGCGGGTGCGACGGTTTTTGCGGCGCAAGACGCCGATACAGCGGTCGAGCTTCTTCGTTCAAACATCACGCATGTAATCATTTGCGACATCGGTATGCCGTTTAAAGATGGATACACCTTCATGCAGGAAGTTCGGCAAATGCCCTTGCAGCTTGCCAGCACGCCTGCGATCGCGCTCACAGCATTCTCCAGCACTGAGAATCATGGCAAGGCAATGCGCGCGGGCTTCAACCGCTTCGTAAAAAAGCCCGTTGATCCAGACCAGCTGATTCGAGAAATTCTTGAAGTTCGGTCTGTTGGACACAAAGCCGCAGAGCCCGCGGTTTAACGGGTTCTGGTGGCGAGTCGGAATTCTGTGATAACCCCCTGGTTTTCTTATCGGTCTTTTCAGAGACCCGCCTGTGGGACGAGTCTGCGGGGTGGTTTTTGCTTGCCGGGCGCGGGATTGTGCGGTTGAATACATCGACTTATAGTTCGTTCGAGTTATGGATATGGACGCGCGATATGAGAATCTTCTATTGCGAAGTTTGCAACGCGCGCGTGTCACCGGAAGACATTCCTCTTGGCGCTGAGCCATACGACGAAACCCGTACCGTACATTTCTGCGATAAACACAGGCCGGCTATTCCTGCTGTGAGGCCGAAGGGAAACAGCAATCCCGGCTTGCGCGCGATCAGCAATACGGCTCTGAAAGCGGTCGGCAACACCAGTAATTCCGGGCTCAAAGCGGCCGGCAGCGGACTCTCTCCAAGACCGGGTGGAAGCAATGCCGCTCTCAAGAGCCAGGGGAGCAGCAGTAATCCCGCGCACAAAGCCGTTGGCGGCTCGGGCATGGGCGCCCGGCCCCGCGCGCCTACTCCCTCGCCGCCGCGATCGACGCCCAAAGGCGGCGCTCAGATTCCGCCGGGCAGCAACCCGCAGCTTCGTTCGCAGAAGCCGCCGGTCTCTCCGCTGGTTTCTCCGCCGCCTCGACGCACGATCAAGCGCCGCGTGCAGGATGGCGACATCATGATCTGGTTCGTCGGGGCGCTGGTGCTGGTAACCGTGCTCCTGATTTTCGTGCTTAAAGGCCGCGACGGAAATGCGGTTCACGGCGAGAAGCGCGTGCCCGTAAAACCTCCTGAATCCGCTTCGAAATAAAGTTCGAAATTTCTCTCCAGACCGCCGCTGTGCCTGCCGAATTATAAAAGAGTCAAAAAGTGTTATTGCCGTTATGCGCTCGAGGCGCTCGCCGCACAGCCTGGCAGCACCTGTGGAGGGTGGAAGATGGCTACTGAGATCCGTGCCAATCTCTTTAACGTGGCACTGGTCGTATCGATCAGTGCGGCGAGCGCTCTCATCATCTGTACCACGGTGGTCGCAAACACCTACAAGGCGCGGCTTGAAAATCCCAAGCGCATGGAACAGTCGCTGGCGGTGACCGGCTCGGCGCGCAAACGCATCCGCTCCGATCTGGGCGTCTGGAGCATCCACGTCTGCGGCAAAGGCGACGACACGAAGACCGCGTACGCCGACATGAAGAAGAGCATGGATCGCGTGCAGAAGTTCCTCTCCGATCGCGGCTTTTCGCCGGCTGAAATTTCGCTCGGCGCCATAGCGTCGCATTCTGTTTTCCGCCGTGACCGCTTCGGCAATGTGACCATGGACGTGACCGGCTACAAGCTCTCGCGCGCCTGCACTGTCTCGTCTCCGCAAGTCGACAAAGTGCTCAGCGCTGCGGCAGAAGTCACGGAGCTGATCCAGGAGGAACTGGACGTTCAATCGGGCACTCCCGAGTTCTACTACACGAAAATCGGCGACCTCAAAATCGAGATGATCGGCGAAGCCTCCAGAGATGCGCGCATGCGTGCCGACCAGATCGTTGAACATGCCGGCTGCAGCATCGGCGAAGTGCGCAACGCGCGCATGGGCGTTCTGCAGATCACGCGCCCCGAAAGCACCGAAGTGAGCGCCTCCGGAATCTACGACACGAGCACCATCGATAAAGACGTGAACGCCGTCGTCTCGCTCACGTTTGGAATCCAGAACCGCTAAGCTTTTTCCCACCGTGCCCCGCCGGCGGGCACCATAAAGATCTCCGGGTGAATAATCTGCGCGAGGTCCTCAAGCCCATCCACGATGCGCGGACCGGGGCGAGAGAGCGTCGCCGTGGCATTCATGATGAACACGCGTCCGTTCTTGACGGCCGGAAGCGTCGCGTAGTCGGGACGTGACTGCAATGTCTTGAGTTCGCCACGCGCGCGCTGGAGATCATAGCCGCACGGCGCCAGGATCAGGATCTCCGGCTGAGCCTTCAGCACAGCATCCCACTCAACCGTTCGAGACGGCTCGCCTGCTTTCGCCAGCACATCGACGCCGCCGGCCAGCTCGATCATTTCGGGGACCCAGTGCCCGGCGGCGTAGAGCGGGTCGGTCCATTCGATCACTGCCACGCGCGGACGCCGTGACGAGGGCAGATCGCGCGTGCGGCCGGCGACTTCACCGACGCGCTCTTCGAGCGCGTCCACCACTTCGCCGGCTTTGTCGATGCGGCCGGTCATTTCACCGACACGGCGGATGTCAGTCAGAATTCCGGTGAGATCCTGCGGATCGAGCGAGATCAGCTGCGGCTGCAGCTTGGCCTTGCGGATCTCATTGATGACGAACGAATGCGGCACGGCGCAGACGTCGCAGAGCCCCTGCGTGATCACCAGTTCGGGCTTGGCCTGCTCTAGCGCACCCGGCTTGAAACGGTAAACGCCTTCGCCCTTCTGGACTGTCTCGCGGATGCGCCTGTCGATTTCGCCCGGCGAGAGCTTGTCTTTCTCATCGCCCAGGCAGCTTTCGATCAGCACGGGTTTGCTTTCCACGCCCGGCGGGTAGTCGCATTCATGCGTGATGCCGACCAGTTCGTCCTGAAGGTCCAGCGCGTAGACGATCTCGGTCGCGCTCGGCAGCAATGAAACAATCCGCATCGAAGGACTCCCAACTGAAATTCTTATTCGCCAAGAACGCCAAGGCGCCAAGAGCGCCAAGAAAAATCAAATCAAACAGGGGCCGTACTCGTTCAAGTATTGGGCCCTGGCGTCTAGCGCCGTTAACTCCTCAGCAGTTTCTCAAGCGCGGCGCGGCAGAGCTTCGTCGCGATAGAGCGGTGGCTGACCGTGTTTTTCTCCTGCGCCGTCAGCTCAGCGAATGTTTTTTCGAGGCCGCTGATCACGAAAATCGGATCGTAGCCAAAGCCGCCACCGCCGCGCGGCTCCGTGCGAATCCATCCGCTGCATTCGCCGCGGAACGTCACCGGCTCGCAGCCGGTTCGGCACAGGGCAATCACGCAGGCGAATTTCGCGATGCGCTTTTCAAGCGGCACGCCCTGCATTTCGCGCAGCACCTTATTGATGTTGTCGGCAAAGCTGCAGCCTTCTCCGGCGTAGCGCGCCGCGTAAATGCCCGGCCGGCCGTCGAGCGCATCGATGTACAAGCCGGTGTCATCGGAGATGGACCATTCTCCGCTGAGCTTAAGCGCCGCCTTCGCCTTGATGATTGCGTTTTCTTCGAGCGTGCTGCCGTCTTCGACTGGATCGAACGGTCCGTATTCACCGGCTGCTTTCAGCGTGATTGGCAGCCCGCTCAGCAGCGGCGAAATCTCCTGAACTTTATGCTTGTTTCCTGTCCCGATCACAACCGTGCGCATTTTCTTGTTCTTTCTTCTTCCGTTCTTTTCTTTGCGTCTCTGCGTCTTTGCGTGAGACCATTAACTCCGCCCCAGCGTCTTCAGCGTCGCTTCGCCCAGTGCCTGCTTTTGCAGTGCGATGAGCTCGCGGATGCCTTTCGTCGCCAAGTCGAGCAGCGTGTCGAACTGCGCGCGATCGAACGGTCCGTGTTCGGCCGTGCCCTGGATTTCGATGAACTTGCCCTCTTCGGTCATGGCAACGTTGCAATCCACATCGGCTGCCACGTCTTCTTCGTAGCAAAGATCCAGAGTCGGGACGCCTTTGCAGATGCCGACGCTGACCGCCGCGACGAAGCTTCCCAGCGCGTCGGTCTTCTCGATTTTGCCGCGTTCCTTCAATTTTGCGATCGCCTGCGCGACAGCGACCATCGCGCCGGTGATCGACGCCGTGCGCGTGCCGCCGTCGGCCTGCAGCACATCGCAGTCGATTAGAATCGTGCGCTCGCCGAGCTTCTTCAGATTCACGGTCGGGCGCAGTGCGCGGCCGATGAGGCGCTGAATTTCGACGGTGCGGCCATCCTGCTTTCCTTTCGCAGCGTCGCGCGGCTTTCGCGTGAGAGTGCTTCGGGGAAGCATGCCGTATTCTGCGGTGAGCCAGCCCTGGCCTTTGCCGACAAGAAAGGGCGGAACGGTCTCTTCGACCGACGCCGAGCAGATCACTTTTGTGTTGCCGCACGACACCAGCGCCGAACCTTCGGCGTAGGGCATAAAGCCCGATTGAATGGTGACCGTTCGCAGTTCATCGGGACGTTTGGCCATGACTGATTGCCTCCTCTAAGCAGAGCCGAAGAGAATACTCGCCGATCCGCACTGTCGCAAGCGGGTGAGCGAGTCGACGACCGACCAGCGACGCTGGTGGCCCCGCCTGACGGGCCGGGTCGCGAAACGACAAGAAGCCCCAGAATCAACATCGCAGTCGTTAGATTTCCGCCATCGTCCAGGCGCGTTGGGCAAAGTTCTCACGCAAGGCAGCACGCGCAGACGTGCGGCACACCACTTCGCTCCGCTTCGTGGCGTGGCACAACGGCAAGGCCACCCAGCATTCGAAAGTTATCCGGCGGGTTGCGTTTGGTCCGCGCGTTTCACCTCCTTTATTAGCATCGCGTTCTCCTTCCCGTCGTTCTTCGCATCCTTTCTTTGCGTCTCTGCGTCTTTGCGTGAGATTTCTTGATTTTGTCCATGAACGCACGGTGTGCCTGGAAGAAGCTCCTCAATGATTGCAATTTCGAGCTCGTGCGGCGACAGCCGCTCGGTGAGCTCGCTTGCGCGGAAGAGCTTTTGGTATGAGCTGAAGCCCAGACCCATTGCCCACGTGGTGCGATCGAAAAAGTCCTCCCGCCGCGAACGTTTCAGATCCGCGTAAATGTCCCTTGCCTTGGGACCGCCGGCGTCTCGCCGGCCACTGGGACCGCCGGCGTCTCGCCGGCCTTCGTCTCTTTGCTCCCGCTTTTCTTGAAACCACTGCAGTACAAACGTTTTCAGCTTCTCCTTTAAGGAGGCGCGCAGCGTCTCAGCCTTGATGCAATCGACAAGCTGCTCGATGGCGAAGCCGGTGATTTCTTTACAAAGCGCCGAGAGCTTGCGCTGCGAAATCTCTAGGTACGTGCAGATCGCGGGGATTGGTGTCCATTCAACGGAAGGCCGCACCCATGTGGGTTCTTCTGCACTCAGCGCAACTCTCCCGGGGACAGGAGTGTCCCCGCCACCTCTTGTGATGGCGTCCCCGCCAGCAGTGTGCGCAGCCTCGTTACGCGAAGCTTCCATCGCCCGCAGCTCGAAGCGAATCAGCCGCTCGACGTTCATCACGAACTTCCGGACCAGCCGCGCGCGTTCGTGCGGCGCATCGACGTTGTGGCAGCCTTTGTAGAGTTTGCTGATCTGCTGCCAGACGGGGTAGGGCAGCACCCATAAATTTTCGGCGATCTCCTCGCGCTTCCGCTGGTTCTGCTCAAGCGCCGCCTCGTTGTTCCGGATCTTGCGGCAGATTTCATCTTCCGCGGCCATACGCCGCTTGAACTCCTGCGACATCTGCATGCG
>DASPJR010000083.1:0-46050 GCA_035628505.1 Planctomycetota bacterium | reverse complement strand
CGCAAATCGCCGGCGGACGCGATAGGAGGGACACTGTCTGGCACAGGCAGCGTTGCGATCTTCGTCTCAGGCTGGGAATGCGATGGTGTCTGCAGCTGCTGTGCACTCGGCCGCTGAACGGCGTTTTGCGCAGCGGAATTGGTAAGCTGCTCCGTCTTGGCCAGCGCATCTATTCCCCGCGCAGGCGGCGCTGAGGTGCTCGGATGCTGGAGCGCCAGTTCCTGCCGCGCCGCTATCTCGGCAGTTGGTGGAGCGTTTTCACTTCCGTTCAGCTGCGAGACGCTCGTCGGCTGCACGGGGCGGACCAGGAACTGAAGGCAGACGAGCACCCCCGCTGCGAAGCTTGCGGCGGCCAGCAGCGGAAGCACCCAGCGTTTCTGGTGCGGCGCTGGAAGTGTTTCCACCACGCGCCCGGGCGCCGCAGGAATGCGATGCACAGGCTCAAGCGACGTGATGGCGGGACGTGGCTGGGCGGGAACGCTTACGACCGGAACCGTAACAGCCGGCAACAGTGACGAGGATGCGCCGCTGTGCTGACGCGGCTGAACAGCTTCGGGCGTGCCGCTCTCGATCCACGCAGCCAATGCCGTGCGCAGCGCCGCCTCCTCCTTAGGAGTCAGCTGCGGCTCGGGCGGCGTGGTGTTCCTGTCCAGTTCTGCCGTCATACTTCACCCAATATGCTTCGTACTTCACGCACTGCGCGCCAGATGCGGATGCGCGCGTTCTCGTCGGTTACTCCCACCACCTTGGCAATCTCGCGCGGCTCCAGGTTGTGGTAAAACTTGAGCGTCAGCACTTCCCGCAGAGGCCCCGGAAGGCGGTCAATGGCTGCCACCAGGCGCCGCACATCTTCTCGATCAATGGCATTGTCCACCGGCGAGGCCACGCCGAGCTCAGCCGGCGGAAGATCAAATTGAGCAGCGGTATCAAACTCGACCTCATCGCGCCGCTTGTGCCTCCTCCACATCCCGATCGCCACGTTGCGCGCGATGCACAGGATCCAGGCCGATGCGTTGCGCTTGGCTTCGTGGTTCTGGCCGTAGTGCCTTACGACGCGCAGGAAGGTCTCCTGCGTCGCGTCCTCGGCGAGCTCGTGCCGCTTGAGTATTGCTTTTGCCAGGGCGTAAACGCGCGCGCGGTGGGCTGAAACCAGCTCGGCCAGCACCGCTTCGTTGACGACCGCGGGTTTCTCCGCGGCTGCCGCCGTGCGCGAGGCGCGGTCTTCTGATTCGCTCTCAGTCGCGAAATCCATGACCGCCGCCCGGGTCTCTTTCAGCATACTCAATGTAAAGAACGCGGAAGACAGGGCCGCGTTACTGGAAAAAATAACGTGTTTTGTTGACGCACGGCCCAGCCTGTTTGCGGCAGGAATTTATAAATTTAAGCCGTTGTGTATTATGCGTTTGTGAGATTTCTGCGTCACGGTGCCGCAAAAAAAGCGCGCGCGACTTTTGAGAAGTTTGCGCCCAGCTGCTGCCAATCCGTGTGCAGCGGGGGCCGGCCGAGGCCATCGGCGAACTGCTCCCTCAGCTCCCAGACCAGGCCGTCGATGCCGTAAATCTCCTGGATGCCTGAACCGCTGCTGCCCGAATTCGTGAAGCCCTGCTTCTTGCCTTTGCTACCTTCGCGGAAGAAGGTCATCTCACGCAGCAGCTTTTCAAGCTTCTCCATGCGCGCCAGATACGCGTCGGCGTCTTTCGACGGACTGGACAGATGCAGCCCACCCGTATTGTCGTTGTGAATATCGATGTAGAGCTTCGGCAGGCGCTTCTGGCGCAGGCGCTCGCTGAACCAGTTCTGCAGGCAGGCGGACTCCGGCGCGAGCACCGGGTCGATGGGCTTTTCGGGGAACCAGTTGCGGTTGAGATCCCAGCCGCGTGTGGTGAAGCGCGTCATGCCGCGGTAGACGCCGTCTTTGTTGGCCATCGGCATAATGCAGAAGCACACGCTCTTGCGGATCTCCGCGGCTTCAGTGTTGTCTGACGTGAGAAAGTTTAAGAGTCCGTCAACCAGCCAGCTCCCGCCGGATTCCCACGGATGCGCCCGCGCGCGCAGGCAGATCTGGTTTTCTGAGGCTGGATTTCCGATCTCGATCATCTCCAGTGGCCGGCCCTCGGCGGTCGCTCCGATGTAGTACACGCGCACGTCCGGATGGTTGCGAATGCGCTTGATGAGCTGCTGCAGATCGCTGTCGGTGTACGGAACGATGCGCGCGATCTGCGTGCACTCGGATTCAAGCTTCACCTTGAACTGCAGACCATAGCGCTCGTCTTTCAGATTCTCTGTTTCGATCGTTTTCCAATCCGTGCCGTTACTGGAAACAGAAACGGCCAGGTTGTAGCGTCCGAAGGTAGGGCTGGGCATGCCGTTCCAGCGGCCTTCGACGTTGGCAACTTTAAACGTGATCGTGCTGCCGATTTTTTCTTTGGTCGCGTGAACTTTGAAGTTCCAGTGCGTGAGCTGCTGGTTGGGCTTGAATCGCTCGTGATCGTGGCTCATTTCGAGCTCCACCACGTCATTGTCGCGCAGATCCCAGCGTAGCGGCGAAGCATTTTCGTAGAAGGTGTCGATGAAGATGGCCGGCGTCTTGTAAAGGTTAGGCGTTGGTGCCGGTGTCGCATCGCCGGCGCAAACTGTTGCACAGAGTAGAACGTTGATAAACAGGATCAAGGTGCGACGGCTCATAGTTTCTCCTGACTGAAAGCAGACATTCTCTGGTGGCGCGAACTTTCGTTCGCGAAACGCATCGTTCCCGAAAAACGTGCGAACTAAAGTTCGCACCACAAGAATAACCGCAGAGCTCGTCGCGTGGCAAGCAGACTCATACTTCGCTGCGCAGGACAGGACCCTCGTCCTTCTTCTCGGCGCTGTGCGAAATGAACTTTTCGTACATCAGGGCGTAATGTCCCTTCTTCTGCAGGAGCTCGCCGTGTGTGCCCTGCTCGATGATGCGGCCCTGTTCGAGGACAACGATGCAGTCCGCTTTCACGATCGTGGAAAGCCGGTGCGCGACAATGACTGTCGTGCGTCCCTTCACCAGCTTTTCGAGCGCGGTCTGAACTTTCATCTCGGTGACGGTGTCGATCGAGGCCGTGGCTTCATCCAGCAGGAAAATGCTGGGGTTGGCGACGAGAATGCGTGTGAAGCACACAAGCTGGCGCAGGCCCAGCGAAATCGACGAACCGCGCTCGCCGACCATCGTGTTGTAGCCGTCCGGCAGCGCCATGAACATGTCGTGAACGTCCAAGGCCTTCGCCGCCGCAAAGATTTCTTCTTCGCTCGTTTCCGGAACCGGGTAGCGGATATTTTCCAGGATCGTGCCGCTGAAAAGATAATTCTGCTGCAGCACCAGTCCCATCTGGCGGTGCAGGCTGTGCACGGTTGCGTCGCGGATGTCAATGCCGTCGACTTTAATTGAGCCGTGCTGCAGTTCATAAAAACGCGCCAGCAACGAAACGGTGCTCGATTTTCCGCTGCCGGTCGCGCCCACGAGGGCGAACGTCTTGCCTGCGGGAATTTCGAGATTGATGTTGTGCAGCACCGGCCTCGCGGGATCGTAGCCAAACGTGACGTTCTCAAAACGGATGTGCCCGGTCAGTCTGCCGATGGGCTTGGCGTCCGGACGGTCCTGTACTTCGGGTTTGAGATCCAGCAGCGCAAACACGCGCTCGGCAGATGCCATCGCGCCCATGAGCTGATTATAAAATGTGCCCATGTTGATCGTCGGGCCCATGAACTTGTCCCACAGGAAAAACACAGCGACGACAGTGCCCGCCGAGAGCCTGTCGGGGCCGCTCGACATGGCCAGGATTCCGCCGTAGCCGAGGATGATGACCTGTCCGACAAATTTTATAAATTCCAGGAACGGCTGGTAGATGCCGTTGTAGTGCGCGACGCGGATGTTGTTGTTCGTGTTCACTTCCTGCAGTTCGTTGAAGCGCTCGAGGTTTGCGTCCTGACGGTTGAATGCCGAGACGACGCGCACGCCGGTGATGTTCTCAGCCAGATTCGCCGCGACACGCGAATAGCCGATGCGCGCGATCTGATGCTGTTCGCCGATGCGCTGGCGGTAGATGTGATTGGTCAGCGTCAGCACCGGCGCCAGCCAGGCGACCGCTAAAAAGAGGCGCCAGTCCGTCATAAAAATCAGCACGCCGGCGCCAAACATCAAAATAAAATTAAAGACAATCGTGTTGATGCCCGAGACCACCGGCCCGCGCAGCGCTTCCATGTCGCTGGTGCCGCGCGTGATGATGCGGCCCAGCTTGGTGCGGTCGTAAAAGCTCATCGAGAGCCGCTGCAGGTGATCAAAGATCGCGCGGCGCAGGTCCATGATCACCTGTTCGCCGCAGCGATTGGATGAATCGATCTGCACGCTGTCCAGAAGAATCGACGCCGCCGCCAGCAGCGCCCAGATTGCGGCGTAACCGGCGACAACCGTGACATCGCGGCTGGGAATGCCGATGTCGATAATCTTCTGCGCGACCCATGGCGTGGAGAGATCGCAGCCCAGGCCGATCAGCCCGCAGAGCAGACCTTTGACGTACAGTCCGCGGTAGGGCTTAAGCCAGCTCAGCAGGCGCAATGTCATTGCCGCCGAAATCGGCCGCACGCGGATTTCTTCGTCTTCCCCGTGCTCCTGCGGCGGGGGCGGTTCCTCCTTCGGCTTTGCGGAAACCAGCGCCGCGCCTTCTCCTGCTCTCAAGGCAGCCGTTCCCCCCTCTCCTTTAGGAGAGGGGCCGGGGGAGAGGTCCGTTCTTCCCTCCCCGTGCAACGGGGAGGAGCGGGGGGTGGGGTTACTCATCGTCGATCACCCGCCCGCTGCCACGCGTGCTGCGCCGGGCCATGCGGTCCATATGTGAACGGCCTTGCCCGGCGCCTACCGTCGCGAACTGGCAGGAAGCCACGTCGCGGTAGTAACCAGGCTGGCTCATCAGTTCTTCATGTGTGCCCGATTGAGTAATCCGTCCGTTCTCGATCACCAGAATCAGGTTGGCGCGGCGTGCCGTCGAGATGCGGCTGGCGATCAGGAAGACCGTCCGCCCCGCCATGATGCGCTCGAGCCCGCGCCGGATCAGCGCTTCGGTTTCGGGATCGACGGCCGCGAGCGCATCGTCCATCACCAGGATGCGCGGGTTATGCAGGATCGCGCGCGCGATCGCCAGGCGCTGCTTCTGTCCGCCCGAGAGGCTCGCGCCGTATTCGCCGATCAGATTGTTGTACTTGTGCGGCAGGCGTTCGATGAATTCATCGGCGCGGGCAATGCGCGCCGCTTCACGGATCATGTCGAGTGAGGCGTCCTGGTCGCCGTACGAAATGTTGCGTGCGATGGTGTCACTGAACAGATACGTTTCCTGGAAAACGTAGCCCACGGCCTCGCGCACGCTTTTTACCGTGACGTCGCGCAGGTCCTGACCGTCAATTTCAATGCGTCCGATGTCCGGATCGTAAAAACGCGCGAGCAGATTCGAGAGCGTGGTCTTTCCCGATCCAGTCGGTCCAACCAGGGCTACGATGCTTCCGGCCGGCACCGAAAAGCTGATGTCGTGCAGAATCGGCTGCCCGGGCTGGTAGCTGAAACTAACGTGCGCAAACTTTACGCCGCCGCCGCCCGGCCGGAGCGGCTCGGCATCGGCGCGCTGCGGCGTGGTGTCGGGGCTGTCGAGAATCTCAAACAGGCGGCCGCTGGAGACCAGCGCCTGCTGGTAGGCATCGCTTATCGCATTGATCTGCTGCACGCGGCCGAGAATCATCGACATCGCCACGCCCAGCGTCACCATGTCTCCAATGTTCAGTTCGTTCTGCTGGACCATGACGGCGCCGAGCGCATAGAGGCCCACATGCGCTGCGGCCGCGATGCCGCGAATCAGCGGATTCATCAGTACGCGCAGCATCACGCCATCGAGCTGATGCTTGAGCAGCGCCTGGCAGGATTCTTTGAACTTGGCTTTCTCGAGTTCCTCCGTGGCGAACGCCCGGACGACGTGAACGCCGGCAATGTTCTCCGTGAGCAGCCCGACCATGTGATCGGACGCCTTGACCTGGCGTTCGTAGATCGGCTGTGATTTCAACGCCAGAAGCCGCACGGCCCAGAACCAGAACGGCACCGGAACCAGCGCCCAGAGGGCAATGCTGGGAGAAAGACCGTAGAGCATGACCAGCGCGCTGATCAAAAAGAAGCCGATGTCCACGCACGAATGCATCGCGACATTGACGAAGTTGCGCACGGCCTGCAGATCATTGAGCGCGCGGTTGATCAGCTGTCCGGTCGAATGCTGATCGTGAAACGAAAAGCCCACGCGCTGCAGCCGGTCGTAAACGGCTGCGCGCATGAAAAAGACCATGGACATGCTCTGCCAGTTGGCCGCGACAGAGCGCAGATAATAGAAGAGGAACGTCAGCACCTTGGCGACCAGCAGCCACAGCAGCGCCCCGCGAAGCTCGGCGCCAGAACCGTCCGCCGAACGGATCCATTCCCAGAAATCGGGGCGCTGACCGGCCGGCTGGGACTGCAGATGCTGAATCACGTTGACCGGCGGCGCGAGCATGCGCACACAGACGACGTCGGCGATGGCATAAAGCGCGAATACCAGCAGGGTCACCGCGACATGGAACTTCACTGGCGCCACGAAGGCGAACATGCGCTTCATCAGCTGCAGCTGCGCCTTGATGCTCTTGGGCTTGTGGACGTGGGATTTCACAATCAGTAAGAACACTCCCGAGGGCGCCGAGCCTACAGAAGCGTTCGGGTATATCGAATAGAGGAGGGTAAAGCAACGGTGACGGCAGGCTCTGCAGCTGTAGGGGCCGCACCGGTGCAATCACGTCTTCCATCTTGGTTTGCGCGTAACGCGATTACCCGGCAGTTCACACTGTGCCGCTTCACAGCGCGTCCGAGTTGTGGCCGCTTTGTTTCTATCTTCACCGTTCATACCGGGCAGAAGCATTGGCCGGGAATTTGTAAATGCAGGCCATCGGTGGTTTGAGGATGGCCTCGAGCCCGACATTCTGGACGAGGATACAAAGGTCATGAGTAACAAAGCGTTGTCAACTGTTCTGGTCGTTGTGCTGTTTACTGCAGTGGGCATCTGCGCCGCGGCTGATGACGCGAAGACGGGCAATCAGTCAGCGGCGGGAGCTTCCCGCTTCGATCACCGCATCGATACGTGGGTCGAAGGCACCATTCTTTCTCTGGACGCTGATGGCAAAAAGTTCAGCGTGCGCGGCAGCAAGATGCCCGTCGCGACCCAGCACGCCGCGATGATGAAGGACATGCACTCGAAGACCGCCAATCTTGACGCCGCCAAGCGCCAGGAGAAAGAAGCGGAAGTTCGCAAGGCCTGGGCGGACCGCCTGGCCAGCGCGCGCACCGAGAAGCGCGATGATCCGTCGGATTTCAATTTCGCGCTGCCCGGCGACGGCAAGCTCTCCGTGCTGAGTTCCAGCAGCGTGCAGGATGTTGATTGGCTGCGCGGCGACGTGGCGGCCGGCGGCGATGCCGCTGACGCGAAGGCTGAGCGCCCGATCGCGACGGGTGCCAACACCGACCGCGACGAAGCCCGCGCCATGATGACCCTCAAGGACCTGAAGATCGGCGATAAGGTGATGGTCGGCTACGATTCGGGCATCATCACCAACGAAGCGTACGTCGTCGTCAAGCATGGCGATATGGCTAAGGCCGGTGCCGCTCACGGTGCTGACGCCAAGGCCGCGGGCCAGAAACAGCCGGCCGCTCAGCAGCAGCCCGCTGGCGCCCGCTAATTCTTAAACGTTCGTTCCTCGAGTACCAAAAGGCGGCCGCAAGGCCGCTTTTTTTTGTGACGGGTGACGGGTGACGGGTGACGGGTGACGGGTGACGACTGACGGCCTGCCAACCGCCAACTGCGAAGAGAAAAGTTTAAAAGAGTGTTGGCTCATCTGGCGAACCGGGATATGTGACGAGGGCTCCGGTTCTCCGCGCAAAGTCGGGCAGGTGATGTTCTTCGGCGCGCGTCTTTGATGTAATGTGAAACACCTTCCAGCCGCGCGCGAGCAGTGCATCGGAGACCAATCGGCGATGGCACTGCGTCCACTGGGCTTCGGCACACATGTAGGCCGTGCGCTGCTTGCCGGCAAGTCCCTCGAGCAGGCTCAGCGCCTTCTGGAATTCAGGCGTACGCGTGTAATCGGCATAGGCGTGAAATGCCTTGACGCGCCAGCCGCTGTTTTCTGTTGAAAGGTTTTTCACCGATCGCCGCCCGCCGAGCGCCTCGAGCCAGTGATAGGCGATGCCGGCATCGGCGATCGAGTCGCGCAGCGAATCCTTGCCGAACTGCGGATGGCGACGGCTGCCGGGGAAGCGGCGGATATCCGCGAGCGTCTCGATGCCGTGGGCTTGCAGCAGGGCGATGAATTCGTCGAGCGTGCGAGTGGAATGTCCGACGGTGAAGATCTGTTTCACGCGCTTTCTTCCTCGCTTTTTAGTGTGCCATAGCGAGGGCAAAAAACGAGTTCACGCAAACGTCCGCGCGGCGCTGCGGCAAGGCGGCGCGCGGAGTTTACTTCCCGATCATCTCGCGCCATTTGGCTTCGTCAGGCCCGATCGCGTGGCCGGTGATCGCGCTGAGCGCGCCGGCGATTTCGGCGCGCAGTTCGGCATCGGCGCCCGCGCGTGAGAGGGCATCGACCAGCGCCGATGCTGCGTTTTTCTCGCCGATCTGCCCCAGGGCACGAGCGGCTTTGCGCGCGGCCTCAGCATTGCCATCTTTCAGCAACGAAAGCAACGGTAGCACGCCGGCCTGCGCTTTCATGCGCCCGAGCGCGGTCGCAATCTCGCCCTGGACGGGAGGCAGTTTTTCGGCGAGCAGCGCGGCGGCGAGCGGCTTTTCAGAATCACGCACGCGCAGCAGCCCGCAGGCACGCGCGGCGGCGCGGCGCGTGGCAGGGGAGGGGCTCTTCAGCAACGGCACAACCGTCTGAGGCGCATCTATCGTAGAAAAGCGCCCGAGTGCTTCGGCGGCGGCGAGCGCCACGTCGTTGTCGCTGTCTTCGAGTGCGCGGAGCAGCGCCGGCTGTGCGCGCCGCTCGCCCAGCACCCCCAGGTCGTACGCAGCTTGCAGCCGTTCGGCGCGCGCGCTTGAGAGCAGCTTCCGCGAGGCCTGCTCATAAGGCTGCGCTTTCGGCGGGTTCTTCGAAGCCTGCGGGCTGAGCTCGCCCATGGCTTCTTCCAGCTCGCGATTGTAATCGCGCGTCATCGCTGCGATGCGCCCCGCTTCCTGTGCCGCGCGCACGCTGTTTCCGCCGCCGCCATAAAAGGAGAGGATCGACTGCGACGGCCGTAACTGCGCGAGCTTCATTCCGGCCGCGGTCGCCACGACCGGCGGCTCGCCGTTCACGGAGAGTTCAATCAACAGTACCATCAGATCCGGCGGAACGACCCCGGGAAGCGCTTCGATGGCCGCCACGCGCAGCTGGGCGCTGGGATCTTTCTGCATCACGCTGCTCAGGAAGCTTGTCTGTCCCTGCGGTTGAATCTTTGCAATCGCTTCGATGGCGGCATGGCGCACATTCAGCGGACGCGCGGAATCAAGCTGCGCGCAGACAGTATCGGCGGATTTCTTATCTTTCAGCTCGCCAAGCGCGAGCAGCGCCGCAGCTGCGACTTCGCCCGAGGCATCTTTGTCTGCGGCAGCCAGCCGCAACGCCGCGAGCGCGTCCTCCTCCTCGGGCGATGCGGCTGCAATGCGCTTTTCCCGCAGATCCGCAGTCAGCGCTTTGACATGCAGCAGGCGTGTTTCGGCCGATCCGGACGTCAGCGCTGCGCGCAGCTCTGCGGCTTTGTTTTTTCCCAGCCGCAGCACACCGATGCTGATTGCGCCCGCGGTGAGCAGCAGCATCAGTGCGGCAGCAAGAATGGCGCCACTGAGTCCACGGTTCTTCTTTGACCACTCTGCGCCTCTGCGCAGGATCGATTTTCCCTGCGCACCGATTACCATTCCCGCGCTGAAGCGGTCGAGATCGCCGGCAAATTCGTCCATTGTCTGGTAGCGGTCGCGCGGTTCTTTTTCGAGCGCCTTTGAGCAGATGCGTGAGAGCGCTTCGGGAATGTCCGGCCGCAGCTCGCTGGCGGGGCGCGGTTCCTTGTGGACAACATCGTAGATGGTGGCGATGGTCGTCACGCCATCGAAGGGCGGCTCGCGCGTGAGGCCTTCGTAAAGCACCGCGCCGAGGCTGTAAAGATCACTGCGTTCGTCGCAGCGCATGCCCTGTGCCTGCTCGGGACTCATGTATGACGGCGTGCCCATGATGTTGCCGGTGACCGACAGCTTCAGTGAATTGGATTCGAAATCTTTCGCCAGCCCGAAGTCCATCACGACCGGCTCGCCGGTGGGGCGAAGCATGATATTGGCCGGCTTGATGTCGCGGTGAATGACGCCGCGCACGTGCGCGTATGCCAGCGCGCGCGCAACTTTGGCGATAGTGCCGCAGAGCTTTTCGAGACTCAGCGCATTGTCGGCGATGACATCCGAGAGCGTGCGGCCTTCGATAAATTCCATGGCGAGGTAGGTCATGCCGTTGACCTCCCCGACATCGTAGACTTCGATGATGTGCGGGTGACGCAGCTTGGCCATGGCGCGCGCTTCACGCGTGAAGCGCCGCTGCGCCTCGGGGTCCACCGCTTGCGCCCAGGGCAGCATCACTTTCAATGCGACATTGCGGCGCAACTGGACTTGCTCCGCCAGCAGCACCGCGCCCATTCCGCCGCGCGCAATGCTCTTAATAACGTTGTAGCCATCGAAGCTCTGGGGCAGCAGATCTTTCAAGTCCGGCGTGGTCGCGCCGGCCGCGGGCGAGAGAGCCAGCTCATCTATCACAGCCGGGACGGATGCTGCGGCTTCGACAACGGTCGGATGCGCCGCGGCGGCGCTGAGATCCGGAATTCCTTGCACCATGGCCTGCGTTTCGCCTGTAGCGATGACCGGTACAAGCACGGCTTTGCACTTCTGGCAGGAGTAATTTTTAGCCGGATCGGCATTTTTTACGCGATAGCTCAACTGGCAGGCCGGGCAGCGGTACATGAGCGGTTTCCGGTTTCCGGTTTCTCGTTTCTGGTTCCTGGTTTCTGGTTTCTGGTTCTATAACTGGAAACCGGAAACTAGAAACCAGTCGTTTCGAACCGTCGTTCACGGACACGGAATGATGCAAAAAATCACTGTCCATCCCACAGAGCGCCTCGGCCGCATTCGCCCCGAACTGTACGGCCATTTCGCCGAGCACCTCGGCGCTTGTGTCTATGGCGGGCTCTGCGTTCCGGAAGACTCCTCGATTCCAAATACGTCCGGGCTGCGTCTGGACGTCATTGAAGCGCTCAAGCGTGTGCGCGTGCCGGTGCTGCGCTGGCCGGGAGGCTGCTTCGCTGATGATTACCATTGGGAAGACGGCGTCGGTCCGATCGCCTCGCGTCCGCGGCGCGTGAACCTATGGTGGGGCGACGACATCGAAACAAACGCCTTCGGCACGCATGAATTTCTGAAACTCTGCCAGCTCATCGGCGCAAAGCCGTATCTGTGCGGCAATGTCGGCAGCGGCTCAGTGCGCGAGATGCGCGACTGGGTCGAATACTGCAACTTTGCCGGCGATAGCACGCTCGCCCACCGCCGCGCCCAAAACGGCTCGCCTGAGCCGTTCAACGTTCACTACTGGGGCGTGGGCAATGAGAACTGGGGCTGCGGCGGGCATTTCTGCCCTGAAGATTACGCCGCCGAGTACAAACGCTATTCAACGTTCATTCACGATTTCCCCGGCGCGCCGCTCTACTTAATCGCCTGCGGCCCCGACGGCAACAAGCTCGAGTGGACCGAACGCTTCTTTAAAAAACTTGCCGGATACCGGCGCATTCATGGTTACGCCGCGCATTATTACTGTGGTACGGCGGGCACCGCGACGGATTACAACGTCGCGCAGTGGTATGAGCTGCTTCATAAAAGCCTGTATCTTGAAACGCTCATCCACGAGCAGCGCGCGCTGCTCGATCAATTCGATCCGCAGCGCCGGATCGGGCTGATCATCGACGAGTGGGGCACGTGGCATCCGCCGACGCCGGGTAAAAATCCGAAGCATCTCTGGCAGCAGAATACGCTGCGCGACGCGCTGGTCGCGGGCTTAAGTCTCGACATCTTCAACCGCAATGCCGACAAAGTCGTCATGAGCAACATCGCGCAAATCGCCAACGTGCTGCAGGCGCTGGTGCTCACCGACGGCGAGCAGATGATTCTCACGCCGACGTACCACGTTTACGACATGTATAAGGAGCACCAGGGCGGCGAGAGTCTGGGTGCGACTTTCGACTGCGGTGACTTTTCATTCCGCTGCGGCGACAAAGAGCAGCGCCTGCCGGTGCTGGCCGGCTCGGCCTCCATAAAGGAGGGGGCGATCACGCTGAGCGTCGTCAATCCGCACGCGAGCATCGCCGCCGAGTGCGAAGTGGAGCTCGCCGGAATCAGCAGCGCACTTCAAATGAGCATCTGCGAGCTGTCACACGGCGATATTTGCGCGCACAACACGTTCGACGCTCCCGATGTCCTGCGCCCACGTGCCGGCAACGCCACGCTCCGGGGCGGGCGCTTCAAGCACGTCTTCCCGCCGGCTTCGGTGAGCGTGTTCCGGTTCCGTGCGTAAGTTCATTGCGAGATGACTTGTGTGGCAGCGCGGCTGGCCAGGTGCGTCTGATGTTTCTGCCTGTCCCCTCATCTATAAGAGATGCTTAGCGCTCTCGATTTGTCGGGACTTTTTTTAAAAAAAATTGGCCGTCTACTAACCCCCGGCTTCAGCCGGGGGCCCGATCATCTTTTGATCTCTTTACCCCGCTTCAGCGGGGTTACTTGGCAGCGCCAAGGCTTCAGCCCGTTTTCACGACCAGGGTAAGCCGGATGAATCCGGCTCTGAAATTTTAGGGTGTCGCCAACTCCCAGCTGAAAAGCCGGGGGTTAGTAGGGCAGGCTTCAAGCCTGCAGAGTATCCGGCCCCTGGCACCGGCATATCGCTCCCTGTATATTCTGCTTTGTATGCGCGACCATCCCCGAGTAATTATCCTCACGTCCGCTTTCGTTGGCGGGGGGGTTCTTGTCGGGTTACCCATCGCAGGTAATCTTATGGCGTCTGGGATGGGTTCAGTTATTGCGATCCCGTTTGTTCTGTTCTTTGGCTTGATAGGCGCGGTATGCGGAACCGTAATCTGTTTGGGAATGTTCCATTTAAAACACTTCAGAGACATTCATTCGTCTACGCTTTTTCTTTTCTTCATGGCCACCGTCGTTTTAGTCAGCCTCAATTTTCTGCCACGCGACGAAGTCATGACTGAAGCTGGTATCTGCCGCACATTCGGTTGGCCATTTCGAAGCTTTGCAACCAACTACCCGGAACAACTCTGGGAAGGCGACCGTCCGGTCAATGGACCCATTGTGTCCGCCGGTGCATTCGCGGGTTGGGGATATGTTTTTATGGATGCCTTGATCACCGTTTCGATTCTTATTATGGTAATCGAAATGTGCGAGCATTATCGTGGTCGCAAGCCCATGACCACGGACACCGTCAAGTGACCCGCCTCCGCCTCCACCTTCATGTCGGCCGCCTCTACTTCATGCAGGCGCTGAAGATGCGCATGGAATACCGC
Source organism: Planctomycetota bacterium (assembly GCA_035628505.1). Taxonomy (GTDB): domain Bacteria; phylum Planctomycetota; class SZUA-567; order H5-PLA8; family H5-PLA8; genus DASPJR01. Next base: position 32,399 of record DASPJR010000083.1, on the reverse strand, counting down.
GCCGACTTTTTCGTTGAGTGCCTCGCGGCGCTGCTGCAGCAGGCATCGGGGCTGCTGATGCTGCTGTTCATGTTCAACAATTTTCACGCGCTCACCGACGAACATGGCCACACATGGACACGCGAAGAAGTCCTGTTCATTTACGGCTTCTCGCTAATCCCGATGTCGTTCTTCGATGCGTTCGCGATGAGCTTCTATAACTTTTCGGATAAGTACATCGTCGGCGGCGAGCTTGACCGTCTGCTGCTGCGCCCGCTCTCGTCGCTGTTTCAGCTGCTGATGGAAGGCATCAGTTTCGATTTCATCGCGGATCTGACGCTGGGCATTGTGGTGCTCGCGTATGCCTGGCAGCATGCCGGGCCGCCGGTGGATGGGCTGGTCGTGCTGCAGTTTCTGCTTTACGTCGCCGGCGCGTGGGGCGTGGTGACGGGCGTGTTCCTGACGCTCACGTCGATGTCGTTCTGGTCAAGCGACCGCATCAGTTTTCTGCCGCCGGTTTACAATCTGCTGAATTTCGCGCGCTATCCGCTGAGCATCTACCGGCCGATCGTGCGCATCCTGCTGACGTGGATTGTGCCCTTTGGTTTCGTGGCGTTCTATCCGTCGGCCGCGTTTCTCGAGCATGGTGCGCCGTTCCGTTCGCTCAGCGCGCTGGTGCCCCTTGCCGGCGTTTTTCTGCTCACGCTGGGCGGGATTGTGTGGCATCACGGCATGCGGCGGTATTCAGGCGCGGGGTCGTGAGTTCCCTCTCCCTCCGGGAGAGGGCGGACACGAGCGGAGCGAGTGCCGGGTGAGGGGAAACCTCCGCCATCCAGTTAATGCTTCTCACACTCCTGCCAAATCGTTCTCATCACGGACTAAAGTCGCTCATAAACTTCCGATTGCGAAGTTGGAGCCAGAGAATTTTTTCGGCGGGGGTCATGTCGCGCCGCAATCGGCGGGAGCGGCTAAGTTGCGGCCGATCGGTGCTGGGCTTGTGGGGGGTCATCCCTCACCCCGCGTTCGCTGCGCTCACGTCGGCCCTCTCCCGGAGGGAGAGGGAAATTACTTCCCGTTTTCCGGCAGGGGCTTCATAATGCTATCGCCTTCGCTCAGGCCATTTATGATTTCAACATAGTATTCGTCGCGCATGCCCGTTTTAACGAACTGCTTCTTCGGCGCCTGGTTGGTGCCGGCATTCGGGTTGGGATCGACGCGCCAGACATACTCCTTGCCGTCTTCCTGTGAAACGTAGGTCTTCGGAACGACCAATACGTTCTCTTTGCGCTCGAGGATAATCTCGGCATCGCAGGACATGTTCGGCCGCAGGTTGTTGTACGACTCCTTTTTCACGTCGCCTTTGGGCTCGGTGATCAGGATCATGATCTCTACGACTTCGCCGCCACGCGGTGCGTTCGGATCTTCGCTGAAAAGTTTGCGCGGGCCAACGCGGCCGATGTCGATGACTTTGCCATCGAGCGGTTCCTTGATGGCGCGGCTCTTGATAATTACTGGAAGACCGGGCTTGATATCGCCCATGCGGCCGACGTCGAATTCAGCCCGCACGCGGCGCTCGCTGAAATCCGTCATCGTTACGATCGGCTGATTGGGTGCGATCATCATACCCGGTTCGACGTGACGCTTGATCACGAGGCCTTCGGACGGCGCGCGCAGCCGCGCCGCTTCCTTGAAAAGTTTTTTCTGGTCGAGCGCTGTTTGCGCCTTCTGCAGGGCGGCCTCTGCGACCTTAACCGCGGCCGGGTCCGCTCCACGCTTGAGCTTGTCGACTTCGGATTTGCGGCGCAGTTCTTCGGCCTTGGCTTTTTCGACAGCGGCCCGGGCCTGTTCAATTTCGTATTTCGACGCCGGCTTGGGCGGCTCAACTTTTTCCAGGCGCTCCTTCATGGATTCAGCACCTGCCAGCGTGTTCTTCGCGAGCGCGATTTTGATTTCCACGGCCTTCAAGTCTTCCGGGCTCGGCCCGCGACTGATGCGGTCGACTTCGGCGCGCGCGACATTGACGGCGCTCTGCGCGATCTGGATTTCGGCCTCGATCTTTCCCTTGTCGTCCTTGGGCGTCAGGAAACCTTCTTTGAACGCGGCCAGGCGTTTATGCGTGCTGTCCAGATTGCCTTCCGCAGCCGCGAGCTTGGCCTTGGAGACAGCCACATCGTCCGGCGAGGGACCGGCTTTGATCTTCCTCAGCTCGAGCTCAGCCTGCTCGAGGTTCAACCGGGCGGCTTCGATTGCACGCGTGGCATCGTCGATCTGCCATTTGGGCGTCGGTTCCGGAGGCGGCGGGTTGAGCAGAGCGTTGAGCTTGGCTTCGGCGACCTTCACGTCGGCCGAGGCCTGGTTGAGGAGCTGCTCGGCCTGCGAAATGAGCTCGGGGGGATAGCCTGCCTTGGCCACATCAAGTTGCGCCTGTGCTTCCTGGACAGCGGCTTCAGCCTGCTTGATCTGGTTGTCCACGTCGGTGGAGTTGAGATGCGCGATGTCTTCGTTCAGCGCCAGTTCCTGGCCTTCCTTGACGCAAACATCGTCCAGACGCCCGCCAAAACCAAAAGCCACGGGCTTTTCACCCTTACCTTCCACGCGACCGCCGCCTTTGACTACCAGTTTGACGTCTTCGATTTTTGCGCGCTGAATTTCACCTGGAGGTGCACCCGTCTTGGCAAAGTAGTAAATACCCGCCGCGCCGGCGATAAATAAGAAGGCAATAAACAGAGCCAGTTTCTTGACCATAGACGTGTTTTCAGTACCACCTTTCGTTCTGAATTATCCTTTGAACACTTCAGCCGGCTCCAGCCGCATGACGCGATGGACCGAAAGCATGGAGGCCATGACGCAAACCACAACCGTAAAAAAGCCCAGCCACATGTAATCGTTCACTGTCACCGACAGATGAATTCCTTTTCCGCCGATGAAACGCTGTGCCACAAGCAGCAAGCCGCCCGCGATCACATGCGCGGGGAGAGCTCCGACCACTGCTTGCGAAATGATGGCGGCGGCGACCTGGAAATTCGAAGCGCCCATGGCTTTAAGCGTGCCGTACTCCTTCAGATGTTCCAGAGTCGAGGTATACAGCACCTGCCCGGCAACAACCACACCCACAATCAGGCCCATCAGTGCCGCCATCGCGAGCGCCGGCCCTGCACCAGTTGAGTTCAGCCAGTAATCCTGCGCCTTTTTTGAGAACTGCTGGCGCGTGTACGCTTCAAAATACTGGGTCTGTCCGATGTCGCGCAGATTCTGCAGCACGGCATTGCGGTCCGCATTTTCATCGAGTTTTACCACGATGTAATGGACAGCCGTGGAACTCAAGTGGCCGAACGAGCGTGCATTGTTGAGGTCCGTAAAGAGCATGGGGTTGCCCTGGAAAGACCGGATGCCGTCGGTGATGGCCACGACGTGTGCTTTCACTTGCCCGATCTCGGTGCTGTAGCCCATGTCCGCATTGTCCAGCTTGCGCCAGGCGGTGGTATCGACGGTCACGGCGCCGGGCTCATCCAGATCGTCGGGAAAGCCGCGCAGGACTTTCCAGGGGCGCCCGATTTTCTGGTCTACGTCATAGCCGACGATCTGAACTGTTTTTTCGGATCCGACCTGAAGTTTCCATTTGCTGAAGACGATCAGGATGGGGTGCACGGATTTTACGCCGCGGGTGGAACGGACGGTATCGAGCACGCGTGCATTGAGAATTTTGGGAAAATCGAAGTTTTCCTGAAACTGGGCGCAGACCCAGATATCTCCTTCTGTATGGTCGACGACGATCGAGGCGTTCTGCTTGAAGCCCATGTACAGGCCCAGCTGTATGAAAGCCAGTCCGGCGGCGACGGAAATTCCCATCAGCGCAACAAGATAGCGCAGAGGCTGATGCAGAATGATGCGGAGCGCCAGGGCGATCACGGGCGGGTGGTAAGTCCTTATTGGGCCAGATAAAAGCAAAGCCCGCCAGAGGCAGGCAAACGAGGGCGTAATTTTAAACCAAAGACGCTCGGAGGGGAACTCTTCTTTATAATTTTTGCCTGAAGGTTTTTGGACAGGCCAGGGGTCTGTTTGGAGAAGGAACCGAATACACAGTGTAGGTGTTGTTCAGTGTGAAGCCAATGCACGTTGGCTGAAAACGTGCAGGGTTGCGAAAAAATCTTGACAGAAATTGGTAGAACCCGATAATTGCGCCGTTCTCGACCAATCGATGTTAAACAGGCCTCTCATCTGTAGATGGCGGGCATTAGGGTCAAGCCTATAATGGAGGACGTTCTCCTGTGAGCCTTGTTGCGAAGGTTTTCGTAGTACTCAATCTCCTCATGTCCGTGGCCTTCCTGGTCTTCTCGGCCAATGTATGGACGGCTCAGACCAAGTGGCAGAAGATGTATGAGGTTGAGAAGGCCAAGAACGTCGAGTTCCTCGCGAAGGTGCAGAAGCGCGAGCTCGGCCTGGCCCAGGATGTCGTCTACTGGCAGACTGAGGTGAACGCGCGAAAGCAGGAAATCGTCGCGATCAAGCTCAAGTATAATGAGGCGCGCGATCGCGAACTGCAGAGCCAGACCGAACTGGCCGCAGTCAAGAACGCCCGCGACATGAAGGACGCGGAAAACCAGGAGCTGCAGCGCGAAGTGCGCCGCTACGCCGAAGAGCTCACCAAGATCAAGGGCGTGGTGATCAAGCAGCAGCAGGCCGTGGTCGTGGAGCGTGAAAACGCCGTCCGCGCTCGCAATGAAAAGAGCGAGATGGAAAACGAGCTCAACGTGACCAAGCAGGCGTATGCGACGCTGCAGCGCGACAAGCACGCGATCGAAGGCGATCTGGCCCTCCAGACCCGCCGCATCGAGAAGCTGCTGGCCAATGGCGTGCCGGTCTACCAGCTCATCGGTGACGATCCGTCAGCGACCCAGCCCTTCGTGGCTGATGCGCAGGTCCTCGCTGTGCGCCCGGATGTCGGCCTGATCATGATCTCAGCCGGTACGCAGCAGAACGTCAAGCCTGGCTTCCACTTCACCATCAGCCGCGGCGACCAGTACATCGCCAAGGTGCAGGTTGACCGCGTCTATCCGGATATGTGCTCGGCCAAGGTCATCCAGGGCATGCAGAAGGGCGAGATCCAGGTTCACGACGAAGCTCGCTCCCGCTAAGCAGAACGAATTCGGCCCCTGGCGCGCAGGCAACCGCCTGCGCCTCGAAGAAACGGACAGTTGAAGACGGAGAAGTGACCAAAGATGCCTCCGACCACTGAAAACATTCCTGAAAAGCCGCCGTTCGACGTCTACGCGATGCTGCTGATCCTCAGCTTCGTCTTCACAGTCGGTGCGACTCTTCTGCTGAATGACGAACTGGACAAGAACTGGGGATTCTGGGAACCCAAGGAACAGGTCAGGCCGCGTGCGCTCCACATTACCGAGATCAACGAAGCACCGGACAAGTATCCCGACCTGATCAATGTGCGAAAGATCGATCTCGAAGAGTGGAAGATCGCTATCGAGAACCAGACCGGCAAGAAGGCCGATTTCCCGGAAAAGGGATTCGAGTGGCCGGCCGGCTACGATCCGCTGGCGCATCCGATCGTTCCGGGCGAAGACAACCTCGCCAAAGTCCCCAAGGAACAGATCGACGCGCTGCTCAAGGGCCGCGAACAGGCTGGCGAGACCAAAGCGGAAGCACCTGCTCCTGCTCCGGCTGAAAAGCCTGCTGAAAAGCCCGCTGAAGAACCCAAGACGAACTAAGACAGCTTAAGAATACAAATCGAACAAAAACGGCGCTCTTCAGCGCCGTTTTTTTGTTTTCCGCTGAAAATCGCAGTCAAATCGTCGCCGCCGCTCAATTTTATCGGACATTCTCGCACTTTTTTGTGCAGACGCGCCGCCGTGCATGTCGATACGTCCACTAAGTGTAACACCCATCGCAGCAACGGCCTGAAATCAAGCGCAGTCCCGAATCGCCCTCCGCGATTCGCCCTGTGTTTTTACAGGCCGAATGGAACTTCCCCGCGCGCTCCAGGGCGCAGGGCGGGGAAAACGGAGAGCGGCATGATTTTCGACCATATCCAGGGCATGATGTCAAAGGATCTGGGAATCGATCTGGGCACCGCCAACACGCTCGTCTGCGCGCGCGGTGAGGGCATCATCCTCTCTGAACCCTCCGTCGTCGCCGTCAAGCGCGGCACGAATAAAGTTTATATGGTTAACGGCGAACTCGCTGTCGGCGAAAAAGCGAAGCAGATGCTCGGCCGCACGCCCGGATCAATCGAGGCCATCCGCCCGATGAAAAACGGTGTCATCGCGGATTTCGAAATCACGGAAGCATTGCTGAGCTACTTCATCCGCAAGGCGCACGGCCGCAGCCGCTTCATCCGTCCCCGCGTAATCGTCGCGGTGCCTTCAGGAATCACCACCGTCGAAAAGCGTGCCGTGATCAACTCGGCCGAGCGCGCCGGCGCCCGCGACGTGCGGCTGATCAAGGAACCGATGGCGGCAGCAATTGGAGTGGGCCTTCCCGTGACCGAGCCGAAGGGCTCGATGATTGTCGATATCGGCGGCGGCACGGCTGAAGTCGCTGTGATTTCCCTGGCCGACATCGTCCGCAGCTCATCCCTGCGCGTCGCCGGTGACGAGCTCAACGATGCAATCATCAAGCACATGAAAGAGGTCTACAACCTGCAGATCGGCGAGACCACCGCTGAGCGCGTCAAGATTGAGATCGGCAGCGCCTATCCGATGGAAGAAGAGCTCGTCAAAGAAGTGAAGGGCATGGACACGCTTGCGAACCTGCCGCGCACGGTGAACGTCCGCAGCGAGGAAATCCGCGAAGCGCTGCATGAGCCGCTTGACCAGATCGTGCGCAGCATCAAGAGCACGCTCGAAGGCACGCCGCCCGAACTGGCCGCCGACCTGATCGAATCGGGAATTACGCTCGCCGGCGGCGGTGCGCTGCTGCGCGGACTCGATAAGATGCTCGCACGCGAAACCGGCCTGCCCGTCCGCCGCGCCGACGACCCGCTGACCGCCGTCGCCCGGGGAACCGGCGTGGTGCTGGACCAGATAGATTCTCTCTGGCAGGTCCTCGAAGACGGCCGCGAAGTCGGCTGAGTCGTACCCGCGCAATCGAAACCAAGCCGCTTTTCAACCGGCGAGCGCGCCGATTCCGTTTTATGACGTCTTGAGTTGGAATTCATCCACCGACAGATCATAGCCGTCGAGCTCTTCCCCTAGCGCGCGGGCGAGCTCGTCTGTGGCGCAGGCGAGCACTGTATGTAAGGGTGTCTCGCGGCGGCTCCATTCTTCTCCGCCGGCGGAGAGCAGCGAAAAAAGAGTCGCACGGCGCTCACGTTCGGCGTTCAGCACCAGATCGGCGTTTGAGATCAGCAGCACGTAATGCGACACGTCAGCGCCGGCGCTCAGCCACTCCAGATCATTGAGACACTCGTCGAGCGCGTCCCAGTTGCTGCCGAAGTGCGCCGGAAACTGCAGCGCCGCTGCGAATTCATTGAAGCAGGCGGCGGCGTTCGGCATCGCCTTTCCGCGAAGCTTGCGAACGAGCGCGCGCTTGCGCGATTTTGGGGACTGCAGAGAAAGCGCGAGATCATCGACGGCCGGCGCTTTTGCAACCAGCAGATGAAGCCACGGCGATTTCAACGAAGACAACTGTTTCATACCTATTCGATCCGCTCAAACGAGTCGTAGTGGTCGCGCGTGTACCACGCGCTTCCATCGCTGCCGGTGACAAGCCGCTCCGGTCCGCGGTTTACGCCCGCGCGTTTTGGCTTCACGTCCCACTCGCGATATTTGATCGCACGCCCCTGCAAATCGCGCTCGGGAAGACGCCGCTCAAAATTTCCGAAATGGCGCCCTCCCACGTAACCGTCCGGGCTGCGCCCATTCTCTCGAACGTAATCTAGCGTCCTGAGTACGTAATCTGGAAATGCCGAATCTGCCGCGCGGTGAGACTTCTCTTTCGAGATTTCTTGCTGGCGTGATGTTGTGTTGACGGCCTGCGTCGAAGGCTGAGCGCAGCCTGCCGCACCGATGCCCATCATGGCGATCAGAAGGAGCAAATTCACAGTTGATCGGCAACGGCGCATACAGACGAAATCTGGCAAAGCGTGAGCCATGACGTGAAACAATTATGCTGTAAAGGATCAGAGCTTCGGGAAATCGGCGGGCATCCATGCCGGAAGATGCTCGACCGATTTGCGTGCCGCTTCGGACGTTGGCACGCCCCACGCCTCAAAGAACGGCCCAAGGTTCCTTCCGACGCAACGCGAGAAACGTGTCAGCCACTGATCACGTTCCTCGTTGTCGTTCTTCGGGAGCTGCTCTTTGGGAAGCGCCCGGTATTCGGCGAAGACTTTCTTGAACGCATCCCAGCCGAACTCTTTTTGCAGCTGGTCGTACATGATCAGCGCGACAAAGGGCTTGGCTTTCCACTCCTCAAATCTTGCTCCGCCTGCCAGATGCTGACGCAAAGCCTTCGCTGCCTCCTCTCCCTGGATGCGCTGTTTCGCGATGGGAACGCCACAGACGGTCTCAAGAACGTAGCGCGTGAAAAGATTGCAGGTGACTTCGGTTGTGCCCTCAAACGTCCACGCCGGTGCCTGATGGTTGTGGCCGAGCTCGTGAAAGAATCCCCAGGTCGGCTCTTCTTTCGTTTTCATCCACTCGATGCTCGTAAGCGCCTGGGTGATGCTCAGCGGCGTCATGATCGGATAGCCCGAGTGCATAAAGCCCGCGCTGATCTGCACGTCGGTGACGAAGCGTTCAGGCGAGGGACGCTCCAGCGGAATCGCTGCGAGTTCCGCGCACGCATCCATCACCTTGTCCCAGAATTTCATGAGCGCTTCGGCGTCGTCGAGCTGCCGCACGTGTTCGGACTTCACTGTGAGAATCACCTTCGATGTCTCAAGCTCCGCCCACGGCGCCGGATGTTTTCTAATCTCCTCGCGCCAGGCTTTCGCTTCTGTTTTTCCGAGCACAAAATGCGGAGCGGGGAGGGCGTTTGCAATCTTTACTTCGAGTGTACCCGTTCGCCCGGCTGGAACCTCAAGGTAGATCAGCCCGCCGAACGGGTTGGCGGCCCTGGTCTCAGGCGCGTCCAAAGTAAAACGCCGCGAGATCTCCGGGCAGCGCGACCAGGAATCGTGATGCGCAATGGAATCGGTGTGCGCGCCAATGCGTATGGCAAAGCCTTTTACTGCGGCCGCGTCGGGGACGCTCACGCGGATCAACTCTCCGGGAGCGGCGTAAAGGCCTGTGCTGTGCCAGCGCGGGACTTTTGTGTCGATCGTCACGCTGCGCTCCAGCCGCGGTGCATCTTTGGGAGCAGCTCCCGGGAATGCGGTAGCTGCGGGGTGCGCGGCAAGTTTCTCCGCGGGCAGGCGTTTAATTTCTTCGAGCAGTAGTGTGAGTGCCAGGCGTGCAAGCGCATTGCCTTTCAGCTTGAGCGGCTTTTCTGGCGTTGGGATAGCGGAGGCCGCCGCAGCGTTCTGAATTTTCTTGAGCTCCGGAAGCAGCAGGGTGTCATCGGGCGGCAGAGCGCGTGCTGCCTGCGTGAGAATCCACATCGCCTGCGCGATTTCGTTTCCAGTTGCTTTGGCATCTGCGGCTTTTTCGTTGAGTGAGGCGAGTGCGGCTGCGGCATTGGTGGATGCGGGAACCGTCTGCCTCGCGTCGAACCCCTTTGTGGACGTGCGCTCGAGTGTGCCATCCGCCCAGACGATGCCGGCTGGTGCGAGCGTGCGGTTTCCCGGATGGTCGCTGCCCAGTGATTTTCCGCCATTCAGTGAAAGCCAGCCCCAGCCCGTGCCGGCCACGATCAGCCCGCCGCCGCCCTGAACAAACGCGGTTACCGCCGCGCGCACGTCTTCTTTCGTAAATGCATTCACGTAAAGGCACACGACGTCGCACTCGGAAAGTTTTTGCGTATCAAACCGATTGACAGCAAGACCACACTGTTTGAAGTGGGCGGCGAGACCTGCTTCGTCTGCCATCACGCGCGGCTTTTCTTTCGTGCTGCTCCAGGCAGCCGCGTTGAGTAACAGGCGCCCAGTGTCTGCAAATGTAAGCGCGTCGGACTTGAAGTAGCCGTCATGTCCGAACGCGACAAGCCGTCCTTTGCCGAAGCGTGCCGCTGCGACCACGGGCTCGACACTTTTTTCGCGGGCTTTACCGCAGACAACGGCGAATGCCTCCGGGCCAAACACGCTCAGCGTTCCAGGAGCGCCGGGCGCAGCGATTTCTTTGACGCCGTTGAGCAGCTCACCCCGGTCCGAGGCGGCCAGACTAAACGCAGCAAAGAGAATGGGGACAGTGATGAATGCTCGCATGCTGTGGTTGCTGCCTCCGGTGGTTCTTCTTATCCAGACGAGCCCAACCACGCACATGCGACAGAAAACTGGAAAAATTTCCATTATAATGGAATGTCATGTCAGCTTCACAAGCTCGCATCGCGCATCGTTTGTCATTTCTTTGCGAGAATGAATCGGCTGAGCACGTCCAGGTTGCGTACGAATGTCTTGCATTCAATCACGCGCTGGGGTCCGGCGCCTCGCGCTGACTTCAGTTTTCCTTCCTCGACCCAGCGCCCATCCTTATCCAGCGCGGCGATCACGGCCTGAGCTTCAGCTGCCAGCGAGTCACTCATTTTTGGACGCGCGGGCGGCGCTTTCAGTTTCTCAGGCGGCAGTTTTTTCAGTTCCTCGAATTCGCGCCCGATTTCGTCGATGTTGCACGGCACTTTGAAGCTGTAGTGCGTCGGCATGTCCTCATCGCTATAGGTGACGGCGTAGTCCTTCGTGAAATACAGGGGCTTGTTGGTCTTTAATTCATAAAACCGGGCCAGGCGTCCGTCGCTCAGGCGAGAGCGCTTCAGGTAATCAAGGGCGCGCGGGATTGGTTCCAGATACTTCGCGTTGGCGGTCTCCTTATAAAGGAGCATCAGCGCCCGCAGGACGCCCTGCGATTCAGATCCGGAGACCGCGGGCGGCTCGAATTTGCGGGCCCAGACCGGATGCATCTGGGCGTTATACTGCTGCGCCCATGCCGGCTGCGGGTCGGGAAGCTGCGCGAGGATCAGAAAATCGCCGGCCTTCAGCGCTCCTTCTAGAATCTTCTTGTCGTCATAGATGCGTGCTCCTTCGAGCAGCATATCGATCATGTCGTACATGAGTCCGTCGTTGAGTGTGTAGTAGTTCCAGTACGCTTTAATGCGCTCCTGCTTGCGCCAGTCCTCGGGGATGTTTGCCTTAACCACTGGAAACTTCTCTGCATCAGGAAACTGATCAAATCCCTGCGGCCATGCGCCGTTGGGGAATTGAGCTTTTAGCAGCGACTGCAGCGCGAAAAGCGCCGCTTCGTGAATCTTCTCGTCTTTGAACTCCAGTGCCTTGTCGATTCGCATCAAAAACCGCACCGCAGACTGAGTGGTGTTGTCATCCAGCGTGGTGACGTTAAAGGCGCGCGAACGCTGTTTGTCGCTGCGGTAGGCGACATCTTTGCGCTTGTCGGGATCAAAAAAAACTTTGTAGGTCCAGCCTCCGGAGTGCAGTTGTCCGCGGACAAGGGCGTTTGCGGCATCGCGAGCGGCCTGCAGAAAAAACGCGTCTCCGGTGGCGTCGAACATTTTCAGCAGAGCCGTACCGACAGCGGGCGTGCCCGGAGGCTGAACCCAGATGGTTTGCGCATCGGCGGGAGTTTCGCCTTCACGCAACGAAAGATCCTCTGAGTAGCGCCAGAGGTAACCGCCCTCGGCGGCAACCTTGGTGCGGAAAAATTCGGCCGCTTTGCGTGCCGCGGCAGAAGCGGACTCAACAGTGGGTTCGGCCGCAAAAACCAATGCTGTCAGAGGACAAACGAACAGCAGGATCGCTGAACCGAACGGAACGGTGCGCATGGACGTTTCCTCTTGATGCTGCTCACGTTATATAAACCACTGAGCAGCTTCAGGTTCTGCAAAGATGTAACGTTACAAGCTCACCTGTGCAAATTATCGTAAATATACCACCAGAAAACTTGATTTCGTTGCATTTGTGGTGCAATACTTGAGTGCAGCGGCCATGCCGACCCAATTTAACGAAGAGTTGGGTAAGCGTTTGGTTCGTTTTTCTCCATTGTCCGCGACGGTGACAACATCCGGGGAACGACTCGACTCATTAGCGTAAATGTTTTCGCGACTGTTATTGATCCGGTCACATCGGGAGGAACAAGATGACCCTCACACGTTGCCGCCAGTTCATTCATCGCCATCGCACCTACGCGTATGCGGTGATCGCGGTTCTCATGTTCGTGCTCTTCTGTACGTCTTTTTTCCAGGGCTCGCCTGTGTTCGCACAGGAGGCCGCTGATGCTGTAAAGGCGGCTGGGACGGCATCGACGCATACCACGGCGTCTTTCCGCTACTTCGAATTCATGCGCTCGGATGCGTACTCGCAAGGCGAACGCGTCGCCCTCTTTGTGACGCTGGGCATCGCCATCGCCGGCCTGCTCTACGCATGGATGCTGATGCGGCAGGTGAACGCGGCTGACAAGGGCACTCCCAAGATGCAGGAGATCGCCGCGGCTGTGCGCGAAGGCGCTAACGCGTACCTCAAGCGCCAGCTGACAACGGTGGCATTCCTGATCCTGGTGCTCGTAGTAATCCTTTTTGTAACCAAGGCCTGGACGTCTCCTGACGGCTTCTCCGATCCCTTTGCCTGGGGCCGCGCGGGCGCGTTCCTGATGGGCGCGATCTTCTCCGGTACGGTCGGCTTCGTCGGCATGCGCCTGGCGACCACAGGCAATCTGCGCGTCGCGGCGGCAGCGCCGGTAGGCTTCGGAAAAGCGCTGATGCTTGGTTACCGCACTGGAACGATTACCGGAATGCTCACCGACGGCCTGGGTCTGCTCGGTGGAACAATCATTTTCATGGCCTACGGCGAACACGCTTACGAAGCCCTGCTCGGATTCGGCTTCGGCGGAACGCTGCTGGCGCTGTTCATGCGCGTAGGCGGCGGCATCTACACGAAAGCAGCTGACGTTGGCGCCGACCTGGTGGGCAAAGTCGAAAAGGACATTCCGGAAGACGATCCGCGCAATGCGGCGACAATCGCCGACAACGTGGGAGACAACGTGGGTGACTGCGCTGGAATGGCCTCCGACATTTTCGAATCGTACGAAGTGACGATCGTCGCGGCGATGATCCTTGGCTGGATTGCCTTCGGCCATAAGGGCGTGATCTTCCCGATCCTGGTCCGCGCCATCGGCGTGCTGGCCTCGATTATCTCGACGTACCTCGTGAAAGCCGGTGACAAAGGCAGCGTTGCCGAGGCCATGCGCTCGATCAACTTCGGCTTTATCGTCGGGTCGCTGCTTTCGGTCATTGGCTTCGTGGTGCTCGGTTACTTCTATCTGCGCTTCGATGCGACCAACGCGTCTCCGACGGTTCTGGCCATGGTCAATGACGTCGGCGTATGGGCGAACTGGGGCGTCGCTGGACTGGATATGCGGCCGGCGTACACGTGTCTGATCGGCGTGTTCCTGTGCGTCGCGCTCAATCGCTGTACTGAAATTTTCACGGGCACGGAGTACTCGCCGGTGCGCGGCCTGGTCCGCAACTGCACCACTGGCCACGCGACGAACATCATTGAAGGTTTCGCAGTGGGCTACGAATCGGCGGTATGGACGGCGATCATTCTCTGTGCCGCTATCATCGCCTCGGTTTTCGTTTACATCGGCACCAACCCGATCGTCGTTGCCTACGGCGTGGCGATGTGCGGTATCGGAATGCTGACCCTGACCGGCAATACAATCTCGATGGACGTCTTCGGGCCGGTTGCTGACAACGCAAACGGCATCGGCGAAATGGGTTATGATCGCAAGGAGATGGGCGAAGCCAAGTACAAGGAAGCGCGCCAGATCCTCGCCGACCTGGACGCCGTCGGCAATACGACGAAGGCCGTGACCAAGGGCGTGGCGATCGGTTCGGCGGTGATCGCGGCCGTCTCGCTCTTTGCCAGCTTCATCACTGTCATCGGTTCCGGCGGCCAGGGTGAGAAAGAAGCGCTGCCGATCGAACTATTCAATTACGTCGCCGGCCTGCTGACGATCTCTGATCCCAAGCTGCTGGTCGGCATGCTCATCGGCGGATCGGTGCCGATGCTGTTCTCCGCGATGACCATCCGTGCCGTCGGCCGCGCGGCGTTCCTGATCGTCAACGAATGCCGCATCCAGTTCCGCGACAAGGAAATCTGGGCCGGCACGAAGAAGCCTGACTACGGCCGCGTGGTCGGCATCTGCACTGAAGCGGCGCAGAAGGAACTGGTCGGCCCGGCGTTGCTGGCGGTCTTTGCGCCTGTGCTGGTTGGATTCCTGCTCGGCCCCGTAGCGCTGGCTGGATTCCTGGGCGGCTCGATCGTCGTCGGTCAGCTGCTCGCCTCCTTTATGTGCAACTCGGGCGGCGCGTGGGACAACGCAAAGAAGATGGTCGAAGACGAACCGCGCGACCTGGAAGCCAACACCGGTAAGGGCAGCGAGAAGCACAAGGCGTCGGTCACGGGTGATACGGTGGGCGATCCGCTGAAAGACACCGCCGGTCCGGCCGTTAATCCGCTGCTGAAGGTGATGAACATGGTGGCGATCCTGACCGTGCCGCTGCTCGTCGTTTACGACAAGCGCGTGGTGGACGGCGTGACCAAAACGGCTGCAGACCTGAAGTATTCGCTGCCCTCAACCTTCGTCGCGCGCGATGTGGATGCGATGTGGGTGATCTCGGTGATTGTGGCGGTTGCCGCACTGATCTGGGCTTACTGGCAGTCGCGCCGCGAAACCGGAGGGGATATGAACACAATGCCGCCGGCCGAATCGCCCAGCTTCCACACGGGTGCAATGCCTCCTGCGACCGCGAAGTCTTCGCCGGATCAGTAACGGACTTTTCACCACAGAGAACACAGAGGGCACAGAGGAATCTGTGCCCTTCTTATTTTCTTACCAATGATCAGTGACAAATGACGCGTGACGGATTCGCTGACGAACATCTCCGTGCCGTTCCTGGCGCCTTGGCGTCTTGGCGGTTTAATCCTGAATTTTATATTGGTGATCGAGCCGGATTTCGGCGGCGGCGGCGGCGAGGTCGCGGTAGAAAATCGCTGTCTCGGGATCGATTCCACATTCGCGCGCGATCTCGGATATCTTGCGTGGTTCGCCTTTTTCGGTGAAACGCATCGCTCTTTCGATAGCCAGCCCCAGCGTGCTGAGTTCTTCGGGTGTCGTGATCTTTTCCTCGATCAGCTTCCGGTAGGCGTTGGCGTCGAGCAGCTCTGCATCAGGAGACTTGCCACGCTCGTCATCCTTGAGCGTTCTGCGTGTTTTCAGCGCCTGCGCCAGACGATCCAGAAGCGCGCTGTGGCGCCACACAGCGCCGTCAAACGATTGATCTGCCTGCTTCCGGTCGCCAAGCCACTTCAGGAATGGGAGTGCGTTGAAAAAAACGGTGTATCCCAGAAAGCCGAGCCCGGCCACCAACAGGATCTCATCAAATATTTTCGCCATGCCTGGAATGCGCAGCCCTGCCAGCGCAACCAGCACCCAGACGCCGCCAAGCGCCAGCCGTGTGACCAGCGGAACAAGGCTTTCGAGAGTCCGCTCTTTGAGCTGCCGCGCGATAGATTCACGCCCGAACTTTGTCGCTGCTGAAACTTCTTCACGCGGAACTGCGATGGAGAAAATTTCCGGCGCACGCTCGCGCAGTCTTTCCACGAGCTTCTGTGGATCGCTCTCGTCGCTGATGGCCCACGAATGTTCGGTCGCGGTTGGCAGGATCCACACGCCGGCAGGCACTCCGACTGCTTCACTGTCAGCGCCCCGGAAGCGCGGCGCGGCGCTTTCGGCCGGCTTGCCTGGGTTCTGCCAGGGAACCGTGCTGCTTTCGGCTTTGGCGTGCTCCGCCGACTTGTTCTCGCGTTTGTGCTGCCTGGATTTTTCGCCGTGGCTCATTTTTGCGGTGCCGGCGCCGGCGGAAGCGGCACGGCTGGAACGCTCGCCGAACGCAGATCAAGCCCCAGGGCCTTCAGCAGGCGGTCGGAATCGAGCGGGTTGAACGTTGTCGAATTCACTTCAATTTCGCCGAGCTTCATGCCTTCAACGGCCTGGCGCGCAAAATAATAGGACGCGCCCGGCTTGGCATACACGCGGCTCATCGCGGCGGTTCCGGCGGCGCTCGCGGTGGCTTTGATCAGATCGGCCTGCGCGATCTTCTGGCGCTTGCTGGACTCAGCTTTGTTCAGGATCGCGGCCGCTTTCTGCTTCGCGTCCTGCGTGAGCTGTGCAATCTTGCGGTCCGTGTCGGCGTTGAGATTTTCGATCTCCTGCCGCTTGCTTTCATCAATGCGTTTTACTTCTGCTTCCGCGTTACGGCGGATGAGTTCCGTCTGCGTCTGCGCGCCGGCGAGCTGGCCCTTGGCTATTTCAAGGCTCTTCTGCTGCCCGGCGAGCTGTTTGCGCAGCAGCTGCGCTTCGAACTTGGGATCGTAGAGGATATTGCGCAGCAGAACGTAGCGCACTTCAATGCCGATCGGCCGCAGCGTTTCGTCCATGGCTTTCTGAGCTTCCCGCGCTTTTGCCTCACGGACCTTGGTGTCGAAGAAGTCTTCCGTTTTCATCTGCGCCAAAATTTCATTGGCGAACTTGTTCATCGCATTGCGCACACGCTGCTCGACACGCGCTTCGTCGGGGAAGTTCTTGGCGACCTCATGGCATTTTTGCGGCTCAATGCGGAAGACAACTGAGACGTCAACGGTTGTCGTGTACTGGTCACTGCCGCGGACCTGCATCGTTTCTTTCAGGTTCGTCCACGTGGGATCCCAGAGCGTCACCACATGCAGGCCGGGGATCTGCAGGACGTATCCCGGGCCGTAATCTTTTTCTTCGACGCCGGTGCCGGAATTCACGCGCCGCACGCCGATGCGGTCGGCCGGTACCTTCACGGCGCAGGTCCACAGCGTAAACAGCAGCACCGCCACACCGACCACGATGCCTGTCGCTATACAGCCGCCCTTTCCGCCCGATTCAGCCATGCTACTTGCTCCTCACGGGCTGCCGCACAGTCTGCTGCGGCTGCGGCTGTGGCTGCGGCTGAACGGCGACTGACTGCGGCTGATGTACAGCCGGCTGGGGGACGCCCGGTGGCAAGTACTGAACCTGGTCAATCCGATCAGACGGCGCAAACGGCCGCGCTTTGATGGTCACTCCACTGTAGAGCTTGATGAGCGCCTCCTTCACGAGGCCCTCGCCGCCGAACTGGTAGGCTTCAAACAATTTCTCAACTGCCTCGGCTTTGCGATTGCCTTCCGCCAGCAGCGCCGCCGCTTCCTGCTCGGCATTCTGCAGCGCGATTTCGCCTTCGCGCTCCTGCTGATACGCCTGCTGCTCGGCCTTGGTGATAATGCGCTTAGTCTCGCCTTCAGCTTTCAGCAGCAGCTTGTCGAGGTCGCCCTGAAGCTGCGCCAGAGCCGTCTGTTTGTCGCGCGTGGCCTCGGCCACCATGCGCTTGCCTTCTTCTTTCGCGGCATCCTGGTAGTCCTTTTGATTGGTCAGGATCTGATCGGCTTCCTTGCGCTCACGAATGATCTTGTCGTACTCGTCGTCGAACGTGAAGCGTTGCGCGTTGATGGAGACGATCTCAATGCCGATCGGCTGAAGCTGCTCGCGCAGGCGTTGCTGCGTGGCATTCAGTTTTGCGCTGCGCGGAAGAGCCTCGGCCATTTCCAGCGTGGAGAGCTCGCCAAACTGGTTTCGAATTTCCGAACGTGTCAGCGCGCGTAGAATTTCCTCGATATTTTCAACAGGCCCGAGCTCACGATAAGCCTGGTCGGCGTGCGCGGTCTGAATCTGGTAGACAACTTCGACATCCATCTGCACGTTGCTGCCATCGTTGGTCTTGATGCTGACATGGTCGCCCTGCGGGTGGTCGGCGTTGCGACTGGCGCGCGTGAGCGGGAGCACGCGCTGCGACTTGTCGATGACGTAGACGGTGCTCAGCCCGTACGGCAGATGCAGCACCATTCCGCCATTCTCGAGCAGCGAAATCTTCCCGGTAACATTATTGACGACGATGCCAACTTCAGTGTTGTTCACCATCGTCGCGCATGATCCGATTGCGCCGATCGCCAGGATCACGAACAGGCCCATGCCAACGATGAACGCGACGGCGCGCGGACCGTATTTGCTCCAGAATGTATCCGACTCGTGGCGAGAAAACGGCATTGTATGCTCCAGCGTGCTCTATGTTTGCCTTGGAAATCGTACCAATCTCCGCCGTATTGTCCAACGCCTGCGTGTCGGAAGGGTTCTCGTTCGGTCCGCAGTCATTTTTTGCGAATTCGACAATGCAAACAGCTGTGTTAACGTAGAGGCCTGATGAGCGTGTTCGACCACTCTTGCAATTGAGTACCCATGCTGGAACTGCGAATCCAATTCGACGGACGAAACTGGACGGTGCCGCTGAGCAACGGGACGCACTGGCGTATCGGCCGCGCGGAAACGTGTGAAGTCTGCATCCCCGATCGCCGCATCTCCTCCGAACATGCCGAGCTCACCCTGGCCGACGGCAAGCTGAAACTCACGCGCACGAAGGGCCAGCGTCCTATCGAGATGGGCGGAAAAGCTGTCGAGTCGGCGGAGCTGATCGCCGGATCGTGCTTCGTCATCGGGCAGGCGCAATTCATGGTCGTGACGGCGCAGGATGGCATGAACCTGATCGATGCCAAAGCTGTTCTGTCCGGATCCTGGATGGGGGCGTCGAGCTCCGATCCGACGCTGGCGGCGACAAAGTCGTCCGCTGAAGCGCCGGCCGTAACCGCAGCCGCTCCCGTCGCGACGTCGCAAGCCACCTCGATGCGACTGCTCGCGCAGCTCTTTTCGCTGCTTACGCGCGCCAGCGACAAACTGTCGCTGACGAATGCCGTGCTTGAACTGGTCTGCCAGCGTCTGAATGCCAATCGCGCGGTGCTCGCGCGCATCGAAGACGCCGAACACCTGAAGATCATCGCCGCGCGCGGACTGCCGCAGGAGGCCGAAATCAAATCGCTGATCTCGACGACGGTGCTGAAAAAAATCATTGACGAGCGGCAGGCGGTGTTCATCGGTAACACGGCCTCGGGCGTCGGCGGCATCGGGCGGCAGGAGAGCATCGTCCGCAACCACATCCAGGCCGTGGCGTGCACGCCGGTTCTCGATCCGCGCGGCCGGCTGACGGCGCTGCTGTATGTCGACAACCAGGACCGCCCGTCTGAATTCTCGGCGCAGGACGCCGAGCTGCTCGTGTGGCTCGGCCAGATCTACAGCCTGCTCGAAGACAATCTCGAAATGCGCCGCCGTCTCGAAGCGGAAGTGACGGAGCTCAAGCGGTCTGCTGTTTCTGCCGGGCAGATCATTGCCGAGGCTCCGGCGATGATCAACCTGCTTGAACGCGTCAAGAAAGCCGCGGTGAGCGAAGCGGCGGTGCTGATCCTCGGCGAAAGCGGCGCGGGCAAGGAGTGTATCGCCCGCATGCTGCACCAGCAGTCGCCGCGTTCGGCTAAGGCGTTCGTCGCGCGTAACTGCGCCGCTGTGCCTGAGAATCTTTTCGAATCCGAAATGTTCGGCCATAAGAAGGGCTCGTTCACCGGCGCGGAGAGCGACCGCAAGGGCGCGTTTCTCGAGGCCGATGGCGGCACGCTGTTTCTCGACGAAATCGGCGATCTCGATTACACGCTACAGACCAAGCTGCTGCGCGCGCTGCAGGAACGCGTCATCCGGCCCGTCGGCAGCGACCGCGATATTCCAGTGAATGTGCGTATCGTCTGCGCGACCAACAAAGACCTGCGCGAATGCTGCAAAAATCACACGTTTCGCGAGGATCTCTATTATCGCCTGGCAACCGTGACGCTGACGGTTCCGCCGCTGCGTGAACGCCGCGAAGACATCGTGCCGCTGGCTCGTTACTTCGTGACGGTCTCCAGCAATGGCGCTCGCACGCTCACGCCGGCCGCCGAGGAGCGCCTCAAGTCGTACAACTGGCACGGTAACGTGCGCGAGCTGCGGTCGATTATCGAGCAGGCGGTGATTTTTGCCGCCGGAAACGAAATCCATCCCGATGAGCTGAACCTTCCTACCAGCGCCGGTGAAATTGAGCTCGGTTCGCAGCGGCTCGAAGACATCGAGCGCCGCCATATCCTCCAGGTTCTGCAGAGCTGCAACAACAACAAGACCGAAGCTGCCAAAGTGCTCGGCCTGGCCCGCAGCACGCTGGTGCTGAAGCTGCAGTCCTATCAGCAACAGTGACACCTGGGACCGCCGGCGTCTCGCCGGCCCTCGTAGCACGGGCGTCTCGCCCGTGCCGCCGTTGGGCTAAACCTCACACATCCGCCGGACAGTTTCCCTCTCCCCTTGCGGGAGAGGGTAGGGTGAGGGGTTAGCTGTTGCCCTGCTGTGCGCGTGCGAAAACAGAACAGAATTTTTCATTTCTAAGTTTTCATTTTTCATTTCTCAATTGAATGGCGCGCGTAAGGCCGTGCTGTTCAATGAGAAATGACAACTGACAAATGTGAAATGAAAAATTCTGTTCGCTGTTGTTGTTTTTGCGCGGACACATTCAGAGCTGCCCACGGCTAACCCCTCCCCCTACCCCCTCCCGCAAGGGGAGGGGAATACAACTGCACGGGCCGGCGGGACGCCAGGGGTCCCAGAACGCACGGACGGCGGGACGCCGGCGGTCCCAGCTGAGTGGCATTTTTTCGGGCCGCGGGAGTGTACGCGGTGTAACACATATGATATTGTCCGGCAGACTCTTCTTCAGGTATCCAACATGAGCCAGGCAACGACGTTGACTCCTCCTTCTCAAGCGGCTGAGACTGCCGAGGGCGCTCCGCCAGCGAGCGTGCCGGCGCAAAGCTCAAAGAAAGACGTGCAGCGCCTGGTCTCGCTTGATGCTTACCGTGGTTTCACCATGCTGCTGATGGCCTCGGAGGGGCTGCACATTCCCAAGGTTGCCAAGAGCTTTGCCGACAGCAATCTCTGGCAGGCACTGGCGTACCAGACCGATCATGTCGCCTGGGCCGGCTGCGCGCTGTGGGACCTGATTCAGCCTTCGTTCATGTTCATGGTTGGCGTCTCGATGCCGTACTCGCTGGCGAGCCGCCGCGCCAAGGGTGATTCGTTTGCGGCGCTCTTTTCGCATGCGATCGTGCGCTCGCTGATCCTGATCGGGATCGCCATCTTCTTGAGTTCCATCGGCAAGAAGCAGACGAATTTCATCTTCACGAATGTGCTCGCGCAGATCGGCCTCGGCTATCCGTTCCTGTTCCTTGTTGCGTGGCTGCGGCCGCGCTGGCAGTTTGCGACGGCAATGGGAATTCTGATCGCGTACTGGGCGGCGTTCGCGCTTTACCCGCTGCCAGGCCCGGACTTTGATTATGCAAAAGTCGGCGTGCCCAAGGACTGGAAGTACCACTTCGAAGGATTCGCGGCGCATTGGAACAAGAACTCAAATTTCGCCTCTGCGTTCGACCAGTGGTTTCTGAATCTCTTTCCCTGCGAAGCGCCGTTTGTCTTCAACCGCGGCGGCTATGCGACGCTGAATTTCATCCCTGCATTGGGCACAATGATTTTCGGTCTGCTCTCTGGCGAACTGCTGCGCTCGGACCGCGAGCCGCTGAAGAAATTCACGACGCTGATGCTCGCCGGCGTGGCAGGGCTGATCGTCGGCTTCGTCCTGGATGTGACAGGCATCTGTCCCTCCGTGAAGCGCATCTGGACGCCGTCCTGGACGATCTTCAGCACCGGCTGGACGTGCCTGTTCCTGGGTGCCTTCTATTTCATCATCGACATCAAGGGCTGGCAGCGCTGGGCGTTCGCGGGCGTCGTCGTGGGAATGAACTCGATTGCCATGTACTGCCTGGCGCAGTGGCCGTTCCGCTCATTCGTGGGTGAAAGCCTGCGCATTCACCTGCGCAAGAGCACCTTCGAGCTGGCGGGCGTTGCTTATGCGCCCATCTTTGAAGCGGCGGCTGTGCTGTTCGTGCTCTGGGCGATCTGCTGGTGGATGTATCGCCGCAAAATCTTCCTGCGCATCTAAGGGGCGGTGATTGGTGGTTAGTGGATGGTGATTGGTGCAACTGCCAACTGCCGGTGAGGTCTCCCCTCACACTAACTAAGACGATTTGCGTTCTCGATTTGTCCGGACTTTCTCTCAGAAAAATGCAGGGCTTCGCAAGGCGATCTCAGCCTTAGACTTGTACAATCACTTTTTTAAGCCTTTTTGAGCACCCACACCTGTGGTGCGAACTTTAGTTCGCAAAGTTCGCGAACTGAAGTTCGCGCCACATAAGAATGAAGCGGCCTCAGCCAAAATTTTCAAAACGAAAACAATATATCTCCTTTTAAACAAAGGCGGACGCAGAGCTTTACCGCTGTAGTTCAGGCTGTCTGACCGAAAATGTGGGCGGCGTCTGAAAATCGGTGGGGCTGCAGGCGGCCTCATGCATGTTGCGAACTTCTACAAAATCCTTTCAGTCCAACGAGTTAGCTGCCGACAAGCGAACATTCTTCACGCTGGCCTGCCGCTCGCAATACCCCCACCAGACCAGAACAGCAGAGAACGGCACCGGAACACACGAGAGAGGGGGAGTCATGAAAAACAACATCGACGCATGCCCCGTTCAGCTCCTGATCGCCTTCGCCATCGTGCTTTATTGCCTGGCTAACGCCATGGCGGCTGAAAAGAATGAGCCCGCCAAAGTTCGCGTGGCCGACAACCGCAAGAAGTCCAACAAGACTCCCGCCAACGGCGCCGGCCCCTACACCGATACTGTTCCGCAGTTCACGATCAAGGATCCGCATGGCAAAGAGCTCGCCAGCGAGAGCCTCTTCAGCAAGACCGGCATGCTGATCATGCTCACCGTTCCGAACCTGACGCAGTACGAACGCCAGAAGCGCTGGGAAAAGTGGATCAGCAAGCAGCCCTGGCCGGAAGCCAACGGTCCCAAGCGCGTGCTGCTCGAAGACCTCAGCCAGCAGGAAACGTTCAAGCAGCGCGTGCGCACGATGATGGCCGAAAAGTATAACCCGAACGGCGATGTGATCGTGCTCGTGGATGAAGACGGCAGCGTGCGCAGACAGTTTAACGTTCAGCAGAATGAGACGGTTCTTCTTCTGGTCGACAGCCACGGCCGCGTGATCCATCACGAAGCCGACTATGTCGAGCCCGACCAGGACTCCGCGAAGCGCCTGGTCCAGCAGGTCCGCGACCTGGCCGACACGCACTTCAAACCGGCGCCGGCAACGACAACGGCCGCCAGCACAAAAGTGATCATGGCCGACATCCTGCCGATGCAGAAGAACTAATCGAGGGAAACGTTCCGTTCTGTAAGCGGCGACAGAACGGGACGCAAGCGCCAGGGGCCCTCAATGGGAGGGCCCCGGCGCATAAGAATCAGAAAGAGGCTAAACGAAAATCATGAACGCTCGCTCTGCACTCAAGCTACCGCTCGCTCTCCTCACGGTTCTGGCTCTTTCACAACTGGCACACGCAGAAAATATGGCGCCGGTCGCCAACGCCGGAGCTGATCAGACAGTGAAGTCTGACGAGACCGGCACAGCAACAGTGACGCTCGACGGCTCGGCTTCCAGCGACGCCGACGGCGGCACACTCTCTTTCGCCTGGTCGTGGACTGAAGGCACGGAAACAAAGACCGCAACCGGCCCTGGCCCGGCCGTCACGCTGCCGGTCGGCACGACTGAAATCACGCTCACCGTCACGGACGGCCAGGGCGGCAGCGCGACGGATAGCGTCTTGATCACCGTCGAAGACGGAACCGGTCCGGAAGTCACTGGCCTTAAGGCCAGCCCGGATGTGCTCTGGCCGCCGAACCACAAGATGGTCGAAGTGACGATCAGCGCCGAGGCGACGGACAATTCGGGCACTGAAACGACGCTGAAGATCGTCTCGGTGGAAAGCAACGAAGCGGAGAATGGCGAGGGCGATGGCAACACGGCGCCCGATTGGGAGATTACTGGCGACCTGACCGTCAACCTGCGCGCTGAACGCGCCGGTCCGGGCAGCGGTCGCGAGTACACGATCACGGTTGAGGCGACTGATGCGTCCGGCAACGTGACGACCTCAACCGTGATCGTGAAAGTTCCCCACGACCAGGGCAACGACGACGACGATGACGACGGCCTGTGCATCACGGCCGGAGATTTCCTGACGCACACGCAGAGCAGCTGGGGAGCTCCGGCCGAAGGCGACAATGCCGGCGCGTACCTGGCCGCGAATTTCGCCACCGCGTTCCCGACGGGACTGAAGATCGGCGCCGGGGCGGCAGGACTCTCGGGGAACTCGGCGACCTTCACCACCGCCGCGGCGATCGAAGCGTTCCTGCCGCAGAGCGGCGCGCCGGCGGCGCTTGCGGTCGAGCATACCGATCCGTTGACCACCGAAGCGGGAATTCTCGCCGGACAGGTTGTGGCGCTGACGCTCAACACGGTCTTCGACGAGACGGATGCGGAATTCAGCAAGAGCCCGACGCTGCTGAAGGACCTCGTCTTCAACAAGGAAGGCAGCGGCTGTGATGGAATGACGGTCGCGAAAGTACTTGAGACGGCAAACACGATTCTCGGCGGCGGCACCAGCACAGTGACGCTCCAGGACATCACCGACTGCGTGACGCTGATCAATGAAAATTTCGACAATGCGGAGATCAACGGCGGCCTGCTCAGCGATCCGAACTGCGCGCTGACCGAAGAAGAAGTAGGCGAGGTCGCCGGCGCACTCAAGCAGAAGAGCGGCCGGGTCTACAACAAGCTGATGACGAAGTTCGACAAGGACAAAGACGGAAAGCTGAAAGGCAAAGAAAAGTCAGACCTGCGCAAGTTCGTGGCGGGCGAGAAAAAGAAGATCAAGGAAAAGCAGAAGAAGGAAAAGAAGGCGAAGAAGAACAAGTAAGACTCAAGACTCAGGACTCAGGACTCAAGACTCAAGACTCAAGACTCAGGACTCAGGACTCAAGACTCGAATTGTATCCCCCTTGTCCTCTCGGCGCGAGATTCCCCCCCTTGCGCTGGGAAGGCAAGGGGGATGGGCTTTTATTGAGTCCGGAGTCGGGAGTCTGGGAGTCGGGAGTCGGCTAATCGGGAGCTGGGAGCCTAGAGTCTAGAGTTTCACGCTGTTGACTCAAGACTCCTAGACTCAAGACTCTAGACTCAAGACTCCCGACTCAAGACTCCCGACTCAAGACTCTCACTTCTGTGCCGACTTGAAGATTAACATGCCGACGATCGCGGTCAGGATCTGCAGGCCGCCGGCAATATAGAGCACCTGGCTGACCGGCAGCAGAGGCAGAATGATGAACGTAAAGGCGAGCGTTCCGGCGATGTTGGCGGCGGTATTCAGAAAATTCACTTTTCCCGTCACGCCGCCAACACCGGCAAGAGACGTGGTCGTGAGCTTGATCATGTAGGGAACCACGACGGCAACGAGGCTACTGGGGACGAAGAAGAGCACGGTCCCGGCGATGAGCGGTCCGATCACTTCGTTGAAGCCCATGTTGGAAATCGCAAAACAGATTGCTGGGCCGACGAGAGGAATCAGGAGCATCAGCACGCCGGAGATCAGCACCAGCGCGGCAAGCGTTCCGAAGTGCGGCTTCTTATCGGCCAGGTAACCGCCGATCAGCATGCCCGCGGCGAATGAACCCATGAAGACCGCGATGATACTGCCCCACACGAACGTGGACGTGCCGAACGCGGGAGCCAGGATCTTGGCAACTCCGATCTGAACGCCCATCAGGAGAAAGCCGGTCATCACGGCGACGAAATAAAGCGCCCACGCCGCTCTCTTTGCGGCGCTTCCGCGAAGGGCTTCGTCCTCTGAACCAGCAACAACTGCGTTACTCATGAAACACTCCAGATTTTAAACAACTCTTCGCCTGCCAGAAGCAGGGCACACCTTTAGAACCCCAAGCGCAGGGTTTGTCAACTTGCGGCAGCGCTTCTGAAAGGCTCCCGGAACTAAGGCAACACGTGCCGCGTAAGGACCACGCGGAAGCCGATATTGCCTGAGGCATAGAGCGGACCCTGGAAGCCGCGGCGCATGGAGACTGCGCCATTGGCGTCTCCGTCCCAGCAGCCGCCGCGCATCACGCGCGCATCACCTTTGTCGGGTCCCGGCGGATCGACAGCGGGAGAGTTCCTGTAATAGTGTTTGTCATAGCGGTCTTCGACCCACTCCCAGACATTTCCGCACATGTCGTACGCACCGACCCAGCTCACGCCATTTTTGAATTGTCCAACTGGCGCGGTGCAGACGAAACCGTCATTCTCCTTCACTGAGCCCCAATTCATGGGGTAGCCGGCCTTGCGCAGCGACTCATCGGCCAGGTTAGCGCGAACGTCGTCCCAGAAATCGCCCCAGGGGTAATAGCTGTTCTTTGGACCGCGCGCGGCAAATTCCCATTCAGCTTCTGTTGGAAGGCGCATGATCCAATTGTCTTCTGGCAGCTCCTTGGGAAGGCTTTCTGTCTTCGTGCTGCCCCAGCGGCAGAAATCGTGCGCGTCGGGCCAATCCACCTGCGTGACGGGATGATTGTCGTCCTGCGGGAAGCCGGGATTGCTCCAGCATATGCCCTTCACCAGCGCGTATTTTCCATCGATAACCGGCCGCGCCACGCCTTGTTGCTCGGCAAAAGTACGGAACTTGGTCGCGGTTGCAAACGCACGCCACTGCGCGACTGTCGTTTCGTATTTGGCAATGTAATACGAGCGGCTGATGCGGACCTTGTGCGGAGGTTCTTCATCACCGCGGCCCTTGCCGAACGAACCCATCGTGAACTCACCCGCGGGCACCAGCACAAATTCCATTTTGGTGCCGCCAAGATCCAGGGCGAGCTCTTTGGGAAGCTCCGGCTTCGGTGGAGGCGGCGGAGGTTCAACCTTTTTGATTTCCGGCGTCGCTTCTGGCGCCGGTTTGGTGCCAGCAAGTGTGGAAGACTCAGGCTTCTGCCGCGTCTGCGTGAAAATCAGCCATGCTGCCAGCGTGAGCACCACTGAAACGGCAGCGAAGACCGGTAGAGCGCGGTTGCTTGACGCCGGAGCAGCGGGCGCTTTTAAGACGCGTTGCGGGGCAGGCTTCGCTTTGCCGTTAGCAATGTCGTTGAGCCGTTCAAGAACCACTGTTGCCGACGCGGGACGCCTGTCGGGTTCTTTTTCGAGCAGATCGGCGATCAGGTCCGAAAGAGTCTGCGGAATCTTAGCATCGATGCTGCTCACGTTTCGCGGCGTGTCGACGGCAAGCGAGGTCAGCTGCGCGATCAGCGTATCGCCCGTGAAAGGCATGTCGCCGGTGCAGAGCGAAAAGAGCACGCAGCCATAGCTGAACAAATCGCTGCGCGCATCCAGCGTCACGCCGCGGGCCTGCTCGGGGGACATGTACCCGGGCGTGCCGGCGATGGCGCCCGGCTGCGTGACGAACGTGCTGCCATTGATAATCATCGGGCGCGCCAGGCCGAAGTCGAGAATCTTGACTTTATCCTTTGGCGCTTCGATCCAGACGTTGCTGGGCTTGATGTCGCGGTGGATCAAGTTGTTCGCGTGAATAGCCTGTAGGCCTTCGGCCATCTCGCGCGCAATACGCAGGATCTCCGGCACTTCGGGCGTGCGCGTCCTGCGCCATTCATTGAGCGGCTTGCCCTCGAGCAGTTCCATCGCCAGGTAGAACACTTCGCCCTGGCGCCCGGCCTGGTAGACGGTCGCGAGATGTTCGTGCTTGATGGCGGCCATCGAGCGGGCTTCGCGCAGCAGCCGTGCCCAGCCTTCATCGGTTTGCGTCTCCGGCCGCATGACTTTCAGCGCCGTGGGCCGGCGCAGCACGAGATCTTCGGCCAGAAAGACCGTGCCCATCCCGCCGCTGCCGATGTGCTTGAGCAGGCGGTAGCCGGCCACGCGGCCAAGCTCGTCCGGAGCTGCGGGCGGCTGCAGGAGGCTCAGCAGCAGCTTCAGCTGCGCTTCCGGAGATGCAGCCACGGGCATGACTTCAGGCGGAAGGCTTGGCGCTTCCATGACGTTCGTTTGGGACGGCCTGGCAAAACCTCCCAGCCGTGGGTTGGTTCGCTCGATGTCGTTGATGTCGGCGGACTGGCTGATACGCAACAGGTCCGCGCAAGTGGTGCACTGCTGTACGTGCTGCTCGATGATCTCGCGCTGCTCGGCTTTCGCCTCCCCGCGGCCGAACGCGTTCAACTCACCGAGAGTAGGACAGGCCTGCTGCGCGCTCATCGAGGAGAAGCTCCCAGTGTCATACACGAACGGCGCAACATCCTATCCGGAAAAGGGATTTCGCCAAACACCAGCCAACGACTTTTTTCTTCCATACACCTGATAGCGACCAACTTGTCGTGCCGCGGGCGTCTCGTCCACGAATAAAAACGCGGGCGAGACGCCCGCGCGATGATATTCCTGAGATCCCTGCGCTATAATTCATTTCAGACCCTGGCGAACGTCTCAGCCACAGCGGCGGTGAAGGCTTCAGTTCCCAGCGAGCCGCCCAGGTCGCGTGTGCGCTTGCCGGATTCCAGGCACTTGAGAATCGCCGCCTTGAGCTTCTGTCCGGTCTCGACTTCGCCCAGGAATATCAGCATCGTACAGAGCGCGAACAGCGCCGCCGTCGGATTGGCGATGTCCTTGCCCGCAATATCCGGAGCTGTTCCACCTGCCGGATCGAACATGGCCATGTGCACGCTGCCGTCCTCCTTATAGGAGTAGCTGGCGCTGTCGGCCAGGCCCAGGCTGCCGATCAGCCCTGCGGCGCAATCGCTGAGAAAGTCTCCGTATTCGTTCGGGCAGACGACGACCTGCACGCTTTCGGGCTGCATGGTGAGCTTAGCCAGCAGCGCGTCAAAGAGCACGCGCTCGTGCTTGATGAACGGGTACTGCTTGGCGACTTCGTCGACGGCGTCTTCAAAGAGTCCATCCGTCGCCTGCTGGATCGTGTACTTGGACGAGCTGATGACCGTGCGGCCGCGTTTCCCGGCGAGCTGATAGGCGAAGAGCGCCGCCTGCTTGCAGGGAAGCTTTTCGATCACGCGCACGGAAACGGCCGAATGCAGACCGATGCGGCGCCCGGCGTCGTCGTAGGTTCCGCCGGTGGCCACGCGCACGATGTCGATATCGATGGGCTTCTTGAAATTCGTGGGCACGCCGGGAATGCTGACGCAGGGACGGTGGATCACCGAAAAATGGCAACGCTCGCGCAAAACTTTGTTGGGGCTCTCTTTCTTGGTCGCGGTCGGGTATTTCATCGAGGCCGCCGTCTTGATCATGCTTTCAAGCGCTCGATCGTAGCAACCCTTGGCATCTTTTTCTCGCGCCGGGAGAGTCAGGTCGATCTGTTCCATTTCAAGCTTTACCGGCAGCGCTGAAACAACGGTGTGCACGCTTTTGGACAGCTCGGTTGCAATTCCATCACCCATCAGTTCTGTAATCTTGTACGTATTCATTGCGTTCTCCCGAAAAGCACTCCCGCCGGCAAATTGAGTTCCAGCGTCATCCGTGTACCTGCCGCAGTTCCATCTCAACCGACAAAGGCGAAATAAACAACGGACAAAATCAGCGCGTGCAGTATAGTACTGCGCTTCAAGAGTGCCGCCGCTTCAGGTTTTCAGTGGAGCGCCCGTTCAGTAAAAACCGCATTTCAGGCCAGCGAATGAGTCAGTTAGACAGCGCGTTACAGCCCGGCGATACTGATCAAAAGCCCAGCCTGCTGGACGGCGTCATGTTCGCAGCGCTCCTGCTCCTGATGCTCTTCGGTCTGGGCCAATACGGACTGTATGAGCCGCATGAGGCTCATTTTGCCGGCGTTGGCCGTGAGATGGTCACGCGCGGCGACTGGATCACGCCGCATCTCAATGGCGCGCCCTACCTGAACAAGCCGCCGCTCCTCTATTGGATGATCGCGCTCAGCTATACGCTGCTTGGAACGGTCAACGAATTCGCCGCTCGCCTGCCACTGGCGTTGATCAGCTTTTCAGGATGCCTTCTCTGCTGGCAGTGGGCGCGTGAAGTGTGGGGCATTCGCGCCGGACGAATGGCCGCGTTGATGCTCGTCTCAACGTCGGGCTGGTATCTGTTTTCGCATCAGCTGATGATTGAACTGCTCCTGTGCGTGCTGTTCCTGGCGTCGGCGTATTTTCTGTGGAAAGCCATCTGCGAGCCGGACACGTGGCATTACTGGGTCGCCTTTTATGTGGCCATAGGTCTCAACGTACTCGCGAAAGGACCTCTGGGATTGGGCATGGCGGTGCTGGTACTGCTGGGCTTTGCTGCATGGAGGCGCGATTGGAGCCTTCTGCGCAAGTGCCGCCCGCTGCTGGGAATGCTGATCATTTCCGCCCTCGTCGGCCCGTGGCTCGTGCCGATGGAACTGCGCAATCCCGGATACCTCAAATATGCCATCTGGAGCGAGAACATTGATCGCGCCATGGATCGCCGCTGGCCGCCCGACTACGACGTCGTAAAAGTCAGCGTGATTCCGTATGTCTTGTTCGCTCTCGTCTGGCTGGCGCCTTGGAGCCTCCTCACGCCTCAGCTTTTTTCATTTGTGCGTGCGCGTCTGAAAGAGGATGCCCCAGGTTCCTCTATAAAGGAGAAGAATGCCGCGACCGTTCTGGCCCTTACGGCCTTAATGCCGGTGCTCTTCTTCATCCCGATCAAAGCCCGGCTCGTTTATTACCAGCTGCCGATGCTGCCTCCTTTTATTATCCTGGCCGCCGCGTGGTTCGCTTTTTCTAACCGGGACGATTACCGTCGCGGACGCACAGGTGCTTCAATTGCCTTCATCCTCTCGGGCCTGGCAGTGATCCTCGGGGGCCTCCTCGTACCCGGGGCAATTGCAGAGATACGCGAGCTGAAAGCTGCGCCCGGAACAGTCGATGTCGTCGACGAGATCGCTTACATTCTGGGCGCGGCGATGCTTACGGGTGGAGTGCTACTTTACCTGCGTCGCAGCAGCCTGGCTCTTCTGGCAACGGTGGTAATCTTTTCACTCGCCAGCATCCACAATCTTGCGGGCTTCCGGGCTTTCGACGCCGTGCGTTCCTCGCGCCGCGTTGTAGAAAATCTGCGCGAGAAGGCCGGTCCGGATTGCATCTGGATTTCGGAAGGCTCCAAAGAAATCGGAGCCAGCGCGGGCATCGCTTACTACCTTGGGCAGGATGCAAAAGGAGGTTCGCGATCGGTCTATATCATGAAGGATGGCGATAAAGCACACCGCTCACCGCCCAAGTTCCCCTATGGGGAGCCGAAATATCTTATCGATACGGCGAAACTTAACGCCTTATGGAGCAGCACCGTTCCGGTCCTGTTTGTCACCGACTTTCAACGTAAGAGCTTCGACACAGATCCACCACGACTGCCTGAAGGGGAGAAGCACGAACTAAGTGCTGAACTGAAGGGAGTAGAGTGCGGACAACGCCGTGTTTATGCCAATCCGGCAGCCTACGCACGTATAAAATAGCGCTTGTGCAGAATTATTCACCGGCGTTCCGAGTATATAACCTCTTGTATTATATGATTTTGCATGATCCTTCGATCAAACTACCGAAAAAAACGCGTTTTTGTGGATGACTTTTAATCACCCTATGGTAATGTCTCGCCTCTAGCTCATTCAACAGTATGCCGCTCGGGATTGGATATATTATCCAAACAACGCGGTATGCTGTGTTAGTTTTGTTTTGTAAAAACCGTGCGGCTTACAAAGCGCATTTACGATAGAAGGTAAACGGGAGGGGAGAAGATGCAGAGTTTGCGGAGCTATCTAGCGGTCCTTTTGGCCGCCATGATGTTAGTCGCGATTCCTGCGGCTAAGGCTGCCGATACGAACGCTGAGCTCGAAAAGCTCAGGAAGGATATCGAAGATATTCGGCGGAAGCTGAATCAGCCCGCGCCTGGAATGCGCAGCAGCGTCGATAAGGTGGTTGATGGAAAGTACGGCCCGAACACGGCCGTGACCACTAAGTCCGGCAAGCTGACCGTATCCGGCCTCGTTCAGGTGTGGTACTACAGCATCGAGAACGACAACAAGGGGCTGTTCCAGAATGCTGACGCCGGCGTTTTCGACACCAACGAAACGCAGGACAACGACAGCTTCGCCGTGCGCCGCAGCGAGCTGAAGTTCACCATTGACATTCACGAGAATGTCACCGGTGTGATCATGATCGACCCTTCTCGCGAAGCGATCAGCCATCCGCTCGTCACCGCCAATCAGGGTCTGTTCAAGCGCATCAACAACGTTGCTTTCCAGGACACTGCTGATTCGACCGATCCGCGCGACTTTGATCCGGTCGGCAGCACCGCCGCCGTCTCCGCCGTTCAGCAGGGCAGCGGCCGCATTCCGCGCCTGCTCCAGGACGCGTACATCAACTTCCACGG
>DASPJR010000082.1:0-7305 GCA_035628505.1 Planctomycetota bacterium | reverse complement strand
CACGTGTCTACCTGGCTCTGGCCGCCATTCATAAACAGCCAGATGGCCGATTTCGCCTTCGTCGGAAAGTGGCCGGCCTTGGGCGCGAGCGGGTTGATCAGTTTCTCGCCGGCCTGGGCCTCAGGCACAAGCAAACCCTGGCTTGAAAGAAGATCGGCGAGCGCCAGCATGCCGAACCCAGCGCCAGCGCGCTGCAGAAAGTGCCGCCGCGAGCAGCAGGGTGTTACGATCTGATGATTTTCGTTGCTCATGGGCTCACCGTTCCTACTCAACGTAGATAAATTCATTCAAGCTGATCAGCGCCTGGCAGAAGTTCGCGAGCGCAAGCTCCTGCCCGTTCTGCTTGCCCGCATTCTTGTACGCTTCGCTTTGCTCCTTCAGGAAGGCGACGCTCGTTTCAAGTTCTTCTCCGTCGGGCTCGCGGCCGAGCGCGGCATAATAGCCGCTTTTCACTGCATCACTGAGCGAACTGGCCGCTTGAGGCATCAGGCGCTTGCCGAATGCGTG
The DNA here is from genome assembly GCA_035628505.1 of Planctomycetota bacterium. GTDB lineage: Bacteria > Planctomycetota > SZUA-567 > H5-PLA8 > H5-PLA8 > DASPJR01. The sequence goes on along the minus strand of DASPJR010000082.1, from coordinate 6,798 downwards.
CGAGGCGGCGCGGATGTGCGGATTGTTCATCATTGCCATGGCTTGCGGCGCGATGGTCGTCGTTGCCCGGCGGCCGAGGCTCTGCAGAGTGTCGGGTCCATCGAAGAGAGTGAGGATCGGGATGAGCTTGCTGCGTTTGATTGTAAAATAAATGCTGCGCCGCTTGTGTCCTTGATCGAGAGAACCTGGGCCGAACATGGTGGCATCCAGCGTGCCACTCACCGAGAGAATGGAATCGCGGATGACTTCGCCTTCCAGCCGCCGGACTGAGCGGCGCCAGTTCAGGACATTGTCCGGATCGACCTTCGCGCGCGCTTCGTCATAGACGGCGCTCTGCGTGTACACGGCGCTATTCATGATCAGCCGGTGGATGTGCTTGAGCTTCCAGCCGTTCTGAATCAGCTCGGTCGCCAGATAGTCGAGAAGTTCCGGATGCGAGGGCTTCTCGCCCTGCACGCCAAAGTCACTGGGCGTGTTGACGATGCCACGGCCGATATGATGCTGCCACAGGCGGTTGACGATCACACGCGCGAGCAGATGGCCGGCCCCCTGCTCGACGTCCGTAATCCAGTTGGACAGCGACAAGCGGCGATACGACGTTCGCGCGCCCTTGGGCGGCGCAACGATCCATTTCTTGTCCTGCTCAGGCGCGCGCATCAGCGCCTGCAGGAAACCTGGCTCGGCCTCGCCCTGTTTCTGGTTCAGGTCGCCGCGCTTGAGGTAATAGGTCTTGGGATAAAAATCGGGGCCTTGCGTGTGCAGCCGAATCGCCGGCACACCTTCGCTGCAGACCATTACTTTGGTCAGTTCCGGCTGCGGCGCTTTCTTGAGGTGCTCCTGGACGGCAGAATTCAACTTCTGCCATTCCGGATCGATGCTCTTGAAGTAGGTCAACAGGGCGTCTTTGTGTTTCTGCCCGCGCTTGTCGGCGGGAAGTTTCAGCGCATCGCTGATGTCCTGAATGGTTTTCTGCGGAAGCTTGTTGCCGCCGAGCGGGGCGGGGTTGGGCTGCGTGCTGATCGAGAGGCGCGGCCGCCCGATCGAATGCTTGGGACTCTGATGTTCAAACTTCAGGACAAACGTCAGCACCGTGCCCCCTTCGAACCCGGCCGGTGTTTCCAATTCGTAGACCGCTGCGTGATCTTTGCCGAACTGCGGATCGACGGCCCAGCCTGATTTCGGGTCGTTGTCGATCGTGGCGGCAACCGGAAGGCCCTTCTGTTCGAACGTTGCTTTGGGATTCACGAGTTTCAACGGCACAGCGGGCGCTTTGCCATCGAGCGGCGCAGCGGTGACTTTGAAATCGGTGAGCGCGATATTGCCATTGTCCGAGCGGCCAGGGCCGCCTTTGGTGAGTCCTTTGTCTGCAAGTGCCTCGAGCTTGATCGAAGTGATTTTCTCCGACCCGACGTTCGCCGTAATCGTATACACGTCCTTATCGGGATTCAGGCCGCTGACGATGTACGAACCATCCTCCTGGCGCGTGAAACCGGACTGGCTGTTTGCTTTCGCGCTGGCGAATTCAAGCGTGAGCCAGTGCGGCTTGGGCGGTTCCGGATTGGTGTTAAGCCACTCTTCGAAGCGCGCCGGCTGCGTGCCCTTTTCGTAGGATTCGAGTGCGTCCACCAACGGGCGGTGCTCGCGATCAAAAGCTTCTTTGGCAGCCTTGTTCTTCTCCGGATCGATTTCGATCGGCATGTCGCTTCGCACGGTCGTGGTGAACGTCGAGATCAGGCGATAGTAATCTTTTGTCGGAATCGGATCGAACTTGTGATCATGGCAGCGCGCGCAGCCGATGGTCATGCCCAGCATCGCCGTGCCGATCGTCGCGGCCTTGTCGTCGAGTTCATCGTAGCGCTCTTTTTCAGCCTGGTTGGCGGTGATCTGCGTGGCATGTGTGCCCGCACCAAGAAATCCAGTCGCCATCATCGCGAGCGGATTGTTCGGCTCCATTTCATCCCCGGCGATCTGCAGCTTCACGAAGCGGTCATACGGCATGTCCTGGTTCAGCGCCTTGATCACGAAATCGCGATAGTGGTAAGCGTGCGGGCGATCGTAATCCTGTTCGTAGCCGTGGCTCTCGCCGAAGCGCGCCAGGTCCAGCCAGTGCCGCCCCCAGCGTTCGCCGTAGTGCGGATTGTCGAGCAGCTTGTCGACGAGCTTCGCATACGCATCGGACGAATTGTCCTTCACGAATGCTTCGACTTCTTCGGGCGTCGGCGGCAAACCGATTACGTCCAGATACGCGCGGCGGATGAGTTTTCTGCGCTCGGCGGGCGGATTGGGAGCGATCTTCTTCTCTTCAAGCTTTGCGAGGATGAACTGGTCCACGGGCGTCTTGCACCAGGCCTTATTCTGAACGGCTGGCGGCGACTGCCGGCTGAGCGGCTGGAACGACCAGAATTTGCGATCTTCATCGGTGACCACCGCGCGCGCTTTGGGCACGCCGGGTTTGTCGAGAAGCGGCTTGTCGTACGGCGCGCCGGCGTCGATCCACGCGGCAATGCTCGCGATGTCAGCATCCGCAAGCTTCGGCTTCTTCTCAGGCATGTACGGCTCGTCTGCGTGCGTGATGAGCTTATAAAGGAGGCTTTCCTTGCTCTTGCCGACAACGATGGCCGGGCCTTCGGCGCCACCTTTGAGAAGGTCTTCGCGCGTGTTGATATCCAGATCGCCCTTGGTTTTGCCGTCTCCGTGGCACTTGAGGCAGTGCGTAATGAAGATTCCGCGAACACTGTTTTTGAAAATCTCGAGCCCCTTGCTCATCTGCTGTGCATGGTCGGCCGGAACCTTTGGCGGGGCGTCGCCAGCATGCGCGGCCGCGAGAGTGACGCAGAGCAATGGAAGCAGATAGTGTCGAGTCATCAGCCTTACCTTGTCAAAGCGGATTACTTGGATGGCGTTTCGCCGCCGGCCGGCTTCGAATCGTCGCGCTGGAAAAACATCACGTGCTGCCAGGGAAGTTCATCGTACTCCTCGACGAGCTTGAACCCATTCGGCGGAATCTCTTTCATGATCTGCGCCTTGCTCATTTTGTGCAGCAGCTTGATGGGAACCTTCGGGTCTTCCATGCGGAATTCCACGAGGACCATCCGCCCGTCCGGCTTCAGGCTTTTTCGCACGGCTGCGAGGATATGCTCCGGATGCGAGAGTTCGTGGTAGACGTCCACCATCAACACCATGTCGAGCTTGCCTTCGGGCAGCTTGGGGTCCCAGAGCGTGCCGAGGATGCATTCTACGTTCGTGATCTCCGCGACCGCTGCGCGCTTCTGCAGCATGTCGAGCATTTCTTTCTGGATCTCAACGGCCAGCAGCTTGCCTTCTTTGCCGACCAGCGGAGCCAGCTTCAATGTATAAAAACCGTTGCCGCTGCCCAGGTCACAGATGAGCTGGCCGGGCTTTACGTTCAGGGCCTTAATCAGCTTGGAGCATTCTTCTTCGCGTTCGCGGGACTCGCGCACGAGCCATGGTGCTCCTTCGAAATGCATGGTTTGCGCGATTTTGCGGCCCTTGTATTCGGTCAGGGCCGGCGGCTCGTTTTCGCCAGCAAAAAGTGCTGCGGCTGACAGGAGAAGAAGGACTGACCCGACGGCGTGCCGCATGCGGAGCTCCCAGAGGTGACACCTTCACTACACCAATGCCTGCGCGCTGCAAAGGTTATTGTCATACAGAAAATACGACAGACTCAGCGCTTGGCAAGAGCCTACGTGACATTTTGTGAAGAAAAGAACAAATAATAACAATCAACTGGGTTGAAACTCCAAGCCGCCCGGAAGCTTAACACCGCAGTATTCGATGTGAATAATGCGTCGGTGACGTGGATTCTTTGCTGGGAACGAAGCGTGAAGCAGCAGCGGCCGCATCAGGAGCACTCCTCCACGCTCAATTGTGCAGGTGACCGATGAAATGCTTTCCTTGCAGGCATCTATCCCAGCGGCACTCAGGAAGCCTTGTAAATGCGATCCAGGAAGCACGCAAAGTGGGCCGTTGTCTGGACCACATGAGTCCAGATGAATACGTACCGCGAGCATGTGCTGTAGAATAAAGTCTGGCGCTTCGACGTGCTGAACACCATCTTTCACAGACCAGTTTCGAAAACCCGGGACATCGATGCGCCGACGGACAGGGATGGCTGTGTCTTGATGCCAGAATACCTTCCAGTTTGCATTAGGGATCTTGTCGAAAAGCAGTGCGCGAATGGCTCGCGCTCCTGATCCAATTATTGGATCAATGAGTCGCCGCAAGGCTTCTGAATCAGCTATGGCTTTCACTTCGGGAACACGCTGCAGAAGATTGCGGATGGCGTACGTGGCTGCACTTCGCCGATGAGTGGATTCAGGCTCAGCCCGGTCAAGCGCTTGTATCAACCGCTCAACCGTGGCGGAATCAACAACGTCTGGAACAATTTCATATCCCTGCGTCTCAATGGCGGCCGACACCTGCGACCTCCGCAGCAAACGTTCTATGCCAGCTTCAGATTCTTCATGATCTGCGACGTCGAGCGTGCTTTATTGAGCGTGTAAAAATGCAGGCCGGGGACGCCTGCTTTGAGCAGCGCTTCGCATTGCTTCGTGGCGAACTCAACGCCAAACGCCGCGCAGGCATCATCATCATCGCCGAACGATTCGAGCCTGGCGACCAGATCGGAGGGTAAGCGCGCGCCGCAAAGCGACGAGAAACGCTTGATCCCGCTGGTGGTCTGAATTGGCAGGATGCCCGGGCAGATGGGCACTTTGACATTCAGCTTGTTGCGCAGGTGGTCGTAGAACTCAAAGAAATCGTTGTTGTCGAAAAAGAGCTGCGTCAGTACGAAGTCGGCGCCGGCCTCGATCTTATTCTTGAGGTGCTGCCAGTCTGTGTACTTATCCTTGCAGGCAATGTGGCCTTCGGGAAAGCCTGCCGTGCCGATGGAGAAATCGCCTTTTTCACGGATGAAGCCGACGAGCTCTTTGGAGAACTCAAAGCCGCCCTCGGTCTTCTTGAATTCACCCACGCCGCCCGGCGGATCGCCACGGAGCGCTAGAATGTTCTTGATGCCCAGCGCCTTTGCCTGATCGAGTACCTGTCCAATCTGCTCGCGCGTGGCGTTTACGCAGGTGAGGTGACTCATGGCCGTAAGACCGATCTGCTTCTGGATGCGATCGACGATCATCAAGGTCTTCTCGCGCGTGCTGCCGCCGGCGCCGTACGTTACCGAGCAGTAGTCAGGCTTCAGCGCTGCGAGCGCTGGAAGGGTCTTCTCCAGGAGCGTTTTGTCGCCCTCGTCAGTCTTCGGCGGGAAGAATTCAAACGAGATGACCGGCCGGTTTGAGCTCTTACATTCTGCATGTATGTCACGAATCCATTTCATCCGCGCGATTGTATGTTTGCCGCTCGCGTCCGCCAGTGGAGCATCCGTTGAATGAGGGACAACTCGTCGTTGACTGCAACTAGGCAGCACAGCAGGCTATAGTCAGAACGTAGTCGGCAGTCAGCAGCTATCGCTGTCGGTGCAGCGAAAGTAGAGTGCGAAAGATGTGTGAGAAAAAATCTCCGAGAAGCGTTGGATCCCATACGCTAGAAGAGAGTGTGAGGGAAAATGGCTTACAGAGAAATAGTTGTTTTTCTTTCGAAAGAAGATGAATCAGACTTCATTTCGGATTTCAGCTCTGAGATAAAAGTGACGCTTCCTTATGTACAACCAGATATGCAACCAATCGAAGTGGCTTTTACTCAGGAACTACCGAAATCTTCACGGTCGTTAACGGATATGGAGCCAACATCATACATACTTATGAGCCGGACCTTTGAACCGCGACTCACGTTAAGAGAGACGCACCCGCCTCTGCGCTTTGTTGACGTGTCAGATTCCGAGTTGATTTTTCTCCGTAGAACCGTGGTAGGTGAAAAGCTTCTGTACGGCTGCTTCGGATGTTTTTTCAATGGCTTTGATGATAGTGTTAGAGCGAAGTTGCAAACTGTGTGGCGGAAGATTCAGCGATGGGTCCGCAAAAGTTTGGTCTTGCTTCCCAAAAAGGATGGGTATGCATCATTACGAATTCTGGAGCATGCTCACGCTTCTGGTAAGAGGTTACTTTCATTTAATTACGTATATACTGTACATAAATCTAACAGTGAGTTCAAATTTGAGTCTAGATTAGCCACAAAGAAAGACTAAGTAAATTGAAATAAAACGCGGGCCAGAAGGCCCGCGCCATGAACGGATACTCGCAGGCTGGAAGCCTGCGTACAAAAATCAGCTGCTGGCACCCGCGGCGCCGCCGTGGGCCGCTCCGCCGCCGCGCATGCTCGGCGGGGCGCTCATGCCGCCAGACGCGACCGTTTCAACCGGTGTGGCGGCCGGGAGCGGAAGCGGCTCGTATTCGCCGACGACGCGGAAGGTCAGCGCTTCGCGCTTGGCATCCGGGATCGCTTCGACTTTCGTCTTAAGCGGAATAGTGCCGCGCAGGATTTCTTCGCTGAGCGGGTCTTCGATGAACTTCTCGACGGCGCGGCGCAACGGACGTGCGCCCATATCGAGATTCGTTCCCTTTTCCATCAGGAACGCGAGGCCATCGTCGGAGAGCACCAGCGCGATTTCCTTTTCGCGCAGGCGGCGCGCCACCGCGGCGATTTCGAGATGCACGATCTTGGAGATGTCTTCCTTCGTCAGGTGATGGAAGACGATGACGTCGTCCAGGCGCGCAATGAATTCGGGCCGGAATTCTTCTTCCATCTTCGTGATCAGCTTGCGCTTCAGGTCGGAGTAGCTCGCTTCTTCCGAACGCCGTCCGAAGCCAATTGAGCCCGAATCCTTGA
>DASPJR010000081.1:0-4023 GCA_035628505.1 Planctomycetota bacterium | reverse complement strand
AACGATGCGCGTCAGGTACAGGGTGATGCGCAGCTGCCGCATGGTCAGCGTCGGGTCGGTCGTATAGTCCTCAATCTGAATGCGGTCGACGTAGCGGCAAATAACCGTGCCCTGCACTTTCTGTCCCGAGGCCTGCTGCGCAGCTGACACCGCCGAATCACGTAGCTCAAGCTGATTGATGTTGTCCGGGCCGGGAACGATGAAAAAGCCTAATTCTTGGGGCGCCCATTGAATCCGGCCGTTCGACATAACAGGGATGTTATTGGCGTCGACACTCGGCAGCTTGAAAATGATTTCATCTGAATCGAGCGTCGGATCTCCGCCGTTTGCATTAGAGCCGGGCTTTGCCTTGGGGTTGACCTTGGGGGGATGAGCGTTGGCGTTGTTGTAGCCAGTGGGCAATCCGCTCGCGCTCTTGAAGATGCACGGATACGGCTTGTTATTGTTCCCGGTGAAACGTCCGCTGTTTCGAAGCGTATCAATCATGCGTTCTAGCGCGTGCCGAGCGGATTCCTGAAGATCGATCTGGGTCGAGTTCGTCCGCGTAAACGCGCGTACCGACTGCAGCGACGTGTAGGCCACTCCCACCAGCAAGGCGAAGAGCACGGTGGTGACCATGACTTCGAGAAGCGTCATGCCACGTGCAGGATAGGATAACCGCGCGGCCCTGATCATGACCAAAAGTTCCCCTCACCGACTGCGCACAAAGGTGATGCGTTGATACATGCGAATAGGTTTGCCGTTTTCATCCAGAGCTTTCACCGGCCCGATCCAGCTGCACTCGACGGTTATGTAGAGCGGTTCGGGCGTGACGAACTGAAGCTGTCCTGCCGAAGCCGCGGGCCGGAACTGTTCGACATGGTCCGCAGGTGTTGGCGCCAGATTGGTCTTCGTATCTGAACCCGGCACAATCGGGAGGTACTCGGCGTCGGTGCGGTCGCCATTTCCATTCAAATCGTTTGTGTCGAGCCTACTGCCGTACCAGACTCGGATCTGCTGGTCTTCCAGGTGCGGTTCGTTAGGCAGCCCCGTGGCAGGATCGACTCCGGAAATTCGCGCTATCGGCACCAGCTGCCGATGACGGAATCGCGGACGTGGGGATTCGAAAGTCGGCCAGTCGGGATCCATGATTGCGTCGAAGTCTGCGCCCAGGATTTCTTCCACAATGCTTTGGGTATCAAAGAGCGCAATCTTCACCTGCTTGCTGGTCTCGCTTAAAACGATGGCGCGGCTGAGCGTGCCGTAGAGCGCCAGCAGCGCAGTTGAAAGCACGGCGAAAGCGAGCATCGCTTCCATCAACGTAAAGCCGCGCGGAGACGAACGCATCGGTGTTCCTTTTTTTAATCTGCGTTAAGCCCGCAGCCAGCCAGAGAAATAATCAGACGCCGATAGTGCAAAATCCCAGCCTGCTGCTAACGTCGCTGCATCTGGAAATCTCAAAATTAGGAAGTTCACGTACACTCACGTGTGCAGGAAAGGACTATAATGCATTTTTGTCGCTTTCTACGACAATCTTTAGAAGATTTGCTCTTGTGCTTGCTTAAGCCACGAGCGGTCGCCCGTCAAAAGCAGAAATCCGTCGCTTTTTGCATGTTGATTTGGCGCAATTCGATGCACATGTGCCTAGATTTAGTCTCACATATGATACGCTTTATCTATAAGATGAACTGGCTCACCACTGTTGTAAATAATCCACCCCACTTGCGTTGTCCCATATACGTTACGATTCTTTCAACGTGCGCAAGCACTGCTGTATGTTGTTGTTCTACCTCGTTTTAGATTGTCCAGCCCGGCTCTTCGCACTGCTCGGGAAATTCTCTTCAGGCGCGCAAAAAAAAGAACGTTTTCGCGGCATTGCAGCGCTGAATTCCGGTGAACCCAGTGAAAATCAGTGGGCCGCAACGCTGCTTTAAAATCATCTTTCTATCACCGTATCTCTCAGTGTCCGCTTGAGGCCGCCGCCCCATTGAAGAAAGCGGTACAGACAGCTTTGTAATTCAAAAAGTTGTGGTACATCTATCAGCCATATGAAAGTAACGCTGACGGTCACGGCCGGCCCCGCTCGCGGGCAAACATTCGTCTTCGATCAGCCAGATTGTTTTCTCTTCGGGCGTACAAAAGATGCGCGCGTTTCACTGCCCAACGACCCCTATGTTTCGCGCCAGCATTTTCTACTCGAAGTCTGCCCGCCTAACTGCCGCATCACGGATCTTGAAAGCAAAAACGGAACGTTCGTGAACAATGTCCGTTACGGCGGCCGCAAAGCGCCCGATCCAGGCGTGCGCGTCGCCCCCGGCGGACAATCGCAGACGCGCATCGAGAACGATGATGAAATCGCCGTCGGCGATACGCGCATGCGCGTCTCGATTGAGACAGCGGCTTCAGTCACATCCGGATCAACCGTGGACATTGCCACAGCCAAGACTGTCATGGACGCGACAGTTAACCGCACCCCACTCGAGGTCGCGTTGACGGTTAAGGTTGATGCCGAGGCTGCGCCGCCCCAGGATTCGCTACCTGTGCAGCGCACCGTCGTCGAACAGCGCTCCGAGCAGCAGACCATCGTCCAGGACGGCCCCGAGAGCGACGGCCCGGCGATCGCCGGCGAAATCGCCGATATTCTGGAACTCGATGACGCTCCACCCATTCCGGGCTACCGGCTCGAAAGCGTGCTCGGCCAGGGTGGCATGGGCAAGGTTTACAAAGCAACCGACCTGAAGAATGGGCGCGAAGTCGCCATCAAGGCATTGATTCCGCGGCAGGAAGTCAGCTTCAACAACTACCGCGCGTTCAATCGTGAAATCGAAGTCACGCGGCAGCTCTTTCATCCCAACATCGTCGAGTTCATCGGCGTGGGCAAGGTGAAAGGCGCTTACTTCTGCGTGCTGGAGTTTGTTAAGGGCACCGATCTGCGAAGGTATGTCCACAATCGCGGCGGCCGCATTTCTCTGCAGGAAGCCGCGCCACTGATGCTGCAGACACTCGATGGACTTGGCTATGCCCACCGGAAGACGATCAACGTAGCCGCTGTCGGACGTACGAGCGTATTCAAAGGCATCGTACACCGCGACCTGAAGCCGGAGAACATTCTCCTGCAGCAGCAAGGCAATACCTGGATTCCCAAGGTCGCCGACTTCGGACTCTCCAAGAGTTATGAATCGGCAGGCATGACGGATATGACCATGGCCGGTGTGGCTGGAACGCCGGCCTACTGGCCGCGCGAACAGATTACGCACTACCGGTATCTGCATCCGGCGACCGATGTGTTTTCGATTGCCGCCGTTTTCTATGAGGCACTTACCGGAGACTGGGCGCGGCCTGGATTGAAGCAGCGACTGGACCAGTGCCGGGCCGCCGGACGCTCGCCGCAAATTTCCGATTACATCCGCGTCATCGGCGATCATCCGATCGATCCCATTCGCTCCAAAGTTCCGTCGATCCCGCAGAAGGTCGCCGACGTCATCGACCGTGCGCTGCTCGAAACGGAAGTGCCCGTCGACGAAAGCGAAATGCGTCGCATCCTGACTGAACTGCGCTACCGCGATGCCGGCGTCTTCCGCGATGCGCTGGCCGCGGCTTTTGAGGAATGCGGAATTCGCACGTCGTAATCAGCGCATCCGAAAGTGGCCTCGTGGGAAGCAGCGTATGTCCGACAGCGAAGACCACACACTCTCTCTTCCAGCCGGCGGCTTGAGACCGTCCACGGACGCCGCACGCGAAGAGGGAACGCTCTCGCTGCCTGGACCACAGCAGCGTGAAAGCGAGGGCACGCTTTCACATCCGGGAGTTCTCAAAGACACGGAAGGAACCCTTTCTCATCCCGGGCAGCGTGCCGGCGCACGCGAAGGCGAAGGCACTCTCTCCCACCCCGGCCCGCGGCCGGCTAGCGAAAGCAGCGCCGAACTGCAGGCGTCGATCTGGAAAGTCGGCGACCTGGTCGATGGCAAATACGAAGTGACCGGCATCATCGGCAAAGGCGGCATGGGTATTGTCTATAAAGTCCGCCACCGCGAATGGAACATT
>DASPJR010000080.1:0-5681 GCA_035628505.1 Planctomycetota bacterium | reverse complement strand
CGTCGCTCGTGACGATCTTGCCTTTCACCGAGCCGGTTTTCACGACCTTCAGGCGGCCGAGATCAAGCGTCTGGCCGGGCTCAAGCGTAAGCGTGCTGATTTCCCACGCCGTCTCGCTGGTGGCGCCGACCGAGAGCCGGTACTTGCCCGGCTTCTGCTCCTCCAGGCTGATATTGCCGTCATCGTCGGTCTCTATCGAATCGGCCTGGCGCTGCATATTCATCTGCGAACGCAGCTGGCGCGACAGGCGCTGCAGCTCGTCGGCGCGAGGTCCTTCAAAGACAGGTTCGAGCACAATGCTGACGCGGGTCTTCTTAAGCGGCGCGTTATCGGCTTTGGACAAAGCAAACTTTATTTTTCCGTTCTTGCGCGCCTTCAGCGTAATGGGCAGGACCTCGAGCGTCTCGCGTTCGTGGATGCGGAAGGATGGACCGAGAGCGGTGTAAAAATCCGACGCTTTCACCACGATCCTGTAGGCGCCGTCAGCAAGGTTTTCATGTTTAACTTCGCCCTTGGCATCTGCACTGGCGGAGAGAACGTTGCGGTCCCAGTTTTCAGAACAGATCAGCTGCATGTCCAGGAGTTCAGGATCGAACTTGCGATTGACATAAAAATAAACCGTCGCGTCCTTCACCGGCTTGCCATCCTGGTCCTGGATGACAGTCTTGACTGTCCCGCCGCGTGTGAGCGTAAACAGAAACGGGTTGTTGCCCCGCTCGAGCTCGATGCCCCAATAGGCAAAGCCTTCGCGGGTCGGCGACCATTTTTTCCAGGTGAACTGCATGCCAATCTGTCCCGGAGCCTGCTCGGGAAGACGCGCCTCGCCCGTCGCTTTGATCGTGACGTTTTCGCCGCGTCCCTCATTCCAGTTCACGCCGAAAACCGATTGCGAGTAAATCTTCGCTTCAGCCTCGGCGCCCTCAGCCGGCTTGCCGTCGCGGTCAAACGCCAGCAGTGTGATCGTTGACTTGTCCAGTCTCTGCAGAAGAGCTTCCGCGGCCTGGCGGATTTCCAGTTCTTCGGAGGCCGACGCACGCTCGAGAGCATCGCGCGCCGATTCGCCGAGCGCCAGCAACTGCTGCGCGGCATTGCGGCGGATGTCGAACTCGTCGTGCCGGAGCTGGTCGATAAGCCGCGCCGGATCGGGGGCCGGTTTTTCCTCAGCATGAACGCTGGCTGAAATCAGCAATGCAAACAGCGCCAGACGCAAAGAGGCTGAACGCAGGACGGAAGGGTGCGGACAAGGCATAGGCGCTTCCACGTTTTTTCACTGCCGGGCTCATCATAAACGGCTCTCGATGCGCCACCAAACGAAATTTGCACACACGTGAAAGTATTGCTTGCGCTCTTTACTTTGTGTGACATAGTAAACGTGCGCTTGCGGCCGCGCTCGCTATAAAATGTGCTATTGCCCGCAGCCGCCGGACGGACTATCACTGCAGGTGATGTGGAACGGGGGAGGGATTTCGTGCAGCCAGATTCAAAACTCCAGGCGCTGATCGCCCGCGCGCCGCGCTGGCCGGTCCTGCCGGCGCCGCTTCCGCGTGAACAGATGCCGCGGCATGTGGCCATCATCATGGACGGCAACGGCCGCTGGGCCACGCAGCGCGGACTGATCCGTATCAATGGCCACCGCGCAGGCGTCGATTCGGTGCGCTCGGTCACCCGCTACTGCGGACAGGTCCACATCCAGGCGCTGACGCTCTATGCCTTCAGCACCGAAAACTGGAAGCGTCCGAAAGCAGAAATCCGCCTGCTCTTCCGGCTGCTGAAAAAGTACCTTGTCGAAGAACGCCCCGAGCTGATGGCCAATGGCGTGCGGCTGACCTCGATCGGAGATACCGGCGCGCTGCCCGAGGACGTCCAGGCCGAGCTCAAGCTGACGCAGGAGCTGACAGCTCAGAATAAGGGGCTGAATCTGTGCCTGGCGCTGAACTATGGCGCCCAGGGGGAGATTCTCAATGCCGCGCAGGCGCTGGCCAGGCGTGTCACCCGCGGCGAGCTCAAGGCAGACGATATTACAGAAGACGTTTTAAAAAATACGCTCTATACTGCCGGGATGCCGCCATTAGATCTGCTGATACGCACCGCCGGAGAACGGCGGCTGAGCAACTTTCTGCTCTGGCAGGCGTGTGACGCGGAGTTTTATGTCACGCCGGTGTGCTGGCCGGAATTCGAGCAGCGCGACCTGGAAGCGGCGGTGCTTGAGTTCGCTCGGCGCCGGTCCGCGGTGATGAGCCTGGAGTCCTGAGTTGCTCGCCAAACGTGTCCTCGCTGCATCCGTCATGATCGTGCTGCTCGCCGCGGCGCTCTGGACTGATCTTCATTACTTCCGCGACAGCATCCTCCTGCACGCCATCTTCCTGATCGGCGCGTTCTTTTCGTTCCGGGAGTTCTGGGTCCTGTGCCGCGCGACAGGACATCAAACCTTCAGCATCTGGGGCACGTTCAGCGGCTGTGCGCTGGTGGCGGTCCATTACATTTCGATGCGACTGATGATTACCAATGAACCGCAGAAAATTCAGCTCGCCTTGAACATATCCATGGGTGCCCTTTCGGCTGCAATTCTCGGTTCGTTCTTCCTCACGGCGCGGCGTCACCAGTTCGCGGCCTCGCTTGGCGGGGTGGCCGTAACGTCTCTAGGGCTGCTATATATTTATTTTCTGCCCTCCTTTATTCTGAAGCTGCGGCACTTGGGAGAGGACGGTCTCATTGGGGGCCCGAACTGGAACATTTTTGGACACAAGATGGTCGTTGCCACTGTCGTACTCGCAAAAGGTTGTGACGTCTGGGCTTACCTCATTGGCCGCATGCTCGGCAAGCACAAGGCTTTTCCCGATCTCTCTCCCGGCAAAACAATAGAAGGAGTTGCCGCCGGAATACTTGGAACGGTCATTGTAGCCCTGTTTCTCTCGTGGAAGCCTATTGGTGTGCTGTCTCAGTTTGCCCTTTGGAAAGTATGCTTAATCGGCCTGCTGATTGGAGTTGCAGGAATTATGGGCGATTTGGCTGAAAGTCTGCTTAAACGCAGTGCAGGTGCGAAGGATGCCGGCCAAGTGGTGCCGGGCTATGGCGGGGCGATGGATGTCGTGGATAGTTTAATGGTGGCAGGACCGGTTGCCTATTTCCTGATTCCGGCTATGATATAGGTCTGACGATTCGAAATGAAAACGTCAGAAGTAACGGGGGACTCAAGAGTTTTCAGAGACCGGGGACGGCGTTGGAGGTCTGAGCTCGTTCGGAGAGTAAAAGACAGAAGTGCGTAAGACCATTGAAATTGAAGACCGCGAAACCACCCGCACGCTGCTCGGCGCGGGTGATTGTCACCTCCGGCGCGTGCGTGAAGCACTGGGCGTCGATGTTGTTGCACGTAACGACTTTCTTCATCTCGATGGAGAAGATGAGTCCGTCGACAAAGGCGTGCGTGCCTTTATGGGCATGCTGCGAATCGTCCGCAAGAGTCAGCATCTGAATTCAAACGACGTTGATCGCATTCTGGACTCGCTTGCCAGCGAAGAGACTGACACGCCGGAAATAGAACGCTCCTACGGCCGACGCGAGCGCGGAGCGAAAGAGCCTCCGGGCGAAAAGCTGATCGCCGGACGCGTTAAAGCTCAGACCGGCGGTCAGGAACGCTATCTGGAAGCGATCAAGAACCACGACATCGTTTTCGCCATCGGTCCGGCGGGCTCAGGCAAGACGTACCTGGCCGTGGCGTCAGCGATCGAAGCGCTCGTTTCGAACCGGGTCAACCGCATTGTTCTCGTCCGGCCCGCCGTTGAGGCCGGTGAGCGCCTTGGCTTTTTGCCTGGCGATCTGGCCGAGAAGGTAAATCCTTACTTGCGGCCGCTTTACGATGCCCTTCACGACATGTTAAACCCGCATCAGGTGGCGCGTTACAGCGAACGGGGCGTCATCGAGATCGCTCCTCTGGCATTCATGCGCGGGCGTACGTTGAACAACGCCTTTGTGATTCTGGACGAAGCGCAGAATACCACGCCCAAGCAGATGAAAATGTTCCTGACGCGCCTTGGCCGTGACGCCCGGGCCGTAATCACCGGAGACGTGACCCAGGTAGACCTGCCTGAAGGTGATCTGTCGGGTCTGGCGCACGCCCGCGACGTTCTGCATGGAGTGGATGGGGTTTCCTTTGTCATGCTGGAGAAGCAGGACATTGTGCGTCATCCGCTTGTCCAGCGTATCGTCGATGCATATGATGTTGCGGAAGGCAACGAATAATATGCATCTGCACACACACAGTTCCGCCGGGTACGGATTTCCCGTGCTTTACTTCGGTGCTCAGCCGTGTCGATAACTGAATTCTTTCAGGGTCGCACGACAATTCGTCAGGGCCGCTCAGGAGGATTTGCGACGCCCACGAAGCGGCTGCATCGTGACGATTCCCGGCCGGGCACCTTTGCCGATGAAAGTATCGGTCCGCTGGGCGTCATCTTCTGCATTCTGCTGATCGTCGCCGGCGTCTTCGTTCTCGATTACAGCGTCTTGCCGCCGGTCTACAAAGAAGGCATGCGCCCGCCGGCGAACGTGTATTCGCGCCTGGATTTCAGCTACAACGATCCGGAGAAGCTCAACCGCCTGCGCGACGACGCCGCCGAAAAGGCGCCGCGGGTCTACGTCGAAAATCCCGCCTGGGTCGATGATGTCCTGCGCGACCTGACCGAACTGATCAAGATCGTGGAAGTTTCGCAGCGTCCCCAGGACGTGAAAGACCGCGCCGCGCGTTTCCCCGCGGACGCGCAGCTCGTCGACGAGCTCTTCAAATTTAACCAGGAGATGGGCGAGCGGCGCAAATTCCTGAGCAGCGTGCTGCTGGGCCGCATCCGCTCTTCGCTGCAGGCCATCGCCGATTATGGGATCGTCACCAGCCAGGATCTGGATTTCGAACGCAACAAGCGCGGTGAGTACCGAGAGATCATCCGCACGCTTCCGCCATCCAAAGACGGCAAGAAAGCCCAGCCGCGCTACCCGGTCGTCAAAGTCGAGTGGCTCCGCAGCGTCGAAATGGCCGCCGACGAACTGATGCGCGCGACGTGGAAAGACAGTCTGCCGCGCGACCTGGAACGCCAGCTCTTCGCGCATCTGCATGCGCGCTTAAGTCCCAACCTGAGCGTTGACGTAGCACAGACCGATCAGCGCCGCGAGATGGCGCAGGAACTGGTCGGCCGTGGCCTGGTGCAGGTCAAGCAGGGCGAGATGATCCTCAATAAGGACCGCAAGATCATCAAGTCCGACCTCGACAAGCTGCATGACGAATACAAAGCATACAAGCAGAGCCAGAGCGTCGATGTCACGCTGCTGAATGTCAAATTCCCGCTGCCCAGTTCCGCGCGCCTCCAGCATCTGCTCGGATTGGCGACCGTCGTCTTTGCCGTGCTGCTGGTCTTCCTGTTTTTCACCGTTCGCAGCGAACCGGGATTGCTGCAGCGCCGCCGCGCGCTGGTGATGCTCGCTCTTTTCGCGCTCGCCGCGCTGGCGACGGGCCGCGGCCTGATGCTCAACGGCTACAGCGCTGCGTTAACGCCCTTCGTCTTCATCGGCATCGTCGCTTCACTTGCGTTCGGCCAGTTTGTTGCGCTGCTGACGCTCTTCGGGCTCTGCGTGCTGACGACCGTCGCGTCCATCCGCTGGGAAGCGTTCCCGCCTGGAGGCGGCGTGCCGGC
>DASPJR010000079.1:0-24088 GCA_035628505.1 Planctomycetota bacterium | reverse complement strand
CGCCAAAGCGCGGCCCAGCGAGGGCAACGAGGCTGAAGATGAGACCGAGTTCAAGCAAGAGTGTCTTGAACCAGAAGCGCGATGCCGAGTCCGGCGGCAGAATGCGCGGGAACATCGCCGCGGCGACAAACGATTCAGCGGCGCGCCGGCGTTTCATCCGCGCGTAAAGGCGCAAGGCGATCAGGACCGCGCTTAGCGGCAATATCAGGTAGAGAGCTTGTGGGTGCTGCCATTCCATATTTTTACGAACACCTCACGGCAACGATGAAAAACGCGTCGCGCTCAAGAATGCTATGCCCATTACCAGACACAGGCCCGGAACGGCGAACCACGCGTAAAGCTCGGTATACTCAGTGTATTTCGTTTCCTCGACCTTGGACTTTTCCATGCGATCAATCTCGGAGTAGATTGCGGTGAGCCCCTTTGTGTCCTGCGCATGGAAATACTTTCCGCCGGTGGTCTGCGCCATCTCGCGCATCAGCTCTTCGTCAATTTTAAAATAACGAGGCACCAGGAATCGGTTGCCAAATGCGTCTTCCTGCGGGAAAGGAACTTCGCCGCTGCGTCCAATGCCGATTGTGTACACGCGTACGCCCATTTCCTTTGCGATCTTTGCCGCCTCGCGTGGATCGATGGCTCCGGCATTGTTGTCGCCATCGGTGAGCAGAATCAGCACGCGGCTCTTAGCGCTTACCGGCCTCAGGCGGTCTAGCCCGAGTGAAACGCCGTCGCCGATTGCTGTCGCCAGATCTTCGTTCAGCGTATTGGCATTGATCACGTTGCCGCGTTTGTCGCGTATCGGGCGCGGAATTTCGAGGCTCTCGACAATATCCATCAGCGCGCCATGGTCGAGCGTGAGCGGGCACTTGCCGTCGGCATATCCGCCGAACGCGACAAGGCCGACGAGATCATCGCGCCGTCCAGAAAGACCGCTTTCCTCTGAACCAAACACGAACTGACGGATCACGTGCTTGACGGCCGCCAGGCGATTCTCTGATTTTCCTTTTACTTCGAAATCGAGCGCCTCCATCGAGCCAGAAATATCGATGACGAGCTGAATAGCGATGCCTTCGGTATTGATGCGTGATTCGGATTTGCCCGACTGCGGACGCGCGAGCGCCGCGATCAGCAGCAGAAGTCCTACCGCGTAGGCGTATGGCAGGACGCGTCGCACGCGCTGCGCCATGGTTACCGGAAGGTTTTTCAGATCCGCCAGGCTTGAAAAAACGGCTGCCGCGCGCCGGCGCGGATGATACGCCCACCACACGGCTGCCAGCGCCAGGGGGGCGAAGATGAACCAGACCGGGGCGTAGAAGCGGAAGGCTTCGATCATTTCAGCACCGCCTCCGGCATCGGCCGCAATGCTGACGACATGCCAATGAATTCCTGCGCACGCGCGATGGATTCTTCGATCTGCCTTTGCCCCGGAAGCTGCGCCGCGTACTTAACCATGTCAGCCGCTTCCAGGAAGTGCGCAAGCTGGCGCGAACGCTCATCGGGATAAACTTTTTTCGCCTGCATGTCTCTCAAAAACTCTTCCGTCGTTTGTTCCGGAGCACGCAGACCGGTGGTGCCCTCAATGTAACGCCGCACAATTCCGGTCAGGCCGACATAGAAATCACGGAACTCGCCGCGGCCGTGCAGATTTTCAGCAAGCAGCGCTTTCAGCTCGGCATGAGCAATCTCTTCCGGCGAGCGCCTGATGACGACCGCCTCAGGAGCCTTTTTCATTCGGCGCTTCAGCAGAACGGCTCCCGCGATCAGCGCAGCAAGTGCGCCGGCACCTGCAAGCCAGTACCAGATCGGCGCCGGCGGCAGCGGCCGAGGCGGTTGCATCGGCGCCAGCTCTGTCAGGCTGGGTTTCTGATCGCCAAGTTCGGAGGTGACCAGGATTTCAAGCGGCTCTGTTTCGAGCAGCACCGGTTCGGCCTTGCCTTCACTGTTCGGACGCTTATCGACGAACTCGATAGCGATGGAACGGATCAGATGCTTGCCCGCCAAAGTAGGCTCAAGCTTGTAGTGCAGATGCCGCACACTTTTGCCATCCTTTTGAGTCGGCGCTTTCTCGATGTAGTCGCGAACGACGAAATCGCCGACCCCCTGCCCAAACGCGGGCGGCTTGACATCAACGTCCGGCTGTGACTCGAGCGTAATCTCCATATCCAGCATGTCGGAGAGGCGCGGATGCTTCGGCCAGATCCGCACCAGCATCTTTACAGGCCCCTTCTCCGCAACCTGCTCGATCGCATCGACCCGTTTTTCCGACTGCGCCTGTTCGGCCGATTTCTTTTCGCAGCCGGCAAACATCGGCAGAAGAGCAAGCGCGAGCATCGAAAGTGAATTGCGTGTTGCGTTCATCGCATCCGCCGCTCGCGCATATGGAAGAATTTCTGCAAGCTCAGCGCATACGGCTGATCGGTGCGAATATCCAGCCTGTCGACGGCCGCGCGCCGCAGCCATGAGCTGAGCTGGCCGTTCCTCTTTGCGGCCGCCTGCGCAAAGAGCTGGCGCACTTTCGGATGCCGCGTGTCGAGTTCCAGGATTTCGTCAGTTTCAGCATCGCGCAGGGTCAGGAAGCCGACGTCCGGTAGCGTCGCTTCACGCGGATCAGAGAGCGTGACGGCGACTACGTCGTGACGCTGATTGCCGATCGCGAGCGCCTGCGAACAATCCTCGCCCAGAAAATCGCTCATCAGGAATACAACGCATTTGCGGCGCTGCACGCGTCCGACAAACTCCAGAGCGCGGGAAATATTGGTCGGCGCCTTGATTGAATCGGTGAGCAGCAGATCGCGGATCAGTCGCAGCACGTTCGCGCGCCCTTTGCGCGGCGGAATGTATTTCACGACATCATCGGCAAAGAGCACCAGGCCGACCTTATCATGATTTTTCAGCGCGCTGAACATCAGCACCGCTGCGACTTCTGCCGCCGTCTCCATCTTGCTCAAGCGCAGCGATCCAAACGAGCCCGACGCAGAAATATCCACGGCCATCAATACGGTGAGCTCGCGTTCTTCGCAGAACTTTTTGACGTACGGAACGCCTGTGCGGGCGGTGACATTCCAATCGATGCTGCGGATTTCATCGCCGGGGACGTACTCGCGCACCGCGTCGAACTCCATCCCGCGCCCTTTGAAGACGCTGAGGTACTCGCCGGCAAGGAGGTCGTTGACCTGCCGGTTGGCGACGATCTGAATTCGTCGGACCTCCTTTAAGACTTCGTTGACATCGCGCGGCATTTTACGGTGGCTCTTAGCTCTTGGCTCCAGGCTCTTTTCCGAGAGCTGCCGTTAAGGTACGGGAACTGATTCCAGAACTTTTCTTACGACATCGTCAGGTGTCTTCGACTCGGCTTCGGCTTCGTACGTGAGAATTACGCGGTGGCGCAGGATGTCGTATGCGATCTCTTTCACGTCCTGAGGCGTGACGTAGCCGCGACCGGAAAGGAAGGCGTTCGCGCGTGCAGCCAGGCAGAGATTGATTGATGCACGCGGCGAGGCGCCGTACTGAATCAAGGGCGCGAGTTCGGGCATCTTATAGGACTTCGGATCGCGCGTGGCGCTCACGACATCGAGCACATAATCCTTGACCTTGTCGTCCATATAAATGGAGCCGACGGTCTTCTTGATCTCCAGCAGCTGCTTGGGCTCGAGCACGGGCTTTACTTCGCGGCGGATCTCGTCGAGCACGGTGTCGACGACCTTGCGCTCTTCCGCCTTAGTTGGATAGCCGATGACGACCTTCAGCATAAAGCGGTCGACTTGCGCTTCGGGAAGCGGATAGGTGCCTTCCTGCTCGATCGGATTCTGCGTGGCCAGCACAAGGAACGGTTCTTCGAGAGTGAACGAATTATCGCCGATGGTGACCTGGTGTTCCTGCATGGCTTCCAGCAGCGCTGATTGAACTTTGGACGGCGCGCGATTGATTTCATCGGCAAGCACCAGGTTGGCAAACACCGGGCCCTTCTTGGTTGTGAAATTTCCTTCGCGCGGGTTGTAAATGAGCGTTCCGATCAAGTCCGCCGGCAGCAGGTCGGGCGTGAACTGAATGCGGTTGAACTTGCAGTGAATCGCACCGGCAAGCGCCTTGATCGCTGTCGTCTTGGCCAGCCCGGGTACGCCTTCCAGGAGCACATGGCCTCCGGTGAGCAGGGCAATCAGCAGCCGTGAAAGCATGACGTCCTGCCCGACGAGAACCTTGCGGACCTCTGCTTTGACTTGTTCGATTTGTTCGGATTGCCTGACGACCTGCTCTTTAATCTTCTGAACGTCCACGCTCATAGCGGCGACTTGACTCCTGTAAAGCACACGTACCCGGACAGTTGTACGCTCTATTAGATGCTTGAGGGCAAAAAAGCTTCAAAAACGCCGGCACACGCGCCGTACTTAAATGGTGCGGCACGCGCTTAGTTTACGCTTGCGCCCAATCTGAACTTCTAGAGAATACGCACAAACTTTCTGCAATCTAGTGCGTTGCGAAGTTTAACGCCGAGAATGCCGGGCACTGGAACAGGTCCGGATGCAGAATATTTGTTTCATGGGAGAACATTAAGATCATGTCGACATCGCGTTTCCTCCAGGGAGGCGTTTCATTTTTTCTGGCCAGCCTGATTCTTCTGCTGTGCGGTTGCGGCGGCGGAGCCAAACCGAATACCCAGGCCGACGGCGGTAAGCCGGCAGACGCGCCCGCAGCCGGTGGCGACACGCTCGCGCGGA
Source organism: Planctomycetota bacterium (assembly GCA_035628505.1). Classification (GTDB taxonomy): domain Bacteria; phylum Planctomycetota; class SZUA-567; order H5-PLA8; family H5-PLA8; genus DASPJR01. Next base: position 19,373 of record DASPJR010000079.1, on the reverse strand, counting down.
TCAAGAGTACGAAGGTGATCAAGTGGGGCGCGGACAAGGAAGGCGGCGCGCCCTTCGTCTATGTCGACAAAACGGATAAGGTGGTCGGCTTTGAATCCGAGATCATGGAAAAGCTGGCCGCTCATATGGGCGTAAAGCCCGAACTGGTCTCCACAACCTGGGACGGCCTGCTCGACAACATGGTCGCCAAGCGCACGGACATGGTGATGAATGGAATCGAAGTCAACGAAGAGCGCGCAAAAGTCGTCAGCTTTTCGGCGCCATACTATCTTTACGAGCAGCAGCTTACCGTCCGCGCGGAGGACAAAGACAAGTACAAGACGCTGGAAGACCTGAAAGGGAAAAAGATAGGAACGCTGAATGGCGCCGAGGCCAACAACGTTTTGACCAAGGCCGGTTTTACGCAGGACCAGATCGTCGGCCATGCCGACTCCCTGACGCCGTACGACAACCTGCTCGTCAAGCGTGTAGATGCTGTGCTGCAGGAGAGCATCATCGCCGCGCATTACGCGGCCAGCAACCCGAAGCTCTTCAATGTGCCGCAGACCTTTAGTCCGGGAAAATATGCGGTCGCGGTGCGCAAGGAAGACAAAGCTCTGCTCGAAGAAGTGAATCGCATTCTTGACGTCATGAAGGAGAACGGCGAGCTGGCCGAGATTTACAAGAAGTGGAACATCATGAACGACAAGCAGCAGGAAGTCGGCATTAAGGAAAAGAAGTAACGCCCAATCCTCTCGCCCTCTTAAAGAGGGAAACAGTATCGGAGGCAGAGCAAAGCCATCGACATTGTCTTGCAACCGCAGGTTCTTCAGCGCTTCCTGACAGCCACGGGAAATACGTTGCTGCTCACCCTCCTGAGCATGCCTCTTGCCGTCTGCCTTGGACTTGCGCTGGCGCTCATGCGCTCCAGCCGTCACCGGTGGTTGTCGTGGCCGGCATCGGTCTATATCGAAGTGGTGCGCGGCACGCCGCTGCTGGTGCAGCTATACCTCGTGTACTTCTCCCTGGCGCAGCTCGGCGTGCACTGGGGGACGGATCTGCTGACCTTCGACGCCTTCTACGTGGGCGTCGCGTGCCTGGCTGGCAATTACGCCGCCTACGAAGCCGAGATTCACCGCGCGGGCCTGCAGGCCATTGATAAGGGTCAGCGCGAAGCGGCGCTCTCGATCGGCATGAGCGAGCGCCAATCGTTTTTCCGAGTCGTGCTTCCGCAGGCGTTCAGGATTGTCATTCCGCCGGTGATCAACGATTTGATTGCAATGTTGAAAGATAGTTGCCTTGTCAGCGTCATCGGCGTACAGGAATTGCTCACGGTAGCGCAGAGCGTCGGCAAAAGTCGCGCTGCCGTTGCGGAGATGCTCGTAGTCGCCGCCATTTTCTACCTTGCGCTGTCGCTGCCCTGTTACTACCTGGGCAAGTACATCGAGAACCGGTTGAAGGCGCGCGGCATGCCGGAACTGCACCTGGACAATGTTCATGGGCATTAGCCAATGATTATGACTGAGTCGAAGCCGAAAAAGAACGAAGCCGCCGTTGCCGCCACCGACCAGATCCTGGTCGCGCAAGGCATCAAGAAAAGCTTTGGACCCAAGCAGGTGCTCAAGGGCGTCGATCTGGCCGTCAACAAAGCAGAGGTGCTCGTAATCCTGGGGCCCAACGGCTGCGGTAAGTCAACGTTTCTGCGCTGCCTGAATCTCCTCGAGCAGTACCAGGAAGGCCGCGTGCTGCTGAAGGGGCAGGTCGTCAGCGAGGGGCGTCCGGAAAACCACGTGCCCACCCGCGCCGAGCAGCAGCAGGCTCAGTATCTGCGCCGCCACGTCGGAATGGTCTTTCAGCGCTTCAATCTCTTCCCGCACTGGTCGGTCATCGAGAATGTGATGAGCGGCCCGCGGTATGTTCTGAATAAGCCGCTCGAGGAATGCCGCGCCATCGCTGAAGAAACGCTCAAGCACGTGGGGCTTTGGGAGAAGCATCCGTGCGACCCGCTGACGCTCTCCGGCGGTCAGCAGCAGCGCGTGGCTATTGCGCGTTCGCTGGCCATGAGTCCGGATGTCATGCTCTTTGATGAAGCCACGTCGGCGCTCGATCCGGTGCTGACCAAGGAAGTGCTGCGCGTCATCCGTGATCTGGCTGCAGAAGGCATGACGATGCTTCTGGTCACGCATGACATGGACTTCGCGCGCGACATCGCCGACCGGGTCATCTTTATGGAAGGCGGATATATCGCCGCGCAGGGCACGCCGGAATACATCTTCGACGAGCGCCCGGTGCCGGGCATTCAGCGGTTCCTGGAGAAAGGCTGAACGCCTCGTCTCACGGTGTTCTCGCGCGCAGACGCTGACCGGCGACGCCGTTGACCAGCAGATCCACCGAGCCGCTGACCGTTGTTTCGCCAATGGTCACGCCCACCGGAATAGTCCGCACGTCGCGTTGGGCTGTGCCGTTGGGCAGTACAGGCGCCAGCTGGTTTGCAAGGCTAGCACGCTTCCTAGATGCCTGCACAAGCACTCGATCTCCGCCGAGCACGGCTGGCCGGCGCCGGAGCCGAATGCGGTTTTCGCCTGAGCGAACCTTCGCACTGCGGTCGGTCACGCCGGAAATCTGCACGGCGCCTACACTGATTACTACCGCCTGACCTTCAAGAGTGAAGCCGCGTGGGACATCGACAATTCCTGAGAAATTCAGAGCATCCCTTCCGGAGGCCGTGAAATTCAACTCAACGCGCACCTCGGCCCCGACAAAAACCGGCTGAAACGGTGCAGGTGCTTCGATCGCCTGCGGCGGCGATGACTCCGGCGTGTCTGTGTCGCTTGAGATGACGATCGTGAGGTCCTGCTGCGCCGTCCCGCCGGCGCTCGTTGCCGTCAGCAGAACCGTAAAGGTTCCCGCCTCGGTAGGGGTGCCGTTGATGACATTGCCGTCCATGCGCAAACCATTTGGAAGCTGCGATGCCTGTACGGATGTGTCTGTGGCGCCGCTGGTTCGAACTGGAAAATTGAACGAACGGTTAAGCGAACCGAATGCGACGGGTGAACTCAGGAAGCCAGGTGTTCCAAAGAATACAGGCGGCTGGAAGAATCCGGCGCTGATAATCGACACCTGCATGTTCGCCACGGTCGATCCGTTCGCGTTGGTGGCGATCAGCGGCACGATGAAGTCGCCTGGAAAGAAGGATAAGATCGACAGCACGGCCGTTGTCGTATCACCAGAAGTTGTCTGGCTAACCAGCGAAGCAACAAAGTTCTGGCCCACGGTGATCACGGGTGCCGGAATGCCTGTTGCAGTGAGGGTGGCAAGGAAGCGCGTACCAACAGAACCGGCCGCCACCAACTGACCACTGAATTCAGGAATTCCCGATGCGCGCACACTCAGATGAGTGAGACGCGGGGCGGGAACCGATCCGGTCTGCACGGCGCCCAGATTCATGTCAATCGTGAGAAGCTCGTCGCTCTCCGGAAGACTACGGGTTACAAACAGCAGATCCGTATTGGAATCGGCCGCGTCAACTCCGGGTCGGGAGAAACCCTGGGAAGGCGTGCCGATGGTGCTGAGCACGGTTTCAACGCCGGTGGCCGGATCAATGCGGACAAGATCGTTGAAAAAGCCTTCGACTATGGGTGCTTCGTCGAAGCTCCCAGTTCTCTGCGTCCCAGGCGTCAGTTCAGTGATCGCGACCAGGTCGCCGCGGGTGGAACTGAATGCCATGTGCAGCAGACGCCGCGGGAGCAGTACATTGCTGGTGACCTGTCCGGTACGCGTGTCGATAGTCAGAAGCCGGCGCGTTCCCTCGCTTGTCCGCGTCGTCACAAAGAATCGTCCGGTCGCCGGATCGACCGCGTCCACACCGGGATCCTCAAAACGTCCGAATTCTTCGCCGCGAATCAGACGCAGCACGCGCTGCTCGCCGCTTGTCGAGAACTCCACGAGGTTCGCGTTTTCAAATTCGTCTCCTGCAGCAATGCCGAAGAGCGCGCCGTTGCCGGGATCAAAGCCCAGATGAAGTACGGGCGTCGTTACCAGCGATTCGACCAGGAGTTGTCCGCTGGTCGTATCGACAGCCAGCAGCCGCGTTTGCGATCCGACTGCGCGAAGGAAAAAGAACCTGCCACGACGGCGATCCAGTGCGTCGATGCCTGGCCGTTCGCCACCAGCGGCGATGGGGACGCTTGAGACGAATGTGGCGGTGCCAGTCAGCGCATCAATTTGAACAAGGTCGCTTTCGGCAGTCTCTTCAGTCACGCGAGCCTGGGTTATGCCGACAAGGCTGGGTAGGGAATTCTCAGCCGCCTTCGCTTCTGAAAAACAGATCAACAGCAGCGCTGTCAGGATTCCAGCCACTCGAAAAGCACTCATAAAGACCCCGCGTTGTTAACTTCAAATTAGCAGCTTCGTTCAAATAGCGTCACAACGTGCCGGACACAGCCGCGCACAGCAACGCAGGTTGTTTTGGCAAATGCTCCGCCGAAACCATTTTAAGAGGATTGAAGCAATTCTTGATAGATACTCAGGCACTTCTCGGCGGCGCTGTCCCAGCTGAACTGCCGGGCCCGCTCAAATCCACGTTCGCGCAAGGCTGCGCGGCGGGAAGAGTCAGTAAGGAGAGTTTCGATGGCAGACGCGATCGAATCGATCGACGCCGGATCCGCCAGCACTCCGGCATCGCCGATGATTTCCGGAAGGCTGCCGACGTTCGCTCCGATGACGGGGCAGCCGCAGGCCATCGCTTCCAGTGCCGGAATGCCGAAGCCCTCATAAAGTGTCGTGAAAAGCAATGCCTCAGCTCCGCTATAGAGCGCCGGCACGTCCTCATCCGGCACATAGCCCAGGAGCTTCACCCTGTCGGCAACCCCGCTCTGCGAAATCGCTTCTCGGATCTGCTCGCCCCCAAATCCGATGCGGCCGGCAATTGCGAAGTCGAGCTCGCCAGTGGCTTTACTCGCGGCGGCAAAGGCCCGAATCATGGCTGGAACGTTCTTCCGCTTGTTGACACTTCCGACAAAGATAAGGTACGGCCGAGCCAGGCCGTGTTTCTGCCGGGTGTGATTGATTTCGTCGGGGGCGCGGCGCGAGAAACCTTCGCCACCAGCCTCGTAAACCACGAGCAGTTTTGCCGGATCGGGATTCAGCGTCTGCTGAACGTCGCGCTTCACCGATTCGCTCACACAGATGATGCGGTCAGCGCGCTCGGTCAAATCGAGGTAGCGCTTGCGCTTCATCTCGCGGAATTCGGCGTCTGCAAACTCTGTTGATTGCAGGGCTGAAAAAACGTCATGAATAGTGACAACCGTCCTGGCCTTCATCCACGTGCCGGGAAGACGCGAATCGAGACCGTGGAAGACATCGATCGAGCGCGCGAAAATCGGATGAAGCCGCTCGATCATGATCTTCGTCGAGAAATTCACCGCGGGCGCCGCGGGAATATGAAAAAGATTCTTCAGGCGCGAAGCGCGCGTCACCAGCGTGAACTCGTGCCCCTGCCCTGTCCGGCCAAACGCGGCAATCATCCGGCGGATGTACATGGCCACGCCCGTTGACTGTTCACGCGCGGCACTGGAGATATCCAGGGCGATTCTCATGAGCTAATGCATAACGCAAATACGCTGAAAAGCGAAGCGGCGCCGCGAAACTCTCCCGCGGCGCCGCCACTTTCTAGACAGAATCGATCCGGTTCACGCACTGGCCACGAGCGGCGGCTGCAGACGCGCGGCAGAAGCCGCAGCACCGTTGACAGACGGACGCGTTCCACTTTCGTTGGCACGTCCGCCGAGAACCATGGTGAGTTTCTGGCCAATATCTTTCCGGTTGTCGTTGATGTGTGCTTTGAGGTCTTCCGCCATCGCCGCGATTGCCTCCATCTGAGCCGACATGACCTCGCGTGCCTTGACGGCTTCGTCGATGACCTTTTCGGCGTCCATCATCAGCGCCTTCATGCCGCGGTTGTGCTCTTCCCCAAGCGGCTCGAGCGCAGCCACAGCCATTTCACGGAAGCGGCCCAACTCGGCTTTGGCTTCATTAAGCTCCCGCGTCTGTTCACTCAGCTTTGCAACAGCCTCGTTGCGCTCCTGAATGGCCATCTGTTTGGCGTCTTGCGCTTCAGCCAGCTTGGTTTGTATGTCGAGCATCTTTCTCTCAAAACCGCGCCGTTCTTCTTCAAGTTTCTCCAGCTCTTTGAATGCAGCAGACTGCGTCTCGCGCACTGATGCAAACCGAGTCAGAAACTCAGCCAACGTGCGTTCGAGCTTCTTGCGCGCTTCGTCCGCAGCGTCACGCTCTTTGATGGCGACGGCATGGCTTTCTTCCGTGAGCGAAAGCCGCGTCTGTAGTTCGGCGACGGAGGCCTGCAGCTCCTGTTCACGCGGCGTGGACGGGCGGGTATCGGACACCGCCTCATCGTTTAGCTTGGGAAACTGGCCTGTCGCAAGCATGTCAAACTGTTCGGAGATCTCGGACTCCAGTTTATTTTCCTCACTGTTACCCATAGCTGCTCCTTTGTGTTCCTAACCGTCAACTTTTGGCAACGCACCGTGCAATCGGCTACACTTTTGACATTTAATGCGCTTTTACACGTTTGAATTACAGCAAAGCGACGCAAAATGTCACAGATTTCCAAGCTTAACCAAATCACACGCACAATATGTACCATTTCACGTTAACTTTGTAATCAGAAGCGCTTACCAGACCCTATTGACCGATAATCTTAATTAAAACACGTTTTCGCCGGCGGCCGTCGAATTCTCCATAAAAGATCTGTTCCCAAGGCCCAAAGTCGAGCTTGCCATTTGTTACCGCGACGACAACTTCGCGACCCATTACCTGACGCTTTAAGTGTGCGTCGGCGTTGTCTTCACCTGTCAGGTTGTGCTGGTACTGCGAGGTGGGATCATGCGGCGCTAGTTCTTCCAGCCACTTTTCGTAGTCGGCATGGAGCCCGCGTTCATCATCATTAATGAACACACTGGCGGTGATATGCATGGCATTGACCAGGCAGAGGCCCTCCTGGATGCCGCTGTCGCGGAGCGCGTCATTGACCTCGGGCGTGATGTTGATAAAGGCGCGGCGACTTGAGATCGTGAAGGTCAGCTCTTTGCGGTGTGATTTCATTGAGTGCTCCTGAGAGTTGGCAGTCGCAAGAGTATAGTCCTTCGGGACGCGTCTGACGACTCCGCAGTGCGCTCCCGGCGAAAAGTAAATTGCAAAAAGCCGTCAGTTCTTCACACTGTGCCAGACGATGAGCGCAAAATTAATCGAAGGCATTCCTCTCGCCGCGCAGTTCCGCGCCGATATCGCCCGCGAAGTTAAAGCCCTCCACGAACAGGGCAAGCGTGTGCGGTTGGCCTGCATCCAGGTCGGTGAAAAGCCCGAATCGCTTCTCTACGTTAAAAATCAAAAGAAGCTCTGCGGCGAACTGGGCATCGAATTTGAAGTCATCATGCTCCCGGACGCCATCAGCCAGAACGCGCTGATTCAGAAAATTCACGAGCTCAACGACACACCCGAAGTCACCGGCATCATTCTCGAACTTCCCCTTCCCGCCCGCATCAACACTTTTTTGTGCCAGCGCGCGATCAGTCCGCAGAAAGACGCCGAAGGCGTTCACCCGGTGAATCTCGGGCTGCTGGTTTATGGCGTAGCGCATCACGCGCCGTGCACGGCCATGGCCGCGTATCAGTTGATCAAATCCACGGGCGTTGAACTGCGTGGTAAGGAAGTCACCGTCGTCGGCCACAGCCAGATTGTGGGGAAGCCCATCTCGCTGATGCTGCTGCATGATTTCTGCACCGTCACAACCTGCCACATCGCTACGCGCGATCTGGCGGCTCACACGCGAAATGCGGACGTGCTGGTCGTCGCTGTCGGGAAGGCCGGGCTGATCAAAGCGTCAATGGTCAAACCCGGCGCCATGATCATCGATGTGGGCGTAAACCGGGTTCCCGTGCTGGATCCGTCTGGGAAGCCTGTGCTGAACGACAAAGGCAGACCTAAATTTGCAACCGTGGGAGACGTTGAATTTGACGGCGTCAAAGATATTGCCGGCTGGATCACCCCAGTCCCCGGCGGCGTTGGCCCTGTCACCGTAACGATGCTGCTGCGCAATGTCGCTGAAGCTGCCAAGCACGATCACGGGCTGAATATTTAAGTCGACGCATTTTGAGAAAATCTCTAGAGTTAGGCTAAGCCGAATAACGGTATTGAGGACCCGCGTATGCATTCTCTTGCGGCTATTCTTGTCGTCACACTTTTTATTGTTTCCGCATGTTTTGCAGGAGAGGACGATCCGGCCGAGCTTGAAAAGAAAATATCGCAGCTCAACGAGACGCTCTGGTCGAAAGAAGTGAAAGCCCAGCAGCACGAAGAGACGATCATCCGTTTCTGGGACGACCTGCGTGCTGCGAAAGACCGCTATACCATCGTCAAGGATCTTCCACTCGAGCAGATAAAACTTGCTGATCTCGGCGAGCCGATGAAGCTGCCGCTGAATATCGAACGCCTGCCGCTTCAGCCAAACGTTCAAACTTTGAACGAACAGCAGTGGCATGTGCTGCTGGATCAGTTCAAAACTCAAGGTTACGAAATCATCGAAACTGAATGGCATCAATCGCAGTTCGACATTGAAGCGGACGGCAGCACGCGCTCAACGTTCAATATTCTTCTCCACTTCACAAATCCGAAGTTGGAGGGGCGCTATGTTGTGAAAGGTCCGATCGTCATTAACTGGAGCTCCGCGAAAGACAGACACGGCAATTACAAAATTAAGTCTGTCGATTCGACTAAACTTACGGTTTTAAGGCGTACCGGAAAGCCCGGGTTCTCGCGTGCTTTTTCTTGGGAAGCTCCTGCACTTGGCAAGCACACGTTGCAGCTCAAACAGACGGCTCAACCAGAAGCACTGATCGCCTATGATCTCGATCGAAACGGCCTCTCTGAAATTATCTTTGCCGGCTGGAATCTGGTGTTGTGGAATCGCGGCGGCGGACAGTTTGATCAGACGCCTTTGGTCGAGAACGCTCCAGCATCGATTGTGGGCGCTATTGTCGCAGATTTCACCGGGGACGGTAACGCCGATCTGATTCTCGCACCGTTAAACCAGCCGCTTCATTTCTATGAGGGCCTGCCGACAGGCCGGTTCGCCAGGGAGCCACGCAAAATTGAGGCTCCTGGCAAACCGCTGAATTCAGTGCTGAGCATGACTGCTGGCGATGTTGACAATGATGGAGCCCTCGATCTTTTCGTAACCCAGTACAAATGGATGTACCTGGATGGCCAGATGCCTGCGCCCACTTACTACGATGCCAATGACAGCTACCCTTCGTACCTGTTGCGTAACGATGGCAAGGGCAATTTCACTGATGTAACGGAGAAATCTGGGCTGGCCGCGAAACGATTCCGCCGAACTTACAGCGCATGCTTTATGGACCTGGATAACGATAACGACCTGGATCTGATTGTGGCCAGCGACTACTGCGGGATGGATGTTTACAGTAACGATGGCAAGGGCTCGTTTACGGATATTACCGACAAGACACTGGCCGAAACCAAGCTGTTCGGCATGTCACTGAGCGTCGGAGATTACAACGCGGACGGCAAGCTGGATTTCTATGCAACGGGAATGGGCTCCACAACTGCGCGCCGGCTGGAATACATGAAGCTCCGTCGCGCTGACATGCCAGGCCACGACGAGATGCGTCTGCGCATGGGCTATGGCAACCGCATGTATGTGGCGGCTGAAAACGGCGCCTATGTTGAGCCTCCCTTTAAGGACAGCGTTGCGCGGACAGGCTGGTCGTGGGGATGCACGACGATCGACTTCAACAATGATTCGTATCCCGACCTTTATGTCGCAAACGGACTGCAAAGCGGCAAGTCGTCGCGCGATTACTGCACCGAGTACTGGCGGCACGATGTTTACATCAGATCCCCGTCGCCCAGCCCGAAGATGGAAGGATTCTTTTCGAAACGCCTGAATGAACTGCGCAAAGGCCTGATCTCCTGGAATGGGTTCGAGCACAACAATCTTCTAATGAATCTTGGAGGAAAGGATTTCGTGAACGTCGCGTTCCTGATGGACGTGGCGTACGAAAACGATTGCCGCGCGGTTGTCAGCGACGATTTAAATCTCGACGGCCGGCCCGATCTGCTGATCAGCGAAACCGGCGGCGAAAAAGATGCAGCCGTCCACCTGGCCGTGAACACGCTTAAGACCGAGAACCATTTCGTCGGTGTTCAGCTCCGGGAGGAAGGGAGCGGGTTTTCGCCAGTGGGCGCAAAGATTCTCGTCAAGACGCCCTCTCGCACGCTCCTGACACAGTTAGTCACGGGAGACTCCTATATCGCCCAGCACTCAAACGCGCGCCATTTCGGCCTTGGCTCCGAGAAAGAGATTGAGTTCATCGAAGTGAAGTGGGTGAATGGAAAAACCAAACGCATCGATAAGCCTGCCGTCGATAAGTACCACTACATTGCGCCGGACAAGTAGAAGCGCAGCTTAAGGCTGCTTCCGGTACTTCACGGTACATCCACGACCAGTCTGACACCAATCAGACCGCGCCCGTACGATCCCTTCCGGGCGCCAGACTGACAGTCGGTCTCCCAGTCATTTGAATTGCCGCCGCGGATCACCCGTGGCGTTCCGTAGTCATTGATGGACAGCAATCGCGGTACCTCAACAGCGGCATCCACCACGATCGACCTATCTTTGTACGGTTCGAATCTTTCGATGCACCACTCTGAAACGTTGCCATGCATATCAAACAGGTTGAAGGCGTTTGGCTTTTTCGTTGCAACTGGCTTGGGCCGGCCTGAATTGACGCCGGTTCTTACGCTATTGTCAGCGAACCAGGCGACCTCTCGCAGATCTCTATTTGCATCACCTGAATGATACAGCGTCTGCGTTCCCGCTCGGCAGCTGAATTCCCATTCGGCTTCCAGGGGCAAGCGAACTGAACGCCCCGTCTTTGCGCGTGCAAATGTCCAAAGTTCAATCGCTTCGAGCCAGGTGGGGATGATTGCGGGATGATCAAGTGTTTCGCCAGGCTTCGAATACTCGTAACGCTTCCCCATCACAGCCTCGTACTGGCGCACGGTAAGCTCCGTGCGAGACATGTAAAAGGGCCTCACAAGTGTGACCCGGTGCGCCGGACGCTGCTCAGCGATTTCCCACGAGCTGTGCTTCTGCGAACGGTTGTATTTGATCCATGCCTGATTAGCCTCGTAATAGTACACGCCGCCGTACACCAGTAGCGACAGCGCGAGAATGCACATCAGATAACGCAGGAGTGAAAGCTGCGGCCTTGCGCCCTTCTTACGGGAATACACGATTCCAAAAAGAATGAACTCGAACAGCAGCAGCCCGCCAAGAACAATGATTGCGGCGCCATCCTCGGGGTAAATTGAGGGCATTGACTGCTCGGGAGCGCCCATGATGAAACGCCCGGCGGGGATGAGCACCAGATCGAGCGTCACGCCATTGCCGAGTTCCAGCGACTCTGTCGCGTTCAATCCTACGCGCCTGGCATATTTCTGCACAGACTCAGCGCTGTCCCATAACGGGTAATCACCCGCCGTGACCTCCGCGCAAAGCATCGAAAAGATCAGAAAGACGAGTCTCGTTTTGGTCATAATTCATCGCAGCAGCATACACCCGCTCTCACGTATGAGATCCCGCTTTCCTTCAACACGTTCTCGATTAGACTTTGCTTCGGCGAAGCGACTCCTGTCTTTCGATAGCTGATAACAATGCAGAAAATACTGCTGCTTAATCCTCCCGTCCACGACTTCTCAGCTTACGACTTCTGGCTGAAGCCTTACGGTATGCTGCGCGTCGCGGGATTTCTGCGCGGCAAAGCACACTTCCAGCTCTTCGATTTCATGGACCGCAGTTCGCCGCTTGTTCCGCCGGCGCCCCCAGGCCGCAAGTACCGCTCAGACCGCTGGGGACGGGGCGAGTTCTTTTCGCAGCCGCTACCCAAGCCGGCAATCTTCGAAAATATTCCGCGACGATACAACCGTTTGGGCCTGCCGCGCAGCACATTCCAGACGTTTCTCTGCGAGAACGGCCCCTTTGACGCGGTGCTGATCCAGAGTGTCATGACCTACTGGTATCCGGGTATTCAGGAAGTCATCGCCGACTTGCGCGCATTTTCGCCGCAGACAAAAGTCATCATCGGCGGCGTCTACGCGACACTCTGCAGGCAGCACGCTCAGACTATCGGCGCCGATCTGCTCGTGGACGGACTGAATCTCGAGCCTCTCTGGAAATTTCTGCAGCTTGAACCGGACCCGAGCGCTCTGCCGCTCTGGGACCTTTATCCGCGGCTGAATACCGGCGTTCAAAAACTTGCGGACGGCTGCCCGTTCAAGTGCACATACTGCTCGGTGCCGCAGGTCTACCCGACGTTTCACGCGCGGCCGCTGGAGCGCTCCCTGGCCGAATTCGACCATCTGCTGGCGTGCGGTGTGGAGAACGTTGTTTTCTATGATGACGCGCTGCTCTACCAGCCCGATCGCATTCTCATTCCGTACTTGAAGGAAGTGCTGAAGCGTCCGCGGCGCGTGAACTTTCACACGCCCAACGCGCTGAACGCGCGGTTCATCAGCAAAGAGCTGGCACAGCTGATGATCGAAGCTGGATTCAAAATTGTGTATCTCGGTTTCGAGAGCAGTGCGTACGAATGGCAGAAAAAGACCGGCGGCAAGGTTTATTCGCACGAGCTCGGCACGGCGATCGAGAATCTCGTCTCTGCTGGAGCCGACATCAATCACATTCATGCGTATTTGATTTTTGCGCACCCTCAGAATGACCAGCAGCATGTGGAGGAGTCGATGCGCTTCGCCAGCAGTCTGGGCATTCGCATCATGCTGTCGGAGTTCTCGCCTATTCCCGGCACGCCAGACGGCGAGCTCTGCCGCAAGTGGGTCGATCTCGATGAGCCGCTTTACCACAATAAAACGGCATTCCCGATTCTCTCGCTCGGAGTGGAGGAGGTGAACCGCATTAAGAATCTTTGTCACGAGCTGAACGCGGGGCGAGCTCTGGAAACACCGTTAACGGTATCAGGGTGATCTGAAATTCGCACACGTGCAGGCTTTTCATCGATATTACAATTTTATTTAGACATTGTAATTGCCTGCAAACGCTGAGGCTGCTATTTAGTACTTATCGAACAGTCCGCTATTGGTTCTGTTTCCTAAAGGAGATCAGCTATGCGTTTCAAGTTCGCCCTGGCCGCGCTTCTGTCGCTGGCCTGCACCGCTTCACTGTACGCGGCCTGAGGCGCCGCAGGATGCCCGGCGGTCGGCTGGGCCAAATCGGTTGAAACAGCGCAATCCACGGCAGCGGGAAAGAATGAAGCCTTCGCGCTCTATTTTTGCCCCGAAGAGGCCGCAAAATATGCGGGCGAGGGCGGCACCGCGTTCATGGCCGCGAAGAAATACAATCCCAAAGCCCCCACAACCATCTTCGATACGCCCGCTGTGCCGAATGAGTTGAAGAAAGCCGGTATTTCGCAGTTCGCGAAAATCACTGCCGGCGCGGCGAACGTCGAGAAGATGAAGAAGTACGGTGCCGGCCCGAACACGCTGGTCATCTGCGCGCCAAACGGCGACAAACTCATCGCTTTCGCCGGCGAACAGTGCACGCAAAGCAACGTGACGTCATTCCTCAAGCAGTTCCCGCAGCACTTCCAGGCGTACATGAATTCGAAGAAGAAGTGAGCTGACGCATGATGCATGATGCATGAAAGCAAGTTGATCTGGAGTAGATTGAGCGCGGCAGAAATGCCGCGTTTATTATTACTGCAGCGCTTTCTGGTAACTTTCGCGCGTCAGCTTTGCCGTACGCTCCCAGGTGAATAGGCTCGCGCGCTGGCGGCCGCGTGTTATCAGCTCCGCACGTGCGGCGTCATTTAGAAGAAGTTCCTCGATTGCTTCGCGCAACGGCTGCAGCGGTTTCTGCGCGTCATAAGGAACGGTTCGCGCGGCGCTGGCGCAGACTTCCTGGAGCGCGGCATCTGAACTGATCACGACCGGGCAGCCGCATGCCATGGCTTCAAGCACCGGCATGCCGAAGCCTTCAACCAGCGAGGGCATGACGAACAGATCCGCGAGGCTGTACATCGCTGGGAGCGCCCGCTGCGGAACGTAGCCCGTAAAATAAACATAGTCGGCGGCCTTGTGCTCGCGGATGAGCCGCTCGAGATTGTCCATCGACCAGCCTTTCTGGCCGGCGATCACGAGCTTGTGAGGAAACTTCTTGTTCATCTTCGCCGCGAAGAAGGCCTGTATCAGCGCCGGGAGATTTTTTTTGGGTTCGATGTTGCCCACATAAAGAACGTAGCGCTCCGGCAGATTCAGCGCCGCCCGCGCCGCTGCCCGTGCGCCTTCACTCATCGTTTCAATTCCGCTGAGCGGCCTGAATTCCTCACCCACTCCCCACGGGATGACATCGATCCGCTCGGCTGAAGCCTCTTTGACGTTTCTCAACAGTTCTTCTTTTGAAGCGAGACTCGGCACAATTATGCGTCGCGCGACCGACACGCTTTTGGGAATGATCTGCTTTTGTACGCGTGCGCTGCCAGGCGTACAGAACAGCGGATGAGAAAACGCGATGACATCGTGAATGGTGACAACGGCCGGTTTGGTCATCAGTCCTGGCAGTGCGTACGTGGGGCCGTGCAGCAGATCGCACTGGTCTTTGTAGGTGCAGCTCTGCAGGCGAAAGTTTCGCCAGAGCGTGCGAATGGTCCGCCAGCTTCCGGGGAAAAATGTTTTGCGAATCGATAGTCCGGCGTCTCCGTTCGCGACTGGCGGACCTTTGAAATCACTCGGCACATAGAGAACGATCTCGTCATGCGGGCACGTGTGACGAAGCGCCTCGACAAGCTTTGCCAGCGAGCCAGCGATGCCGGCGTAATTGCCAAAGAGATGAAGCCCATCGATGCCGATCCGCATAGCTGAAGTGTACGTCCATGCGCCCAGCGTACGCAAGGCACAGTCTTATTGTGGAAATTACGGGCGGTTGCATCTCGGCGATATCTGCTCTCCCAAATCTTCACTTTTCGTCACTTGATATTTTGTGACAAAATGTTACTTCGTGGTGTAGCCATGAAAAAGGAGGCAGCTCGTGTCCCTTGAAATGATCGCCGAAGAACGCCGCCGCAAGCTTCTGGAAGCGCTCAAGAAGAACGGTGCTCTGTCGGTCGCCAACGCCAGCGAGATGCTGCGCGTCAGCCGCATGACTGTTCATCGCGACTTGGACACGCTCTCAGCCGCAGGCCTTTTGCGGAAAGTTCACGGCGGGGCCGTGCCGGTCATCAGCAAGCCATCGGCAAAAGAAACGGCCATGCCCTTTACGGAGCGAAAGCCGGCGAACGCGACGGCAAAGGAACTGATTGCCAAGCACGTGGCTAAAATCGTCGCCACGGCCCGGACGCTTGCGTTCGACGCGAGCACGACCGTTTTCGCTTTGGCCGGCGTACTGAAAACGTCGCCTGAAAACCCGAATCCCTTCGTACTTACGAATGGCGTTCCGCTGTTCATGGAACTGCAGCGCCGAAACGTCGGTTTTCGCCTGGCGCTCACGGGCGGTGAACCGCATCCGCGCACGGGCTCGCTGGTCGGCCCGCTGGCGATCAAGACGCTCGAAGGCATGCGTTTCGATTTTGCGATCGTCTCAGCCGCCGGGCTGATGGAAGATGAAGGCCAGGTGTACGATTCGACGCCTGAAGGCGCGGCAGTGAAGCAGGCCTTCATGGCGCGTGCGAACAAAGTCATTCTGTGCCTCGACACGACGAAGATTAATTTCCTCGCCCCCTACCCTCTTGGCGTGCTCAACGATTTCGATATTCTCGTCACGGAAAATGGTGTGCGCGAGATCGCTTCGTAACGCTGTTACATCCTCTGAAATCGCACGAAACGCAACATCCGATCGTCACAAAATCTAACATTTCATCTCAAAATTTATCACTTTTTAACTTGCGTGCGGTGTAGGAATGTGACAAGATGAGCTCGTCATAAACGTAGAGTTTAACAAAACGTCACTTGCCGCGCGATGAAGCAGCCTCTGCTCTCCGTGGTGAAAACAGGGCCCTGCTGCGTCTTCCGGCACGTCGACTGCCGGTCTGCGGCACAAGAGAAGGAGAACACCCGCCATGGCATATCGTCTTTCCGCCCACAACTGGATGCGCGACGAACCGCTGGATGTCACCGCCAAGCGCCTGGGCGACTGCGGATTCTGGGGCATTGAAATCATGGGCTCGCCCGAACGCCCGGAGTACGAAGACCGCAAAGCCATGCGCGCCACGCTGGCCAAGTACAAGCTCGAATGCTGGGGCGCTGTGACGCTGATGCTCAACAAGCGCGACCTGATTCACGGCGATGCCAAGGAACGCAAGAAGTCGGTCGAATACGTCAAGGCCTGCATCGACCTGATCAATGACCTGGGCGGCGAAGTGCTGACGCTGGTTCCGTCGGAAGTCGGCAAGATTGTCGCGATGGACAGCCCGAAGAACGAATGGAGCTGGGCCGTCGAAGGCGTCAAAGTTCTCGCCGAGCATGCCGCGAAAAAGAAAGTCCGCATCGCGCTCGAACCGCTCAACCGCTTTGAAACCAACTTCCTCAACCGCGGCGAACAGGCCCTGGCGCTGATGGAAGCCGTGGGTTCCCCGGAACATGTTGGCGTCTGTCTCGATGCCTTCCACATCAACATCGAAGAAAAAGACCCTCTGGCGACGATCCGCAAAGTCGGCAAGAAGCTCTTCGACTTCCATATCGCCGACAACAACCGCCGCGCGCCGGGCGATGGAAACTGGGACTGGACCAAGCTGCTCGCGACCCTGAAGGAAGTCGGCTACGAAGGCTGCCTGACGACCGAGTTCGTGATCCCCGGAGACCGCTCGCCTGTGACGCCCGAGCTCTTCAATATCAACTTCGACCTGTCGAACATGGATCACCAGACCAAGTTCATCATCGACCACGGCGGCTACCCGATGACGAACGAGCAGTACAGCGTCCACTTCAAGCGCACGATCGAGCACATCCGCAAGTGCGAGCCGAAGTAAACGGATTGTCTCAGGCAAAGACGCAAAGAAAACTAAGTAAGTGAGACTGGAGCTTCGGGAAACCAGGAAACTTCCCGAAGCCCAGCTCACAAAGAAATCTGACGACTTCGAGACTCTTGAACATGGCGACGGTACTCGTAATCGGCACGATGGACACAAAGGGCCCTGAGTCCAACTATCTCGCGGAACGGATTCGCGACGCGGGCTGTCAGGCGCTGCTGCTCGATAGCGGCATCCTCGGCGAGGCCGAAGGCTGCAAGCCCGACTTCACGCGCCAGCAGGTCGCTGTCGCCTCAGGCCACACCATCGATCAACTGCGCAACGCGGGCAGCCGCGGCAAAGCAGTCGAGGAGATGCTCAAAGGCGTCAGGAAGATCACGCGCGAGCTCTACGACGCAGGCAAGATTCACGGCATCATTTCGCTCGGCGGTGCGGAAGGCGGAGTGCTCGCGGCGGCGGCAATGAAAGTGCTGCCGATCGGAATCCCCAAGATCATCGTCTCGCCTATCGCCTCCGGCCGCCGGCCATTCGGTCCGTTCATCGGCACTAAAGACATTTTCGTGATGCACTCGGTCGTCGACATCCTTGGTCTGAACGCTGTCGCGCGCGCCGTGTTTGACTCGGCGTCAGCATGCGTGGCTGGCGGAGCGATCGCCTACGAAAAGAGCCAGAAAGCGGGCAAGAAGCCGGAGACCAAGAAGCAGATCGCCGCAACGATGCTCGGAAATACCACGCGGCCGCTGATGTGGATCAAAAAGCAGATCGAGCCGCTCGGCTGCGACCTGGTGATTTTCCACGCCAACGGCGTCGGTGGTCCGGCGATGGAAGAACTCATCGATCAAGGACTGCTCCACGGCGTCATCGATTACACCCTCAGCGAAGTCATCGGGGAAATCGGCGGCGGCTTCCACATGGGCGGCCCGACCCGCATGGACGCGGCCGGCAAGCACGGCCTGCCGCAGCTGATCGTTCCCGGCAGCATCGATTTCATGGTTTTCGGCCGCAAAGAGACGATCCCCGAGAATCTGCGCAGCCGCCCAAGCCACTATCACAATCCCGAATTCACGCTCGTGCGCGCATCGAAAGAAGAGCAGCTCGAAGCTGCGCGCGTGGTCTGCAGGAAGCTCAACGCCAGCAAAGGCAAAGTCATCGTCATCGTTCCGACTCAGGGCCTCTCGATTCCGAACTTCTCCAAGGATGGCAAGACAGGCGAGTTCTGGGATCCGGAAATCGATGCGGCGTTCCGTGCTGAACTGAAGAACGGCTTGAGCAAAGAAATTCAGTACCAGGAAGTTGACGCGCACGTAAACGACGAGTCCTTCGCGAAGGTCGTTCACGACGCAGCCGTAAAATTGTTTCTGTCGTAAGGGCCACGAGTGCCATGCTGAGCGCCGCGCTCTGATCAAGCGCAACGATCAGGATGACACTCAAAAACAAAGTTACCCTCAAGAGGAGAGAAGCAAGACATGGCAACAAAGTCGAAAGCAAAGGGCAAAAAAGAAGCTGCTGTCATTGAGGTCGATAATTACGGCGGCGGCGGCGCGACTGGCAACAGCTCCGGCGCCAAGGGCGTGATTGCCTGGGACAAGAACCAGCGCGCCAGCGGACCGGCAGCGCACATCAAGCCGGCCTTCCAGGACCAGGCTCACGCACCGCGCCGCGCGACACTCGATAAGCTCAAGCTGCCGTCGTACTGCCTCGGCGATCTGTCCTGCGTCGACGTCAAAGAGTATCTCAAGTACTCGGACACGATCCTGATTCCCAAGGCGTCGCTCGAACAGCACGGACCGCACCTGCCGCTCTTCTGCGATTCGATCAGCAGCACCGAAGTCGCTCGCCGCGCCGGTGAAAAAGCTGGCATCCTCTACACGCCGACATTGTGGCTGGGCTATAGCCCGCAGCACCTGAAGAACCCCGGCGATGGCACAGGCTCGATGACCCTGCGCGTCGAGACTTACCTGAATCTCCTGTATGACATGGGCCGCAGCCTGATTCACCACGGCTTCAACCGCATCATCTTCGTCAACGGCCACGGCTCGAACGTGAAGGTCGTCGATCCGGTGCTGCGCAAGCTGCGCAACGAAACGGGCGCGGTTGTCGCCTACTACAAGCCGTACGCCGAACGCTACCTCGGCATGCTCAAGGACGTTCTGGAAGGCCCCACGGAAGAGACGCCGGGCTGGCACGCGGGCGAGCTCGAAACGTCCCAGTGCCTCTGCCACAACCCGAAGCTGGTGCGCATGGACCGCGCCGTCATGGACCGCGCGCACGCTCCCAAGTGGCTGGCCGCTGGCGGCAACGCCTGGAAGAAGAGCGACG
>DASPJR010000078.1:0-31259 GCA_035628505.1 Planctomycetota bacterium | reverse complement strand
CCAAGGCATTGACGGACATGATGGACGCGATCAATGCCGCTCGCAAAGAGGGTGTGGATGATGAGGCCTTGAAAGAAGCGTTGAACTTCCACCGCAAAGCGCAGTGGCGCCTGGATTTCATCGCCGCAGAAAACTCGATGGGCTTCCACGCCTCGCAGGAAACCGCCCGCATTCTCGGCGAAGCCATCGACTACGCCCGCCAGGGCCAGCTCGCCGCGCTGGCGCTGGCGAAGGCGAAGGCGAAGTAAACTGCCTTTTCCGCCAAGAACGCCAAGGCGCCAAGAGCGCCAAGAAGGCACTAAAACAAAGCAAGCTGATGAATAGTGGCGTTCGCAACACGGTGGCCCTATCCCGTGTGCCAGTGGTGGCTTGTGTTCGAGTGCACCGACATGGGTTACAGGTGTTGAAGACACATAGGTAACACTTTTTTGAGGCAAGATTCGCTCTAAGGGGAGGGCGAAGCGATGCCTTGGAAGGTGGCTCCTGTGTCTGATATTCGATTGGCGTTTGTTCATCTGGTTCGCACGTTGAAAAAGCCCGTTTCGGCAGCCTGCCGTGAGTTCGGTATCAGCCGCAAGACAGGTTACAAATGGCTCAAACGCTTTGATGCCGATCGCATTCGGCCGCTGCTGGATCATTCTCGCCGGCCGCGCAGTTCGCCCGCGCAGACCGCTGCCGCCACTGAACAACGCGTACTCGACGTTCGCGACCGCTATGGCTGGGGACCGCGCAAGATACGTGCGCATTTTGATCAGTCTTGAAGCTTCCGTACCCAGCATTCGGACCTGCGCGAATATTCTGCGTCGCAACGGCCGGATACAGAAAGCAAAGCCGGACGCTTCCCTGCAGTTCTTCGAACGCGGCGCCCCCAATCAACTCTGGCAATGCGATTTTAAAGGCCCGCTGGAGGTCGAACGACGCCGGATTGCGCCCTTCACCATCCTCGATGATCACTCGCGATTTCTCCTGGCTCTGCGCGCCTGCACCCAGCAAACGACGCGCAGTGCCTGGCAGATTCTCTGGGATGTTTTCGGTGAGTTTGGGCTGCCCGAGGAGATCCTCTGCGACAACTTCTTCGGCTGCACCACCGTGGAACATCTGCCGTCGACATCGTGGTTTGAATCGCGTCTTCTACGCCTCAATATTCGCTGCATTCACGGCCGGCCCTATCATCCGCAGACTCAAGGAAAGATAGAGCGCCTGCATGGGACCTTGGAACGCGAACTCTGGCCATTCGTCCGCCGCGATCGCATCGCACATTTTGATTTCGACTGTGATCGCTGGCGTTCGCAAACGTACAATCTGCTCCGGCCTCATGAAGCGCTGGCCGACAAGCCGCCGCTCACGCGTTATCGTCCCAGCGCGCGACGCCGGCCTGAACAACTTCCCGATCTGATTTACCCAGCGGACGCAGCCGTCCGGAAAGTCTCGCCCGTTGGAGACATTCGCTGGCGCAAGTACAGGATTCTGGTGGGGCGTGGAGTCGTCGGCGATAGTGTGCGCGTCGAAGAGAACGATCATGAAGTCCTTGTTTACTACGCCCAGACGATCGTGCGGCGTATTGCATTCACTGAACTGAAACCGGATACTTTCATTTAGCCGGCAAGGAGGATAGAGCTCTGGTGGGAACCAACTCGAGCGCCTTAGCCGGGCCAGGGGATGAGAGCGGTAAACTCGCCGCTCCATCTCTTTCATCCTCTGGCCAAAGCGCGATAAATCCCGCCCGCAGGGCGAAAAAGCGTCGGCAAAAGTGTAACCCATGTCTCTTCAACATATGTTACCTATGTGTCTTCACTGAACACAAGCCACCAGTGGCACGCTTTTAAACGGGGCCACCGTGTTGCCAGTGCCATCGGCCGTGTCCGAGAAGTGTGAAGGACTAGAGTTCGTATGCTGCTTCTTGCCGCAGAACCGCTTTTCGGAGTATGCTCTTAAGAATGAATTCGCAAAACATTATGGTGTACCATCGATGGCAGGAAGACGCTGTACATAAGATTACGGTAGACCGCAACGCAGATACGTTCCGCGAACGATTTCCGGCGATCATGGTCGTGACAGGAAATTACATTAACACTGTGGAGAACGGCTTACCGGCAAACATTGACGCCTTTGAAAAAATTGAAACGCGATTCTCTGATCTTTTTAGCCTCGAACCCAAAGGAATCTTCCGGCGATTGTTTCGGCCGCGCTCGGTTTACGCGGGTAGCAACGTCGGGGAATCAAAGATGGTTTATTTTTGCTACGGGGCCGCGGCAGAACTTCAGTCATTCGCACCGCTTCGCACGATATTAGGAGAATTCAAAGAGTTAGTAGATTGTAAAATACAAATAGCAATAGATAAACCTTGGGAGAATTTTTATCGGATACTTCATCCTGGCATCGGCCTCCAAAGTCTATTACTCGCACGTGCTCAAGTTGACCTTCGTAGAAAGAATGGTGACAAAGTCGACGTGCCCCGCGAAGTGAATCATGAATTTCTGTTCAATACGAGTAAGGATCGAACGCGATTTACTCGATGGGTTAACAAACGTTGGGATAACGCTAAAATACGTGTCGCAAAGCCTGAGGATTCAAAATACGGGCTTACTGTCACAATAATTCATCCGGTGGACGAAATCACGGTGGATCTTTTTGTCTACGAATTCAGTCATCGCGCTGGTCATGTAAATGGCGATTACGACGGTTTTGGCGCGTACGAGGTCTCTGGATCCGGATGAATTACCCTCTTGAAAAAGAAGGCGGGTGGCATCGGCTTGCACGCTGGTCGCGGCTTGCTCCTTTTCATGGGTGGCTGGTGGCAGTGTCATACCCGGCCCCTACCATTGCCGCGAGCCGGGCTGTACCGTCCCGAAGGGACGGTGGAGGGTAGCCGGGGGTGAGCGGACGCGAAGCGCCGCGTTACCCCCGGAACGCGTACCCCAATATCACTTGCGCCCCGAAGGGTGCGCCGGAGGAGAACCCGGAATCGCGCAAAGCTTCCGGCGCCGCCTTCGGGGCGCGAAAAACGTGAATCACGTGCGGATACGCAGACGCTCCGCGTCGTGCTCACCCCGGGCTACCCTCCGCTGTCCCTCCGAGACACAATTCGGATCCGGGCCTTGCATGGGGACACCAACCTTCTACACACCGTTTTGCGCCGGACACAATCTGTAGTAGACAACATCTCGTGCAGTGACATACGCGTTTCCAAGTTTTCGAATTTGATGAAAAAAAGTGCTGCTGGAAGTGATGCAGCCACAGCAGGTTGCGCGGCCGCTGAAAATTTCAGCAGGAAAGTCGCGACAAATCGACTTCGCTAATCGTTTCTTTATATTGGGGGGACATCGCAGCGGACCCATGCGTACAGGGGCTCGGCTCAGGCATTCACCAGATTTGCCGCCTTTCCCGTCTCGCAGAAGCTTCGGATATTCTTTGCGGTTGTGTCGAGAATCCGGCGCACCGACTCTTCCGAGTTAAACGCGTTGTGCGGCGTGACGATCACGTCTTCGCGCGTGAGCAGGCGGTGCGCATCGACTGCGGCGAGCAGCTCTTCGCGCGCGATATCCTTCCGAAGCTCAACGTCTTCCTTGATCGCGCCCTCGCCGTCGAGGACATCGAGTCCTGCGCCGGAAATATGGCCCGAATGCAGCGCCGCGAGCAGATCGTGTGTGTTGATCAAGGATCCGCGCGACGTGTTCAGAATCACTGTGCCGCGGCGCATCTTCGTGAGCGTCTCTGCGTTGATCAGGTGTTTATTCTGCGGCGTGGCGGGACAATGAAGCGTGACCACGTCGCTCTTGCCCAGCAGCTCGTCGAACGTGCAGTATTGAAACCCAAGCACGTCGGCCAGGGTCTGACGCGGAAACGGATCGTAGGCGATCACGACCATGCCGAAGCTCAGCGCCATGCGGATGACATGCAGGCCGATGTTGCCGGTGCCGATCACGCCGAGCACTTTGCCGCGCAGATCGAATCCCCGCAGGCCGATCGTGGTGAAGCGGCCGCCGCGTGTCCGGATGTACGCGGGAATAATGCGGCGCGAAAGAGCGAGCAGCAGCGCAAAGGTGTGCTCGGCCACCGTGTTTGAACCGTACTCGGGAACATTGGCGATCTGAATGCCGCGCGCTTTCGCCGCAGCCAGGTCGATGTGATCGAAGCCTGTCGAACGCGTGGAGATCAGCTTGAGCTGCGCTGCCGACGCGAGGACCTCTTTGGAAACGCGGCTGAAGATGAAGGGCGAAAGAACATCGCAGGCCGCGAGCAGGCCGGCGTTGTCGGCGCAGACGGGCTGCTCAAGAAACGTGTACTGGTGTCCGGCCGGGAGCCGTTCTTCCAGGTAAGGGCGCTCCCAGGCTTCGAGCTCGAGAAAAACAACATTCATGTGCCAGACCTTTCTTGAATGGGCTCAGAGTGGCGCAGGAAGAGCGATACCGCGCTCTTCGCATACTCTTCGGACCGTGGCAAGCAGATCATCCGCTTCGCCCGATTTTACGACGAAGCCATCCGCCGCCCACGTCAGGAAGTTGCCCTTGTACGCCGGGTAGGCGCTGTGCAGCACCACCGGCACGAGGCGGTCTTTAGCGACGACCTTGCTGAGTGCCTCGATGCCGTCGATGCCGGGCATCTGGATATCGAGCACCAGAATATCGGGCTTGCGTTTCTGAAACAGCGCGAGGACTTCTGCGCCATTCCGTGCTTCGATGACCTCAAAACCGGCATCTTTCAGGATGTCAGCATAGAGATGGCGCTGATCGTCCTGGTCTTCAGCCAGGAGTAGCCGTGGCATAGGTCGCCTCCTTTGTGTTTGCAGTTTCCTGCAGAACCGGCAGTTCAACATGAACGCGCGTACCAACGCCGGGTTCGCTTTCGATCCAGATGCGTCCTGAATGGGCTTCCACGATCTTGCTGACGATGACCAGGCCAAGGCCCACTCCGTCATGCGTGCGGTTGAGCGATGCATTCACCTGGTAGAAGCGCTGGAACAACCTGGGCAGTACGTCAGCGGGAATGCCGCAGCCCTGGTCCTGCACGATAAGATGCCATTTACTGCCGTCTTGAAGGAGGCGCAGCGTAATCGTGCTGCCATCGGCCGAAAACTTGATTGCGTTCTCCAGCAGATTAAGAACAACCTGGTAGAGCTTGCCTGCATCACCCAGCACGCGAGCGGCTGGATCGGCCAGCTCGATTTGCACAGCCATTCCGCGATCCTTCGTTTTCAAAGCGAGATTCTCCATGACCGACTCGATCGTTTCGCTGAAGTTCACGGGCTGGGATTCGAACTTGGCGACGCCGGCATCCAGCTTTGAAAAATCAAGAATTTCATCGATCAGCTTGCGAAGCCGGATGAGATTGCGCTTGCCGACCTCAAGGCCCTTCTGCTGGCGCTCGTTGATCTCTCCCAGGTGGCGGCCCAGAATCCGGTCGGTGTAGCCCAGCGCGGTAACCAGCGGGGACTTGAGTTCATGCGTGACGTTGGCGATGAATTCGGACTTCATCTTGTCCAGTTCCTGCAAACGCGTGTTGGCCTCGCAGAGTTCTTCCGTGCGGTGGATTTCATCTTCGAGCAGCTTGCGGATGTGGGCTTCGCGGTGCGCACGCATGGTCCCCAGGGCGCCAAAGAGCATCGCAAATAAGAAGGGATGAAGCAGGAACACGATGTAACCGGGGTTCGACCTGAGGATGGCAAGGCAGACATTTAAATCGCAGTTCAAGCCCGCGGCATGCAGATGAATTCCAATCGCAAAAACAGGAATCGGCAGGCCCCAGAGAAATCCAAACACGACCTCCGGGTTCTTGCGTGGCGCGTAGGTAAACGGGTCGCGCAGCACATGCAGGAATTCATGGATGGACTCCCGCCAGCGCTGCCGGCGTGAAGGGATATGCAGGTCAAGGCTGCGCATGGGTTTTCCGCTCTCGTTCGGTCAGGCGCGCGATGCACGCCAGCAGCTCGTCAAGACTGTAGGGCTTGGCGAAGCTTGCGGTTGCGCCGGTTGCCTGGTAACGCTCCATGTCCGCCGCCGAGGCGAATGCAGACACGATAATGACGGGAGTCGCTTTTCCGTTCTTGCGACTGCGGAACGCTTTCATCACGGCCTCGCCATGCAAACCGGGCATACGAATATCGAGAATGACTAAATCAAATCGGCGATCTACGAGTTTGCGGTCTGCGACATCGCCGCTGAAGGCGGCTTCAACGCGGTAACCTTCGTCCTCAAGCGCTTCGCGCAGCATATCCGATTGATCCGGGTCATCCTCCGCAAGCAGAATGGCCGGACGGGTGTCGGTAAATAGCGGATCGATCTGCATACGCGACGCTCCTGATGCCGCGTGACACAATCCAAATGTTGTTCCAGAGCATTATTTTTTGGCACTGATACAAACTGTTTACATGATTGAGGTACTGGAAATGAAAAGATCGCTCTGCCGCCTCATGCTTCGCGCCTGTGAGAAGTCTTTTGGCAAGCTTAAGAATCACAGGTCAAAAGAAACGGCCCGGCATGGAGCCGGGCCGCGTTGCAGGAACTGGAAATGGCGGATTTACCTGGCAGGCTTCAGGTACTTATCGTTCAGCTTATCGCACGACCAGAGCATTCCGCGCGTAACCATGTCAAGGTAGCGTGGATCCTGAACGGTTGCGTTGTTATGTCCGATGGTCGTTCCGAAAACCCGCGTCTTCTCATTGTAGGTGTTCACCCAGGCCACGATCGTCTCGACCGGATTCTCTTTGCCGTCTTTGCTCTTTACGACCTGCTTTCCACGCGCCAGCGGCGCTGCCGTATCGTAAAGCTTGCCGGTGGTGTTGTTGTAGAGTTCTTCGTTACCGGTGGTCCAGTTCTGAAGCGTCTTGGTGATCGCATGTTCCTTGTCGACGAAATTAATTTCAATTGGCAGCTGCGGTCCATGGCCGGTGGTGGCCAGGCCGGTGAATTCAAACCAGGGCGTATTCTTCGGGAAGCCCGCGCTGCGGTAGCTGTGCATCGAGCAGTGCAGGTGCACGGCCGGAACGCCTTCTTTATGCGGCTTGAGAATAGTCTCGATGACCGCCAGATCCTTCACGTCCGCCGAGCACTCGTCGTGGATAATCACGTCGAAGCCTTTAGCCCAGTCGGGGTTTTCATAGACGGGATTTTTGTGCTTGGTGGTGGTGTCCGGGTCGTGAGCGATCGTCACTTCGACGTTGGCGCGTTCTTCCAGGCCTTTCTTCAGGATGTCTTTTTGAGTCTTATAATCATGGCAGCAGCCGCCAAGGATCAGCAGGGCCTTCAGCTTGGGCGTCTCCTCGGCGTGCGCCGGGACCAGCAGAAAACAGCTCACCAGCAGAACAATCGAAACTCGCAGCATTCTTGTCATCTCCAGTTAACAGGTGTTTGACTGATTTACACTGACTTGGCCCCAGAAGCGCAAAATTTTATGCTTTTGGAGGGTGCCCGATCAGCAGGACGAAGCAGCGGGAGATTGATTCATCGGCTGTAAATCCTGCATAAGAATTGAACTTGGCAGTTGCGCTCGTGCCGCCTTGCATGTATTCTTTTTGCCTCGGCGCGCACGCAGTTGTGCGCGTTTCGTTTTTAGCACTACCGGGTAAAGAAGGAATTATCGATGGGTCATTCACTCAGCGCAGACAAACGTGAACGTCAGAACCTTAAGCGCCGCCACCGCAATCGCGGCAATACGATCGCTCTCAAGAAGGAATTGAAGCGCGTCACCGCCGAGATCGCCACGGGCAAGGCAGCCGATCCGAAAGCCGCTCTGTCCGGCGCCTTCAAAGCGCTCGACCGTGCCGCTCGCAAGAACACGATTCCAAAAAAGCGCGCTGACCGCAAGAAGTCCCGCCTGGCGCTTGCCGCCAACCGGGCCGCGAAGACCGCTGCAACTCCCAAGAGCTGATCAAAGCTGATTTGAATAAACCGTGGAGACGGCCTGAATGACATCCTCATTCAGGCCGGGTTCTGCTGTATCCAGGCTCAGCACGCAGCCGCGCTGATGACCGTCACGGCGCCGCTGCTCGCACCGCTTTAATTTCGATCGTGCACAGGTCGCTGTACTTGTTGCGCAGAATTCCCTTCCGAAAGCCAATCGGAAAAAATGCTGGCTTGATAACCCAGCGCGTGATGCCCTTTTCAGGGATATCCTCGCGCGTCTCCGGCCGCGTCCAGTTGACCTCTATCGGAGCACCGCTCTCGGAGACAACGAACAGTTCCTTGTGGTTCTCCGGCGCTCGGCCCATCGGGAAGAGAATTTCCAGGTCGACAATGGTCCGGCTGACGGACTGCCCGTTGAAATCCACATCGAAATTCTCTTCGGGAACGCCCAGTATCTTTACGCTGGTCTGCAGCGATTCGCCGAACATCTTGTTTTTGACGTACGGCAATCCCCAGAAGCCCAGCACGGCAATGACCGTGACGCTGACCAGGAATATCACAAGTCCACGTGGCACGAACGAATCTCCAGACCCATAAGACAGCCTTCCGCGGGCAGCATCAAATTAAACGCTCTCCACCCAGGCACAAGTCACACCGAAAAGGCGCGCTGCAGCGTTTTGACGCTGATCTCTGCCGTCTTTTCAGGACCGGGCGAGTAGTCGAAAACCTCAACAGAAACCCAGCCGGTGTAGCGGATTTCCTTGAGCGCCTGCGCGATGGGTTCAAACGCCATTTCGCCCATCCCCGGACCGCGCAAGTTGGGATCGTTGGCGTGGAAGTGTGCCAGACAATTGCCGCCTTCAAGGCGAATCGTCTCGGCGATGGGACGGCCCTCGCCGCACATGGCTTTGACGTCCAAATGCAGCTTGAATGCCGGAGAATTCACCTCCCGCACCAGCAGCGAGCCTTCAACCATCGTATTGATGAAGTTGCATCCGTCGCGCGAGGCTAGCGGTTCAAACGCAATCACAACATTGCGCTGCCGGGCGCGCTCGGACAGCACGGTGAACGCTTCAACCGTGCGCTTCCACGCCTCGCTCCAGTGATCGCCGCTGAGCACGGCGCGCTGCTTGGGGCTGCCGAAAACCATGATTTTGCCGCCGAGGTCCGAGCATAGATCAATGAGCGCTTCGAGGTAATTTCGTGTGGCCAGCCGGATTGTTGCGTCCGGACCATTCAGGTGCAGGCCGGGCGGTTTGAGCAGCAGCCAGTGCAGCCCGATGATCTCAATGCCTTCCTTGCGCGCGGCCGAGCGAAGATCCGCGCGGCGGGCAGCGGAGACCTCGCGGATGTCTTCGGCCAGAGTGAACGGCGCGACTTCGACGCCCTGGTAGCCGGTCTGCGCCGCGTGGGCAAAAACCTTTTCCAGCGGCCAGCCTTCGTACAACTCGTTACAGATCGCAAATTTTGGTTGCATAGGGCGCCCACCTTTTTTGTAGAAGCACTTAAGCTCGCCGCAGCGGAGTTTACGCCATGGTGCGGCGGAAATCCTGTTAAAAACCGTCACGCAGCCGTTCAATACCAGAGGCAGCCGAAGGACAGGGCGCAGCTTATTATTTTCCTCACATTGATAAGATCAATATAAGCGGTATGAAAGGAGCGTTGCCATCCAAAACTAAACTACTGACCACGAGGCCACCGTGCTTGTAGATCGTGTTGTGAAATGGTTTTTGCCCCGGGAAAACCGCTTTTTCGTCTACCTGGATTCCATGGGCAAAGCGATGACGGGAGTTGCGGACACCTTTGCGCAGTTTCAAACCGCGAAAGGACCGGAAGACTTCCTGCGAATTGCCGAGGCGCTACAAACTCAGGAGCATGAGGCAGACGAGCTGGCGCATCTGCTCTATGAAGAACTCGATAAATCCTTTGTGACGCCGCTTGATCGTGAAGATCTGCACGCACTGACGTCAGCCATGGATGACGTCATTGACATCATGGAGCGGTGTGCCGGACAGATTGTACTTTACAAGCTTCCGGAACTGACCGAGCCCATGCGCCAGCTGGTGCGCATTTCTCAGGAAGCGGCGCACGAGGCGTCCAAGTGTATTTCGCTGCTGCAGGACATGAGCAAGATTGATGAAATCCAGGTGCACGTCATTCATGTCAATTCGCTCGAAAATGAAGGCGACAAAATCTACCGTGCCGCGCTCGAGCGGCTGTTTGCCGTCACCATAGATCCCATTGAGGTTCTGCGGCAGAAGGACATTCTGGACGGACTTGAAGACGCGATCGATGCCAGCGAAGACGTCATGGATCTGGTGCGATCGGTGGTGGTGAAGAATGGATGAGGGCTTCAGCTTACTCGTTTCGGTCATCGTCCTGGCCATCGCGTTTGATTACATCAACGGCTTTCACGATACCGCCAACGCCATTGCCACGGTTGTCTCGACGAACGTCCTGCCTCCCCGCACGGCAGTCATGCTGGCTGCTATTTTCAACTTCGTGGGCGCTTTCGCGGGCGTGGGAGTCGCAAAGATGATCGGCGGCGGAATTGCCGACCCTACATCCATCACCCAGACCGTCGTTGTTTGTGCCCTATCCGGCGCGATCACGTGGAATCTCATTACGTGGTATTTCGGCATTCCTTCAAGCTCATCTCACGCGCTGGTCGGCGGGCTGGTGGGCGCGGTGCTCTGTCATCGCGTGCTGGACGAGAAGCGGGAAATTGTGGCGACACTCTGGGAGCTGATGAACTCCGAAGGCGTGCTCAAAGTCGTTAAATTCCTGATCATCTCGCCGCTGCTGGGCCTGATCGTGGGCTTCCTGATCATGGTCATGCTGCTGTGGATCGTTCGCCGCAAGGCGCCGTATCGCGTGAACAAGAACTTCAAGCATCTTCAGTTAGTATCGGCCAGCTTTATGGCTCTCTCGCACGGTTCAAACGATGCGCAGAAAGCCATGGGCATCGTTACCATGGGACTGGTCAGTTACTACAGTGCTCGTCCGGCCGACGTTCCTACCTGGCTGAATCTGAATGCCTGGCAGGAGCACCGGGACCTGGTGGTGCCCGCGTGGGTGATCGCTGTCTGCGCGACGGCCATGGCGCTGGGTACGGCAGCCGGCGGCTGGCGCATCATGAAGACAATGGGCCATAAAATTATCAAACTCAAACCGATCAACGGTTTTGCGGCAGAATCTGCCGGCGCGCTGGTGATCCTTGCCGCCACGCACTTTTTTCATGCGCCGGTATCTACCACCCATGTTATCTCTGCGTCTATCATGGGCGTGGGTGCCTCCAAGCGGGTCTCCGCCGTTCGTTGGGGAATCGCCGGGAACATCGTGATGGCGTGGGTGCTGACGATTCCCATCTCAGCGCTCGTGTCTGCACTGCTGTACATCATCCTTCGACCGTTAGTTGGTGGATGAACGTCATTTATTTGCCGGCAGAGACGAACCGGACAGCCGCCAGGGGCGTATAAGACATACGCGCGTGTGCGCGGCTTTTGACTTTCGCCTTTTTCGAAAGACTTTATCATCCCGGATTAGAATGCGGAACGAAACCCCCGCTCACACTTCTGCCGATACTGTCCTGTGGTGTTCCGGTCTGACCAAAGACTTCACCGACATCTGGGGACGCCCGACGGTCCGCTCGCTGGAAGGCCTGAACCTGAACGTCAGGCGCGGTGAAATTTTCGGTCTACTGGGACCTAACGGCGCCGGCAAGACGACAACCATCAAGCTGATTCTCGGACTGATTTTCCCGACGGCCGGGGAGGTTCGCGTGCTCGGCGCCGATCCGCGGGACGTGGACTCCAAGCAGCGCATCGGCTACCTGCCTGAAGAGTCTTATCTGCACCGCTTCCTGAACGCCGAGGAAACGCTGGATCTTTACGGCCGGCTGTTTGATCTGCCGCGTGAAGTGCGCCGGGAGCGCGCCGAAAAGCTGATCGAGCGCGTTGGACTCAAGCACGCGCGCAAGCGTCCCTTGAAAGAATATTCAAAAGGCATGGTTCGGCGCGTGGGACTGGCCACCTGTCTGATCAATGATCCGGATTTGATCCTGCTCGACGAACCGACCAGCGGGATGGATCCGATTCTGTCGCACGAGATCAAGGGACTGATTCTGGATCTTAAGGCGCAGGGAAAAACGGTGCTCCTTTCCTCACATCTGCTGGGCGATGTCGAAGATCTCTGCGACCGGATCGCGATGCTGTACCGCGGGCGGCTGCAGCTTGAAGGAAAGGTCAGCGAGCTGCTTGAAGTCGGCGATGTGACAGAAGTGTCTGTGCGCAATCTGAGCGACGCAGCCGCGCAGGCAGTGCGGGCTGAAGTGCAGCGCCAGGGCGGGGAAGTGGTCGGCACCCATCGCCGCCGCGAGCGGCTGGAGACGCTGTTTATGCGGGTGGTCGAACGTGAGCGTTCCAAGAGCTGAAGATCAATTCCGTAGCAAACGCAGGTTCAAGGGAAAACAGGATCAATGATGCCCGTGTTCGCAGCGCTTGCTCGCGACGTTAATGCCGACGACCGCTTCGCCGCGATAGCGCTGGTGTGGACGCTGGTGGGAATCGTCCTGGCGACACTGCTCTGGCCGGGCGGGCGCGGGCGCCGATTGGCGCGGCAGGTATTTGCAGTAGCGGTGCTCTCCTTTCGTGAAGGGCTGCGCCTGAAAGTTCTTTATACTGTGGCGCTGCTGGCACTGCTGCTTGGCGGCCTGGCGTTTTTTACGGATGCCGACGGCACGCACGCCGGGCGTTCGTTTGTTATCCTGAATTATTGCCTCTCCAGCGGCGAGGTGCTCGGTGCGATGCTGATCGTGCTTCTTTCGGCGTTGTCGGTCGCGCGCGAAATTGAAAGCCGGATCATGCACACCTTCGGCACCAAACCGATTCCGCGCTGGGGTATTCTGCTGGGCAAGACGCTGGGGTTCTGGGCAATCGATCTGCTCTTCATTGCGGGGCTGCTGGCCTTTACGGCAGTGCTGGTCCGCGCCGTGCCGCTGCGCCCGGAAGCGCGCTCGGCGGGAACGCTCGTAAAATCCGGGACCTGGCAGGACCTCCGCCGCAATGCGCTGACGACCCGGGAATTCGAATACGCACACAACGAACGCGGCGGCGCGACGAAGATGAAGATGATCAAGCCCGGTGCGATGCATACCTGGAACTTCGCGGTTTCACCGCAGTTTTCCCGGGGCGAAGATGTTGCCGTCCGGCTTCTGTTTTCATCGACGGCGACTTTCGCTTCGCATATCGATGGCATCGGTATCAAGATCGGCTTCGACAATGAAACACCGCTGATCCACACCGTTGCAAAAGTTCCACAGGACCGCCCGTTCGAACTGTTTCTCTCGCCCGAGCAGCTCAACCGCGAAGGCGAACTGCGTGTCATGATTACGGCGCCCATGAAGGGCCGCAATCCGCCCTCGATCGTTGGCGGCGTAAAACTGGGTGTCGCGGCTGACGGGCTGTCAGGGAATCTAGTGAAAGCCGGGCTCCTGATCGCGCTGCAGGGCTGGATTCTGGCGGTGATCACGACGTCCTGGTCGGGCGTGCTCTCGTTTCCTGTCACCGTGGCGCTGGGGCTTATTCTGGTGCTCGGTGGAGAAATGTCGCGGCATGCGCTCGACCTGATGCAGGCAGGCGCCGCGCGTGCCCAGACGCTGGGCATCGAGCAGGGACCGTCCGGGCTGCAGCAGACGGTGACCAATCAGCTGCGCTTTCTGCTGGGGCTGCTGCCCGATTTTCGCGTGGCAGGCGGACCCACTGCTTTTGTGCAAGGCGAGTTGATCTCGGCCTGGGCGGTGGCAAAGGCGATCCTGATGATGGGCCTGGTGCGCGGTGTAGGTTGGGCGCTGCCGGGAATCATCCTCTTTCACAGGCGGGAGGTCGGGCGATGAAATTCATGCGCGACAATCCCGCAAAAGTGTGGCTGCTCGTAGGCGCTATGGCTCTGGTCGTTGCCGGTTTCGTGCAGAATTATGTCGAGCGGCGCCGCAAGGAAACGAACCTCACGTGGGCCGAAGCTGATAAGAACGCGCTCGAAGTCGGATTCCTGGCGCTCGGCGGATTTCGCGGAATTCTCGCTGATGTGCTCTGGATTCGTGCCGTTACACACCAGGACAGCGCACGTTACTATGAGCTGAAACTGCTCTGCGACATGATTTTGAAATTGCAGCCCACCTTTATCCAGGTGCACGCGTTCCAGGCTTACAACATGTCCTACAATCTCGCCTATCGTGCGGAGACCTGCGAGGACAAGTGGTACTGGATCCGCTCCGGTCTGGCGACGCTTGAAAAAGGCCTCGAACGCAACTCGCGCAATTACGGACTCTGGTTTGAGCTCGGCTATCAGTACTTTGATCGCCTGGGTGAAACAAAAATGGGCGAATGCGCCCCGCTTAGAGACCGGGAGTTGCCGCGCCTTTCGGACTTAAGCGAGGAACAGCGGCAGCGTGTGTGGCTGGGCGAAAAAAGCTGGAGCCGCCCGCCGGTCGACAGCATGGAGAATCTGCGTTTTGCGTCTTACTATTTCTGGAAGGCCATGCAGACGGGAACGGATCCAGTCCCCATTCGGACCGAACGCCAGTATGGGCAGTGCATCGAGCGCCTCGGGCATTGGTATTCGAAGAAGCCTGAAGCGGAACGTAAAGAGTGGGACGACTGGGGCTCGGAAGAGTGGTGGGTGGAACTGCTCAAGCGCGAAAAAGCACGCGGAACGGACTGGGACAAAACCGTCGAGAACAATCTGCGCTTCAACCTGTATCAGCAAATGGACACGTACGTGGTCCAGGCGGCGCGACTCCGGCAAACGGAGCCTGCCCGCGCGCTAGAGGTCGAAAAAAAGGCGCAGGAAGCCTATGCCCGTTTCAACCGCTACTTCCCGGCTAACAAAGACAGCATGGAACAGCTCCTGAAAATTTACCGCGATCATCGCGAGCGAATCTCCGGTTACAAAAAGAACATGAGTCCGCAGGTTGTTCCCCCGCATCCGTGAAATGTGTTAAAGACAAGGACTTGCCCACAGCGGACTATAGGGTAATATTAGATAAACGAGCTGGCGTGATGCCAATCTCAAGCCTTGGAGTGATTTTTTTGATGAATGGCCGGGACATCGCCGTATTCGCCGCCCGGACTGCGGACGATAAAAAAGCGACTGACATTGTCATTTACGACCTGCGCGGTCTTTCAGACATCTCAGATTACTTTGTACTTGTGACAGCACATTCGCGGGCGCAGACGCGCGCGATCCTTGAAAGCGTCGCGCGTGAACTCAAGCGCGCGGGAATTCATCGCATCGGCCAGGAAGGTAATGACGCCGGACGTTGGGTGCTGTTGGATTACGGCGACTGCGTGGTTCACATCTTCTCTCCGGATCTGCGCGAATATTACGCGTTGGAATCGATGTGGGGTGATGCGCCGCGGCTGGACTGGAACCAGGAACCGGAAGTGGTGCTGCCACGCCGCAAGACCGGAACGGACGTCGCGTAAGAAAACTCGCAAACGGCGGAGCGCAACGGAATGTCATCGGCACGATGGATCTGGTCTCCGCGGCGCGAATACGTAAATCAGCACATCTTCTTCCGCAAGCGGTTCGAACTCGCACAGGTGCCGGCGAGCGTCGTTTTGAAAATCACCGCTGACACGCGCTACTGCCTGTATGTCAATGGCGAGGGGGCTTTTCGCGGCCCTGCGCGCAGTTTTCCGCACGCGATCGCCTGTGACGAAATCGACATTGCCCCGCTGCTGAAGCCCGGTCCGAATGTTCTGGCCGTGCATGTCCTTTCGTTTGGCGTCTCCACGGGAATCAGCGTTTTTCGCGACCGCGCCGGGCTTTACGTGCAATGCGAAATTCCAGCCGGCTCGGGCGTACTGGAACTGGAAACCAATCACACCTGGCGCTTCAGTGAAGCGCCGCTGTATCGCCGCCAGGTCAGCCGCAGCGCGTCGCAACTCGGCTATCAGGAACATCTGGATTACACACGCGACAGCTTTGTGGGCGAGGGCGGGAAGCCGGACTGGCGGCATGCTGATTTCGATGATTCGGCCTGGCAGAAACCGCATTTGCTGGGCATCGCCGGAGTGCTGCCGTGGCGCGCGCTGCGTCCGCGCGGAATTCCCGCGCTTGAATCAGCTTTGCGGCTTCCGCTGCGCATCACCGGACAATGGGAAGGCGCGGACCGTCTGGCCACTGCCAGCACCGAAGAGAGCTGCGATGTCGCCTGCACAGCGGCGCTCGAAAAACGCACCCCGGCGAGCCGGATATGGTTTGACAACGCGGATTCGCTGCGCGAAACGCCTCACGCAAAAGTGCAGATCGTTCCAACTCCAGCCGGACAGGCGTCGGCTCTGGTGATCGATTTCGGTGAAACACGCTTCGGCTACCCGGTGTTGAAGATCGATGGTGCTCACGGCGGCGAAATCTTTGATCTCATCTACGACGAGCGGCTCGGCGAAAGCGGCATCGACATTACCCGTCCTTGTAACGGGCAGGCGGCTGCTTACGAGTACAGCCTCGGCGACCGCCTGACCTGCCGCGCGGGAGCGAACACGCTCGAAACACTTCAGCCGCGTGGCTTCCGCTACCTGATGCTGATCGCCCGCAATGTCCGGAAACCGGTGACACTTTCGCGCCTTGCGCTGCATGAAGTCACCTATCCGGTAGCGGAGCGCGGCAGCTTCGCGTGCTCGGACAAATTGCTGAACACCATCTGGGCCACCGGCGTTCGTACGCTGCGACACTGCATGGCCGATGCCTACATGGATTGTCCGAAGACGCAGGAGCAGGGATGGGCCTCGGCGCGTATTGCCGGCATGGTTTCATTCTATGCGCTGGGTGACACAGCTCTGTATCGGGCGGGGCTTCAGCTGATGGCGCAGAGCTCTGTGTACGTGCCCGACGGTCTGCTTATGGGAGTCAATCCCAGCGAGCGGCCCGATTGCGTGATGCTGGATTACTGCCTGCACTGGATTGCGTCTCTGTGGGAATATTACCTCTTCACGGGCGACATCAGTGTTCTGAAAGAGCATCGCGGCACGCTCGAGAAGGTGCTGAGTTTCTTTTCCATTCACGCCGGCGAGCGCGGCCTGCTTGGACCGACGACGAATTATTCGATTTTTCTCGACAACGCGCCAGGTCTCGATCGCGGCAACCTGTCTGCGACCTTTAATCTCCTTTATCTGCAAGCCCTGCGTGCCGCGGCGCAGATCGGAAATGCGCTGGGCGATTCAGGATTGGCGAGCCACTGCTCGCGCAACGCCGTGGCCCTTGCCGACCGAATCATGATGGTGTTTTCATCCAGCCGCAGGAGCCTATTGGTCGAGACCGTTGACATGCGCACCGGCGAACCCGGTGACCTGGTCAGCCAGCATGCCACGGCGCTTGCCGTGCTGGAAGGCGTGCTCGGTCGCCGAGATTACGACAGAACCGGCGCCGTTGCGGATGTGGTGAAAGATTTTCTGCCCGCGCCGGGAGTCGAGATCGCGCTCGGGCCGGTAAGGGCAAACCTGTTTTTTCGCGGCTATGTGCATGAAGCGCTCAGCATGCTCGGCCATGGCCGCTACGCGCTTGAGGACATCCGCCGCACGTGGGGCTACATGCTCGACCAGGGCGCGACGACGTGGTGGGAGCGGCTGCCGATGCGGCCGGGCTCCAGTCGCTGCCAGGCGTGGTCCTCGCACCCGACAACATTTCTCTCGCGCCATGTGTTGGGGCTGGCGCCGCTCGAGCCTGGCTGGAAAGCGTTCAGGGTCAGCCCGCAGGCGTTCGATCTCACTCACGCTGAAGGCAAAGTGCCCACACCGCACGGGGAAATCTCTGTACGCTGGGAAAAGCAGGACGGCAACCGGATCAAGCTGGAACTCACCGCTCCTTCCGGCACTGAAGCGCGTTATTGGGGTACCGACAAGCGGCAGACACAGGTGCTCACGAACGGAACGCACACGCTCGAAGCGTGATTTTCCGCACGTCACTCGTTGAACATCGAACCGACTTGCTTATGCGCTAAACTTCCAGTGCTCCCCGCGCATGCAGCTTCTTAAAAACGTCAACCGTCTCGCGGATTCCCTGCGCGAGCGGAATGCGGAGCAGGCCGGGGTAGTCCGCGCGAAGCACGGCGTCGTCCACCTTCGATGCTACCGGCAGATCACCGCCGGAACACGTAATCAGCTTTGCTGCGCCCGGCAGGACCTTTTCGACTTCTGCAATAAACGTGCGCGTATCGACGATGTCTCCGCCGACCGTATAAACCTTCGCGTCTGCAACGTTCGCGCGCGCGCTCTGCACGAACATGTCCGCGACCTCGCGCATGTGGATGTATGCCGTGGGGCCGCTGAAAGGAATATCAAAGGCCTGCCCCTTGACGGCGGCAGCCATCGCACGCGTTGGAAAACTGGTCATGCCTGTGTCGCGTCCGGGGCCATAAACAGTCAGAGGCCGGAAGCCGACGCTTGGAGTTTTGTATGCCAGCCAGTACGCCTTGGCGCTGTTTTCATTGCAAAGCTTGTAGGCGCCGTAGTGGCTCGAGGGTTTTGGCGTGGCCATATCGCCGACCGCTTTCTCACCGTATTCGGCATCGGGCCCGAACACGGCAGCGCTGCTGGCATAAACCAGTTTGGGAAGTGCTTTGCCTTCAGCAAGAAGCGCCCGCGCTGCTTCAAAAACGTTCAGGGTGCCGATAACGTTCACCTTTGCGCCGAGCACCGGGTTTTCACGGCAGGTTGGAACCTGCAGGCCCGCGAGATGAATGATTGCGTCCGGCCGGCACTCCTTAACGGTGGTGATGAAAGAGTCGGTTTCATCGATGCGGCCGCTGCGGAACTCCACGCGCTCGATTTCGGCAGCAGAGAGAATCATCTCCCAGCGCTTGGTGTTGCGCTGAACATCGAAAACGGTGACATGATCGCCGTCATCGAGCAGCCGTTTGATGATCCACGTTCCGAAAAAGCCGCAGCCGCCGGTGATGAAAAATCGTTTCATTGAAGATCCCTTTCAAGTCGCGCACGTTAACCGTTCTGCGAAGCTGCATCAATTTACGTTTTGCGAAGAGCCGTTGGCAGTTTGCGAATTGCTGGTCGTCGCCGGACGCCAAGCACGCGGAAGCGCCAGAATTACCAGTTTCTTTCAATAAGCGTCTTTCGGCGACTGTGGCGCACTTCACCTTTTATGTACTCACTGCGTATCAGGCGGGGCTTCGATGAACACATCGAGCTGCTGACCGGGATAAATCGGCGACTGGGCATCCTTGATTTTGTAAATCACCTGCAGCACGCGCGTATCCACAATTTCACGCTGGCTGTTGGTCAGTGCGCGCTTGGGGATCACGAACGGTTCGACTCGCTGAAATTCCAGGGGAATCTGTGCATCGCTGCCTCCTTTAAGATAAGCAATCGCCCGTGCGCCGGGTCGGTAACGCCGCGCGTCAAATTCATCGATGTCGATTCGCACGTTCTTGGTCTCGATATCGCCGAGCACGACAGGCGCATTTTCAGGCTGGGTAGCCAGTGTTGAAGCGTACTCTCCCTGGCGCAGATTCAGACGAATGACACTGCTGTCGATCGGCGCCCGGACGATGCGGCGCTCGATCTCTGTATTGAACTGCTCGATTCGCGCTCGCGCTTCGGCGACAGCCGCTTTTGCCTTCTCGATGTCCGGTTCCCAGGCGCCGGCCAGGAAAATATCGAGCTCGGCCTGTGCCTGCTGAAGGGCTGCTTTTGCGACCGCTTCGCGGCTCTGAGCGACCTTCACGTTCTCCTTTGCGGTGGTGATCTTTGCGGATGCAATCTTCACCTGGTACTGCATGCGCTCGAGCTCTTCTTCCGGCGTGGCCGCGGCGCGAACCGTGGCCTGCAGACGTCGCATCTTGGCTTCAGCATCTTTTTCCGACCACTCAGCTTCGGTGACGACCGCTTCGGCCTGCACAACCGCACGCTGCGCTTCAAGCAGGCTTGCCTGCGCCTGCGCCACTTTTGCACGCAGCGGTGCTTCCTCTTCTTTGCGGCGGTAGGCCTTGACGCGGTTGAGCTCCGCTTCAGCACTGGCGAGATTTGCCTTGGCGGCGAGCAACTGCGCCTGCAGGCCGCGGGAATCCACTTCGAACAGTGGCGCGCCCGCTTTAACGTTCTGCCCTTCCTTGACGTAGACCCTCGTCACAAGTCCGGGTTCGCTGACGCCAATGACGATGTTTTCGCTGGATGCTTCGACCAGACCGGCGCCCGCAATGCCGGACGGAAAAGGGTTGCGCACCGGCTGCTTGATTGGCGGCGGGACAGGCTGCGGCGCCACGCTTTTACGCGCGAGAGTCGCAGCGCCAAGCGCTCCGAGGATTGCAAATGCCACTGCCAGCCACTTCCACATGATCAGCCTTTCAGTTCCGCTGTGCCGTTTCAGGCGGACGTTCTACCGATAGAATTCTGCCGTCGAGCATGCGCGCGATGCGGTCGGCATAATGGAAGATACGGTTGTCGTGCGTGACAATGATCAGGCAGCGGTCTTTGGTCAGTCCGGTGTTGCGCATGATCTGCATCACCTTTTCGCCAGTTTCGCCATCCAGCGACGCGGTAGGCTCGTCACAGATCAGCAGGCGCGGGCTCGCGATGAGCGCGCGCGCAATCGCCACACGCTGCTGTTCGCCACCGGAAAGCTGCCGCGGATAGGCATTGATGCGTTGAGCCAACCCGACGCGCTCGAGCGTTTCAGCCGCGCGCGCGACCGCCTTCCTGCGCGGCATTTCCTGGATAAGCAGCGGAACGGCTGCATTCTCGGCGGCAGTGAGCGTCGGGACCAGATTGAACTGCTGAAAAACGAAGCCCAGATTCACGCGGCGGAAGGCGGTCTTCTGCGCCTGCGTCATTCTCTCGAGGTCCTGACCGAAGACATGAATGCTGCCTGCGTCTGCCTCGAGAAGCCCTGCAATCAGTGTCAGCAGTGTCGTCTTCCCGCAGCCGGAGGGCCCCACAAGCATGAGAATTTCGCCGAAATAAGCCTCCAGGGCGACGCCATGAAGCACTTCAATGCGCGTGCTGCCGCTGCCGAAGCCCTTATTGAGCCCCCGAAGGGTGACGGCAATGCTGGAATTGTCTGGTTGCTGCATCATCGCGGGTTACCTGAACACAATAGCCGGCTCAATGCGAAGAACACGGTAGATGCTGACGAGCGCGGCCAACAGGACTGTGATGATCATGATTCCGAACGAAAGCGTTAGAAGATGCGGCGTGAGAAGAAACGCAACCAGCGAGCGCGAGGTGATGCGCATGCCAAACAGGCTGGCCAGTCCCGCGCCGAGCCCCCAGCCGATCAGTCCAACTAGAAATGCCTGCAGAAGAACCATCTTGATGAGCGTACCATTGGACGCACCCATCGCCTTCAGCGCACCGAAGTGCTTCGTGTTTTCGACAGTGAATGTGTAGAACGTCTGCCCCGCAATCGCAATCCCGACGATCAGGCCGAGCATCACTGTGATGCCAAAGTTGATTGTGATTCCAGTGCTCTTAATAAAGAACCAGACCGTAGACCAGAAGAATTCATCGGCTGTCTTGGCGCCAAGGCCGGTCTTTTCGCGGATAGCAGCTGCGACTTTCTGAACGTCGTAGCCGGGCTTGACGTGAACGAGCACGAACGTGAGCCGGTTGCGTTCGCCCGGCGAGTATTCCAGTGCGCGCTCGTAGACGGTGTACACCGTTGGATTACTCGTAAATGTCCGCGGCGCTGTCACTTCACCCACGACGCGCGCCCGGCGGTCATTGATTTGCAGCACATCGCCGGCCTTTACCTTGGCATACGTTGCGATGCCGACATTGTCCCAGAAGACCGCGTCTGATTCGTCGATATCGTCCGAATTGCCGATATCCAGAGGCATCGGCAGCCCGACTTTTGACCGCCGTTCCACGCCCACGATCTGCAGGGCGGCGTATGTGCCATCGGGAAGCTGGGCCGAGCCGTTGCCGACGTATAAGCGCTCGGCCCAGTCCACGCCGTCAATCCCCCGCACGCGAAGTGCCGCGGTGTCCTCGATGGGTTTGCGTTCTTCGTAATGGCGCGTCGCTGGATGCATGACCCAGATGTCGGCCTGCGGCACGGTCTCTATCGAGGCTGCCGTGCGGCGTAGGAGACCCGTAAAAATTGAGCCCTGCTGCACGACCAGCGTGGTCGAAAAGGTGAGGCCAAACACCAATGCCAGGTACTTGGTGGTGTCGCCCATCAGCATGCGCAGAGCAATGTAGTACACGTGCTGTCTCCATCCCTGGTGAAATGGGTATAACACTCACTTTTCTGATTGTCAATAAGCTGATGATCTGTATAGTGACGATCAGGACAGTAAGCTTCCAGTCGAGGCGAAGAGCAAGGTGACGAAAACATTACGCACGGCAGAAGGCGCGGCGGCGGCGGTACGGCTCGAGGACAGCGGGCTGATTCAGCACGCCGGATTCCTGCTCAACAAGGCCGCCGCAATCATTCGACATATGTTTGAAATGCGGCTGGCAGCCTTGGGTATTGGGGCTCGTCACTACGGGCTGCTGCTCTATGTTTCTGAGTGCGGCGCCGTGTCTCAGCAGGAAATAGCCGAGCGCATCGGAGTGGACCGCACCACCATGGTTGCGGTGATTGACGACGCTGAACGCATGGGCCTGGCCAGGCGTCAGGTCGCTGCAGGCGACCGGCGAAAGCATGCCATCGTCATCACCGACGCAGGCAAACGCCTGCTCAAGCGCGCAGCCGCGCTGGCCGTTGCCGCCGAAGACGAATTCCTCGAGTCGCTGAGTCCAGCGGAACGCCGTCAGCTCAAGACGCTGCTCAAGCGCGTCGTGCTTCAGGAGCGCGCGTTCAGGGCGGTCCTCAAATAGAGGAATCCGTCGAGACTATTGGTTGAGGCAACAGGGACGAATCAAAAGCGCAGGCCAGAGCCTGCGCCTGAAGGGAAGAATTGGAAGGACGCCGCGCTATTTCTTGCGCAGATTACCGAGCATGCGCAACGGCGAAGCGTCGAGCTTGCTTGTTAGAATGAGGCCCTGAAGCAGCGTCTTTCCTGACGCGGTGACCCTGCGCAGATGCGCTACGCGCGAGCGGCGGAAATCGAACTCGTTGACCTTGTCGGTCTGGCCATGATGCTTCGCCTCGCTACTGTGCTGTTTAAGCGACTGCTCGGCGCGTGAAAAGGTCTCGTAAGCCGACTCGATCTCGCGCAGCTCGCGGTCGGAGAGCACGCGTGTCACCATCTTCCAGATGTCTTCCTCGGCGCCGAAGTACTCCTTGCGGTCGCCAGGCCGGTGCACGCGGGACACGACGCCCCAGAGCTGCAGCTCATTGAGCGCCATTGAGACCGCGCCGCTGCTCATCGAAAGCCTTTCGCCAATATCTGCCGCACTGAGCGGGATGGGTGAGAGGTACAAGAGCGCCCATACGCGCCCGAGCGCGCGTTTAAAGCCCCAGAATTCAATTAGGCGGCCGACGCTTTCAATGACTTCCGTTTCCGGCTCAACACCGAGGCGGCCCGATCCGTAGCCCATGCCTGGCGGGCTGGTGTCACGTGGCGCTATCATGTTACCTCCTTATGAAGTTTCAAAACATTCTGAAAGAAAAATATCACACGAATGGACAAGAGTCAAGGCGCGAGTAAGCTTCATCATCGGCTGGACGGTTTTTCTTCCCAAGCGTATAACTGGCTAAAGGCACCCGGGAACGGACTTTCGCACAATGATTAAAGAACATCTGCGGCTTATCGATGCGAATGCCAATCGCGCGCGTGAGGGTCTGCGCACCTGTGAAGAATTCCTGCGCTTCAGCGTGGGCGAGAACCGCTGGTCGGCAGTATTGAAAGCCACGCGTGCGGAGATCACCCGCATCCTTTCAATGCACTTTTCTGACGCACAGCTGCTTTCCAGTCGAAATTCGGGCAGCGACCCGCTTAGTCCTGAAGGTGGAAACGTTTCATCGCCGGTGGCGAAGGCCGAGCAGCCGCGCGCGACTGCACAACGCGGCCTGAAACGTTCCCAGGAAGCGTTACGGGTACTGGAAGAGTACCTGCGAGCGGATTATCCCGCATCGTCGGCAGAGTTATCGAGAAAGCGTTATTTGTTATATGAAATAGAGCAATGGCTAATCTGCGCAAGCGAGGCGGCCTCCGTCATTAATGCCTCTACTATCTATGTTCTTTTAACCGAGGGTCTTTGCAAAAACGGGCTCTTGCCAACGGCGGAGGCGGCTTTAAAGGGAGGTGCGCGTCTTCTACAGTTGCGGGAAAAGAACGCCCCATCTGACAAAACACTTTACACACAGGCCTCTGATTTGCTAAAACTCTGTCGTTCTTACGGTGCCGTGTTGATTTGCAATGATCGACCAGACGTCGCGCTTATGTGTGGCGCGCCTGGGGTTCACGTAGGACAGGATGATCTATCGCCTCAGCAGATCAGAGCGCTTGCTGCGGAAAAGCTGATCATTGGACGTTCAACGCACTCTGTGGCGCAAGCTAAAGCTGCAGTCAGCGACGAAAAAGCCGATTATATTGCAATCGGATCAATGTACGAAACGGCAACAAAGCAAGGCCGGATTTTAGCCGGTTTAAAGCTGGCGGAGCAGGTAAGTGGAATAAATTTACCCGTACCGGTGTTCGCTATCGGCGGTATTACATGCGAGCGCGTCAAGGAGTTGAAGGCAGCGGGTATCCGGAGAATTGCGGTCTCTACAGCCGTTATCGCGCAATCTGATCCAGAATCAGCGACTAAGCGGCTAATAGACGCCATGGCTTTGTAGCAAATCGGCTTGAAGCATTGGCATTGGAAGCATTGAATGAGTTTTCGGTAACGGCTGTAGATGCAACA
This sequence comes from Planctomycetota bacterium, assembly GCA_035628505.1. Taxonomy (GTDB): domain Bacteria; phylum Planctomycetota; class SZUA-567; order H5-PLA8; family H5-PLA8; genus DASPJR01. Next base: position 6,610 of record DASPJR010000078.1, on the reverse strand, counting down.
GGGCAGTCTTACATCAGGGAAATAGAAAGGGTCACCATGAACGCTACAAACGCAGCCGCACCAGCACTGATCGCGCGCACCTTCCCGCAGCGACTTGGTATTTTTGTTGATGTTCAGAACATGTTCTATTCAGCCAAGTTGCTGCATCAGAGCAAGGTGGATTACGGTCGATTGCTTCGCGAAATCACGGGTACGCGGCACTTGGTTAGAGCCATCGCCTACATTGTGCAGAAGCCCGACGTCAACCAAGCTGGCTTCCACGAGGCGCTCAGCCGTTTTGGCTACGAGCTGAAAATTAAAGAGCTTAAGATTCGCCCGGATCCGGAAGGCCGCAGTGGCACGACCGCCAAAGGCTCCTGGGAAATCGGACTGACCATCGACGCCCTGATGATGGCTCCCAAGCTTGACACAGTCACGCTGGTGACCGGTGACGGCGACTACGTCCCCCTCGTCGAATGTCTCAAAGTTCACGGCTGCCGCGTCGAAGTGGTCAGTTTTGAACGCTCGACGGCCGGAGAACTGATCAAGGCTGCCGACCAGTACATTCCGATTCAGGAAGGCTGGATCTTCAAGGAGAAGAAGTTCGAGAACGTCGGAACAGCGGCTAACCTGGGGACTGGAGTACTCGGACCGACAGCACCTGGTCAGACGGTCTTCGAAGGCTTGCCGCGCGACGAAGATCTGGAGGCGGAAGCAGCAGCAGCCGCTGCCGCTGAACAGAACGCCGCTTACGGCAACATGAATGACGAAGAAGAAGACCAGCAGCCTCCTGCGCCTCGTGGATCGCGCCGCCCGGACCTGGGAATTCTCGCCTGATCGGAATATTGCAAAATCACACTCATGTGCAACCCAGACCCGGCAGAAATGCCGGGTCTTTCATTGTTTCCATTGCAAAATGCCACGGGTGTTATGTCGTTGATTTTTGAGGGTTTAAAGGATTAATGCGCTCTGATCACAGATCTTCTGACTTGTACTCAGCCGAAATTCGATGACAATCTGTGGATGGAAACTCCGTCCGTGGCCGTCGCGATGACGCCCGCAGGGTTTCCGCTTTTCCGAAAGGCAGTTCCAATGAGTGAAATGATTCGTCTCCAGAAAATTCTGGCATCCGCCGGGTGTGGTTCACGCCGCGCCTGCGAAACCCTGATCGAAGAAGGCCGCGTCACCGTCGATGGCGTTGTCGTGCGCCAGCTGGGATCGAAAGCCGATCCCGAAACGCAAAGCATCGAACTTGATGGCCAGAAAGTCGCAGGCCCCGGACGCAAATCAAAAAGCATCAAAGAAGCCGGCGACAAAGTGTATTACATGCTGAACAAACCGCGTGGCGTACTGTCTACAAACGAAGACCCGTCCGGCCGTCCGCTGGCCATTCAGCTCGTTCCAGAGAAGCGCCGCATCTACTGCGTTGGGCGATTGGATCTCGATACCGAAGGTCTGCTGCTGCTGACCAATGACGGCGAGCTCACCAATCAGCTGACTCATCCAAAGTTCGGCGTGGATAAGACCTACATCGCAAAAGTCGACGGAACCGTTTCCAGCGATCAAGTCCGCAAGCTTGAACGCGGCGTGCACCTGGCCGAAGGCCGCACGCAGGGCTCGCAGGTTCGTGTGCGCAAGCGAGGTGAGCGCTCCAGTACGCTTGAGATCCAGATTTCCGAGGGCATGAACCGGCAGGTTCGCCGCATGCTTGCGGCAGTTGGACTCTATGTTCGCGAACTGCGCCGCATTTCCATTGGACCTCTCAAGCTGGGTGATCTTCCGGTCGGCCAGTCGCGGCGTTTGACGATCGAGGAAGTTGGACGGTTGAAGAACGCGATCGCGAAGGCTAAAGACGTCGCCACGCAGAAGCGCACGACCGAGCCTCATGAACCGGGTGGTGAGGATACCGATGACGAAGTGCTTGCGTCCAGCGAGCGCAGCGATGAGCGTGACCGCAACCGCCCGTGGCTGAAAAAAGAATCCGCCGGGCACTACGACCAAGAGCCGCAGCACGAGGAAGAAGACGAAGACGTTTTGGAAGAACTCACGTCTTTGGACGCTGACGACGAGGACGACGCAGAAGAATCTGACGCGGGCACGACGACGACGCCCGCTGCTGCAAGTGCGTCTCAGGAAGACAGCGACGAAGACGAATCGGAAGAGGCTGCAGAAGAAGAGGACAGCGATGAGACTCTTGAGTCGCTCACTGAGGAGGACGACGAGGCAGACGAAGAGGAACTCAGTGCTGATGACTCTGCAGAGGAGACAGAGGACTCCGACGAAGCTGAGAAAGCAGTTGATGCCGAAGCCGAAGAGGACGAAGACGACGAAGAAGAGCCTGGCGAAGCGGCGGTTGAGCTGGCCGCCGGGGAGATTGATCCGCGCCTGACCCGTGACCGCGGCAGTGAAAGCGAACTGGACGAAGAAGACGAAGACAAAGCGGACGTTTCTCCGGTGAAGCGTCAGGCCCAGGGCCCCGCCCGCACCGACCGGAGCGATCGCGGTGGAAATCGCGGCCGGCGGGATGATCGCGGCGATAAGCGCGGCGGTGGAAAACCGTGGCAGCGCGAGGGTGCTGCACGCGGCGAACGCAAGCCCTGGCAACGCGAAGATCGCGGCAACCGGGGACCACGAACTGGCGGAAAACCATGGGAACGCGGCGAGCGGCGCGAGGGCGCTGGCGAACGTAAGCCCTGGCAGCGTGAAGGCGCAGGCGAGCGCGGTAATCGCGGACCACGAGCCGGTGGAAAACCATGGGAACGCGGCGAGCGGCGCGAGGGTGCCGGCGAGCGCAAGCCCTGGCAGCGTGAAGGCGCAGGCGAGCGCGGCAATCGCGCGCCGCGCGCTGGCGGAAAGCCATGGGAACGCGGCGAACGGCGCGAGGGTGCCGGCGAACGTAAGCCGTGGCAGCGTGAAGGCGCAGGCGAGCGCGGCAATCGCGCGCCGCGCGCTGGCGGAAAGCCATGGGAACGCGGCGAGCGGCGCGAGGGTGCCGGCGAACGCAAGCCCTGGCAGCGTGAAGGCGCAGGTGAGCGCGGCAATCGCGCGCCGCGCGCTGGCGGAAAGCCTTGGGAACGGGGCGAACGGCGCGAGGGTGCCGGCGAACGCAAGCCGTGGCAGCGTGAAGGCGGTGGCGAGCGCGGAAATCGCGGACCACGAGCAGGCGGAAAGCCGTGGGAACGCGGCGAACGGCGCGAAGGCGCCGGCCAGCGTAAGCCCTGGCAGCGCGAAGGCGCCGGCCGCGAAGGTGGCGGAGCGCGTGGTGGGCAGGGCGGAGCACGCGCAGGACAAGGTGGAGGGCGTGGTGGCCATGGCGGCGAGCGCCGCGATTTCAAGCAATCCCGTCCGTGGGAAACGCGCGACCGCGGCGAGCGGTCAGCGCCGTCAGCTGGCAGCAGGCCATGGGAAAAGCGAGCTCCAAGGAAGCGTGAGCGCGACGAAGAATGAAGCTGCCGTCCCGCGAAACGATTGTCGCGGTTTCCACGCCGCTGATCGGCGCCGGTGCAGCAGTCGAAGCAGCGCCGCTGGCGCAGGCGATTGTTCGGCTCTCAGGCCCGCAGTCTCTTGAGATTGCGGGCCGTGTTTTTAAATCGCCCGCCATCGCGCTAACGGCCGTTAAAGGCTGGCGGCGTGTGGCTGGTGAGGTGACCTGGCGCGAGCACACCTTTGCCGCGTACGCGTATGTCATGCGCTCGCCACGCAGCTACACGCGAGAAACTATTGTCGAGCTTCACATACCGTCGCTGCCATGGCTGATTGCTGCACTGCTTGAAGAACTCGTCAGTGGCGGAGCGCGTCCGGCTGAGCCTGGTGAATTTACGCGCCGAGCGTTCGAGAACGGCCGGATTTCACTTGAGCAGGCTGAGGCGATCAGTGCCTTGATCGCCAGCCGCCGCGCCGACGAGGCGCGCGTTCAGGCCGGTCGTCTTCAGGGGCATCAGCAGATCGAACGCCAGGCTTTGCGCGCTGAGCTGGAAGAACTGCTCTCCCTGGTTGAGCTGGGTCTCGATTTTTCGCAGGAAGATGTCGTTATTCTCTCCACCGAGGAGATGCTCAAGCGCCTTGACGACCTGCAGCAGCGGGTGAGTGCCTTTGCCGGAACCGATTCGCGAGGGCCACAATCTATTCTCGATTCGGCAGTGCTTACCGCCGGCCTGCCCCGAATTCTTTTGCTCGGGCCCACGAACGCCGGCAAAAGCAGCCTCTTTAATGCGCTGCTCGGGCGCGATGCAGCCATTGTCAGTCCGCAACGGCACACCACGCGTGACACGGTTGAAGCCGTGCTCGAACTTCCCGGCGCCGGTCCCGCGCTGCTGATCGACAGCGCCGGCTTTGGCGCGGATCTGAGCGCCTGCGGTCCGGCGTTGCCTTCGGATTTCCTGCGGCACGCTGCGTGGCAGGCCGCCGCGGCCGCGGTACGCACTGCTGATATCATTCTGCTCGCGTTTGACGGTTCTGTGCCGCTAACCGAGGCTGTCGACGCTGCAAGCCGCGGCATTGAATCAGGAATTCCGCCCACAATATTTCAGTTCAGCGACCTTCTGAACTCCGCGCGCCCGGCCGCAACGGCGCTGCTCTGGAACAAGTCTGATCTTCCGCCTGCTGCAAGCCGGCCGCAGGTTTTGCCTGAATCTTTCCGCAATGCGAAGGAACTATATGTCTCCGCAAAATCTGGAGATGGCTTAGGTGATCTGAAAACATTCCTGTCTACTGAACTTTCTCAGCTGCAGGGCCGTCCGCGCGATGCATCTCTGGCAGCCGCGGTGATCGCACGCAATGCTGCGCGCACGGCCGCGGAAGCGCTTCAGCGCGCGCGCGAAGGACTGGCAGCCGGACATGGCGAAGATATTGTCGCCGTGGAACTGCGCGAAGCGATTCATGCGTTCTGGCAGGCGGAGGGGGTGCTGATCCGGCATGATGCGGTGACTGAATCGGCGCTCGACCGCATCTTTTCACGCTTCTGCATCGGTAAGTAGGCAGCGCCGGCGGCTGCAGCCTTTCCGAAACGCGAGCGGCCTTGCAAGCATCTGCGGTTTGATTGCCTCACTGCCACGCTGCTTCTGCGCCGCTGTCCGACTCCCAGTACGGCGCCCATGCGAGCGTCAGCATATTCACTGTGATGTCGGTTTTCTTCGGACGTATGATGGTTTTTTCAAACGTCTCCGTCGCCGGATCGATGCGCATGGCCAGCGCGTCCGTCTCGGCCTTAAACTGTGCATCCAGTTCGGCGATCTGGGATTCGACGGCGCCAATCGTCTCCTCGGCGCGCGCCACATCGGAGCGTTCCTTCCACGTCCGGCCCATGCCGCGTGCTGCCGTGGCTGCCCGGCCGATGTTTGCAGCACTGACGGTTTTACGTCCCATGAAGGCGCCAAGGATGCTCGCGCCGACCGTCATGGCCGCCTGCCATGTCGACTGCGAAGCCTGTTCCTGTTCGCGCTGCGCGGCTTGCTTCGCCCGGCGCAGTCTCTCTTCCAGCACGGCAATCTTCGGCGCGTATTTCTTGCGGAGGGTCTCCGCGAAAGCATCGCGTTCTTCGCGCGCGCGCTGCTGCAGGCGCACGCGGAAATCACGCTCGCTTTCGCCGGCACGCGACACCTCACCCAGGCTGGGACTGCGGTAGAGCTCGATCTTCTGCGTGCGGAAGAGCACATCCGCAAAGGACTTTTTCCAGGCATCGTAATTCTTCGGTTGAGCCGCCGCGGACGGCAACTCTGAAAAAGACGCATTGGGTGCCGGCGATGTCTCCAAATCGTCAATATTCAAGTCAACAGACTCCGCTTTTTCGAAGTTCACCGGGGCCGGACCGCTGACTAGCGGCGCTATCGAACAGACTTCCTGTGCAGTGTCGGTGTTCGTTTTTGTGTCGCGGAAATAAACCTTGCCGCAACCCAGCAGCGCCGGCCGGTAAACGAGCGCCGCGCCGTCCGGCTGTGTGCTGCGCAGCGGCAGGAAGCTCTCGCGGATCTGCGGCGGCAGAACCGGACGCGCGCCGCTTTTTGCGGAGGTGTTCGCCTCCATCTTAGCGCCGGCTTGCGAGGAAACCGCGGACGACGCATTTTTCCGCGGCTCCATCAGTGTTTTGATCTGTTGCTTTGTCAGCGGGCCGCGAAGGTACGACAGCGCCCAGCGGGACTCGAAAATTTCCGGCTCGTCATCATGGACGTTGTTCATCAAAAAGACACGTTGTTGCAGGCTCGAGAGCATGCGATCAAATTGCTGCCGGTCGAACAGCTTTCCGGCTCCCGATGAGGCCCCCTCCAGACCATCAATGAGCCGCGCTTTGTCGCGTTCTGTCTGCAGCCGGCCGATGAACCACGTTCCGGCGTTGGCCAGGCCCTTGTAATCGAGATCGACGGGGTTCTGCGTTGCCAGCATCACACCAAATCCAAACGCGCGCGCCTGCTTGAGCAGGGTCAGTAGCGGCTGTTTTGACGGTGGGTTGGCGACGGGCGGGAAGTATCCGAAGATTTCATCCATATAAAGGAGAGCGCGCAGGCTGGTGGTGCCCGGCTGAGCGCGAACCCAGCCGAGAATTTCATTCAACAGCAGCGAGACGAAGAACATGCGCTCGGCGTCACTTAAATGCGCGATTGAAACAATGGCAATGCGCGGTTTGCCGGCAGGCGTG
>DASPJR010000077.1:0-17714 GCA_035628505.1 Planctomycetota bacterium | reverse complement strand
AGGCTTCCGGAGGCAGCGGCGCCCAGCCAGTGTATTCGTCGGTGTACGACCACGTCACCCAGGCCGGCGACCAGTGAACGCCGGGAACCCAGCACCACTTGTGTTCCGGAAGGTAGGTCCAGCGTCCATAATGAAACGGCGCCCAGCCCCAGGAGTAATCCGAATCCCACGTCCAGCCGACATCGGTGACGAACTGCCAGCGGCCCGCGTCGCGGTACGGTGCCCAGTTCGTGTCGATCGTCGTGTGATAGGGCTGCCACACATCGCCGTACGCGTCGGATCGAATCCAGTTCCCGTAGGGCGCAAGAGAAGTGTAGAAGGTGGAGTAGTCGCCCTCTTCGCCCGCAGCGGGCGCGGCCAGTGAGGAGTAATCGCGAATGGGCTCCTTGGCCTGCACCAGAGCGACTTCAGAGATCGGGGCCGGGCGCTGCAACATGGCGACGATTACCGCGTCAGGCACGCCGACGTCGTAAAGATACGTTACGTCGCTGGCGGAAAGATCGTACGTTTCGTCATTGTTCTCGACGTACGCCGTCATGACCTCCGCGGAAACTCCCGACTTGGCCATGTCCACGATATCGTACATATCCGCGCGCAGCGGCGATGCTGAAATGAAAAATAGCGCCGTCAGGGATGCGTAGAGCAGCCTGAGTTTCATCGTTCACCTTCTCTTCCTCCCCTCCGCAAATTCAGTTTGGCAGCAAAAGCTTGCGGCGGCAGAGCGCCACGCGCCGTGCCGGGCCTATCAGGCGCGAGTGCTGTGCCGTAAATGCTGTGCGGCAGTGGAGAAAATAAAGGAGTAGAAAAGGCGCGTCGTTTTGTTGAGGCCGGTGGCTACTGTTTGAGAAAATGCTCGCGCACGTAATCCCACATGCGCCGCGGCGGATGACCCAGGATCTCAGGAGCCTTGTTGTTTTTCGCGCGGCCGTCTTCCTGGAGCATCAGGACCTGATCGCGGCAGAGCATGGGCTTAGACGAGAACTTTTCCATGAAGCCGGCCAGGATGTTGGCCACGACGTACGGCACGGGAACAAAAATACGGTGGCGTTCGGCGGCGCGGCAAGCCAGCTTCATGATCTGCTTGACGCTCAGTGCTTCGGGACCGGCCAGTTCATACGTGCCCGGCGGCAGCTTTTTGGGGAAGTCCGGCGCACACGCATTGGCGAGCACCTCCGCCACGTCCTCCACCCAGATCGGCTGCAGCATCGTGGTTCCGCCGCCGATCGCCGGCATGATCGGCCAAGGCGGATAGCGCGGATCGGCTATGTTCTTCGCGAACGTCACGAACAGGTTGAGAAATTCGTCTTCGGGTCCGAAGATGACGGATGCTGGAAAATTATATCCCTCCATGCCGCTGCCCGAGACAAGTTGTTCTGCCGCGTACTTGGTCTTGTGGTAGCGCGCGCGAGCATCAGGGCGGGAACCTAATCCGCTCAGGTAGACAAAACGTTTGACACCCCCCAGCTTCGCTTCGTCGATCAGGTTACGGGTACCATCCACATGGATGTGCTCAAATGTGTCCTCGGCTTCATTGATGATTCCGACCAGATGTACGACCGCAAAGCAGCCATTGCAGGCGCCATTTAGCGAATCACGGTCAGTGACGCTGCCTTCGAAAAAATCGTTCGTATAAGGCGCTATAACGCTGCGGTCAGACCCGCCGCGCACCAGCGCCCGAACGCTGAAGCCCTGCTTCGCCAGCCGCCGGACGACGTGCCGGCCGACATAACCGGTCGATCCGCTGACAAGTACTTTAAGAGCACCGCTGATGGCCGGTGTCTGTGAAGAATGGGGCGAGTCGCTGACGCTCATAAGTGTGCTCCGCAGTTCAGAGTGATATATTTTAGCGGCGAGTCAAGGAATTGACGAGCAATTGTGTGTTTATGCCGGACACCCTTGTCCTGAAGAACGCCGTCCGTACAATGTTCCAACTGTTGAATCTGCTTAGTTGAAAGAGTTGCGGAGAGATTCGAATGGCGTCCATCCGGGTACAGCCACGCTGGGTTATTTATTGCGTCGGCGCTGCCGTACTGTCACTGCATGCTTTGGCTTTTGATGCCAGCACCGCTGTACCCCCTATCAAGCTGGATGATATTAAGGATTTTGCGCCCCTCAAACTTGCAGATTTGCCCAACTTCATGCAGGAAGTTGAGACCCGCCCATCTAAAAATGGAATGGTCCATACCAATGGCCTTCTTTCCACGATCAACTACTGCGAGTTCAAAAAGCGCGAGCCTTACGTCAAGGAAGAGATTGTTAACCTCGACACGGATCTGACCGGTTTCAACAAGCGCATTGAGGTGCGCTGTCACTTTCAGAACTCAAAAGCGCCGCTCGCCGTGGTGCTGCTCGGTTTCGGACAGGCCAGCACCGACAAGCTGGCGCGTGCCTGGCAGACCTATCTTCATGATGCGGGCTGTCACGTTGCGACCTTTGATTCGCTCATCCGCAACAACATGAATGAAGCGACTGGCCATGGCGTTGCCGGCAATTTTGCCGAAGAAGCGCAGGTCGTCGGTAAAATCGTCGACGCACTGCTCAAAGCGAATCAGAAGAGCGGCACACAGATCGGCAGCCTCGTCAGCAGCGTGCGCCTGCTGGGTACGAGTTACGGTGGGCTGCTTACGCTGCAGATCCTGCGTCTTCCGCAGGCAAAAAGCTGGCCGATCGACCGCGCGCTGGTCTGTTCGACTCCTGTGAACATGGGAACGGCCGCGCGACGACTCGATACGTTTTCGCGCGAAGATAAACCTTTCTTCGGCATCATGAGCCTGATGAAACTTATGAGCGGTTACACGCCAAAAGGCGAGCAGCCTACGCCGAAAGAAGAGGCGCTGATGCGCGCAGGTATCGGCTACTGCTTTCACGGCGATTTGCAGTCGCTGGCCAAGAGCAACATCGACCGTTATGACCCGGAGTTGACCTCCCGCCTGAAAGCCTGGGAAGAGCGCCCCGATCAGCGCAGCATGCATGAAGACATGCTCAAGTCTCTGAAGGAACGACATGTCAAAGAGTTGAGGGATCTTGACGCCACGCGTTCGACGTACAGCAAAGATGAATTCGAGCAGCTCAAGAAGGAAATGGAAGCTCGGCACAAGGTTCAAATGATCGTGGCCAAACGCCAGCCGAGTGAAATCAGCGAATGGAATTTCCAGGATTATATGTTTCTGCTGCTCAAACCCTACTGGAAGCTGAAGCGCGCTGACGCGATCTCGGTCACACTCGCCGACATGATGGCAGGAGCGCCGAATTTCGTTCAAGTGGTCATCACCGCCGACGACCCGCTCAACGATACCAAGGAATATTCCGAGACAATCGCAAAGCTGCCGCCGGATCGGGTGCTGGCCCTTCCACATGGCGGCCATCTGGGCTATGCGGGCACGAAATGGATGGAGACGGTGGTTGGGAAGTTTTTCAAGTCTGACGACGTGGCTAAGGGAAAGTAAAACAAGTCCGCGCCGGCATGTTTTTGACGACGATCGCAGACCGGAGAAAATGAAAGAGAAGAGCTTTAAGGAGAGGTAACCAGCACGACGATGTCAGACCCTGCTTCAGTACCCAACGACCTAAGTCTCGCCTTCCTTGAAAACCTGTACGCAGAATACCTGGACGACCCGGCTCGCGTTCCTGAGGACTGGCGGAAGTATTTCGACCAGCTCAGCCATTCCGGAAATGGATCGAACGGTAGTTCGCAATCCGCGCCGCGCCCGCGCATCGGCCCCAGCTTCCGTCCCGCAAGCCTGTTCAACGCCCCCGGAGGTGCCGCAAAAGCTCCGGAGAAGCGTGCGGCGGCAGGCGGTACCACGCGCGTGCGAGTCGCGCGCGCGATGCAGGAACGTGTCGACCAGCTGATCCGCAACTTCCGCGTGCGCGGCCACATTGTCGCGAAAATCGACCCGCTGGGGCAGCAGCGTCCGGACCCGCCGGAGATCAATCCTGCTCACTATGGGTTTACCGACGAAGATCTGGACCTGCCATTCTCGACCGAGAACATTCCCGGCCTCGATGCGCTGACTTTGCGCAGAATCATTGAGCGTCTCCGCAATACCTACTGCCGCTCGATTGGCGCGCAGTTCATGCATATCGACGATCTGGCGGTGCGCGAGTGGCTTCAGCAGCGCATGGAAAGCACTGAGAATCATCTCAAGCTGAGCCGCGCCGAGCAGATCCGCATTCTCACGCGACTGACCGACGCGGTGATTTTCGAAGAATTCATCCAGAAAAAATTCATCGGCGCCAAGAGCTTTTCGCTGGAAGGCGGCGAGAGTCTCATTCCGCTGCTCGACATGGCCATCGAACGCGCAGGAATGCAGGGCGTTCAGGAAATTGTTCTGGGCATGGCGCACCGCGGCAGGCTCAACGTGCTTGCCAACATCATGGGCAAGAACCCGCGGCAGATCTTCCGCGAATTCGACGACGCCGACGCTGACCAGAACATGGGCCGCGGTGACGTAAAATATCACCTGGGCTACAGTACAGACTGGAAATGCGCCAGCGGCGCGCGCGTGCATCTGTCGCTGTGCTTCAATCCCAGCCACCTGGAATTTGTGAACACAGTGGCTCTTGGGCGCCTGCGCGCCAAGCAGGATCGCAGCGGCGACACGCGCTTTGAGCGCGGGATGGTCTTGCTCATTCATGGTGATGCTGCTTTCGCCGGGGAGGGCGCCGTTCAGGAGACGTTGAATCTGAGCGAGCTGCGCGGTTATAAGACTGGCGGCACGGTCCACATTATCGTCAACAACCAGATCGGCTTTACGACCGACCCGAACGATGCACGCTCGAGCCAGTACGCGACAGACGTCGCGAAGATGCTGCAGACTCCGATTTTTCATGTGAACGGCGAAGATCCCGAAGCCGTCGCGCAATGCGTACAGCTGGCCATGGACTTCCGCAAGACATTCCAGCGTGATGTGTTCATCGATATGTACTGCTACCGGCGGCGCGGCCACAATGAAGGCGATGAGCCTTCGTTTACGCAGCCGGCTCTTTACCGCTCCATTGAACGCCGCAAGCCGGTGCGCGAAGGTTATCTCGAGCACCTATTGAAGCTCGGCGGCGTGACTGCGGAAGAAGCCGACCAGATTGCCGTGCGGCGTCGCAATCATCTTGAGCTGGAGCTCACCGTTGCGCGCAGCCGCAGTCAGACGATGGTGGTTCCCGGAGCCGGCGTGTGGGCGCACTATCACGGCGGGCCCGAAAAGCGCGCCCAGGAAGTTGAGACCGGCGTCCCGCGCGAACGGCTGCAGGAGTTGCTCGAAAAGCAGACGCAGCTTCCAGCTGATTTCCACGCGCATACGAAGATTGAACGCCTGCTAGAGACGCGGCGGCAGATGGCGCGTGACGAAAAGCCGCTGGACTGGGCCGCGGCCGAGGCGCTGGCTTTTGCGACGCTGGCGACGAGCGGCGTGCGCATTCGAATGAGCGGACAGGACGCCGAGCGCGGCACGTTCAGCCACCGTCATGCAGTGCTGCATGATGTACAGAACGGCCAGAAATACATGCCCCTGGCACAACTCGATAAAAATCAGGCGCCCGTTCAAATCTACAACAGCCCGCTGTCTGAAACGGGCGTGCTCGGATTCGAATATGGCTACAGCCTCGACTGCCCGGATGGGCTTGTGCTCTGGGAAGCGCAGTTCGGTGACTTCTGGAACTGCGCGCAGGTGATCGTCGATCAATTCATTGTCAGCGCCGAGGACAAGTGGCGCCGGCATTCCGGACTGGTCCTGCTCTTGCCGCACGGCTTCGAAGGCATGGGTCCCGAACATTCCAGCGCCCGGCTTGAACGCTTCCTGCAGATGTTTGCTGAAGACAATATTCAGGTGGTCAATACGACAACGCCGGCGCAGTATTTTCATCTGCTGCGCCGCCAGGTGCTGCGCAAGTGGCGCAAGCCGCTCATCGTGATGACGCCCAAGAGCCTGCTGCGCCTGCCTGACTGCGTTTCACCTCTGGATGAACTCACGCAGGGCACCTTCCAGCGTGTCTTGCCGGACAAGACCGTGCAGCCTGAAAGCGCGACACGGCTGATTCTCTGTACAGGCAAAATCTATTATGAATTGGCCGCCAAGCGCAACGATTTGAAGCGCAACGACGTGGCGATCATTCGAATCGAGCAGCTTGCACCGCTGACAATGGACGCGCTCAGTGCCGCGCTGGCTCCATACAAGGATGGCACTCCAGCGCTCTGGGTCCAGGAAGAGCCGGAGAACATGGGCGCGTGGCGTTATTTGCGGATAAAGCTTGGAGAAAAGCTGTTGAACCGTTTCCCATTCAGCGGCATTTCGCGCCCAGCATCGGCCAGCCCAGCGACCGGCTCAGCCGCCGCGCACAAAGCCGAGCAGAAGAAAATCCTCGACGCCGCATTCGCGTAAAAATACCGCTGTTTGCCAGCCGCGAGGGCGCAGCCCTCGCCCCGCCGTTCTCCCCTTCCCTCCCAGGGAAGGGGCCAGGGGTTAGGTGGGTTCGGTCAGTTCAACGCCTTCTTCAATGCCGGTTCAAACTCGTCATCGATCGGATGACCCCGCCAGGCAATTTTGCCGTCCTTGCCGACAATGAAGGCCGTCGGAAAGCTGCTCACGCCCCACGAGCGGGCGCTTGCTTTGCCATCGGAGAGCAGAGCGTATTCTTCGATGCCATGCTTCTTCTTGAAAGCACGCACCGATTTTTCGTTATCCAGTGAGAGTGCGACGACGCAGACGTCTTTGGACGAGTATTTTGCAGCGATCTCGCGCAGGTGGGGCACGGCTGCATTGCACGGTCCGCATGCGGCGAAATAGAAATCCACAACGTAGACCTTGCCTTCCAGCTGCGGGGCTGCGCCATCGGCCGAAACCCAGGTCTTTCCTTCAAGCGGCGGAGCGACATCGCCTTTTCCCGCGGCGAAGGTGCTGCCGGCAAATGTGGCGAGCAAAAGAAAAGCTGTTGCGCTGCGAATCATCAGGATCTCCGAAGTAGATGCGCCATGTGACACCAGAAATTTGGACCGGAGCAGCGCCGGCTTTACTTCGCCTGAGTTCGCCTTTTCCCAAGAAAACTTTTCAGTGTCATTGCTTCCATCCGCATGTGATCGACATACAATAACACTCTGGAATCTGCAGGTGTCTCATGCCACTCTCGACTTTTCATCCGGCCATTCAGAACTGGTTCAAATCCAGCTTCGAAGCGCCCTCGCCGCCACAGGCCGCCGGCTGGCCGCACATTCGAAACGGCGAAGATACGCTGATCTGCGCGCCGACCGGATCCGGCAAGACGCTCACTGCTTTCATGGCTTGCCTGGATTCGCTCTTCCGCCAGGCGGCTGGTGGAACACTTCAGGAAGGCGTTCAGGTCGTCTACGTCTCGCCGCTGAAGGCATTGTCGAACGATATCCAGAAAAACTTGCGCGAGCCGCTTGAGGGAATTTATGCCTGGGCGCATCAGCTCGGAATCATCGCGCCTGAAGTCCGTGTGCTCGTGCGCACCGGAGACACGCTCGCGGCTGAGCGCGTCGCGATGATCAAGCATCCGCCGCATATCCTGGTTACGACGCCCGAGTCGCTGTTTATCCTGCTCACGTCGCAAAAAGGCCGGGTGATGCTTAAGGATGTTCGCACGGTCATTGTCGATGAGATCCACGCTCTCGCTCGCGACAAGCGCGGCGCGCACCTGGCAGTGACGCTCGAACGGCTTGAGAAGCTCTGCCGCGAAAACGGAAAACGCCCGCAGCGGATCGGACTTTCAGCCACGCAGCGGCCGATTGAACTCGTGGCCAAGTTCCTGGTCGGTGCCGGCGGGCTGAAGACTGACGGCTCGCCGAATTGCGCGATCGTTAATCTTGGCCATCTTCGAAAAGTTGATCTGTCGATCGAGATTCCGCCATCGCCTCTGCAAGCTGTCTGCTCGCATGAAACCTGGGAGGAAGTGTACGAACGGCTCACGAACCTGATCAAGGCCAACCGGACGACGCTGATCTTTGTCAACACGCGCCGCCTGTGCGAGCGGCTTGCGGCGCATCTTTCGAAGCGGCTGGGCGAAGACAAGGTCACCTCGCACCACGGCAGTCTCTCCCGCACGCAGCGCCTGAGCGCCGAAGAGCGGCTGAAATCAGGCAGCTTGAGCGCGCTGGTCGCCACGGCATCGCTGGAACTGGGAATCGACATCGGCTCGGTCGACCTGGTCTGCCAGATCGGCGTGACGCATTCGATCGGCACGCTGCTGCAGCGCGTCGGCCGCGCGGGGCACAGTTTGAACGCGATTTCGCGAGGAAAGCTTTTTGCGCTGACACTCGAGGAACTCATGAGTGCAGCGGCGCTTTCGAGCAGCATCCGGACCGGCCTGCTGGACACGCTGGAAATTCCCGATAAGCCGCTCGACATTCTTGCGCAGCAGATTGTCGCCGAATCGGCCGCTGTCGAGTGCGACGAAGAGGAGCTCTATAAGCTCGTCACGCGCGCTTACAATTACCGTGATCTACCGCGCTCCGAGTTCGATGAAGTGCTTCAGATGCTGAGTGAAGGATTTACGGTGCGGCGCGGGCGCGCGAGCGCGCTGGTCTCGTATGACGCGGTCGGCAAACGCGTGCGCGGCCGCAAGGGCGCGCGGCTGGCCGCGATCACCAGCGGAGGCGCAATTCCCGATACCGCCGACTACCAGGTCGTGCAGGAGCCCGCCGGCATCGTCGTGGGAACGCTGAATGAGGATTTTGCCGTCGAAAGCACGCCCGGTGATATTTTTCAGCTCGGGAACACCTCGTGGAAAGTTCTGAAGATCGAGCCCGGCCGGGTGCGTGTTGAAGACGCGCACGGCCAGCCGCCCAGCATCCCGTTCTGGCTTGGAGAAGCCCCCGGTCGCAGCAACGAGCTCTCGCAGGAAGTCAGCCGCCTGCGCAGGGAGATCGATACGAGGCTGGCGCAGGGTGGAGAAGAGGCTCTTGAAGCCGCGATCCCCTGGACGATGGATGAGTGCGGCATGGAGCGCGCCGCGGCCGAGCAACTGGTGGTTTACCTGGCTGAATCACGGCGCGTGCTTGGTGTTCTGCCCACGCATCAAACACTGGTGCTTGAACGTTTTTTCGACGAAGCCGGAGGCATGCAGCTGGTCGTCCACACTCCATTTGGCCGGCGCATCAACTGGGCGTGGGGGCTGGCGCTGCGCAAGCGCTTCTGCCGCGGTTTCAATTTCGAGCTGCAGGCGGCCGCATCGGAAAACGCGCTGCTCCTTTCGCTGGGCCCTCAGCATAGTTTCCCGCTTCACGATGTGTTTCATTTTTTGAAGCCGAAGAAAGCGCTCGATCTGCTGATTCAGGCCATGCTCGAAGCGCCTGTGTTCCAGACGCGCTGGCGCTGGGATGCCTGCCGCTCGCTTGCGCTGCTGCGCTTCACCGGCGGCAAGAAAGTTCCGCCGCCGATCATGCGCATGCGCTCGGACGACCTGATGGCCGCCGTTTTTCCGCACGCCGCCGCCTGTCCTGAAAACCTCGAAGGCGACCGCGAAATTCCAAACCACCCGCTCGTTCGCGAAGTCATCAAAGATTGTCTGCACGAAGCCATGGACAGCGACGGCCTGCTGCAACTGCTGACGCAGATCGACGAGGGCAAGCTGACGCTCGTGGCGCGCGACACAACCGAGCCGTCCACGCTCGCCCACGAAATTCTGACGGCCAAACCGTACGCGTTCCTGGATGACGCACCGCTCGAAGAGCGGCGCACGCAGGCCGTGATCATGCGGCGCGGGGTGAACCGTGATGATGCTGCTGCCATGGGGGCGCTCGACGAAGGCGCGATTGCGCGCGTGCGCGAAGAAGCCTGGCCGGAGCCCGCTTCCGCTGATGAATTGCATGATGTCCTGATGATGGTGGCCTATCTCACTGAAAACGAGGCCGCACCGCTTTCTCCACTACTTCAGCAATTGGGTGCCGCTGGTCGCGCGACACTCGCCATCGGCGGAAAAGCTGCATTGTGGATCGCTACCGAACGCATGCCGATGTTTGAATCCATCTATGGCAAGCTGTCTTTGCAGCCCGCGGTCGTTGTTCCGGAAAAGGAACGAGCCAAAATTTGGGAGCGCGAAAAGGCGCTGATCGAGATTGTGCGCGGCCGGCTCGAAGTACTCGGCCCCGTAACCGTGCAGCGGCTGGCGGGCGAGATGGCACTTGAAGAATCGGACATTTCGCAGGCCATGCTGGGGCTGGAGGCGCAAGGTTTTGCATTGCGCGGGCACTTTACCTACGCGCAGCCATCCGGGCCATACAAAAGCCAGCCTTCAGAATTCGAGTGGTGCGAGCGGCGGCTGCTGGCGCGCATTCATCGCTACACGCTCGATCGCCTGCGCCGTGAAATCGAACCGGTCACCGCCGCCGATTATCTGCGCTTCCTCTTCTCATGGCAGCACATTGAAGCCGGCTCGAATCTGGAAGGCGTCAACGGCGTGCGTGAAGTCATCGGCCAGATGCAGGGCCTCGAGCTTCCCGCGGTCGCCTGGGAGCGCGAAATACTTTCATCACGCGTCAAAAACTATGACCGTAAATGGCTGGACCAGCTGTCGTTCAGCGGTGACGTTGTCTGGGGCCGGCGTTTCCCCGCGCAGGTTCCTAAAGACGGCGGCCGTCACAGCGGGCAGGTCCGCAACAGCCCCATCGGTCTCTACCTTTCCGAGCAGCTCGATTATTTCATGGCACTTGCGGCGCCGCTGCCGACTGACGAATCGCACCTGACGGGCGCGGCGCGGCAGGTGCTCGAACAGTTACGCCGGCGCGGCGCTGTGTTTTTCCAGAACCTCGTTCGCGACACGAGGCGCATGCCGACTGAAGTCGAAGCGGCGCTCGGCGAACTGATCGCCTTCGGCTTCGTCACTGGAGACGGCTTTGGCGGCTTGCGCGTGCTGCTGTCGCCCGCGTCAAAACGCCGTGAACAGCATCGCCGCCGGCGGCAGATGATCGCACGCATGCGCAGCCCCATGCTGCTGGCGACTACCAAACTACCCGAACGCATGGGCGGAACGCTTGAAGCCGCCGGCCGCTGGTCGCTCTTCCGCAATGACGCTCCGGATCTTTTCGGAAAAGTGGAGGAACAGGACGCCATCGAGGTGCTCGCGCGGCAGCTGCTGCGCAGGTGGGGCGTCGTCTTTCACCGCGTGCTGCTGCGCGAGAACAACCTGCCGCCGTGGCGAGATCTACTGCGGGTTTACCGCCGCATGGAAGCACGCGGAGAGTTGCGCGGCGGGCGTTTTGTTGGCGGCTTCAGCGGCGAGCAGTACGCGTTGCCGGAGGCCGTTGAGCATCTGCGCAACATCCGGCGCACCGCGGCCGAAGGAAAATTCGTCACCGTCTGCGGCGCTGATCCGTTGAACTTAATCGGGATACTTACGCCCGGAGACAAGTTGGCCGCTCGAGCGTCCAGCCGCGTGGTTTACCGGGATGGCGTTCCCGTGGCGATACGTGAAGCGGGCCAGGTAAAGATTCTCGAACGCGACCCGACGCCAGCGGTAGCACGTGAAATCGCGGCCGCTCTTGTACGGAAGGCAATGTGAAGGGGTAATTTTCAAGCGCCAAGAGCCAGAACCTTAGCCCCGCCAGTTGAGCTCGCTGCGCTGAATCAGGATCGCGCCACGTTCTGGGACTTTTTTCAGCGTCTTTGCATCCAGGCAGAGCATTGAAAGCTGCGTCGCTTCTGAATCGACGATGGCGCCCCAGCTGACGTCGCTGTTCAGCGGCGTCGTTCCAGCGATTCCGCCGATGATCGCAGCAAATTTGCGGGCGTCGATCCGCACGTCGATTCCGTCGAATGTGGACGCCTCGATCAGCTTCTCAGTTTCCTTCGTCACGATTAATGACGGTCCATTCGCTGATGGAAAAATCGCTGCAGTCTGCTCGAGCACGCCGAAAAGCTTGTTGGCATTGTAGGACGTCAGCGGGGCGGGGTAGAGTGCGTCTATCGTCAGGCTATCTGAACAGCACAGGACCTTTTCGATGGGCAGCGCCGATGGCCGCGAATAAAGCCACTGCGCTTCCTCTCGCGTCAGCGCGCTTAAAATTTTTCGCACGCGAGGCTGGATATAGCCGGTGATATTGTCCAGGGCCTGCAGCCGCCAGCCGGCGATCTGGCGGTCGGTATCGTTCGCCAGCGTAGGAATGTCGTTGTTGCGCAGCCAGCGCAGCACCGTTGCCGGCGGCCCCTGATCGTCTTCACCGCGCCGGCCGCTCCAGATCAGCCCGCCCAGGCAGACGATTTTTTTTGCCCCTGCGTCCTTGAGCGCGTCGACCATCGCGTGGGTGCGTTCGACGTGGTCGCCGGGATAGCCGAACATTCCGATTTTCATGATGACTCCGTCCAGATGCGCGTGGGCCGTTACGGCGCTCAGGTGACGGTTCTACTCAGAGTGGAAGAGGTTGCAAGACCGATTGGGTGCAGCTCACGGAACCAGTTCGATACGGATTACCAGCCGGCGCTCTGGCGCATTCTTATTGGCGTCTCCTGCCGGGGCGAACTGCTTTTCCGGCTGTTCTTCCTTTAGCAGCGGCTCGCGGGCTTTCTGTTCGGCATCCGGCTTTGACGCTGATTTGCTCTCGGCAGCGGCTGCCGGTTTTGCTCCGAACGATGCAGCGGAAAGCTGGGTCTGGAGTGCCTGCAGACGGGCGGCGAGTGTCTCGACATCACCGGTTGTCACCGCGGCGAATTCATGCACCGGTTCAACTGCGTTCGTCGCCGCACTCTTCTTGGCGGGAGCATCTGCCGCCGCAGCGCGCTCGGTCTGCTTGAGCTCAAGACGCGCTCCTGAGGATGCCAGCAGCTTTTTGACTTCACTCAGCGCCAGATCAAGGTTCTTAGTACGCAGCACGACCACTTGTATTTCGCCCGCGGTCTGCTGAGGTGCGGCCGCGCCCGCCGCCGGTGCCGCCGGAGGCGCACCGATAAAGCTTCCTGATTTGGCGCGCAGCGCATCATCTTTGCCGGCCACTCCGCGTGTTTGCGCGCCGGCTCCTCCGGCCTGTCCGGCCGCCGCCGCAGGATCGGCAGTGGCGACTTTCTCAGCTGGCGCCTGAGCAGTGGCCGCAAGCTCGGCTTTTTTCTGCGAAACGCGCGATGGAGCCGGCGGAGCTACCGGCGCCGCTCTACCGGCCAGGGATTCACCCTTCTGCTGAAGGCGGTTGGCAGCCGGAGCCTCATCGCGCTTTGCGTCGGCGAGTTCTTCCTGCTGAATCTGCTGCTGCTTGGCGGCTTCTCCAGTATTGCGCCGCGCATCCACTGATTTGTCGGCAACCGTTTTCCGGAATTCTGCCGCGCGGTCTGCCACCGCGTTCTGGTTTGCCGGCGCCTCGTCAGCTGTACGCTTCTGTAATTCCTGAGGCGCAGCGTCAGCCGCTTTGCGCAGTTTTTCGGCGGGCAGGCCGTCTTTTGCGCCAGCCACTGCTTCGTTGCGAGCAGCCCGGGCAGCATTGCCTGCATCAAGAGCGGGGGCCTTGCCCTTCTCTTCTACTACTGCCGTGCGACGGCGGCTGACCTCGTTGTTTCCGCCTTCGGTTTCTTTCAGAGTCAGTTCACGCTGACGCTGGCCCAGCGGTTCGGCCTGTGCTTTTGCAGCCGGCTTTTCTGCAGGGGGAGGAGCGGGTGTGGCTGCGGGAGCCATGGGTCTGGGAGCCGGGCTGGCTTTCGAAACGGTGCCGCCGTCGGTCTTCGCTTTGTAAATAGTGGTTGCCACACGCTCTTTTTCCGTACGGTCGGAAGCAGCCGGCCGCGACGCATCGGCCGCGGGCTGTTCGTTATTGTCGGCGCGCGGTTTTGCGTCGGCTTCAAGCTTGCGCAGGGCATTCGTCTCCGCATTCTGCGCGGCAGGTTCTCCTTCAGAAAGAGCCCCCATCTTCAGATCGGCATCGTCCTTTTGAGAGACAGCCGCCGTCTCAAGCGGCGTCATCTGCTGCGAAACCGCAGGCAGAATGACAAATGCGAGCAGGCAGAGCAGGACCAGTGCGGCCAATCCGAAAATCATGGAAGCCCAGGGAGCACGGCGGCGCGCATCGCTCTCGGGCGGAGCGAGCATGAGTATGTCGGCCTTGACCCGTTCGCGCAGCGCAGGCTCGTTTGCGACATCCTTGCGTACTTTTTCGAGCAGGGACGGAGGCGCTTTGACGCGCGGCACGTCGCCGACTGCGCCGGAAACGGTGCGCAGCGTTTCGAGCGTGCGGCGGCAAGCGAGGCAGCCCGAGAGATGCTGCTCCAGAGCCGACTTTTCCTGGGCGGTCAGTTCACCGTCCAGAAAAGCGCTCAAATCAGCTTCAAAGTCTTCGCAGCCAGCCATGATCTGCACCCAAATGTTCCGGAACACGATTCCCGGAACGGCTCCTATTAATGCCTGCCCATCTTCAACAACACCGCACAACCGATCAGGTGTTCAAATCTTTTAAAATCCGCGCCATCTCCTGCCGCGCCCGGTGCAGCCTGGATTTTACTGCCGCACGCGTAATCGAAAGCGTTTCAGCAATTGCGTCGTAATCAAGCCCTTCCATGTCGCGCAGGATCAGAATGGTCCGGTAATCGGGGTCGATCTGTTCCAAGCCTTCCTTTACGCGCTGCCTGATGTGCTCCTTTTCAAGGTTCCCGGTTGGGTCGTTTTCTGCGCTTCGGTCCGCCACAACTTCGCGCAGGCTTTTTTCGCCGTCTTCGCCGTCGGTGCCTGCGGCGTCCAGCCGCATGACTTCGTGGCTCTTGCGCCGCCCTTCCTGACGCCGCCTCGAGAACGAGGTATTCACGGCGATGCGGAAAAGCCATGTGTAAAAACTGCTGCCCTGCCGGAAACTATTCAGCGCCCTGTAAGCTTTCAAGAACGTTTCCTGCGCCAGATCCTCCGCCTCGTCCGCCGAGCCGCACATCCGCATGAGGATGTTGAACACACGATCCTGGTAGCGCAGCACAAGCTGCTCGAACGCGCTGCCGTCGCCGGAAGCTGCTTTCAAAACCAGGCCTTCGTCAGTCATCTCGCCTGCGGACACTTGAGCCGCGGGAGCCTCCTGTGTCTTTGAGGCCCTCTCGCTTTCCGCAGTGTTAGACTCACGTTGCGTCAAAGTGGATTCGCGCTTTCCGCCAGATAACATAAAAATTGCCGCCGACCGGGAGAGAATCGTACCGCACACGTCCCGGTGGCTCAAAAACAAAAACGTCTACTCTGGCGCGGCAGCAGGCTGAAGCTGCAGCGCTAAGGAGTGAGGCCATCCATATTGGACGGCCTGCTGATCGAAAGCTTGGAATAAAATGCGGGTGCGCGGAAGCGATCCGGGGCGTTAGGCCGGATCGCGGCTGCAGCAGAATACAGTTTTACGATCCGACAGGCGTGGTGGGCGCAACGACCGTTGCTTTGACGGGGGCGGGTGTTTTCTCGATCCGTTCTTCCATGATCTTGCCGGCCTTGAACGTCACCACCTGCTTGCTGGGGACCATAACTTCAGCGCCAGTGCGCGGATTGCGTGCCTTTCGCGCTTTGCGTGTGCGCACTTCAAAGACGCCAAAATTACGCAGCTCAATGCGTTTTTCGGACGAGAGGATGTCGACAATGCTGTCAAGCGTGAGCTGGACGATCTGCTTGACCTTTTGCTGTTCCACGTTTGTCTTTTTGGCAATTTCAATCACCATATCGTTCTTAGTCACCGACGTCCTCCCCGTAAATCACGCAATGGGCACTACTTAGACTTTACAGGTCCAGAAGCGCCCCACATCGCCAAGCCCCGTTTGTGTTGTGCTGCAACGGTCTATCACTGCGCCTTCAGGTGTCAAGGAATAACTGAAAGGCACTACACTTTTTCAAGTGCGCCCGTTTACACGGTTTGCGCGCACAGTCAAGAGCGTGCGGGGCGTGAAATTATCCCGCGCCTTCTGTTTGCAGCATTTCGAATTGGCCGATATATTGCATTTCTCGTGACGTTCAGCAGGGTTGGCACGTCATGCTCTAAACGAGGATTACGGCTACGGCTATCAACGACGCGGAAGTTGAGCTTTACCTCTCGGAGATCAGCAAATACAAGTTGCTGACGATGCAGGAGGAACGTGAACTGGCGTATCGCATTGCGAAAGGCGATACGGAAGCTCGCGACCGCATGATCCGCTCAAATTTACGCCTGGTTGTCAGCATCGCAAAAAATTACAACGATCGCGGCATGTCGTTCCTCGACCTGATCGAAGAAGGCAACCTCGGCCTGCTGAAGGCCGTCAGCCGCTTTTCACCGGATCAGGGGTGTAAATTCTCCACTTACGCGTCGTGGTGGATTAAGCAGACTATTCGTCGCGCCCTCATCAATAAGGTTAAGTCCGTACGTGTACCGGCTTACATGATCGAAGTGCTGACACGCTGGAAGCGCGCTACAGCCACTCTTTCTCAGAAGCTCGGCCGCGAGCCTTCCCCGGAAGAGGTCGGCAAATTCCTGAAACTGACACCGAGTAAAATTGCAATCATCCGGCAGGCGCTGAGTGCGTCCGCTCCGGTTGGCCGCAGTGGCGATCCAGATAATCCGTTCGATCTGGATCTTATAAAAGGCGTGCAGAGCAAGGAAGAGGCGCCAGGGCTGCTCGGAGACTACGACCGCGAAGCGCTGCGCAGCGCACTCGAGTTCGCTTTAACCGAGCGCGAGCGCCACATTATAGAATTGCGCTATGGTCTTTCAGCGAGCGAAACAGCGCCCGACGGCGAGCCCTTTACGCTTGAGAAAATTGGCGAGCGCATCGGGTTGACGCGTGAGCGCGTCAGGCAGATTGAGAATCAGGCCCTCCGCAAGCTGCAGATTTTTCTTCAGCAGAAAGATGAGCGCGAGGAGCGCGAACGCCAGGAGCGGCGCAAGGCCCGCAGTGAAGCTGAGCGCAGCGGTTTTGCGCTTCCACGCGTTGTCGCGCCAGCGCCAAAGATCAAGGATCTGACTCGCAAAGCGTCTCTGGATCCGAGTTTACAGATGCCCTCCTCGGCATCCGGTCGGCGCAAGCTTGTTTCACGACGTACGCAACCGGCTGCAGAGCAACCTGGCTCAGGCGTTATCCTGCCCGCCCCTGAACGTTCCGATACCGAATCGAAGTAAATCGTTGCAAATTGCAATGTTTTTACGGTCCAGCAATTGCGACCTTCGGTGCGCATTTGCAAGTACTGTTTATCAGTCGTGTTTTACATGATGTTTTCTGCGCCGCTCCCGGGCTCGGCAATCAATGAGCGACAAAACCTGTAATGAGAAGGAAGCTGTCAGCACTCAAGCGTTCGAACGTCCTGGCAACATTGTACTTGTAAGCGCTGAGCCCGATGTTCAGCAGGGCTTGGCTAACTTTCTCGAACGGCAACTGCATCAGGTTACAATCGCCTCCGACGGTGCAGACCTTTTCGCGCTTCTGAGAACCGAGCGGCCCGATCTGCTTCTTTGTGACAGTCGTCTGGGTGAGCTTAAGCCCAGCGAGCTTTGCCGGGCTATAAAGGCCGATCCTGAGCTGCAGTACATCGCTGTAGTGCTGCTGGGGGACGCTGACGATACCAACACGCAGGTCGCTGCGTTTAAAGCCGGCGCAAACGATTTCTTCACGCGTCCATTCAACCACACGATCATCGACGTGCGTATCCGCTCGCTGCTGAAATACCGCCGTGCAGTCACGGCGTACCGCCGGTCACAGGGAGAACTGGAGCGGCGCGTGAAAGAGCGCACAGACGCGCTCACAAAATCCAATGCTGACCTGCAGAAAGAAATCAACGAACGGCGCGATGCCGAATCAGCGCTT
>DASPJR010000076.1:0-25044 GCA_035628505.1 Planctomycetota bacterium | reverse complement strand
TCCAGGTGAGCCGCACGCCGTTCTGCAGATCACATTCGCCCATTCGCCGCAGCAGGAAAAAGTTGCTCTGGTTTGCGCCATGGTTGACGCCGGTGATGCCGCCGATTACCGGATAGACAATTGCACCCGACTCGTCACCGTGAATAAAGAATGACAGCTCTGTCGGCACTCCGTGCAGCGGCGGATCGATGGCGCTTGAGAGCTGCGGTGTCTTCTCTTTGTCCCAGGCGATTTTCAGCGAGCGCTTGCCGCCATGCGCCAGTTCAGCAGTGGTTGAAGCGGTCCATTGCGGGCCGGATTTCCAGCCGTAGTACCCGCGTTCGCTCT
The DNA here is from genome assembly GCA_035628505.1 of Planctomycetota bacterium. GTDB lineage: Bacteria > Planctomycetota > SZUA-567 > H5-PLA8 > H5-PLA8 > DASPJR01. Next base: position 24,717 of record DASPJR010000076.1, on the reverse strand, counting down.
CGAAGTCTGCAACGTCGGCCCGGCTTTCCGCTTTTGTGATCACTACCTGCCGGGATATGGAAATCGACGGATCCGCCGAATCGGCGACGCTGACCTGCAACTTGAACGGACCTGCTTTAACCGCACAGGCGGCCGCGTGCTGCTTAAGCGGCAAAGGGATGACACGCGTCTGCCGTGCAGGAATGTCGCTCTCGAATTTGCCCGAAGCTAACGTATCGTTTGTGCGGTCCAGCAGAGTCCACGTGCCTCTGACTTTTCGCTGGCCGCTGAGCCATCCATTCTGAATCGTAACCCACGCGTCATGACCGGCGCCGTAAGCGAAATCCGGGTTATCGTATCCGATCGAAGTGGCGAGCGTGGACGTGGCGGCGTGCTGCGTGTGAACAAAAACAGGCCCGATCTGAACGGTGCCACTTTTTCCCGGCTCGACGGGAACAATTCGAAACGCCGTCAGCTCCAGCGGAAAATCGATTGCCTCCGTCGATCCGCGCGGCGATGTCATGCCTAATCCACGGCCGGGGAGATCGACTTCGATGTAGCGCCACTCCTTGAAATCCAGCGTACACAGCTGCAGTTCGCCGTTATAGATTCGCTTCCACCCGCCAGCCCAGAAGTCAGCGCCGTTGGTGTAGTCCAGAATCATCGCATGAAGCTTCGCGCCACTGCCATCGCCTTTCACCCAGAATCCCATGCGATACGGATGGCCCGGAAGGTAGCGGTCCGTTGACGCGTACACGGCCGCTTCCCCGCTGAAGTCGATCTGCATCGCGTATGGAACCTGCGGCATCTGCGGCGCGGCCTCATCCGCTTTCAAGCTGACCCGTGAAATCGCAGCAGTGCCTTGAAAAACTGTGCTCGCACGCGGCCCTTCGCCGTGGGTCCATTCGACCCAGGAGCGCTGATTAGCGGAGATCACGGAGGAGAACCCCGCCGTAAACCAGCGGCCATATACATTTGAAAAGTCCTCAAACAGCAGCATCGCATTGCCCATCACGACAGGCTGCTCGATCGTCGCACTTACTTCAGCTAAGTCAGTCGATAGCACGTCGCCTGAAATCGTGAAGGGCGGAAGAAATGCTTCGACGTTCTCAGGCTCCAGGTCGAGCTTGAATTCGCGGCTCGCCTGAGCGTCCACGTCGAGTTGGAAATCCCGGTCTGCGACCTTGTTTCCGTTGCGGTCCTGAACGGTTAGCCGCGCGCGAAGCCGGGCGGCTTTGGAGGAAAAGCTGCGCACATCGACAAAGCAGGAGAGATCGTTCCCGATCTGGCGAACTGCCGGACCAATCAGCCCACTCTGGAAGGCGGCACCTGGCTTCGCGGCGCTCGGATAAAGCCGCAAGTCGTCCAGGCACACTGTGCCGCTCATTCGAGGTTCTGGATTCTTCTTCGGGTCGGGCTTCACGCCATGAAAGTGAATGCTCTCAAGCCAGCTGACTTTGCCTTCAGGCAGCGCGCGTGCATCGAGACTGATCTCGCGCCAGTCCTCAAAGTCCAGGCGAATGCGCGGAAGCTGCATATGTCCGTGTTCAAAGTAGACGCGGCGGCCGTCGTTCTCGATTCGCGTGCGCGCATGCCGCAGCACGAATTCCATTTCATTGCCTGACCCATCTCCTTTGATCCAGATTTTCAGCGTGCCGGCCCCGGGAATATTTCGGTAGGCCTCACCGAACGGAAGGAATGCGCGCCGCTGATTCCCATCCAACCGGTAGCTCAACTGAGCGGCACCGAGCCCGACTTTTGGCTGCTTGGTTTCCACCTCACAGCTTACCGTGTTCGAGCCCGGCAGCTGAACAGTGAAGTTGTCGATCAGGAAATAGGGCTCGCCGGCGGCGAGGCTGCCTGCCAGCAGAATCCAGCCATAAAGGGCGGGCAGTTCCACTCGCCTCCTCATTTTGCGCCCTCCTTATTTTGCCGTGGCGCCCAGATGACAGGGCCGCCTCCGAAAACAGCGTACGTCCGCGGCGGATATCTGAACTCGGTCGTGGCTGATGCGGTCGTCAGGTAGAGCCGCGAATTGTGAACGTAAACGGAACGGACCTTCGCTTTTATTTCTGGTGCGACAAAGCGCTCGTCGGGTTGCCCGTCGGCGCGGCGCAGCACGATCAATCCTTTTTCTGCAGGAATAAGCAGCTGAGTCTGCGTCGCAATCGCCTGCCCGGTAGCCTGTGAATTCAGGTCGCGTTTCCACTTCACGGTTCCGTCAGGCGCGACGAAGATTGCTGCACCCGACTCGGAAACGAAGAAAACGCCGTCGCTTGTTACGACCGGACATTGCGAAATGTATCCCTCGATGGAGTGCTTCCAGCGCGATGAACCATTCGCTGCGTTGAAGCAGTGGACTGCACCTTTCTCATCGCCGATATAAATGTTTCCTGCGTGAACCGCTGGCGTACAACGGCTTTGCCGTGCAATCGGTGCTTTCCAGACCAGCAGACCGCTATCGGCAGATACAGCGTAAAGATTTCCATCCGCCGACGCGATCAATACGCGGCCATCCGCAAGCGCCGGCGCACCGCGAATTTTTCCGCCAGTGGAGAACTCCCAGATCAACGCGCCTGAATCCACATCAATTTTGTAGAGCCGGCCGTCATCGGCGCCGAAGTAGACATCGTCCCCGCCTGGCACCGGCGAAGAATAGATCCGGCCGCCGGTGTTGAACGCCCACAGGTAAGTTCCGTTGTCAGCAACCGCGTGCAGCTTGCCATCGGCGCATCCGACGAAGAGCCGGCCGGAGTAATGCGCGGGAGTCGTGGTCGGCGTGATGGTAGCAAGGTTCCACGTCGGTCCTTCTTCAGGACGCTCCTGCTGCTGATTGGGCTTGCCCTTCCCTGCGGCCGGTGGCGGCACGCGAGGATCGGATTGCAGCAGCTTCAGCGAGCGCACGGATCCATCCGGATCGCCGAATGCGAAAAGATTATCAAAGGCAATCGCACCTCCGTTGAAGATGGGGCCGACGTTGCGCAGACTCGGCAAGGCCTGGAACTCGCCCGTAACGTCAGGAGGAAGCGCCTCCGGTACGTGCGCGGCATTCGACATGAAGAAAGGCGTCTCGAGTGGATCTTTGCTGACGGTTCTTACAGCCGCATCGCCGCCGAGCGGCCCGTAGACTTCGACCTCAGTGATGCACTCTTTTCGCCCGGGATGCTTTCCGGGCAGAATTTTGATTGAGTCCGTCAGAATTGGCTTGGGGAAATGAACAACAACGAAGCGGCGCTGATTGCCGCGGACAAACGCCTCCAGGCGCGGCATTCCAGTTGTGGTCTTCTGTGCCTTCTTTTCTTTCTCGCTTGGGTCATTCACTTCGAGTTGATTCGCGAGCACTGCAATGGTCTGATACACATTCTGCGGCGTCGCGTTATTAAGATAAAGAACGACGTGCGAAATGTGGGCGGGCTTCTTCAGCGTGACGCTAATGCCGATGCTGTCGGGCATGTACGTCCATTGCGGGCCGACATCGTCAAGCCTCCCGTTCTGAAGAAAGGCCTCTTCCTGCGTGAACGTCTGCGCCGTCGTGGACTCGCCCTGCTTATAGGTGCTCACGTGATTGCGGTTCATCAGCTTGTCGCGCAGCGTCGTCGGGATGCGGTTGTAGCGGACGCGTATGTCTTTCACGAACGTGGGCTCGATCTGATGCAGCTCTGAATTGGCGAGAAGATTCGCCGAAGGGAATCGCACCGCCCGAAGGCTGGCCTTGTCGACGCGGACCTCGCCGCCCTCGGCCTCGAAACCGATCTCCAGCGCCTGTGTAGCATCATAGGTCTTCACAGCCAGGCGCCCGAACTGCCAGACGCCTGCAGCGCCGGCAAACTTTGAGGCGGTCAGCGTGTCGCGGGAGCCCTTGAGCAACGCACCTGCCGTCAGTTTTGCTCCAGGAGCCTCGACGCAATACATGAACTCCAGCAGGTATGTCGCGCTTGGTACGATGCGCCGGTTCAGCTTCTGCGTCACCAGCTGTCCTGAAAGGAGCTTGAGCGCCTTGCCTTCATCTGCGCCGGGCAACGCCAGCGTATGGCCGGGCGCATCGATTTTCGGCTCACCGGACTCGCACTGCCAGTTTCCAGTGGATTCGAAGTCCCCGTTTGCAAGCTGTTCGATTCCCATACGCAGCACGTTTTCGTAATCGCCGGGAGTATCCGTCCTGACGGGAAATATCTCCGCCGAAGAATCCGCATCACGCGAACGCGCCGCGGCGACATAGGCGGGGTAATCCTTTTCCGGCGCCACATGATGTTCGCGCAGGCGCGTTTGCCAGATGATTTTTCCGGAAGCGTCGAAACGGATCAGCGCGCCGTTCTTTGCGCCCGCGATGACTTCTTCCTGCGACGCGTCCTTCCCATTTACGACGTGAATCCGCGCGCACGTTTGCAACGCATGCTGCCAGACAATCTTGCCGTCTTCCAGATTGTAGCAGCGCAGCCAGCCATCCCAGCTGCTGCGATAAAGACGGGTGCGCGCCGCATTGATGGTATCGAGTTCTGTGATCCAGAACCGATCATCGCGCACATTCCAGAGCGCGCTGCCCTGCTTGATGCGCGACACGCCTTCGGGCGTGCACACGATTTCACTACCATCCTGAAGCCGCTTTCCCTTCGCCGACAGCTGAGGCGCGCTTAACGTCCCGTCGACCTTCATCGCCTGCATCAGCGGCCCCTGACCCAATACCGGTTCATCCGAGTTTTCGGGATAATGAATCCACCAGCTGCCGCCGGAGGTACTGCTGCCTCCATCGTCTTTGTTCTCGGCAAGCACCTGTCCGGTGGCCGCGTCGATAATCTTGGGCCTGTGTCCCCACAGATCCTTGAGCTTGTTCATGACCGATGTTGTGCCGACGATCTGTGATTCACTGTAGGCGATTCTTTTTCCATCGGCGCTCAGCGTTATAGGCCCGACTGCGGCAGAGTTTCCGAAAGACGCAGCCACGGTCTGTTCGGCATTGTCCGGGTACGCGACGATGGCTTCGGCGCGGTCGTAGTGCCAGAGCTTCTTTCCGTTGAAATCAAGGGCAAAGATCCCTGTCAGGCCGCGCACGAGAATCTGCTTCAGCGGCGTGTTGACAAGTATTTGCGCGTGCGTGCGCACCGCTCCTTCCGTGTAATGGAACGAAGGCCACTCGCTTGTCTTCATCTTCCGCAAAACGCGGCCGTCCAACCCGTCGATCAGAAAGAGGAAATTGCCTTCGCCTGTAGCGGCAACAACGCGTTTGCCGCCGTCGAACCATTGCGCGGTATAAACGTCGTGGTCCGGCAGAAATTGCTTCCACACCTGCTTCCCGTCGGCTGAGAAGCAGAACAGATTGTGGCCATAGCCGAAGGTACCTGCCAGAATACGGCCCGTGGACGCATCCACGGCAAGCGCAAGAATGTGGTCCAGGTCAGCCATCATTGCTGCGAAACTTTGCGGCTCGCTGCCGGATGTAGCGCTCGTTACGAGCGGTGCAGGCGCTGGAGGCTGCGGCATTTTGACGATAGGCCGCCCCGGATGAGTGTCGCTCAGTTTTTCGTATGAAAGAAGCGCATCGACTGCTTTGCGCAGACCGGCTTCGTCGTTGGCCAGAATCGTCGCGGTGTCAAACTGATTGGAAAACGCATGATGAACGCAGCCCAGCAGCCCACGGCCGCGGCCGGGGAAACTGGATGAAGGCGTCTGGGCAAGCACGCCGCGGTGCACGAGCGCTTCGATCAGGCGATTGTCGTAGCGCTTGCCGATCAGCACTAATGGGGCATCGACAAACAACCCTGGCTCAACCACGTCGCCGCGCCACAAACGCGATCCATCGATAACCAGCGCCTTGTCGTTCCAATCCGCGGGCAGCCGTAGAATACTGTCGAGAGTTTCGATACGCGCCTGCCGGCCACGCTGGTTCAGAGCCTCGCAGAGCCGCGTGGCTTCACTCTTGCACCAGGTTTGATCTGCATCCAGAGCGATGACCAGCGGCGTTTTGTCGTTCATCATCTGCTGCAGCAGTTTTGCATCGCTGATGTGAACGTCAGAATTATCGAGCCGCGCAACGGGCTGATCGCCAGACGTCAGCGGGATAACTGCCTCAGCCGATTTCCCGCTGATCAGTTCACGAACCTTCAGCTTGAGGCTGCCTGTAGCGACGTTCGCGGGAATTCGATACGCGCCGGCGTACGAAGGAGTCGCAGCACGATAAATTTCGTGCAGCAGCGAACCTTTGCTGTCAATAATCGCTATTTCTATCGGGAAAGAAGAATCGATTGGCTGTCCGGCTGAATCCAGGATTGTAATTTCGTACGCGATGCTTGAATTCGTCTGTGCCTTCGCAACGGTTTTCAGATCCAGCTTTGCTATTTCAGCAGGCAGAAACGCGAAGATCTTTCCCGGGCACTCCCTGAAGTCCGCCTGCAGCGACATCCACTCGCCGTCCGCAGAAACTTCCGCTCGCTTCATCTCCAGCATGTCGTAGCACACGGGCGGCCGTTTCGGGAAACGGAGCGTCGGGCGGTTCGGCGCCTGGTACAACGTCTTGTGCAGACCGGAAAATCCAGTGAAGGCAAAATTGGGGATCACGAGGAACTCGCCCTGCCCGCGCTTCAGCCAGTCCGGCCCGACGAGCAGATCGTGTATCGCCGCCGGTTTGATGTGCTTGGTTAAAAACGCCCGCACCAGCCGGGTGGTTTCCTCGCTCTGGTCCCAGACCATCTCCGACTCAAAGTCCACATGACGCGGGAAAGCACCGCCCATCATATCGTCGTATTCATCGAGCTCGGAATCGAGCCGGTGCACTCCCTCTATCGGCAATTTGCTGCTGCGCTCCACAACCACGATTTTGCCGGCGTTTACAAGCTTGCGCAGAGCATCCAGAATCTCTGGCGGTGCTTCATCTTCGTAGTAGAAGCCGGGCGCAAAAATTACCTCGTAGTCAATGGCGCGGCCGGCGCGTAGCGTGTCATCGTAGATGTAGTCCGCGGGAAAACCCGCGCGCATGCATGCGACCCACAATCCTTCGCAGGCATACGTCAGCTTGTTGGGCTTCTTGTTCTCCAGGTAGTCCGCTTCGCGGGAGTAGTAAACCGCCACTTTTTTGTAGCCGCGTTGCAGCGACATGAAGAGATCGCCATAACGCGTGCAGAGCTTCCTGCTGATGTCGTGCATCGCATCGCGATTGTCGCTGGATTCAGGCGCTTCGTGTTTTGCGCCGATCGAAAAATAGGTGAGACCATCGATTTTTTGCGAGATAGCGAAGAAGGCCTGGCGCAGCAGATGATTTCCGTATATTCCCGGCGCGTGAAAGGTATGGAGCTGCGTCCACACCGGCAGATCATCACGCACGCGCATCACGTCCGCCTGCATAGGCGCAAACACGGGGCGGTCGCCATAGCCGCCATCCTTGTACATGACGCAGGCGGCGGCATCGAGCGGCGCGAAGACATCCTGCGGCAGCCCGTTGGGTGAAAGGTTGCCGCCGTTGCCGCCCCAGAATCGTTGAAGCACGAAATTCTGTGAATCGGGCATCACCGTCTTTGCCGCTCGCGCCATGCACTCCGAAAGATCTCTCCATTCACGGTCTTCGAACGCCGGCCATGTTTTGAATTTCTGAAGATCCTCTGCCTTGCGCTGGCCAAAGGGGCGCGAGGTAAAGCGTTCAAGCGCACGCATCGCGTCTGCGCTCGTTAAGCCTGGATGTTTAGCGCGGTAGTTGAGCTCCTCGGCCGTCAGAAATTGAGCGGACATCGGCGTTCCGGTGTCAGCGACGCTGTAAATTTCGTCGTACAGACACACGCCTTTAAATGCCGGGCTGTGCCGCAGGGAAGCGACTTCGAGGCTGGTGTAGCGCGAGATGGCTTCCAGAATCTTCAGCTCGCGCGGCAGCATCGTATCGTTATACGTCATCAGATTTTCATAAAAGCGCAGGCGATGACGCACGGCAGCGTCAAGAAAACGGTCCCGGCCGCTCGGTTGGTAGTAGCTCTCCCACGGCCCTAATTCCCGCCTTTCGCGCGCGACCTGCTCTATGTCGAGCGATTTGCGCACAACGCGGTTCAGATCATAGGCCATTCCTTTGAAACTGTTGTGGCCCATTTCAACCAGGCTGCGTGCCAGCCCGTCTGCTCCTTCGCTGGTGCGGAGAATCTCCGCGTACGCTTCACCCTGCGGGTTGTACTTGCCGGTCAACAGATTCGTGAAATGTGTGATCGGCTCGTCTTCGACGATCGTGATGCTTAGCGGCCGAGCGCTCATCGTGCCAATCCTGGCCTCGATCAAATATGTTCCGGGAGCGAATCCGTGACTTTGCTCGCTTTCCAGACGGACAATCAACGTGTCGCGATCCTGCAGCGGCGACGAAAGCTTTTGACGCAGTATGGGAATACGCTGCTGACGCGCGTCGACGAAATTCACTTCAAGAGGAGAACCTGCGGCGATCGAATCACTGGATCCCGTAATGCCGAGGCCCAGCCAGAAATCTTCGCCGCGCACGAATGCCGTTCGGCCGCGCTGCGTAAAAATCCCGATTCCCGCCGGGCCCGGTTTTGCGATGGAGATCCAGCGATCGACGGTCAGCGGCGTGTCGTTGCCTGTGGGCTTGATTCCAATCTGAAGTTTGTAGATGCCGTCCGGCAGCGCGGGCAGAGTCGCTTCAACAAAGCCGTTTGTGCTTCGCGCAGGAAGGTCCGTGAAGCTATCACTGCCGTACGCCTGCAGACGCGCCAGCGGCGTGGCGTCTTTGTCAAGACTCACGATTGCCGCTTCGGCCGAGCGGCGCGAATCCACCGCTTGAACTCGCGCACGCAACATTCCGCCTGCGTCAAAGTGCCGCTTCTCGAGCTCGACAGCCAGACCGCGCGGAGCGGGATTGCCGGGATCAGGGATGTCGACGCGGAACGACTTGATCGGCAATTGCCTCGGATCGCCGTCGATCTTCAGTGGCGCTGCGGTTTCTGAGACTTTCAGCTCATAAGGCTCCGCGCGTGGATACCAATTGGTGAGCTGCGGATTTACTTTCTGATTCCAATTGATCTGTTCCACACCGGAAACGATCAGCGCCGAACCTTTTTCGGTAAAGACCGGGAAGCCGAACAACGGAATATCAATACTGTTCCTTTTGATTTCAATTCCGGCGATCTCTTTTCCGGCCTCAGCAACCGGCGTGATGCCACCGCTGCCGAGATGAAACGTCAGCCCCAGCGGATGTACGACATAGCCTTTGCCGGCAGTATTTCCGGGAAGCCAGATGCTGAGCGGCGCAAATTTTTCAAATACCGGCACGAGTTCAAGCGCCTTGGCCTTCCCATCCTTCTGCGCCGCGGCTTCATTATTTGCACTCTCGCGCACGGTCATTGTGGGCAGCTGCGCAGTGCGCATCGATCGCGGCAGCTCGGATTCTTCCGGATTGGCGCGGTAGGCCTGCAGCGTCACGGGGTAGCACTTCACCAGAACTTTTCCGCCGGAAATAATCAGCTCGCTCGATTTCGACGTGATAGAGCCGTCTTTCGCCAGAGAAAAGACGTGATTACCGGGCCAGAGCGTGTGATCGCCGGGCTGCAAATCAGCGCGGGCAATCGGCAGGCGGTCGATGTATTTTCCTTCATGGTAGCGTTCGAAGATGGGCTTTCCGTTCAGCGTAATGTTCCGCGCCCAGCACACTACATCGACGCCGATTGTTTGCATCTCAACGCCCTTTGGCGTCGATACTGGGCTGGTGATCACCCGCCTGCGTTCCATCTTGTCGACGGTCGTGTCGGGCTGGTCGTGCACCACCAGCTGAATCTCAACCTGCGCTGCCGAAAGCGGCAGCGCCGCCAGCAGCACAAGCATCACAAGCAAGCGGCCGATTTGCCGTTCAGTACGCATGAAAATTCCGTGTCTCATGTGAGCCATCATCTCAGTGCGTGTAAACAAACAGCATCCAGTTCGTCACCCACTGGTACATCATCTCGCGCTGGCGGTTGTCACCGCCGTGGCCGATTCCTTCACCGATGGGATTCGACGCGCTGGGCGGCGTGGAGATTTCCCATCCGCAGCCGTCGTCGTTGGGACTGAAAAACACGCTCGGCCGGTCATCCAGGAGGAAGTACTGCCATGGGCTGCCATATAGAGGCGCGCTGCCGGGAAACGGTGTCTGATAGGTCATCTTAAATACGTCGCTGACTTTCGGATCTTCTTCGAGAAGCAGGATCGGTTCGCCGCCGGGAATCATCTTGGTCACTTCGGGACGAACCGACGTCGCAAAGGGGCTGCCGCGATTGTAGCAGTCGTCGAGCAAAAGCGTGCCGCCGCGCTTGAGCCAGCGCGCAAGATTTTCTGACTCCTTGTCGTTAAAGCTGAACTTCACGTGGGCGGTCAGGTACGTGACGGTGTGCTCAAAAAGTTTATCGCTGGCAACGTCAAGACCTTCGGTATCCACGTAAACAGGAAGATCCGTGCGCTTGTTGATCTGGTAGAGCATGTACGGCAGCGCCGTTGGATCGGCGTTCCAGTCAACGGTTGGAAGCGCCGGTTTGATGAGCCGCATTGAAAGCTTGTTGCGCTGGTCTTTTTCTTCGTCGCTGGCGCGCTTGGCTGCTTCGCTGGCAGACAGTTCCACGCGATTCATTTGCGCGGCACGTTCAGCCCAGCTTGCCGCATGAGCCGCTGAAGCTGCAAATAAAACCAGAACAAGTGCAAGCGTTCTCATCGCGCCTCCTATTTCTCGCCCGACAGCAGGCGGAAGTAGTCGCCCGTCGCGTCCTCTGACCCGCTCGGCCACGATTCCTGCCGCGCGTGCGTCTTGATTTCCTTCTTCTCGATTTTCTGGACCGATTCGGTGCGCACAGTCTTCTGCGGATCGACGAGCAGATCCGTGGAACGTTTGACTTTGACCATCTCACCCATGGGCGAGAGCGACCCGAACTTGAACTGCTGCTCGACGAACGCCCCAAGATCCGGCCGCACGATCACAATCTCTATCGGTGCTGAACGGCTGCCGCCGGGGCCGGTCTCCGTGTTGTTGTCCTTTGCGGTGAGTGCGATTGTGATCTTGTCTCCGGGTTCAAGAGGCGGCGACAGGGTTTTAAACATATCCAGAAATTTTCCCTTCACGCGCTCGCGCGCCGGTTCAATCAGGCGGGTTTGCGAGTCCTGCCGCGGCTTGCGTCCCAGCAGTTCATCGATGGTTTCGATGCGATACTCCATGCTGACTTCTGCCACTCCAAAATCATCTTCCGCCAGCCACTCAAATCCGAAAACGGCGGCCTGCTCAGCAAACATGGTGAGTTTCTTATTCTTGAGCAGGATCTGAACTGAAGGAACCTCGTCGCGCTGAACGTCGACTTCAAAGCTGACGGGTTGCGGCATGCGCCATTCCTTTTCATGCGGCGGGCGCGCCAGGGCGCTGGTGAGATAAATAGTGCCGCGGTCCTGACGCGAGAGCGTAAAACCAAAATGTCCGAAGCGTCCGCTGAACTGAATCGTCTGCCGGCTGCCGTCCTGCCATTCGACGTAGGAAAGATCCGGATGCAGATCAGTCGTCGCCGCAAAACTGACGAGCACGTTTGTGCCGGAAAGTCCACGCAGCTTCGGAATGCGCCCGGTCATCGTGCGGGAAGGCTGCCCCGTGTACGCGGGGAAAGACAGTTCATAATTGATCGTTTTGATGTCAGGGAGATCGCCGACCTGAATCTTGTATAACTCGCTTCGACGATTGCCATATTCAAAGTAATAGCTGAACGAATCCTGCGCGTTTTCAATGACAACCACGGCTTTGTCGCTGCTCAGCGGCAGAATATCAGCGTGGCTATCCGGCGATCCGGCCTTCGTTCTGTAGAGCCGCACTTCATTCCTGCGCGCGCCAACAACCTCAACCTCAAGCCGGATACTCTTCCCGCGAATCACAGCCACACTTCCTGGCGAAACTTTGATTTGCACGGGAAACAGCGTGTCGAGGAAAAGCGTGTAAGCATCCATCAGCCGGTCACGACGCTGACGCACCGCGTCTGAAGCAAACAACACGCAACCTGAACTCAGCGCAAGCACGACAGCCGCTCCGAGCATGGCCCGCCGCGCACGGCTGAGATCCAACAGTTGCCGCACATGCAGCGAGTCCAGCATGCGCGCCGTTTTGAGCAGCAGTTCGGACACGAAATGAGGCGAGTAGCCCAGCGCGGCTGCGTTGCCCGCGAGCGCCACTTCACGCCCGAGCTGAAGGGAACCGATGATCTGGTTGTCGAGTTTTCCGTGCAGCGATTCAATGACGTAAGCTTCGCGGTCAATGTCGATTCTGCGCAGTTGCGGCTTCACAACCCACGCGATGGTGGCCCACATGGATAGCAGGACAATCATGGTGAACGAAATCAGCAGCGGCCATGCGGGAATCAGGAAAAGCGCGTCTAGAATGAACCAGGCAAGCAGAAGACCTGGTCCGACAACAATCAATTTCGAGACACCGTGCAGCAGTTCCCATTGCTTGCGGTAACGGCCGAAGCTGAGCAGCGTTTCATTTAGCGCCTGATGGCTCTTTTCAGACTGCGGCGTCAGCACGGAGCTCATACCATGCCCCTCCGCTTTCTGAGCCAGCAATCCAGGCAGACCAGCAGAATAAACGCGGCCATCGTTGCGGGAAGATTCCACACGGCCACTGTAACGCTTTGCTGAATTTTCCGTGGAGAGAGCCGCATCGTCTGCAGAAGGTTTTTCGCTGCGTCCTCCGGAGAAAACGCCCGACCGCCGGTTTCGCGGGCAAAAGAAGCCATGACCTCCGGGCGCGCTCGCGGGTCTTCCAATTCCTGCGCGCTTGAGCCCGCCTGAATTTTCTCCACCGTTGTCTGCCCTTTATACGTCGTCGCGACCTGCCATTCGCCGGCTTCGGTGAGCGCGAGATCATATTCGTAAAGCCCGGGAGACGAACGCCCGTCCGCTGGATAGATATGGCTGACTTTGCCGGACGGGCTCGTGACTTTCACGACCACCTCGGCATTGCGGACGGGCTGAAAAACGCTGTCGACCAGGCGCGTGGACAAGGTAATCGTCTGCCCGACGGCAGTCTCCGACTGGTGCCGGATGATCTGCGGCTTGCCGGGTTCCAGGCGAGGGTCTGGAGCGATCGAGCGAATGGCGTTACCCCAGAAGCGCCGGAAATAATCTTCGCCTTCCGCCGGCCGCATCATCTCCCAGCGCCAGGTCGTATCGACGCTCAGCGCCAGTACCTGCCCCTTCCCCACGTTCTGGATCGCGATCACTGGAACGGCGCCTTCGTCGGGCACGTCGCGCGACGCCAGCAGCGTCGCTCCAGCCTTCAACTTGCCGACGCGATTACAACCATCGAGCGGCGGAAGATCGAACCATGCTTCGCGGTTAGCCTGCGCGTTAGGCTCAAGCTGCATCGCTGGATGCGACAATCCGATCAAGGATGGATTCACGCGGAATTTCTTCGGGATCTCCGGCTTTTCTGTCGCGGGAATCTCGAATGGAAGAATGCGGCTGAGCGCCGAATCCTGGTATTGTCCTGCGGCGTAAACGCTGCGGCCTCCGAGCGTAATCAGCGCGCCGCCGCGCCGGCTTACGAATTCAGCGAGCCACTGCATCTTCGTCTCTGCGATATCGCCGCCGGCCCGGAAGTAAGAGCGCGGAATATCACCGAGAATGATGACTTCGTATTGATAGAGATCCGCTTCCTGGTTTGGCAGACCATCTCCGGAGTTCTTATGCCTGAGCGGCCCTTGCGCGTACCACCCGCCCTTGGGCATCATGGTGAGCGTCGAAAGTTCGATGACCGGATCACGCGCCAGCCAGTGGCCGAGAATTTTTCGCTCGTCGCGAGGAATATCCAGATACAGCACGCGAATCTTTGAGTTCAGCACCTGAACGGTGTGTTCAGCCGCAAGCGTCTGCGTGCTCACCGAATTTCCGACGCCATCGAGCACGACGCGGTAGGTGCGCTCGCCTGGTCTGTCGGGCTTTACGGTAAAGTTGAGCTCAACGGGGTCCGTGCCGAGTCTCACATTTTCGCGAACTGTAATCGGCTGATCTTTTCCCGCTTCCAGCAGCCGCACCGTAACAATCTGCTCGCCCATCTCCCTGGCGCTGAGTGTCGCCGAGAGCCGCAATTCATCGCCGAGTCGAACGTACGCGGCCGTCGAACTCATCTTGACACTCGCCAGCCGCGGCTGTCCTGCTTCGCCGAACACCACTGGATAGACGGGCAAGCCGCGAGCAGCGAGCATTGCCGACGTCAGCTTTCCGGCATCGCCCTGGGTGTCATTGCCGTCAGTGAGAAGAACAATCGCCTGGAGATCGCGCTCGCGGCCTGCAACCGCGCCGACTGCGTCAAAGAGCCGCGTCATTCCGCCGGGCTCTTGCGTCTCTTTGCCGGAATCTACCGAAGCATTGAACGCATAGGGCACCAGGTTCACGTTTTTCGAAAGCGGATTCAGCACTGACGCATTGAACTGCCGCGCGGCCTCAAGTCGTGACTTACCGCCCACATCCGTCAGACCCATGCTCGAAGAAACGTCGGTGACCACGGCCACCTCCGAAGGCAAAACGCGCTCCAGCTTAAGGCTGAGCTCCAGCTGGCAGAGCATGACAATCAGCAGCGCAAAGCCGCAGAGGCGAATCAGAGCGAACGTCGCGCGCGTGCGGAGCGGCATGACATTTCCCGGCATGAAGTTCAGCGCCGCGGCAACGATGCCGGCAACAACCAGCGCCACAAGCACGACTGTGGAAAGCGGCATCGCCGGCTGCCAGACCCCCTCAGAAGCGGAGTGAATGGAGCTGGTGTCGTTCAGGCCAAGCAGCCAGTAGAGGAGTCTCATGCCGTCATTTCTCCGGCACGCTGGCGCTCGCGGCGCACGCTTTGAACATAGCCCAGGATTGATTCACACAGGTATGCGGCGGCCAAGGCAGCGATCAGGATTCTCCAGAACTCACCGCCCGAAATCGCGAGATTTCCCGCGTCTTTAGCGCCGATCACGCGAAGCCCCGGCCCCAGCAAAGCGGTCAGATTGCTCTGCTCCATGCGCCGCGTGTCGCTTTCAAGCGGATCGATGTGCGAGGTGACATAGCGGGCATAGCCGGTACGCACGGTCTCGCCAACTGGCCCAGCTTTCGTGAGCAGAAATCTTCCCGCCGGCAACGCCGGAATCGTCGCGGTCTGATCTCCCTTGCTGGCGATCCGGATTGCCTGGGTTTTGTCTGCTCCGGCAGTCTTCGTTCCCTTTCCCTCAGCGGATTCTTTCTCCGGTACCAGTTCAAGTTCCGAGGCGAAAGAAAATGCAGGCTCTGAAACGTCGAGGACGGCCGGTGACATGGCTTTCACGATATCCGGCGGCCGCTGTCGAAGCTGTCCAGTCAGATAGTCCACCATGCGCCAGACCAGCGGCGGAAAAGCGCGCGCTCGCGCGAGATTGCCGCGCTCAAGTTCAAATCCAAACGTCAGCAGGATGATCTTTCCGCGTCCAAGCGTCTGCTCCACAGCGAGCGGCTGACCGGACGCCGCGGTCATGATCACTGACGCGCCATCGGCGATGCTCTGGATCTCGCGAAGTTTGGCAAATCGAATCACCGAGAGATCGCCACGCAGGCGATCGTTGAACAGCGCAAGCATGGGATGAGCCGTGCTCTTCTGCGCGATATCAACAGGCTGTTCCAGCGCTCGATCATTTCCAATCACAGCGGGCGCAAGGGCCGGCCGCTGCGCGCTGCCGGCAGCAAGCGTGCGATTGAACTGCAGCGCCTGGCATTGCCCGGCGCAGACAATCAGAGCGGAGCGGCCCTCGCGCACGAACGTGTTCAAATCGTCGAGCGCCGTTTCGGGCAAGCCGCTGACGTCGTAAAGCGCAATAAGGTCGTACTTGCTCAGCGTTTGCGCCGCGACAGCTTCCGGCGTGATCATGGTGACATCGATGCCGGTTCCGTAAGCCGCTCCCAGTTCGCGGCCGGGGTTGAGCACGAAGCGGAGAATCGTTGCGCCGTCGATCTGAGGTTCGTCCGAGCCGGCGACTGGACTATCGCCTAGTTGTCCCGCCAAAGGCTGCTTTGTGTCTGCAGCAGTCTGCGTTGAACCGTTGATAATCAAGATTCGGCGGGCATCACTAATGTTCAGCGGAACGCTGAATTCATCATCCGAAACCATTCCGTCTTCGGCGATCTGCACACTGGCGATGGTATTCGCAGCCCGCTGCACGCGCGCCGTCATGTCCACGACGGCCTCCGCGCCGGGCTCAAGCGGAATTTCTTTATACGCCGGTTCTTTGCGGTCGCCAATTTTCATGTTCAGCCGAACATTCTTCTGGCCGGAGCTGCTGTTCAGAACGCGCGTAACAACATGCGCATCGTCACCGACCCGCGTGTTGCGTCCGCGCACGTAAGCGTCTGTAATGGCTGTGTTTTCCAGTTCCGTTCCGGCACTGATATCCAGCACGAACAATTGCAGCGCTTCACCCCGTTCTTTGCGGATCTGCTCGATACGCTGAAGGCTCTTCTGATCGCGCGCTCCAAAGCCATTGGCACGCATGTCCGTTAGAATCACAATCTGCGATGCGATTTCCCGCCGCACGGCCACGAGTTCACATCCGGCTGCGATCGCCGGAATAATGCCGCAGCCTGTGCCATCGATCGGCTTACTGTTCTCCAGCGCGGCGAGTGCCGAATTGAAATTCGTATCGAGCGGCACGGAAACCACTGGCTTCTCTGCCGCGAGAATCACCGCGGCGTGGCTCGGTACCGCCAGCTTTTCGATCAGCTGCCGGCCCTGGCCTTGCGCTTTCTCAAACAAGGATACTTTCTGACGCGTTGTCTCGTCTTGAATCTGCATCTGCATGCCAGCCGAGCAATCGAGGATCAGCACAAGATTACGCGGTGCTCCGTCAGTGGATAGCTGCGGAGAAAAGAGCCGGGACATCGCGAGCACCAGCAGGCTGAGCACGATGAGCCGCAGGATCAGTTGCGGCACGTCGATAAGGCGCGGCGCAAAAACGTTTGTCCGCACATCCTTCTGCAGCAGCCGGATGGAAGGAAAGTCGCGAACGGGAAAACGATGCCGCGCAATAAGATGGAGCGCGATCGGAACGCCCAGACCCAGGAGGCCGGCGAGCATGGCTGGAAAGAGGAATGTCATCGGCCGCGCTCTCTCCGGAACTGCAGGTAATCTCTCAGCACGATCTCAATGGGCTCGGCCGTGCTCACCAGTCGATAGTCCGCTCCGCAGGACGCACAGCCGGCTTTGATCGCCTCCTGAAATTCACTGAAGCGCTTGCGATAGAGGCTCTGCTGCCGCACCGGATCGCACATCACTTCTGTGCCCGTTTCAAGATCGCGGAATGCCGTCAGCGCGTTGAACGGGAAATGAATCTCGTCGTGATCGAGCAGATGGAAAAGAACCAGTTCCTGACCGCGCGCAACCAGATGGCGCAAGCTATCGACAACCTGCTCGGCCTCTCCATAGCAATCACTGATCAGCAGGAGAATGCCGCGTTTGGGCAGGCGCTGTATAGCCGTTTTCAGAACTTTGCTCATTTCTGTAGGACCGACCGCTTTCAGCGCCTGCAGCTTCGCAAGAATCGTAAAGAGGTGGCGCTGGCCCTGCCGAGGCGGGAGAAAATCACGAATGTCGCGATCGAAGGTGACCAGCCCGGGCGAATCCTGCTGGCCGCTCACCAGGTAACTCATTGCGGCCGCGAGATAACTGCCATATTCAAGCTTGGTGAGCCGTTCGGTGGTCGCGGGTTTATAGCCCATGGAACCGCTGACATCCAGCAGCGTGACCACATTCATGTTCGATTCCATTTCGAAACGCTTCACAAAATATTTTTCGGTGCGGCCCAGCATTTTCCAGTCGATCGTGCGCGGCTCGTCGCCGGGAACGTACTCGCGGTGATCTACGAACTCGACGCTGTAACCATACGACGGGCAGCGGTGGCGCGAGGCGTACATGCCGTCGACCATGATGCGCGCCTTTAGCTCGAAATTGTCAATCGAGCGCAGCAGCTGAGGGCTTAAAAAATGTGCGACCGGGTTCGTGGGCATTGTTCAGCTCGCGAGCAGTACCGCAGGCGTGCAACAGCGCACGCTCATTTCTCGGGAACGATCTTCAGCAACTGCTTGATCACGCCGTCGGAATCAATTCCTTCAGCCTGTGCCGTGAAGTTGGCGAAGATGCGGTGGCGCAGGACAACGGGCGCGATGGCGCGAACATCTTCCACCGTAGCCTGAAGATTTCCGCGAAGGAGCGCGCGGCTTTTTGCGCCGAGAGCCAGATTCTGTCCTGCGCGCGGACCGGCGCCCCAGGACAGATACTTGCGGCTCACTTCGGGCGATTTCTCATTCGTCGGATGCGTCGCCATAACCAGCTTAACGATGTACTCCAGGACATGATCGCTGATGGGAACCATGCGCACGAGCTTGCGGATTTCCATCACTTCCTTGCCGTTCAGCACCGGGTTGGGTTCCTGCACTCCGCCGGCAGTGGTCGCCTTGATGATCTGCTTGAGCTCGTGCTCCTTTGGATAGTCGACCCACAGGTTGAACATGAAGCGGTCGAGCTGCGCTTCAGGCAGTGGATACGTTCCTTCCTGCTCAATCGGGTTCTGCGTCGCCATCACCATGAAGGGTTCTTCGAGGGGATACGTTTTCTTTCCAACCGTCACGCGCTTTTCCTGCATGGCCTCCAGCAGCGCGGCCTGCGTCTTCGGCGGCGTTCGATTGATTTCGTCCGCGAGAAGCAGGTTCGTAAACAGTGGTCCCTGGATGAACACAAACTGCTTGTGCCCGGTGGACTGATTCTCTTCGAGAATTTCAGTGCCCGTGATGTCGGAGGGCATCATGTCGGGTGTGAACTGGATGCGTTTGAAATTCATTGAAAGCGTCTTGGCCAGCGAGCTGACCAGCAGCGTTTTCGCCAGGCCTGGGACGCCGACCAGCAGCACGTGCCCGCCGGCAAAGAGAGCGACCAGCACCTGGTCAATCAGCTCTTCCTGGCCGACGATTACCTTCCGCAGTTCGGCGAGGACCTTGTCGCGCGCGGCGCGCGCCTGCTCGATTTTCTCAACGTCCGATGGCTGCTTTGTGTCTGAATCCATCCGCGCTCCTTTTGCCGGAGCAGCCAGAAGCACACGACGGAATTGGTGTGCTAAAGTGATCTGGCTGCTTGTGGGCTTTCCGGTCTGATCTATCGGGAAATACACTTGAACTCGTGCGTGCGCTGAAGAATTCTAGCAAAGTGATCTATTATTTTGATTTCGCTGGCGACTTTACCAAATCACTCCAAATCAGTTTTGATAAAACGTTTTGAAACGCCAGCTTGTAATGACAGGTTACTTACAGTGTCGAAAAAATCTATTAACGTAAACTTTGCAAATAAAACAGGTTGCGGCACACCTGAATTTTGTCTCGATTAATTCCCGACAAAACGCATTTCTCAATCGTCTTAGTTAGTGTGAGGGGCGAGTGCTTTTGAGTCGCACCGAGCGCAACTCGTCCCCTTCGCCTCAGAATGCTACCTGCAGATTCAGAACGACGCTGTCGTTGCGCGCTTCGCGCAACTGGCGGTCATCACGATCAACGTTGGTGTCGTCTTCGACGACCCAGTTGTAGTTGAGCTGCAGTTTCGCGTTGTGTCCTTTGATGTAGTAATTCAGCCCAGCCGTGTACACGTGCGTCTTGAACAGGTCAAACCGCCGTTCGGGCGCAACCAGATCATGGAAAAAGATGTTCTGCATCTGCTCATAGCGGAACAGAATCTCAAGGTTGCGCAGCGCGGAGTGGAAGCGTTCCGAACAGTTGCTCTTTCCGAGATGATACCCGGTTGAGACATAAAAGCCTTGAGTGTTGAACGGCGCCGGGCCGGTGCTCAGAACGTCGAGTCCCGTCTGCGCTTCACCGGGCGCGAAGCGGTCGCGGTACGATCCCCATTCGCCGCGCGCCCACCAGCCCTTCACGGGTCCGTTCGGTGCGTAGGAAAGCCACGCGTACTGCATTGTGCGCACGGTCTCGTTGCGATTCAGGCCGTTCACTGGAGTATCCAGCGGATTGTGCCCTGCCGATTCTCCGCCGATTCCGTAGAGCCCGCTATAGCCGAGTTCCAGACTGCCGAATGTTTCGTGATTCCAGACCGGCCGGATTTGCAGCGTTAGCACGCCATCCTTCGCGTCATTGTCGTCTGAACGATTTGAGCGAGATTGAAACGCGGTGCCGGCGCCGTTGAAAACTCCAGCCCAGTACTGCACGCGGCCGTCGATCCAGCTTCCGTGCACCTGAAGACCGATATCGCGCAGGTCGGCATGTTGTGTGACCATTGCGCGTTCAACAAAATCCAGCGCACCGCTGTCGCGGGTCCCTTCTTCGCCCAGGCGACGCTTCATCTGACCGATTGAAATGTCGTGATGTGGAATGACGGAGTGATAATTGATGTAAGCATCCTGCAGCAGCCGGTTGGCTACGCCGATTCCCGCTCCGACCTGGCGTGGATCGATCAGCCCGACGCCGCATTCACAGGGATTGAAGTAAACGGCACTGTGATCGCCTGAAATTGCACTCGCCTGATTGGTGGGGAATGATGGAAACGCGGTCGCTTCGCGCGCTGCATCGATGCTGACGTAAGCCGAGATGTTCTCATGAATGTCGAGCGCGAAACGGATCTCCGCCCTGCGCACCCGGAACGAGTCGTTGTCAACTTCCTCATTATTCACTGCTGTGCTGCCAGGACCGACAACGACCTGCTTGAGATCGACGACACCGGCATTGTCATTCTGAATGGAATACGCCCAGACCTGGATCAGCCCGCCAATGCTCAGCTTTCCAGCTTTGGTCTGAACGGGCGTGTTCACTCCGAATGCATTTGAGACGCGATCGTCGATCTGCCGAGGCAGATTACGTTCCGTCTCCCTGGATGCGAGCTGCTTGCGAAGCTCCTCCACCTGCTTGCGAAGATCGCCGATGTCCGGAGTTTCAGCCGCCTTCGCTACAGATAGCAAGGCGCTGAAAACCAGCAAATACAAAGCACTCACGCGCGCACGCGACATTGAATTCATTAGATATATCCGTGTTACCGTGAAGGAATTTCAAACAGCAGACGCGAGGCCCCTTCCCTTCCTCGCGTCCGCAGCTCTTTCAAAGTGTGGGCGCTATCTTTCCCCAGCAAGCCCATCTGTCAAGCACATCCGGCCTTAGCGCCGCTGGTAGAGAGATCCACCCTGGTCACGCTTGGCTGTATAAACAGGTGTCGAGCGTGCCTGGTAGTATTTTCCACCGATCTCAACGGTTGTTACCACCGTCGTTGTGCGTGGCGAAGACACAGTCTCGTTCATCGCACTCTTCATGGACTTCAGGTCGTCCTTGCTCGAGCGGATCGTCAGCAGCCAGGCGTTCCGGCTGTAACGCAGCTGTGTATTCCGTGTGCCATCCCGGCATGATCCGCGCGCGTTCAACTGACAGCTGTACTTCCAGCCGTCGAGGTTGATGTTGACCGTCTGGCCGGCGGCTTTGAAGTTCGGCGGCAGGACCATTGCGCCGACGAACAGCAACTTGTCGCGTGCCGGCCGCGCGAAGTCGAATTTGGCGCCGAGGCACTTTACATCCAGCGGTGCGGTCAGCGCCGCGCCGATCGACGTCTGCGCTTCATCGTCTTCAGCGCCGCTTGAGTTCGCCGGAATCGAATCCGGATCTGTCTGATCGGAGCTCGCGACCTGGGCACTGGTCGATATCGACGTGGTACCCGTATTCAGCAGCAGTGTCACTTCCAGCGTCAGTGTGCCGTTTACCGGCAGAGCACCCACCGTCCACATTCCCGTCAGCTCGGAATATGTTCCCTGTGCAGGATTGCTGGACACGAAGGTCACGCCAGGCGGCAGCGGGAAGATGACGGTTACCCCCGTCGCATTGCTGGGGCCGGCATTTGTCAACGTTACTGTGTAGGTAATCGTCTCTCCCGGAACCGGCACTGTCTTATCTGCCGTGACCGTGACGGAGAGATCTGCCAGCACAACACCGACCGTCGCAGTCGACGTATTGTTGCCAGGATTCGGGTCGCTCTGATCAGCACGCGTGACCTGCGCGATGTTGGTGATGCTGCTCGGCAGTTCCACCTTGCAGGCCAGCGTCAGTGTCACGTCGGTATTGACTGCCACGGATCCGATCGTCCAGATACCCGTGGCCGCTGTGTACGCTCCCTGAGACGGAGTCGCCGAGATCAGCGTCAGACCCGCGGGCAGCAAATCTGTGACTTCAACGCCCGTCGCATTGCCTGGCCCGCTGTTCGACACTTTGATTGTGAAGAACACGATATCGCCCAGCTTCGGAGTCGGATTATCCACCGTCTTTACAATCGCCAGATCCGCCTGGCTCACGCCTGCCACGGTCACGCTCGCCGAGTTGTTGGCAAGCACGGGATCGAACTGGTCGGCCGATGCGACGCTGGCGGTGTTCGTCTTGGAGCCGGCAACAGCCCAGATGCCGACAAGCGTCAGGGTGTTCGTCGCGCCTACTTCAACACCGCCGATGGTCCAGATTCCAGTTGCAGCGTTGTACGAGCCCTGGCTTGCTGAGCTCGAGACAAACGTGACGCCCGCCGGCAGAACATCCGAGAGTGTGACGTTCGTCGCAGTATTCGGTCCGAGGTTGCCAAGTGTTACTGTGAAGGTGACAGTCTGGCCAACCTGCACGTCTGCATTGTCCACCGTCACAGTTACGGCAAGATCCGCCTGCTTCGGTGTCACCGTTACGCTGGATGTCTTGTCACCGGTGTCAGGATCGTACACATCTGTGCCGGTGATGACTGCTACATTGGTCACACTGTTCAGTGCCGCAGTCGTAACCGTGGCCGTGATGCTCAAGGTTGCAGTCGCCGCATTGTTGACGGTACCCACGGTCCATAAACCTGAACCGCTCACATACGCACCCTGGCTTGCCGCCGCCGAAACGAAGGACAGCCCTGCCGGCAGCGCATCTGTGACCACCACGTTTGTCGCGGCATCCGGTCCCGAGTTGCTCACAACGATCGTGAACACAACGTTCTGACCGACCTCTGGCGTCGCATTGTCGACTTGCTTGAGGATCGATAGATCGGCCTGCTTTGGCGTCACGGTGGCGCTCGAGGTCTTATCGCCGGCATCCGGATCGTACTGGTCTGAATCCGTGATGGTGGCAACGTTCGTCACGCTGTTCAGCGCGGCTGCAGTCACCGTGGCCGTGATGGCCAGTGTCGCCGTTGCGCCATTGCTGATCGTGCCGACGCTCCAATCGCCACTGCCACTCGCATACGCACCCTGGCTTGCTGTTGCGGATACGAACGTCAGCCCGGCGGGCAGGAGATCGTTGACGATCACTCCTGTTGCCGCCGACGGGCCTCCATTAGAGACCGTGAGCGTAAAGACAACGTTCTGTCCAACATTCGGCTCTGCAACATCGACGGTCTTCGTGATTGACAGATCTGCCTGCTGTGGAGTGACTGTGACACTCGAAGTGCGATCGCCCGTATCCGGATCGTACTGGTCGGAGCCGGTGATCTCCGCAGTGTTGATGACGTCCGGCAGTGCCGCGGCGCTGACGGAGGCGGTCAGGGTCAGGGTCGCGTTGGCGCCGCTATTGATCGTGCCTATGGTCCACACGCCGCTGCCGGAGTTGTAAGCGGTTCCGGCGCTGGCCACGTGCGAAATATACGTCAGGCCCGCGGGCAGAGAATCCGCTGCCAACACATTTGTCGCAGTAGCTGGTCCGGCATTGCTGACGGTGATCGTGAATACGACGTTGTCGCCCACATTAGGCGCCGCGTTGTCGACCACTTTGACAATGGACAGATCAGCCTGCGTCGGTGTCACCGTCGAGCTGGCGGTGCGATCCGTGGTGTCCGGATCGTACTCAGTCGAGCCGGTGATCGTTGCCGTGTTGGTCGTATTCGGCAGGGCCGCGAGGGTGACGGTTGCAGTGATCGTCAACGTGACGTTCGCGGCGTTGGCAACAGTTCCAATGGTCCAGTCGCCGGTAACGTTGTTATACGCAGTTCCCGCACTTTCGGCATGCGACACATACGTCAGTCCTGCGGGCAGCGAATCAGCAACCACGACATTATTGGCGCTGTCAGGCCCGCTGTTTGTCACTGTAATCGTGAACACAACATTCTGCCCGATGTCTGGTGTCGAGTTGTCAACGACCTTGGTGATTGATAGATCAGCCTGGCGTGGTGTTACCGTTGCACTGGCGGTGCGATCGCCCAGATCCGGATCGTACTCAGTTGAGCCCGTAATAGATGCCGTGTTCGTGGCGCTCGGAAGCGCGGCGCTGGTAACAGTCGCCGTGATGGTCAGCGTTGCACTGGCGGCATTGTTGATCGTGCCAATCGTCCAGACGCCTGTTCCATCGTTGTACGCCGTTCCCGCACTCGCTACATGCGAGGAGTAGGTCAGACCCGCAGGCAGGCTGTCGCCGACCACAACGTTCGTCGCGGTATCCGGACCGGAGTTGCTGACCGTGATCGTGAACACCACATTATCGCCGACGTTCGGCGTGGCATTGTCCACTACCTTGGTGATGGAAAGGTCGGCCTGCTTCGGCGTCACCGTTGCGCTCGCAGTCCGGTCGCCCGCATCAGGGTCGTGCTCATCCGAATTGGTGATAGATGCCGTGTTCGTGGCGCTCGGAAGTGCGGCGCTGGTAACCGTCGCCGTGATGGTCAGCGTTGCACTGGCGGCGTTGTTGATCGTGCCAATCGTCCAGACGCCCGTTCCATTGTTGTACGCCGTTCCCGCACTCGCCACGTGCGAGGAGTATGTCAGCCCAACCGGCAGCGTA
>DASPJR010000075.1:0-13890 GCA_035628505.1 Planctomycetota bacterium | reverse complement strand
GCCAGGTGGACACGTGGGACTACAAGCCGGAGCTCGAAAAGGCCGACGGTAAGGAGCTCAAAGGCTTCGACAAGAACACCGGATTCTTCACCGACCAGGTCGGCCCGCTGATGAAGTCGCCGTTCAAGTTTGCGCAGCACGGTAAGAGCGGCACGTGGGTCTCTGAGATTTTCCCGAATATCGCGCAGCACGTCGACGACATGGCGTTTCTACATTCGTGCCACACCGAGACGAACAATCACTCCCCCGCCCTTTTCCAGGCGAACACCGGCATGAGCCGCATGGGTTTCCCGTGCCTGGGCGCATGGCTGACGTACGGACTCGGAACCGAAAACCAGAATCTTCCCGGCTTCGTGGTGATGTATGACACGCTCAACCGCGGCCTGCCGAAGGGTCACGCGCAGAACTGGGGCGCCGGATTCCTGCCCGGAATCTTTCAGGGCACGGCACTGAATGCGCAGGGCGCGCCGATCGACAATCTTGTCCGCCCCGGCGAGCTGAGTGAAGCGCAGCAGCGCGCGCAGCTGGATCTGCTCAGCCGTTTGAACAAGCGCCATTATCAGCAGAACGCCGCCGAGGCCGACTTGGCAGCGCGCATTGAAAGCTTCGAGCTCGCGTACCGCATGCAGACCGACGCGCCGGAAGCGCTGAACATCGACAAAGAACCGGATGACATCAAGAAGCTCTACGGCATCGACAACAAGAAGTGCGCGCATTTTGCCAAGCAGGTTTTGATGGCACGTCGCCTCGTTGAGCGCGGTGTGCGCTTCGTACAGATCTACAGCGGCGGCATGGAAAACGAACGCAGCTGGGACGGACACATCGACATTGGGGGAAATCACCGCCAGTTCGCTGAAGAGACAGATATTCCGATCGGAGCTCTGCTGACTGACCTGAAGCAGCGCGGGCTGCTTGATTCAACTCTGGTGATTTGCGCGGGTGAATTCGGCCGACTCCCGATCTCTCAAAAAGGCGCCAAGCCCGGCCGCGATCACAACCCGCACGCGTTCACGACCTGGTTTGCGGGCGGCGGCGTGAAGGGCGGAACACACTACGGCGAGACCGACGAGATCGGACACAAGGCGGCGGTGAACAAGGTCAGCATCAACGACCTGCACGCAACGATTCTGCATCTCATGGGCATCGATCACGAGCGCCTCACGTACCGCTTCAACGGCCGCAACTTCCGCCTGACCGACGTGGCCGGACATGTGGTCAAAGAGATCATTGCATAACGAATCACGAACGCGCCGGCATAGATGTTAGATCAGCGCCCGCTCACTGAACGCCTTGCGCATGCCGGGCTCGAGCATCTTCTGCAGCACGCGCAGCATGTAGTAGCGGCGGCTCTCGGAGAGGCCGCTGGCAAAGGTGATGCGCTCCTTGCCTTCAAGGACAATGCGTCTGCTTGTCGTTTTGCCGCTGCGATGGGTTTCCTCGTATACGCGAGCGACATCCTGCCACAGAAACTTTTTCGATAGCCCGATGCTGCCGACGCCCGTAAAGATACGGCCTTCGTCGCGCGCGACGGTCAGCGTCACGCGGCCGCAGACGGCCATGACCGCGATGCTGCCGAAGATGATCGTGCCGATCAGGAACGGTATGCCGAAGAGAGACGCAAACAGGTCGAACTTTCCGTTGAGGATCTGCGAGCCGTAGATTCCGCCCAGCGAGCCGCCGGACCACACGCACATGAACGGCACGAGGAAAAACGCAATGGCCGAACGCGTTGTGGCGCCAACAACAAAACCGTCGGCGGTCTGCTCATACCACACGCCGCCGGGCGGATTGTTAAGATCGACATCGGGTTTCGGCTCTACCTTGTATTTGAGTATTTCAGTAATCGTGAAAGCCTCGTTGCATTTGCGGCAGTACGCAAAATCCTTCGCAACGTTGATGTCGTCCTGAACAACTTCCGTCGAGCACGTGGGACAGGGTACGCCCATCGGTTGCCTGTTTCCTCCTTTAGAGAGAAGAGCCACCTGAAACATACGCGATTGAAACAAGCGAGCGCAAATAAAATCGGGCGAACTTTCGCTCGCCCGATTTTTCCAGCATCTCACTGCGTCTGCTTCACGGCGTTCCGGCGGGCTTGGGTGGAATGTGTCCCGGCCGCACGATCGCTTCAGCCGGAGCTTCTTTGGCGCGAGCGGACGCGCGGCAGATGGCGCTCAAGTAAGCCTTCGCTGATGCCTCGATGATGTCTGTCGAAACGCCGCGGCCGTGAATAATCATTCCGTCAATCTCGACTTTCACATCCACCTCGCCCTGCGCCTCCTGGCCGATGCTGACCGAATGAACCTGGTAATCGAGAAGCCTTGCCTTCACACCGGTGATGCGGTCGATCGCGTGCGTCATCGCCGCGATCGGTCCGTCGCCAATGGCAGCATCCTGAAAGCGCTCCTCGCCCTTCTTGAGGCACACCGTCGCGGTCGGCACGGCTTTATTGCCGCTGGAGACCTGCAGCAGTTCCAGTTCCCATAACGGCGGCGCGGACTCGAGCTGATCCTCCACGATGGCTTCGAGGTCAGCGTCGTAGATCGTCTTTTTCTTGTCGCACAGCACCTTGAAACGTTCGAATGCGTCGAGCAGTTCCTTTTCGTTCAGGCTATAGCCCAGTTCTTTAAGGCGCGAGCCGAACGCGTGCTTGCCGGAATGTTTTCCCAGCACGAGGTTCGACTGCTCCAGGCCGATGTCGCCGGGGTGCATGATCTCGTACGTGGAGCGCTCCTTCAACATGCCGTCCTGGTGAATGCCTGATTCGTGCGCGAAGGCATTCTCGCCGACGATGGCCTTGTTGCGCTGAACGTGAATGCCGGTCAGGTTCGAGACCAGGCGCGAGGTCTGCAGAATACGCCGAGTGTCGATACCGGTTGCGTATCCTTCATAAAAATCGCCGCGCGTGCGCAGCGCCATCACGATTTCTTCGAGCGCCGCATTTCCGGCGCGCTCGCCGATGCCGTTGATCGTACATTCCACCTGGCGCGCGCCATTGCGCACGCCGGCCAGGCTGTTGGCAACGGCCAACCCCAGGTCGTCGTGGCAGTGCACGGAGATCACGGCTTTATCGATGTTCGGCACCTTTGTCTTCAGAGTATGAATCAGCGAGCCGTACTGGTCGGGAACGGCGTATCCGACCGTGTCGGGAATGTTGACGGTTGTCGCGCCGGCCTCAATAACAGCCTGAACTACTTCGCACAGAAACTCTGGCTCGGTGCGGCTGGCGTCTTCCGGACTGAACTCGATGTCTTTGCAGTAGCTCAGCGCCATTTTTACGGCGTTGATCGCCTGCTTGACGATCTCGTCCTTCGCCTTTTTCAGCTTGAACTCGCGATGAATGGCGCTGGTCGCCAGGAAGACGTGGATGCGCGGCTTCTTCGCGCCTTTGATTGCTCCGGCTGCGGCCTTGATGTCCTTTTCGAGGCTGCGCGCCAGGCCGGCAATCGTGGAATCATGAATTTCCGCCGCGATCGCTTTAACGGCGTCAAAGTCTCCTGGAGAAGCGATGGGAAATCCTGCTTCGATCACGTCGACCTTCAGGCGCTCGAGAGCACGGGCGACCTGGAGCTTTTCCTCGCGATTCATGCTGGCGCCGGGAGACTGCTCACCGTCGCGCAACGTTGTATCAAAAATGATGACCTTTTCGGGTTTCTTCTGCGGGCTCATGTGGTGCGTTCAATCCTTTATTAACAAGCTTAAACATGCCAAAGCCGGGCACGTGCCAGCGGCTGCATTGAATCAATCGATTGTGTTGAATTCAAAAAGGAGCACAGCGAGCGCAGAAGATCAAAGGCAAGCGCTCGCGGGTCTATTTCCGCGAGCGGTGTAACCTCCAATGCAAGATGTCCGTGTGACGCTCTTCATAGTCCGACGAATAGACAGCAAAGCAGGCTGGAATGCAAGTAAAGATTACGCGTGCGTACCCGGTATTTGGCGACAAACCTTTTTAGAATTCCTCAATTTGTGCCAATAATATGTCGAGCAGCCTCGTCTATTTTTAGGGTCTAATCCGCAGTGGATGACCATCCGCCCTGCACCTGTGCAAATTTGGACAGATTTGAAGTTTTTAGCGCAGGCATCTTGCCTGCAAGTAACCGTTCGAGAAAGCACTGAGTGGACAGCTTTTTTGTACTCGCAGGCTGGAAGCCTGCGCTACATGGGCTGGCGGCCTCAGGCGAACTCAACATGTGCAACTTTTTACAGAATTGTGACGGAATTACGGCGCAGAATGGCGGGCTGGAGCGTTTAACTTTATAGATGCTTTGAGCGACCGGCCATTCCGCTGATTTGAGCCTTCAGGCTGTGGCGGGCTTTTTCGGGCTTTTGTGTTTTCTTTACGTGAGCCGCACTTACAATGCAGGTTCATACTTTCGGAGGCGCGCTTCATGCTTCGCAGCTTCTTCCTACCGCTCGCGGCCATCTGCCTGACCGGCACCATGGCGCTGGCGGCCGAGACCGATCCCAAAGAACCGCCGCGTAACGGCAACGAGATGTCGCTCGAGCTCTACCAGAAGCTCAAGGGTCACTTCGATGCGCTTTACGGCGCACAGATGGCGCTGCTTCCGGGACTGGCTCCGGCGGACAAGGGCACGACTGAAAAAGAGCTGCGCGCGGATGCAGCCGCAAACAAAGACGCGATCTTGAAAGCGCTGGGCTCCTCGTCGGTGATTCACCGTGAGCTGGCGGCGCGCGCGCTGGAATACTGCGGCGACAAGAAAGCGGCCGTTGCGGCGCTGGTCGTCGCCGTCGTGGAAGACAAAGACGACAACGTTCGCCGCGCGGCGGCTGCGGCGCTGGCCAAATTGCCCGATGCGTTGGCGGTCGAAGCGCTCATGAAAGGGCTGTCGGATGCAGCGGAGTCCGTCCGGGGAACGTGCGCGACGGCGCTGGGCAACGTTAAAGATCCGCGCGCAAGCGAGGACCTGGTCAAACTCGTCAGCAGCGATCCCAAGCCGATCGTGCGCATGCTCGCCGCCAACGCGCTCTCGAAAATCAAAGACAAAGCCTCGCTCGAAGCACTCACCAAGGCCATGGACACCGAGAAAGACGAGCGCGTGAAGATGGCGCTGGCCGGAGCAGTGCGCAGCATCATGGGCGGCGATACAGCCAAGACCGAGCCGGTCCCGACAGCGGGCGAGGCGGCCAACGAACTGGCCAACCTTGCAAAAGAGATGAAAGAAGTCGAACAGAAGCTGCGAGATGACCGTC
Organism: Planctomycetota bacterium; assembly: GCA_035628505.1. GTDB lineage: Bacteria > Planctomycetota > SZUA-567 > H5-PLA8 > H5-PLA8 > DASPJR01. The sequence continues at coordinate 8,682 of DASPJR010000075.1, read as the reverse complement.
ATGACCAGGCCGTCCAGGTCGCCGGCACGCAGATTGAGCAGAAACTGGCCGCGCTGATTCAAAAACTGGACAAGGGGTGAAACGGCTCAGGCTCGTCTTCCGGTTCGGAAGACAAACAGAAGCAGCAGCAGCAACAGCAGCAGCAGGGCAGCAAGGCCAACAACGGCAAGAGCTCTGGAAATCCGCTGAAGGATTCAGCCCTCGGCTCGGCCGTTCCGCCAGGCTCGCAGAACGCCGCGATGGTCGCCGGCAAGCAGGACTCCTGGGCCAAGCTCCCGGCCGCACAGCGCGACGAACTGCTCCAGGCCTTCCGCGAAGAAATTCCGGAACGCTGGCGCAAGCGCCTCGAAGCGTATTACCTCTCGATCGCCGCCGAAGAAGCCAAGGACTCCGACAAGTAAATTTGCGTTTCACGCCGCGCGCGTGGTACGTTGAAAATTGAGGAATGGAAACGGGCGCTGGAGGGGATCTCCGGCGCCCGTTTGCCATTTTTCAGGCTACCACCTCATTCGATAATCGCCGCCAGCGGGGGATCACTGCCGTGAATTCCATGCCGATTGGCCTCGCATTTGGTTCGTTACTGTCCCAAAGGGCCCCACCTGACGGCCCCGATAAACTCTGCTTCGAAAGGGCGTGCACAGTGCCCAAATTGCAGCGAATTCTTCCCGTTCTGGCAGCCCTTGCCATATTGAACTTTTCTCTGTTTGCCGCCTCGGAAGAGGATGACCCCAAGCCCATTCCCACAGCTGTCAAATCCGAAGGATCGATGCCGCTGGCACTCTATAAAAGCCTTCGTGCAAAGCTGATGTCGCTGAGCGAACTCGCTTCCGCTCCGCCCGCGAAAAGCGACTCTGTTGAAGCATCCGAATCAGAGCAGCACGCTGCGGAGCCCGTCAAAGCCGCGCCGAATGCCGGGCAGCTCATGCTGGAGCTCGCGCAGGAAGTAAAGGCTAATGAGGCTTCAATCATCAGCGCACTCTCATCTCCGCGCTCTATTCAACGCGAGCTCGCCGCACGCGTTCTTTCGATGGCCGAAGACCGCAAGGCGGCGTCGGAGGCGCTCTGTGCGGTGCTAGAAAACGACAAAGACGCAGACGTTCGCACGGCGGCGGCGTTCACGCTCGGCCGACTGGCGGATGCACGCGCTTTCGATGCGCTGGTCAAAGGACTGTCCGACGAGAGCGAGGCCGTCCGCACGCAAGCCGTGACGGCGCTGGGCCTGCTGCGCGACGAACGCGCGGTTCCCGAACTCATGCACATTTTGAGAAGTGGCCTGCAGCCGCTGGTTCGTCTGCAAGCCGCTATCAGCCTCAGTCGCATCAAAACAAACGTGAATGCAACGGAGCTCTCCGATCTGCTCGACGCGGAAGCTGACGAGCGCGTGAAAATGGCGATCGCGGCTGCGGTGCGCGTGATCACGGGCACCGTTGCGCCAGAAATATCTGAAGTTCCTGAGCAGGAAGATTACCAGAAGCAGCTCACCGATCTGTCCGGCTCGATGAAATCCGTTGAGCAGAAGCTGCGAGACGACCGCCACGACGAGGTGGTGCAGGTCGATCAGAAGGACATCGACGACAAGCTCACGAACATGATCAGCGAGCTTGAAAAGATGGCTCAGATGAAACAACAGCAGCAGCAGCAGAAAGAGAAACAGGATTCAAAGCGCCGCCTGTCCATGATGACTGGCGAACAGCAGAGCCCCTCGCCCAAGCCCGGCAAAGCTGGCTCCAAGCCGCCGCCGCCGGAACGCGCCGAAAGCAAGCTGAACGCTGGCCGCGTGGTGGGCGGGAACGAGAACTGGGCCAAGCTTCCAGCGGCCGAGCGCGATGAACTGCTCCAGATTTTCCGCCCGGAGGTCCCGCTGCGCTGGCGCCAGCGTCTCGAAGCGTACTTTGTCTCAATCGCCGCCGAAGAAGCCAAGGCACAGGAAAAGTAAGGCCTTTTGAAGAGCCCTGCAGAGGCCCGCCGTCCCGAACCCTGGAAACGGCCCGCCGCGCGTGTTTCCTGTTTTTGCATTTACGGGGCATGAGCTTGCGTTATTCTCGCAGTGAAACGTGAGGCGAATGACTCGATGGCGCTGGCCAGCACAGACTTGGACGCACCCGCGGCGGCAGTAAAGGCCGTGATCGCGCAAAGTGAGCTCTTGAAGAGCCTGGCGACGGCGCGCGCGTCCACACCGGCGACGCGCAATCTGCGCAAGCTGTTGGCGGACGAAATCACAGCGCTCAAGTCGCAACATAACGCAGCAGAAGACTGGTCACGCGTGTGGGTCGCGCAGGAATTCAACCCGCATAAAGTAATCGGCTGCTATTTCAGCGGCGAGGTACAACTGGGCGTCTTTCGCGAGAAGGTCACGATCGAACATGGCGTGACGATTGGTTCGGGCGTTTACAACTGCGATTTGAACAATGTCTCCGTGGGTGACAACTGCTATCTGGCGAACACCAGTCTGATTGCCAATTACCACATCGGCCCCCGTGTAATCGTGCAGGGCTGCGGCCGGATAATCTGTTCGCGCAATACTACCTTTGGCAACGGCCAGAAGGTGTCGCTGGGTCTTGAAATACAAGGCCGCGACACGGCATTGTTTGCCGAGATGACAGTCGAGATTGCCGCCAGGATCGCAGCCAATCGCAAGTTCGGCTCGGAAGCCGATGACTATGAAAGCGCGCTTGCCGAGTATATCCGCCAGGTGCGCAGCACCATCGGCGTAATCGAAGCCGGAGCCGTCATTCAGAACACCCCGAAAGTGCTGGATACCTATGTGGGCCTGAATGCAATCATTGATTCGGCCATAAGCATTGAGAACACAACGATCCTCAGCAACAGCGATGAAAATACGTACGTCGGCACGGGCGCATGCGTGAAGGACGCATTGATCCAGTGGGGCTGCCGCATCGACACGCACGCGGTTGTTGAACAGGCGATGTGCTGCGAACACAGCTCGGTGGACTGCCACGGAAAACTGCGCAAGTCGCTGCTCGGCCCCAATTCGATCGTCAGCGCGGGAGAATGCCTGCATTCACTGGTCGGTCCGTTTGTTGGATTCCATCACCAGGCGCTGCTCATCGCCGCATACTGGCCGGACGGCAAGGGCAACATTGCCTACGGCGCGAACGTGGGATCCAATCACACCGGCAAAGCCCCCGATCAGGAAATCTGGCCGGGCGAAGGCATGTTTTTCGGCCTGGGCGTCAACATCAAGTTTCCCGCCGATTTTTCGAAAGCGCCCTACAGCATCATCGCGTCCGGCGTCGCCACGCTGCCCCAGCGCGTGGAGATGCCCTTCAGCCTGATCAATGCTCGCGCCGAGAGTATTGAAGGCGTGTCGCCGGCGTATAATGAAATCCTTCCCGGCTGGGTGCTGAGCGACAACATCTACGCCATCCGCCGCAACGAACGCAAATACGCCGTGCGCAATAAGGCCACACGCATCAACGTCGGCTTCGAAGTGTTCCGCCCGGAAATCGTGGACCTGATGGTGCGGGCCCGCGCGGCGTTGCAGAAAGTTGAGACGGGGCTGACACCGGCGAAAGCCGCCGTCAAGAAGACAACGGGCGTGGTCGACGTCGCGCGCCGACCGGTTTATACGGACAAGGACATTCCCGGTCTCGGCAAAAATTTTATGAAAGAGACCGCGCGGCTCGAAGGAATCGAGGCGTACACGTTTTACATCCGCTGGTACGCGCTAAAAGGACTCTACTTCGGAGTCAAGTTCTGCCGCCAGCAGGAACGCGATCTCAAAGGCCTCCTCGAGCCCAATTATCTTTCCGATCCGCGCTACGAACACGAACGTTCGCTGCTCGTCTCAGAGTTTCCAGGCAAGAACATCAAGGACCTGCTCAACGAACTGATCGTCGCCTACGAGAAGATGGCGGCTGACACGCTGCTGACCAAGGAAAAAGACGATTTCCGCGGCGTGCGCATCATCCCGGATTATGCATCCGTCCATTTGCCCGCGAAGGAAGACACTTTCGTGCGCATAACTTTGCAGGAAGCGGCGGAACAGAAGGAAGAAATTTCCGACATCCTGAAGACGCTCTGATCCCCCCGCAGAACAAACCAGCGTTGTCCCGGGGCTTGAACATGCTGCTGCCAATAACGGCCATGATTCTCTGCGCGGCGCTGATCGTCCAGCCCTGGATCGAACGCATCTTTCAGGAAATCGCCCCCTCATCGAACGCGGCGAAGATCGAGGGCAGGCTGCAGCTTCAGATTACGGATCTGCTTCTAACGGCCTTCTGTTACGGCGCCGGACTCAGCGTAGTCCTCTACCTCCAGCCGGGAGCCAACAGGGGGTTCGTAGCCGGAGCGATTTACCTGCTCGTTGCCGAAGCGCTGGGCTTGATCGCAGCAATGGATGTGTGCCGGAAAACGCCTTACACGAATGATAAACTACAGCGGTCGAGTATTTTTCTGATCTTCTTCATCGTCTTTCCGCTGGCGCTCCCCGCAGCTCTGCTGGCTTGGAACCGCTGGTCGAAGCGAGTAGCAAGCTGAAGCGTTTCACGCGAACGGCCGAACTATTCTGCAACGCTCAAGCTGATCAATTGATTAACCCACGGCCCGGAAATGGCGCATCTTCCGCCACCTCAAGACTTTCCAATTTTACTTGAAAGGTATTCATGAGGCTGGTGCGTGCAGTGGAAAAACACCTCTAAAACTAACAGTTGACTCTGCTTTACGTTCGCCGATGATGCAGCCAACTCGAAGACAATTCACAGGTTGAGGAACAAAGTGCGTGCGGCGGGCTCGTGCGGCATGCGACTTGCCTTCCAGGGTATCAAGCCAATTTAATTGGAGGAGACTCTTGTGATCCAGGCGAACCGGAAAACTCATGCACGCGCCGGAAAGTGGAAGGCTCTTCCGCTCGGCGCGCTGATGCTGTTGTTTTGTGCCGTGGTAGCCTCGGGCGCGTCTTACCTGCGCACGACGCTGAAGGAAATGACGACGGCCTCGAGCGCTGTCGTTGAAGTTGAGGTGCTCAGGAAAGAGTACCCGCAGATGAAGCCGGGTGAGACGTTCCCACGGACCTACGTGAACGTCAAAGTGCTGAAGACTCTCAAAGGCGCGCTGCCCGAGGTTATCACGCTCGACACGCCAGGCGGCATCAACGGCAATGTGGTCAGCTATGTTCCCGATGCTGCGGACTTCCGCGTAGGCGAGCACGCGATGGTCTTCGTCAAGGAACCCCAGAAGGGCCGCTACATGGTCCAGGACCTGGGCCTTGGAAAATTCAACATCACCGTACGCGGCAACAAGAAGTTCGTGGAAAGCCCCATCTGCTCCCGCGCCTTCAATGTTCAGGAGCCGAAGGATCAGAAGGATCTGGAAGCCAACCTGCTGACGCGCTCAATTCCCTACGACACCTTCTGCGAAATGGTGACCTCCTACGCGACAGGCGCGTCGACCAAAGACGCCGCGCTGCTGGCCGCTACCCTGCCCGCTTCGACGTCGCATCTGCAGAGTAGCGCCGCTCCGGCCGTGGTTGCCGATGTTCTTTCGACACAGCAGGCTGAGCGCGTGCGGCAGGCGTGGCTGCTGTCCGCGTTCTCTTTGACGTTCGTTGCATTACTGGCTGCCTTGATCATCGCCCGCCGCCGCAAGCTCAAAGCTGCCAAAGCCACGTCCCGCACGATCGCGCTGCTGCTTGGAACGGCTCTCTCGGCCGGCGCGCTGGGCGGCATGACGGCGAATGCGTTTGTACAGTTTGATCAGAAGACGATCTGGGATCTGGATAAGACGGTGTTGGGAAAGGTGGAAGGCCAGCAGATCATCTGGAAGCAGAGCACCTCGGTCTCGAAGACGAACGCCAACCCCTTCCCCAATGTGCAGGGCGCCTTCGATAAGTGGGAAGCCGTGGACCGCTCCCGCCTGGCTTTCACATTGGGAGGCACGACCCAGACCGCGGTCAACAACAGCACGGACGGCGAAAACGTTGTCGGCTGGACATCGAACCCGAGCGACGACTTCAGCAAGAACACGCTGGCGATCTGCTTTTCAAGCTTCACCGTAGGAAGCTCCTCGAACTTTGTTGATTGCGACATCATCTTCAACGACCGTGACTTCAGCTGGAACGCCGGCGGAAGCGGCAATATCTCTTCCGTTGCGCTCCATGAAATCGGCCACTTCATTGGACTGAATCACACGACGGTCAAAGACACAGTCATGTTCCCATTCGATGGCGGCCTCACCAGCCTGAGCAGCGACGAAGTTATCGCCGCACAGACAATGTATGCCGGCCCGGCTGATCCTCCGAGCGGCGGCGGTGGCGGAACCCCGCCCCCGGCTCCTCCGTCGGGAAATCCGTCCGTCACTGCGGCGGCCAGCCCGGATACGGGTGTGCCGGATCTGACGGTCACGCTTTCGTCCGAAGCCACCCTGGCGCCCAGCGGCGCGGCGATCAGCAGCTTTGAATGGGACTTCGGCGACGGCTCACCAAAGGGCAGCGGCCAGCAAGTCGTTCACACCTACACCAGCGTCGGAACATTCACCGCAACCGTGCGCGTGACCGACGCGAACGGCGCCAGCGCTGTGGCGTCCGTGGAGATCTCCGTCGGCAAGAACTATTCGGTGACAAAGGCGCAAATCAAGATGAACTTCCAGCAGCTGGGCAAAGACAATGTCTCGGCCACGCTGTTCAGCGACAAGCTCATCGGTATCCGGGCACCCAAGGGCACGGGTGGCGTCAAGCAGGGCTCGGTGCTGATCGGCGACCAGGAATGGCTCTTCGACTTTGACACCGAAAAGCTCGCGACGGTGAACAAGCAGGGTCCGAAGATCAAGGTGAATGACAAGACCGGTTCGGCGACACTCAGCGTGAAGAACGCCGACCTTCGCGACGTACTGGGCGGACACGGTTTGGTCGAGAACCTTCCGGGCGAAACGGTCACGGTGCCGGTCACGTTCTGGTTCGGCCCCGGCAGCAACCTCTACCTCTTCGGCGAAATACAGGTCTTCTTTGTCTCGAACGCGAAGACCGGCTCGGGAAAATTCTAGCGTCCGCCGGAAGGATTCCACGCAGTACGAAAACGCCGCTCAAAACGAGCGGCGTTTTTCTTTTCTCCGGCGCCGCCCTGGCGATAGTCTTTTTGTCAGGAACGATATCGAAAGGAGCACTTGCGCATGGCACGACCCAAAAAGATTAGCGATGCAGAGATTTCGCAGGCCTTAACGAAGCTTCCCCACTGGAAGCTTGAGAATGGAAAGCTGCACCGCAATTATAAGTTTAAAAACTTCGTCGAGGCGTTCGGCTTTATGGCGAGCGTCGCGCTGGTGGCCGAGTCGATGAATCATCATCCCGAATGGTTTAACGTCTACAGCACCGTAAAGGTGGACCTGAACACGCACGACGCCGGCGGCATCACCGAACTGGATTTCAAGCTTGCGGAGAAGATGGAGGAACTGGCGGGGTAGCTACTCATTTCTCCAGCAAGAGAACATCAACGTCAGTCGTCGCGTGTATTCCACGGTCAAACGTCACCACGCGAAGACCCGCAGTCAGAGCAAAGGCGCAGAGGTAGTCGTCCATCCAGGACTTCGGTTGACTGAGTTTTGCGGTGCTCAGTTTCCGCCACTTAAGTTCAAGCCCGGGAGGCTCGTTCAGAAGAACAACACGTTCATCTTTCATCAGCTCGTCTAGAACCAGCCACGCTTCTTCATTTGTGCACGTGTTCTCACGCATGACCGCGTGCGTGGTGGCCAACCGCAAAAAACCGAGTTGTGTCAGACGGCAGAAAACGAGAGTGTGCTCACTGGTACAGGTTTCCAGGTAAGCGCGTGCAACTTCGTGGTGTTCATGTTCACCAAATGCAGACGCAAGCCAGACATTGATGTCCAGCAGATCATTCAAAGAGATGATCCTCGATCTGACGGTTCGTCAGAGAAATTTTTTTCCCGCCTTTTGCTTTGATTATTGGGAAGCTTACTCGATATCCCTTCTTCACTGACTTTATTTGCGCCAGTTCCTTTCTCAGCGTTTCAATGATAAAAGTGTCTAGAGATACACCCCGGCGCGCGGCAGCGTCCGCCGCTCCCGCTAATAGCTCTTCAGGAATATCAATCGTTGCCTTCATAATAGCAGTTTACCTGATGCTCGCTGGGATAGCAATATATTGAGAACACAGCGTCTTAGTCTCAAACCGGACTGAGGCGGGCATAATTCGATTACTAGATTATCGGAGTTCCAAGCTTAAAAAAAAAGGGAGCCTTTCGGCTCCCTTTTTTCTGCTTCACTCTCTCTTAGGCCTTCGCGCGGGCTTTGGCCTTCAGCTTGGGCAGGCCCTTGGCCGTGGCTTTCATCTTCGGAGCAGCCTTTGGTGCGGCTTTCTTGGCCGGCTTTCCTGCGGGCTTTGCGCCTTTCGCCCCACCCTGCTCGATAACGGCCTGCGCAGCAGCCAGGCGCGCGATCGGAACGCGGAACGGACTGCAGGAGACGTAGTTCATGCCGACCTTGTGGCAGAACTTTACGGACTTGGCTTCGCCGCCGTGCTCGCCGCAGATGCCGATCTTCAGGTTCGGCTTCGTGCTGCGGCCGCCTTCGATTCCGATCTTGATCAGCTTGCCAACGCCGTTCTGGTCCAGCGACTGGAACGGATCGTCCTTGAAAATGCCGGCCTTCTTCTGGTCGACATAATCGGGCAGGAAGCGGCCCGCGTCGTCGCGGCTCAGCGCCATGGTCAT
>DASPJR010000074.1:0-4718 GCA_035628505.1 Planctomycetota bacterium | reverse complement strand
TCGCCTGTGACGCGCTGCGGGCGCTGTTCAAGCAGCACGGCGCGCCTCTGGTCCTGAAGTCCGACTGCGGCTTCGATGCGCGAGAAGTCAAAACCCTAATGAACGAATATCGCATCACTCACCTCTTGTCCCCGCCGCACTTCCCGAGGTACAATGGCTCCATCGAATCTGGAATCGGGTCTTTGAAAACACGGGCTCATTACGAAGCTGCGCGCCGCGGCACTCCTGGAGAGTGGAACTGCGACGACGTTGAAGCCGCGCGCCTGCAGGCCAACGAAACGGCACGCCCCTGGGGCCACAATGCCGGGACTCCAGACATCCGCTGGATCGAACGTGAGTCGATCAGCAGCGAGGAACGCTTCGCGTTCCTCACTGCAGTCGAAACACACAAGATCCAAGTGATGCAGGAACTCGGCTTGCGCCCTGACGGGCTTCAGACTCAAAAGAATGTGCGCAGCATCGAAAGGGAAGCTATCACCCGTGCGGTAGTCGCTCACGGGCTTTTAAGTGTCCGGAGGAGTCGAATTACGCTGCCAATTAAATCCGCTTTAGCGTCAAACATTTTATAGGGGGCACAATATCGCGGAAGCCGACATACCAACAGAAATCATCGAAGTGGTTGCGTACTATGGGATGAACGATCCCGATCCAACTGAGGATAAATGGCGACCCCGACCTGACGCCAAAGGAAAGTATTTTAACGATCCTTTGCATGAAGGAATCAATTGTGTGCGAGGGCAGGCCGCAGAGGCGATCGGAAGCCTTCTGTTTGCCGATTTGAGTCGCCTAAGCCTACTGCTTCCTACCGTAGAGCGTTTGGTCACAGACAAGACGACTGCGGTTAGAACCTGTGCAATTAAATCACTAGTGGCAATGTTGAATTGGCCGGAGCTTCACGAAGTCGCACTAGATCTTTTTAAGAAGTGCACTCAAAGCGCAGAATCTGTCATCGGAACCCACTGGGCTGATACGTTCCTTCACCACACCTACAGGAGATACTACTCGATCGTTCGAGAATGCATGCAACGTGCGCTAACAAGCGACTATGATAAGTGTGTCACCGCAGCCGCCACAAAAGTAGCTCTTGCTGGTTTCACCAAGGATCAAACTGCGAGAATGGATGCCGAGCGAGTTCGTAAAGGCACCCCCGAGATGCGGCGTGGCGCAGCAGACGTCTATGCCACGAATGTAAACGACCCAGGAGTTGGTGAAGAGTGCAAGCAATTTCTTCCTGCATTGTTTAATGATGACGATCCGGAAGTTCAGAAAGAGTCCTCGAAGTGTTTTGATGGAATGAATGGAGATCAACTTCGTAGTGTTGGCCCACTAATACAGACCTTTGCTTCAAGCAAGGCATTTGCTGTCGGGTCCTGGTCTTTGGTTCGTGCATTGGAACATTCCACGGAGTTACTGCCGGATGCGGTTCTTGCGGTTGTAGGTAGGTCAGTTGCCTTACTAAAGGCAGCGTTGCCAGAAAGAAACTATAGTGGCCTTGAAGTGGATAGCTGCGCTAAGCTAATCTTGCGCCTTTATCAACAATCTAATGATGGCAACATCCGTAAAAAGTGCCTGGATATAGTGGACGAAATGGAGCGAATGAATTGCTATGGGATTTCGTCTCAGCTCGCTAATACAGAGAGATAATTAAAAGGGACATGAAAAAGAGATCCCAGCGATTTAGGGGCTACAGCGCGAAGGACTCCGCACCGACGCTTTCTGAAGCAGACGACCGCCGTCTGTCGTTAAACCAGTGGCATAAAGAACGTGCTGGGTATAAGCGCCTGTGTAAACAGCTCTCAAAACAGAATGCCGCATTTGGTCTGCTCCTGAAGCTTGAACATCTTCTGCATCATGATGGCACGGACGATCAATTCGCGTACAAGGCGGTGAGCACACAGCGAAAAGCCGCTAGACTGCTTCTGACGGATGCTCGAAAGGTCGCCGCCGAAACACCCGCACTCGCTGTCTTCACGCTGAAAATTCTAGACTGGCTGCGGCCATTCTGGCCTTACGCTGAAAGCCGCGATGGCGTGGCGATCACCTTTCAAGGATGCGCGGAAGGCCCACGTCGTGAGAACCTCGAGAGATTTGTGAGCGCGCTTCTTGAAAGCGTGAAACGTCAGGATTGTGCGTCCCGAATCAGAGATGCAGTGGAGTACAGCATCCAGAAAGGTTGGCTGAAACGGCGATTGCTTCCGGGGCTTGAAATTTCGACGCAAGGCCACGACGTCATCGCACCACGCGGCATACGACGGCTGCGGACAAAGGCGTCATGGAGACAGCAAGAGCTTGCTCCTATGCTCGTAACGATGGCGGAGGTATTGGAAAGCGCACCGGGCCGTTGCATGAGAAGCAAGGACCTTCAAATAGCGATGGCGACGAGAGAGAAGATCGAAGACTTTCGAGAGATGCGACATCCGGCAAGCATCCTTGATGACAACAGACGAACGCACGGGAGCTGGATTGATGCTTGGATTCAAAGAAGACGAGGCGTTATCTGCCTTCGAACGAAGCCATTGTCGCGCCTAATACCGCACCGTAAAAAGACCGTAAGAACGCCGTAAGGCGTTCACTTGTCCTATGTGCTTAAATGAGCGCATGGAGACCAAGACCCCTTCCGCACGATACAGCACCAAAGAAGTTGCCGCCCGGCTCTATATGACGGAGCAGCGCACCAGGCACCTCCTCTTCGCTGCCGGTGTCCCTCATACGAAAGCTGGAAATTCATACCTCTGGGACGCCGAATGCGTGGAGCGGCTGATTATCGCCTTGGGCAAAGGCGGTACGCCATGAACTCAACTAACATGCGCAAGCCGGGTTCCTGCCGCAACAGACGATCGGTTGGAACAATGCTGATGAAGAATCACCACGATGACCGCGCGGAGCGGAGCGTAATCGGCGCAATGTTAATCGATGAAAGGGCTGCAAAGGTTGCTCTAGAGGCGACGACTGTCGATGCATTCTATGTTGGGCGAAATCGGGCCGCGTTTGAAGTAGCAGCTGCCATGCTGGGAGCCGGGCGGAAACTGGATGATCTGACTTTCGAATTCGAACTCCAGTCGCATGGTTGGACGAAAGATGACGTACGTAAGTACATTGGCGATGTGATGATGGACACGCCTACGGCAGCAAACGTCGAGGAATATTGCGCAACCATTAATGAGTGTACCGCTCTTCGCAACTTGGAGAAGGCCGCTGTTAGTTTTCATCAGAGTATTTCCGCCCGGCACTCGTCAAAAGAGATCCTTGAAAGGCTGAAAGAAGAGCTCGCGACGATTAGCCCAAGGGCCACGGATTTTGACTTTGGAGGGGTCCGCCCGATCAACATTCAGGATCTTCTGAACTACGATTTTGAAAACGATCCCACTGTCCTGATCGAAGGTGGCTGGATGACCAAGGGGGGCGTCTACGGCGTCGTTGGCCAGACGGGTATTGGAAAATCATCCTTTCTCATGCAGATGACGCTGTCGTTCGCAGCTGGCCAAGCTCTATTTGGGCTTCGCCCCGTTCGCCCGTTGAAATGCGTAATCATCCAAGGCGAGAACTCTACTCGTGTCCTAGCGCGTGAAGCTATCGGTATCTTTGGCAACGTGCCTAATGCCAGTACGTGGCGGGATACCGCATGTGGGCGTGTCGTCATCTATAGTGAAGCTCGCTTTTCAGGACAGAGCTTCCATCGACTTTGTCGTTGGATTGTCGAACAGCACCATCCGGAAATTGTGCTTCTTGATCCGTGGTATTCATTTTTGGGCGGAGACGTTAACAACCAGGTTCATGTATCCGCCTGGATTCGTAACGGGCTGATGCCGTTGGCCTTCCAACATGGAACAGCATTTGTCATCGCTCACCATACGCCGAAACCAGTTCGCGACTCGAATGCAAGAGCCGCCTACAGCGGAAGTGACTGGTCATACTTTGGCGCCGGTAGTGCTGAATTTGCAAACGCGTGCCGCGGTATATTGACGCTGCGTGAAATCAACGCAGAACTTTTCGAACTGCGTGCCGCGAAATCTCAGGAGGGTCCGCCCCTACGCGAGAGCGACGAGGACGGAGCACCTGCTGTCCGCGCATGCTACATCCAACATGGCGTTGGCGGGATTTATTGGAGACGCCCGGATGCGGATGCCCTGGCAGCGATCCAGGACGAGACAACTGAAGAGGTGAAATCCATCCTGCAGATAATCTCCGGGCCCTCGGCGGATGGCCGTGGGTGGCGATACACCCCCATTATCAAGCTCATCGAACACCACCGTAACTGTAAGACGGCAGCGGCGAAAAGCTTCTTCCGGCGACATCTGAAGCCGGAGCTCACATCTACAACCGGAATCTACTCCGTACGCGGATTCAAGGATTCAACAGGATTCAAACAGGATTCAGCATCCGGGATGGATTCAAGGATTCACACCCCCGAAGGGGGGTGAACCTGAATCCTGAACCTTGAATTCTTCGCGACGGGGTTTGCACAACGAGATTGAGTGTAAGGAGGAGTCTTGAAATACCGCTTAGACGACCTGCTAACGATTGAGGAGTTCGCGACCAAGATGAAGGTCAAGGTACGCACGGTTCGCGACTGGGTCGCTCGCCGGAAAATCCCGTTTACCCGGCTTGAGAGGCGGGTATACGTCTCGGCGGGTGTTGTTGAAGAAATCCTGAAGCGCAACGCCACTCCGGCGGTGCCGATTTCGCCACGTTCAACGCTCGCAGAGCAGGGAGGTGCC
>DASPJR010000073.1:0-30894 GCA_035628505.1 Planctomycetota bacterium | reverse complement strand
TTCCTTGTCCGGCGTCACTTTTCCCAGAACAGTTCCAGCGTGAACAATTGTTTAACAGCCAGAGCAACCAACCATAAAACGTTAAGTTCCACAACGGTTCACTGATGTTGACGCGTTATTCACCTGTTTAAGGTCCGTGTTGCACCAAACGATTAGGTGAAGCGTTTCGCGCTCATGTACAGACGCGAACTCGACCGTGCACTTTGTGTCGTGTTGCAAAAGGTTTTAAATTCACCTATGCGTACTGCGTTTTCACAGTAGATGCAGAATCAGGAGGCAAGCGCTATACCAAGCAATGACTAGGCAGTAAATACATGAACAGTTACAATTTGTTAGAAAAAAATTCCATTAAAGCTGCAAAAGCACTATATTCTGCACAATGTGTTGCCTGCTGGACTTTGTGGTCTCGAGCGATAAACTGTTTCGGTCATTTGACCCGTCCGCTGAAACATTAAGGCCTTCTAAACTCCACATGACCACTCTGCTCAAGCTCGACGATGCCTATAAAGGTTACGGCGACCGTAACCTTCTGGACGGGACCTGCGCAGAATTTGGCGATGATCACAAAACTGGTTTCATCGGCCGCAATGGCGCTGGAAAATCTACGCTCATCCGCATTTTACTCGGCGAAGAAGAGCTCGATAAGGGTACCGTTCAGCGCCATCCGCGCCTGCGCCTGGGTTACCTGCGCCAGCACGATCCTTTTCTCGAAGGCGAGAGCGTGCTCGATTTCCTCATGCGGGATTCCGGCCAGCCTGACTGGAGGTGCGGAGCCGTTGCAGGACAGTTCGAGATCAAAGGAGCGGTGCTGGAAGGGCCTGTCAAAAAATTGTCCGGCGGCTGGCAGACACGCGTAAAGCTGACAGCTCTGCTGCTGCATGAACCTAATCTGCTGCTGCTCGACGAACCGACCAACTTCCTCGATCTACGCACACAGCTTCTACTCGAAGACTTTTTAAAAGACTTTCAGGGCGGCTGCGTCATCGTTTCACACGATCGCGGCTTCCTGAACGCGACCTGCGATCACACGCTCAGCCTTTCGCGCGGCAAGCTGACCCTCTATCCCGGCAAAGTCGACGCGTTTCTCGAATACGAACAGCAGCAGCGCGAGCACGACGAACGCTCGAACGCGATCATTGCCGCCAAGCGCGAACAGCTTGAGACATTTATTGCCAAAAACCGCAGTCACGCAAACACGGCCGTGCAGGCCAAGTCTAAAGCAAAGCAGCTCGAAAAGTTGCAGTTCAAGGAAATCGAGCGCTCCGAAAAAACGGTGCGCATGAAAGTGCCATACGTCGAGCCCCGAACGGGAACGGCGCTGCGTTGCACAGAGATGAGCATCGGTTATCCAGAGCACACCGTTGCGTCTGGTATCAACGTCGAAATCCTGCACGGCACCCGCGTAGCCGTGGTCGGCGATAATGGGCAGGGAAAGACCACCTTCCTGCGCACCGTTGCCGGATCGCTTCAGCCGCTCGCTGGTTCAATGAAGTGGGGCTTCAACTGCGACATCGGTTGTTACGCGCAGCATGTCTACACCACGCTACCCGAGCACTACACGGTGCGCGAATACCTGAGCTCGCGGGCGACGAAAGAAGCGACGGCTCAGACGATCCTCGACATGGCCGGAAGCTTTCTGTTCCGCGGCGACGATGTGGACAAACCGATTGAGGTGCTCAGCGGCGGCGAACGGGCGCGGTTGTGCATGGCTGGCCTGCTGCTGGGCAAGCATTCGGTGCTGATTCTCGACGAACCCGGCAATCACCTGGACGTCGAGACAGTCGAATCACTCGCCGAGGCGCTCAATCGCTACCAGGGAACGGTCATCTTCACCAGCCACGACCGCTCCTTCATGGAACGCATGGCAACGGCGGTGGTGGAAGTGCGCGACGGCAGCGTCACCAATTACATCGGAGATTATGCTTCGTATCTCTACCGCGTAAGAAAAGAGATCGAAGAAGGCCACCGCGGCGAGAGCAAGCCCCGAGCAGCCGCTGCAGTGCCGGAGACCGAACAGAGCAAAGCCGAACGCAAAGCGCGCAACCGCAAGCTCTTTGATCTGCGCACGCAGCTGCAGTCGGTCGAGCGGCAGATGACCAAGTACACCGAGAAGAAGAAATCAATCGAAGAGCAGCTTCATACCGTGACCGACGCCGCTGAGACGCAGCGCCTCAAAGACGAGCACATCGCTGTCGTCGAGAAGCTTGCGGGAATCGAAGAACGCTGGCTGGCGCTTGAGGAAGAGCAGGCAAAGGTGGAAGCAACGCAGTAGTGCAGCTTCAGGAAAAATGCGCGGGAAGGTTCCCGCGTTTATTCGCATTCATCTACCGTTACTGATCTCCTCCTCCGCGACCTCCGTGCGCTCCGTGCCTCCGTGTTGAAGTCGTGATAAGCCGTGGCCATTCTTGCGCGGTTTATAGAGAGCTGCTAGACTGCTGCGACATTCACTTCGGGAGTGGATGAGACCTGGTGATCTCCGCGGTCTTCAAAGCCGTTGTGTCGTCCGAAAGGGCGATAGGTGGGTTCGATTCCCATACATTCCCGCCAAGCCAGCTTCACAGCTTCTTCGTATAAAACAGCGCGCTGCCTGCGGCGGTGTTGTAGTCCATCTGTTTGAATCCGGCGGCCTCGTAGAGGGTTCGCGCGGGGTTGTTTTCCAGCACTTCGAGCGTCACCTTCACGCAGCCGCGCCGGCGCGCGTAGTCTTCGACTGCTTTCAGCAGCGCCCGCCCCACGCCGCGGCCGCGATGCGTGCCGAGCACGGCGAGGTCGTGGATGTTAATCAGTTCGCGAGCGGCAAACGTTGAGAAGCCGATGAAGCACGTGGCAATGCCGACCGCCTGAGGGCCGCTGTATGCCAGGAAAATTACCGTGGTCGGATGCGCGCGCAGCGCGGGTATCAGGCGCTCGAGGACGTCGGCAGGGAGCGGCTTGCCGTTGCCCATCTCATCCATGGAGTACGCCGACGTGAGCTCGCGCACGGCCTCCGCGTGAACGGGATCGGACAGATCAGCTTGAACTATTCTCACTTCGTCCACGCGCGGTACCTCCTCCATGTGCGGTCACTTTGGCGGGGCCGGAGGCGGCGGTTCGCTCTTCTCGGGCGTTGCCGCGACATCGGCAAACGCGCGGCGGATGTGTTCCGGCGCTTTCTGCAGAGCATTCTGAACGGCGTCTGATTTCAGATCTGTCTTTTCCGCGCGGCATAAGCTCGCGGCCTGCACGGCAACAGCGCGGTCGTGCGGGGTGAGCGCCGCCAGCAGCGCCGGCAGATCACTCTTTGATTTCTCCAGCAACTTGCGCGCAAGCGCGCGCGGCGGCGTGTAGACGCCATCGCCATCAGCATCGAGCCAGACGGGATTGGTCGCTCCGATCACGCGCGGGGTCCATGTCTTTGACGTAGGCTGATACGGGCGCGGAATCGCCCAGCATGGGGCGGTTACACCGGGTCCTGTCGCCATCACGATCAAATGGGTGTCCTGCGCCGGTCGCGGAATGGTCCAGGTCACCTTTGCTTTCTCGATCTTGCTCGATGCTTCGATGCTCTGCTCGCGAAGCAGCTCGCCGTTGGCAAAAAGCTGCACGCGGTCCGCGTTGACCCACGACGGACCCAGCACCGTCGCGACGATCTTCACTTCCGCACCGGAAGCCGCAGCGACATCGCCGGGCGCAAAGCGCTCATTGACGCGCACATCGCACAGCAAACCCATGCTCGCCGCAACACGACCTTCGCGGAAACTGCGGCATGCGGCGTCGATGTCGATTTTACCGGGCGTGCTGTCGTCGCAGCGCGCGTACGTGCGGCCCTGGCCCAGGATAAAGCGCGTGACATCGTGGCTGTCGCTGGAGCCGATCCCGGCCGTGCGGAAACCGTAATTGAGCAGCGCGAACCAGTCGCGGAACTGCAGCTCAATGTCCGATTGCAGCGCGGCCGAGGTGACGACTTCCACCGCATCGATCGAGAAGTCTGCGATGCGGTAGTGTTCGCCGGTGACAGCGTTGAGATTCTGCGGCCCGAATGGCGTGAAATTGCTGTGCAGATCGCGCGGATGATTAAGCGTGATGACCTGCACGCCAGGCGTACCACGAATGGACTTCAGCAGCACGGGCCAGTCCGTCTGCTTTGAGTCCGGCACGGGACTTCCTGAATTTATCGGGAACGCGTTGAAATGCCCGGCCTTGGTCGTGATCTCATTTCCGACTACGGTGGTGAAGGCATTCGTTAATCCGGTGCGCGCCTGAGCTGGGGCGTAATCGGCGTGCAAGTTGTGCTCGGTCGAAACGGCCAGTTCGATGCCTTCGCCGGCAATGGTGAGCATGCGTTCATCATCTGTTGCATCGCCATGTCCGCTGAACGTTCGCGTATGAATGTGCGTGTCGCAGGCGATCAGACCCGGCGTTGGCACTTCGCGGGTGATCTGCAGATTCACATCCTGAGCCTGGCCGGCGGCGATCGTGATCTGCCGCGTCGCCATGCTGTATTCGAAGCCGCGCGTGGCGTAGAGCGTGTACGTTCCTGCCGGAACGCCAACCGTCGCCGTGCCGTCGCGCGTGTACACAACGCCGGTGCGCGCCGCGGCGGGGCGGGAGCTGTCGTCCAGCACTGAGAGCGGCATGAGCGCGCCGTCGGTTGTCGCAAGCGTGATGCGGCAGGGAAGTCCTGCGTTCGTGCCGCTGTCCGTGACGCGAACATTCAACTTGGCTTCGCTCAGCACGGTCTTGCGCGGGCGGAGATCGATCCGGAAATTGCCGATCAGAATATCGTCGGTTGCAGCGGGCGGAACGATAGAGAGCGTGTTCTCGCCGGCGCGCAGCGCTTTTGGCGGGATTTCAAACGCGCCGATCACGTCGCCATCCATGCCTTCGAGTGTGCCGAGTTTTTTAGCGTTGAGCTGCACCGTCCACACGACTTTGACGTTGCTCTGCCGCAGAAAAAGCGTGCACGCTTCTGAATTCTCCTGCGCCTGAAAGGTGATATCCAGCCGCCGACCGCGAGGCGTCCGGCCTTCGAACTCCTGCCATTCGGGCAGGCCCTCGGTGCCCAGATGGTACATCTTCGCATCAATCGTGCGGCTGGATTCGGGCTCGGCAGCGGGAGCAGTGCACGCCGCGGCAAGGCAAAGAGCGCAGAGTAGTTTTCGCATGCTGTGGACTACACCGCAGCCAGTCATTTCTGCGGCAAGAGCGGAATCTTGCGCCAGCCGCTGCCTTCGGTGAATTCGCGCACGGTCAGGCAGTAGATCACGATTTTTTTGGACGGCAGATACGCGGCGTCCGCGCGCGCCTTACGGGCGAAGTTGAGGCGCGACGGCGTCGCGCCCGAACCGCGCACGGCAACAAGGTCCACACTCACGCCCGTTTCGAGCAGCAGTTGATCCGGCAGGCCTGCGCCAGCGGCGTGCATGTCGTCGCCGCCAATGCTGAAGACCAGGCAATGGCTGTCACCGAGCAGCGCGATGGGGCTGCGCTCGTCGGCTTCGACGGGTTTGAGGTCCCCGCCGGTGCGAACGCCGACGATCCGCAGCGGCAACGTTTCCTTCGTCGCAGGCGGCTCGAGTTGCGGCTTTCCATTCGCACCTGGTTCGTACGCGCCGCGCCAGAGATCGCCGGTGAGTGTGATCTTTTCGGAATGGCTTTCAACGGTTTGCTTTTTCAGATCTTTGAACCACGGCCGCGCCCGGAGGTATTCGGCAATGCGCTGCGCCGCGAGCTCACAGCCGCGCCCGGACCAGTGCGTGTCCTGCTGGCAGTAGACAGGTCCCTTCGCGGCATCATCTGCGCGTGCCGCGCGGAATGCCTCAGACAAATCAAGCACGGCAATTCCGCGCTCTTTGAGGAGCTTCAGGAATTCCTGGTGCTGGATATCTATGCGAGCGGAAGGCGCCGCCGGATCGAGCTTCTCCGGATAAACCGCGGCTTTGGCTGGAACGGGGACAAAGAGCAGTTCAACGCCCGCCTTCTCGAGCTGCTCTTTGAAATCCAGCAGAGCCGGAAGGGGGTCGGCGAATTCGGGTTTGGCGCGGCTGACTTTTGGCGCGTCCTCGCCCCAGAATTTTCCGGCGCTAAGGTGGCGCAGTTCGCCGCTGAAGAAGAGCCAGCCCTCCATGCCCGGTACGACCATCTGCGAAGACGTTGACGCGGCCGCGTGTTTATCGGCACAGAGCTTCAGGAACGTGTCGACATCGCCGGCGTTCACTGCGTTCAGCGCGAGCAGAAGAAAAAGGACGGCTGCGTGTTTCACGGCTGCGGCTCCAGTTCACCCCAGTACGGCGGCTCGATGGGATCGTCGAGCTCGCTGCGGTTGACGCGCCCATGCGTGGCTTCAACCTGGCTCCACGGGCGCACGGAAAGTCTGACGCTTTGCCCTGGGCGCAGGCGCACAGCCGGCGTCTGAACATTGTTTCTCATGCTCCAGAGATACACCATCAGCGGCTTGCCGTTCAGTTTTGCATCGGCTGATTCCACCGGCTTGAGCGCCAGCGAGAAAATGTGATCCTTGTACGTGACGGTGCCCGGCGTCGGAAATTCGGAAATCTCGGCAACGATTCCACTCACCCGCGTGCTTCCAGCAGGCAGCCCTGCTTCGGGCTGAGCGGTCACCGAGCGCGTGGTCTGAATCTTCATCTCCAGGGGCATCCAGTTGCCGACTGAAAGTTCGCGCGCAGCAAACTGCCAGACAATGATCTTCTTTCCGGCCAGACGTTCCGGTTTGCTCTGCAGTTCGCGGCTGAGAATCTGACGTGTCGCGTGTGCGCCGGCATCA
Source organism: Planctomycetota bacterium (assembly GCA_035628505.1). Taxonomy (GTDB): domain Bacteria; phylum Planctomycetota; class SZUA-567; order H5-PLA8; family H5-PLA8; genus DASPJR01. The sequence continues at coordinate 24,131 of DASPJR010000073.1, read as the reverse complement.
TTGCGCAGAATCGCGTCCACGGGGCGCTGCAGATGAAGCGAGAGATGCTCCGCGAAACCGGCGGCATCGCCCCACCCCATGATCTCTGCGGAAAAAATATTGCTGAAGCTGTCGCCGAGCAGCAGCACGTCGGCCTCACGCGTAGCCTCCCACGCTTTTCCGGTCTCGGCATTGACGATGCGCTGTATCGTCACGCTCTGCGGCTGGAACACTCGAGTGGGCTCGGCCAGGCGCAGCATATCAACCAGATCGCCCAGGCGGCTGACGCGTTTCTCTTCGATTTTTAGTGCCGGAGCGGACGGCACCGCGGGCAGATGCGGGCGAATGTGTGCGGCAAGATCTTTGGCGACCTGATCCATCCACTCCGGCGTCCAATGCGTGTCCTGTTCGAGGAAGCGGAGTTGCGCATCGGGTGAAATCATTTCCGGCAAGGGCGAAAAGACATCGATCTTTTTCTCGCGGAGCATTTGCAACAGCCGCGCATAATCAGGATTCACTGGGGGCGCAAAGGGAGCTTTCAGGAACGCACGAGTGGACAGGAATTGCGGCTGCAGCGAAGCCTTGTCGGGAATGGGCAGCAAAACGAGCCGGATGCCGGCGTTCGCACACTGCTCGTGAAATTGAACAATCGCGGCCATAGGATCGGCGAATAGCTCCCCGTGCCCTTCGTCCGCGGCATGCTTGATGCGCAGCTGCTGACGCTCGCGGCTGAGGAACCCCGGCCCGGAGACTGAACTCACACCAGGCATGAAGTAAAACCAGTTGTCCTGCCCCACGATGGAGTGAACGTTGCCAAAGCGCAGCCTCTGCGTCAGCTGCTGCTGCAGGAACAGACGGCAGTGCTTGCGGTGCAGCGACGCATTCTCAAGCTGTTCCTCATAGTGGCGCAGATGCTGACGCGTTGGGAACTGGCTGAAGAGATCGAAAACGACAGGGCGCTGTTTCATCCAGAGCTCATAAACGAACTGGCTGGAGGCGACGCTGAAGATCGCAACGACAAACACGAGCGACACAACTTTCGCGACACCAGGCGAAATCTCAGTGACGATCGTGCCGCTGGACAGGCAGTCGGCGTCGGGCGGTGAAATTGTCTGATTCGCCTGATTCATCGCTCGCGCCGCTAGAACTGGAAATAAAGAAATGGATTCGCCGTCTGCGTCCACATGAACAGCAGCGACAGCACGAACAGAGTCATGCAGAACGCCACGCGCGGCGGACTGAGCCGGCGTGTGAACAGCCACGTCTGCGGTGCGCCCCATACCAGCAGTGCAGCAATCGCCAGCATGCAGAGGTGATACGGCGTGTACATGGCTCCACGCGCCACCGCCGCACGCAGGCTGTCCGATCCGCCGCCAAAGAGAGCGCCGCAATAGCTCAGGGCGCCGCCCAGTGTTGGGGCTCGGAAGAAGACCCAGCCGATGCAGACGATGGCGAACGTGATTGCGATTCTTAGGGGATCAGGGAGCCGGCGGTAAATTCCATCACGCCCCTGGGCGCGTTCGAACGCCAGCATGCCGCCGTGCAGGCCTCCCCAGATCACATAATTCCAGCTCGCGCCATGCCAGAGCCCTCCGAGCAGCATCACCGCCATAAGGTTGAAGTACGTCCTTAAGGGACCGTGCCGGTTTCCGCCGAGCGGGATGTAAAGATAGTCGCGCAGCCAGGTCGACAAACTGATATGCCAGCGCCGCCAGAAATCGGTGATGCTTGTGGCGCGGTAGGGCGAATCGAAATTCTTGATGAACAGAAAGCCGAACATCAGCCCGAGTCCGACGGCCATGTCCGAGTAGCCCGAGAAATCGAAATAGATCTGAAAGGCGTACGCAACCACGCCGCACCATGCATCGATCGTGGCCAGCTCATGCGCGTTAAACGCGCCGTCGGCGATGTACCCCATGGGATTAGCCACCAGAATTTTCTTGGCCAGGCCGCAGCTGAGAAACGCAATACCGCGCGCAAACTTCTCAAAGGTGTGCGTGCGATGCACCAGCTGTTCAGAGATGTCCTGGTAGCGCACGATCGGTCCGGCGACCAGCTGCGGAAACAACGCTTCGAAGCAGTGGAAATCGATGAAGTTGGTCATCGGCCGCGCCTCGCCGCGATAGACGTCTATGGCGTAGCTCATGGATTGAAACGTGTAGAACGAAATGCCGACCGGAAGGGCGATATGCAGCAGCGGCACGACAGCCGTGCTGCCGAGCGACTGCGCGATCGTGTTGATCGTCTCGGCTCCAAAATCGAAGTACTTGAAGAACGCGAGCAGTGCCAGATTCGAAACCAGCGACAGGCAGAGCACCAGCTTCATCGGGCGTGTCCTGGGAACATCGGCAGCGATGATCGGCCAGCGGCCGTTAGAATCGCGTTGCAGTTTCGCGAGCCGGATCAGCGCAATGCCGCAGCAATAATCCACCATCGTGCTGGCAAACATGATCAGCGCCCACGGCGGATTGGCCCAGCCGTAAAAACAGTAACTCATCACGGCCAGCAATCCGGTGCGCCAGCGCGGATGGCTCCAGGCGTAATAAAGCGTCAGAACCAGCGGCAGAAAATAGAACAGGAAGAGTGCAGAGCTGAAAACCATTCAACACCCGAGGCCGCTTTAACTATAGCGAGACATCAAAGTACTCTGTGCCGGGATCGGCCGGATCGAGCTCATCCGAACAATAAAATGCTTTGATCTGCGGCTGTGCCGATCGAGGCTCCAAAATCATTTTCACGCGCTCGCCCGGTTTAAGGTTCTGCATGGACGTGGGCTGCGAATCCAGAAGCCCCCAATTGATGACGCGAATCGTCTGGCCTGTGTACGTGCCGGACAGAACTTTTTCAACTTTATACTCGCACGCCACGAGAGCGCTTCGATAAGGCGAAATTTCAGCAAGGGTCGGAATCTTCGAACGTGTGACGAGCGTGGCCTCGACTTCCAGGCGCGTAACCGGCTGCCTCGACTTCTCCATAGCGCTGCTGCAGACAAACTGAGCGCGCGCCTCATCGTCGCTGAGAAAGCGTGAGTACAAGGCAATGCGGCAGATCCGGCCCTGCCATGCGCGAGCTCCAGAGCCATCGCCGATGGATAGCGGAACGACGCTCCAGTTTGTGAGCTTGGCATTGCTGAGCGCGCCGGCTTCAACTCTGTTGCCGTTGATGAGGCAATCGAAGCGGCCCGCGCGGAAACGGATCAAAACGTGGACCGGACCTTCGCTCGGAAGCGCGCCGAGTGAGTCGCGCGACAGCTCATTGCCCTTATTCTGATCGGTCCGGTAAACAACATGCAGCCGCCCGGCCTGCTGGATCAGCGCCAGGTTCCGCTCAGACGAATTTCCCAGCACGGCGATCGTGCGCTCGCCTGGCATAGCCAGGCTTTCAGAGTTCAGCAATAGTTCGAACGTGAACTCGCCGCTCTCCTTTATTGCCTGAATAACTGGAGCCGTCTCAGCGTACGTGAAGGCGCCGCCGGCGAGCTGCATGCGGTAGTGGCCGTCGAAAACAGCCTTTCCCGTGTTCGCAAAAACGAGCGCCCGCATCTCTCCTTTGTCATCCAGGACCCGGTTGCGCGCGTTCTGATTTCCCGCTTCCCAAACGAGCACCAGTTTGTCGCGCTGCGACGGCCACTGCAGCGGCGACACTGACAGTTGCTGCGGCTGCATGGCATTCGGCTGCTGCGCGCGATCCATCGCGCCGCGCAGATGAAGAACGTCGTCAGCGGAGAGTTTATCTTGTAGCTTAAGCGTGACGCTGCGGCCTGACGCATCCACTGTCGCTTTTTCAACGGCAAAGCCCGATTGCAGTGTGCCCGTCAGCGCATCGATTGAGACCGGCTCATCAAAATCTACACGCAGTTCGCGGTCTCCGGTGGCAACGGCGCGAAGCGCGACGGGGGCTTTCCGGGGAGAGACAGACACCAGACCGCGGCGTTCCTGTCCATTCAAGCGTGCGACGATCTTGAATTCTCCAGCCTGGCTAAAGGTGTGAGTCGCGTCTTTAGCTGCAGGTGAGCCGTCGCCGAAATCCCATTCCCACGCGCCCTTCTCAAGATCGGCCTGCGGCAGCTTGAAGCTGACGGTCAGCGGCGCCTCGCCGGAATGGCTGCCGATCTCGGGCAGCTTGGCGAAAACGTCGGGGAATGTATCTGTGGAGGTCGTAAACGTGTAGCGCACGGGCCGGCCTTTTACTTCCAGCGTCTGCGGATCGACTTCGGCCACGAAGATGTCGTAATCGGATGTCCAGTAATCGTGCTGATTCGGGGACGCTGCAAAGGTGAATAGCCGTCCGCAGCGCGAGATCATTGGGAAGTACATGTAATTGCGCGTCGCCGGCATGCGCGCATCGTGGTATTCCAGCACCGAGCCCATCTCCAGCGTGTCGAGGCGCACTTTGCCGATGGGGCCGCCCGAGCCGTTCATCCACACGGCCCACGGGGTGTTGTGACCGAAATACGCCTGGCAGCCTTCCACATGAAAGAGAGTCTCCAGCCGCTGCGTTTTCGCGTCGTAGCGTGAGAACTGCGGAGGATTGCCCTGCGCGGCAAAAGTCTTGGACGCATTGATCAGCCAGGGCCGGTTGCCGCTTTCAGGGATCAGCGTTGTGTCCTCGCCAGTCTTCAGATTGAACTGATGCGTTGAACAATCCCTGGCGATGTAGATAAGAGTCTCGTTGTCCGCCCAGACGGCACAGCGATCTCCCCAGTACGTTCGGCCGCTACTGATCAGGACGCGGTCGCCGGTGCCGTCACGATTAACGATTTTAATCGGAAAGACAACATGAGGCGGCTGGATGCGCCGGTTTGGCGGAGTGTCCTTCGGCAGGCTGATGTACACGACATGCTCGCCGTCTGGTGAAATGTGGGCAGCAAAGTGATCGCGGTCCGGCTCCTCGGCGCTGAGCTGCATCTCGCCGCTGCCATCCAGGTTGCGTTTCCAGATTCGCCAACGGCCCGAGCGGTTGGATTGCCAGACCAGATAACCCTCCCCCAGCCTGCAGAGCCTTTCGCGATCCGCTTTCCAGTACTCTTCGCTGTCGATTGCGGCGTCATGCTTTGTCTCGACTGGAGCGAAGCCTTCCACGAACAGCCGCCCACTCTGCTTGGAGGTGTTGTAAACCAGAAGAAGCGTGGCGCGGATGTCATTGAGTGGTTCGACGCCTACCTTCACCTGCCATTTGGAGGCCTCCGTTTTCCAGTGCGGCGCGGTAAGCGGAACCGACAGGGCGTTCCAGCCCTGGCGCAGCTTGATCAAATCCGTCTCATGCCAGATGTGTTTGATTGTTGTGGAAATCGCCATCGCAATCGGCGGCGGATTCTCATCGGGGCTATACACCCACACGCGCAGTATTTTATCTGCGGGGGCGGTGATGCCCGGCTTGTATTCAAAGGCTGTCTTGTCCTTCGTACCGCCGCGATAATTCAATCCCAGCAGCTTTCGGGTGCCAGACTGCAGCCGTTCAATACTGCCGGGATTGCCCCAGCTTTCGACAATCCACGTCGAACCTGTTTCTATACCTGGCTGCGGCTTGTCCGAGTTTTCCGGCACCTCTCCGGCGCAAACGCACGCGCATATACAGCCGATAACGGCGCCAATGCCAATACGCTTCATTTGTATCCTCTTTTAGTGCTCGGAAGTTTACTCACGCCGCAGGCACCCGGCAAGCAACAAGGTTAGGCGTAACAATGTGCAAAATTGCCTTTGTGCTAAGCGACATGGGAATGTGGCTCTTATTTTGCCATTCCTCACCGCATGTTTGGTTTCGGCCAGTGGGCCGCGTGGGTTTTCAACGTGAAAGAGAGACACTTATGAAGCTTTGTTCAGGGATTCTCAGCTTACTGATTGTAATCAGCGCGGCATCAACACAGGCGGCCTGCGGCGGCGGCGGGTATTCCGTTTCGCGCGAATCCAAGCCGGCCGTCGTGCGGCAGCAGCCGCGCCAGGAGCGCCAGGAAGTGCGCATGCAGTCAAAGTCCCAGTCCCAGTCTGTGTCCTACCGCGCGCCCGATTTCGACATGCGGCGCTTCGATGCCCTGAGCCACCGCCTGGAACTGAGCGGCCGGCAGCAGGAGCAGGTCTTCAACGCCAGGCAGAAAGTTCAGGAACGCCACGACCAGCTGAACCGCGAGGTCGCCCGCGCGATGGCGAAGTATGAGTCCTGCCAGGGACGCTGCGACAATGAGTGGCGGAAGCTGCAGGACGCCAACGCAAAGCTGAAAGCCTTTGACGCAAACGCGCAGTTCGAACGGCGTCTTTCGGAGATCCTCGATGAGCGGCAGTTCTCAACGTACCGCTCAGCTTCGGATACCTCGGCGCGATAAGTAGATAGGGTAGCCAGCCGTAACCGGGAATGAGAATCGGAATGCGAAACGCTTTGTTTGCCAGCCTTCTTTTTCAATCTGGCAGCCTCGTCCTGGTTATGGCCGCGGCATGCGCCGCCGACACAGACAATCCTGCAGTTTCCACCGCGGTGCTGCTAGAACGCGCTGCCGCTGCCGAAGCCGCCGGTGAACTCAACACTGCATATGCGTTATATCTAAAGGCAACGCAGGGTGACCCGGAATCGAGTGAAGCGTGGGCAGCTTTCGGGGAGCATCTCCGCTTTTATGTCCACGATCCGGCCGCCGCGCGGAATGCCTTCGAACGCTCTTTAAGCTGCGTTGATCGAACGCCGCACGCGAGCGCCTTCGCATGGCGGGGTCTGGGGGAAATAGAAAGCAAAGCCAGCCACAACGATGCGGCTATCGGCTTTTTTCAGAAAAGTCTCGCAGCCATGCCGCTCAGCGACACGCACCGGTCGCTCTGTCACCTTTATTGTATGCAGGGAGATTACCGGAGCGCCGCGGAGCATGCGCGAGCCGCCGTAGAGATGAACCCGCAGGATCCGATTGCGCGGCTTCTCTATGCAGCGCAGCTTCAGCGGGCGGGAGAGGCGGCCGCCGGGCGCGAGGAATTCCGGCGTGCCTTTGCTCTGGTCGGCGACGGGCCGGTGCATTGCTGCGTGTATTACAACGCGGCCGGATATCTGGGTGTGTGCGGCGATAAGGCCGGGGCGATTGATATGCTTGAGCGATTCTTCAAGACGCCCAATCACCGGCACCTGACGCGGCAGGAAATTGAACACGACAGCGATTTTGCTGCGCTGAAAGACAGCGCGGCTTTTCGAGCGCTTCTCGATACGTACTCGCATTGAAACACGTTTTAACGGCAGCGATCAAATGACGCGTGCGACGATACTTCTGAGTGCTGTGTTGCTGCTGCCAGTGGGCTGGTGCGGGGAAGAGCGTGTCGCATTCCCGCTGCCCAATCCCAGCGACATCGGCGCAGAAGCCTTCAGCGTGCTGCTTAACCGTTTCCTGCTGCAGCAGGGTTATGCCGGCTGGAAGCAGGATCTGAAGCCGCGCTCGACCGGACCGTACTTCCTGCACGACTCTGGCGTGATCGAGAGCAAGGGCATTCACGGTCCTTCGGCTGTAAAAGTGTACTACTCGCCGCAAGTCTGGGAATGGATGCAGAGCGATCGGAAGGGCGTGATCGCCGATGGCGAGATGATCGTGAAAGTCCTCTTCGCGCGACGCCCGGACAATCCGGCAGAGTTCTCAAGCGAGCCGACGGGATTCAGCATCATGGTCAAAGACAGCCGCGGCTCATGGGACGGCTGGTTCTACAGCGACGGCGGACCGCTGCAGAAGCCCACGCACGAACACGCCGCGAGTTTTTTCGATCCCAATGCGGGCTTCGCGCTCTCCTGCATGAACTGCCACGCGTCGGCAGACAATCGCGAGAGCACTTTTTCCAGCGTCCGCAATGTGTTCCGCGACCCGATTCAGCATCTGACGTCGGTCTCAGCCGAAGGATTGAAAAAAGGCCCGCTCAATCCTGCGGACATCCACAACAGCAGCGTCCACACGCGCAACAATCTCAGGAGCCGCGCCGAACCGGTGCCCTCTCCCCATTGGGATCCGCCAACATCCGGCGTGCCGCAATGCCTGCCCTTAAGCGTGCTCGACCACGTCCCGCAGGGTCCGCGGCCGGATGGTCACCGCGCGTTTATCACATCCAGTAATTGCACCGCCTGCCACGATGCCGTACAGCTCTATTCTGCGCTGCCCAACATGGCGCTACATGAACAGAAAGACGGCGCCAGTGAGCTGATCAATCTTTCGCCGAGTTCCGAGTGGCGTCATTCCCTGATGGGCCTCTCTGGCCGCGATCCCGTTTTCTTTGCGCAGCTAGAAACCGAGCGCGCTCTGCATCCGGAGCTTGCGGACGAGATCGACAATAAATGCCTCAGCTGCCATGCCGTGATGGGACAACGACAATGGCAACTCGATCACGGCAAAGACGCGCTCTTCACGCACCGCATCGCCCAGGCTGAACCTGGAAGCGCGCACGCGCACTACGGCGCGCTGGCGCGGGATGGAATCTCCTGCGTTGTCTGCCACCAGATGTCTCCGGAAGGCCTCGGTGAGCCGCGTACTTACTCGGGCAAGTTTATCTCGGAGAAAAAGCGCCAGCACGTCTACGGACCATACGACAAAGTGGCAACGCTACCGATGGAGAACGCGCTCGGTCTGACGCCGCGCGAAGGCAAGCATCTCTCCGATTCGAAGCTCTGCGCTTCCTGCCACACAGTCGTCGTGCCGGTGCTGGATGTAAACCGCAAGTACACTGCGGACGAATTCAAAAAACTTTCCGAGTCCGCTGCAGCGCCGCATGTGTTCCATGAACAGACGACCTACCTCGAATGGAAGAACAGTAGTTTCTCAACGGAGTCCAAAACGCCGCATCCCCTGCAGCAGAGCTGCCAGAACTGCCACATGCCGCGTGACTACAAGGGCGATCCGCTCGCCTTCCGCATAGCGAACATCGAAGACAACACATTCCCCATCGTCGATCACCGCGCCAAAGACAGCGAGCTGTTCATGCAGGTGCGCGACCGTTACTCGCGCCATGCACTGCACGGAATCAATCTGTTTACGCTGGAACTGTTCAAGCAGCACCCTGCAGTTCTGGGCGTTCCGCCGCGCAACTACCTCTTCCCATCACCGCAGGCGCGATCCGGATTCGACATCGCCATCGATTCTGCTTTGAAGATGGCTCAGGAAGAGACGGCGACGGTAAAGATCCTCTCTGCTCAGCATGATCGCGGACGACTGAAAGCCGTCGTCGAAGTAAAGAATCTGACCGGACACAAGTTTCCGACCGGCGTGAACTTCCGCCGCGCTTTCCTGCACGTTCAGGTCCGCTCGGGCCAGCGCGTGCTCTGGAATTCGGGCGCAAGCGACGAGTGGGGCGTGCTGGGCACGTTCGACGAAAAGACGTTCAAGCCGCTGGAAAGCGAATTCTTCAAGAACCGCGCATACCAGCAGCATCATGAGACCATCACGCGCGAAGACCAGGTCCAGATTTATGAGCAGCTGACGACCGACAGCAACGGTGATTTCACCACGAGTTTTCTGAGCGCGAAAAATGTCGTGAAAGACAACCGTCTTCTGCCGATTGGCTGGAGTGGCAAAGGTCCCGATGCGGAGCTCACCCAGCCGCGCGGAATCGGCGGCGATCTGGATTACACCGCCGGAGCAGGAAGCGACTGCGTCACCTACGACATCCCTCTTAATGCAAATGTTTCAGAACCGCTGAGCATCAGCGCAACCCTTTATTATCAGGCTTTGCCGCCGTACTATCTGCAGCAGCGCTTCATTTATAAAGATTTGCCGGCGACGCAGCGGCTGGCCTGGCTGATCAATAATCTGTCGCTGAAGAACAGTTCTGTGGAAGGATGGAAAGTAAAGATCGGGCGTGACGCCGTCGACGTCAAAGACGCGCCTCAGCGCTCGCGGTAGTCCATCTCGGTATAGTAGAGATACTGCTTGTCCCAGGCTCGCTTGCAGCGCTGGATCACAACGGGGTGAACACACATCGGACAGGCGAAATACGCGCCATTGACGATGAAGCCCGGCACCGTCTGACGGCAGATCTTGCACTGCTGCACCACTTTTTCGACGATCATAGCGACGCCTCTCGTTAAGAGGATACAGTCCCTCAACGGGATGACAAGAAGCAGCGGCAGGGCCTCTCTTGTTTTTTCAGGAAATATTTTTTGAGCGAGAAAACAGCTCCAGCTTTTTGATTGTCTTTGCCCTTTTCCGGGCGTTTAATCAACGCATGAAAAGCCTGCTGGTACCGGCCATCTTGCTTTGCAGTCTTGCTTCCATTGATGCCCACTCGGCGAGCGGCCAGGATGTGCTGGGCAAAACGCCACCGGAATGGAATCTCACGAACTGGATCAACAGCGACGCGCTGGACCTCAAAGGCTTGCGCGGCAAAGTCGTCCTGATCCGCTGGTGGACGGCTCCAGGATGCCCCTATTGCCGAGCGACAGCGCCCGCGTTGAACCAGTTTCACGAGCATTACGGCAGCAAAGGACTTCAGGTCGTCGGCATCTATCACCACAAAGCCAGTACCCCGCTCGACGTCAAAGACGTGAAACAGTTCGTCGAGCGCTTCGGCTTTAAGTTTCCTGTAGCCATCGATCCCGAATGGCAGACCTTGAAGAAGTGGTGGCTCGATGAACATCGCGATGGTTGGACGAGCATCAGCATCCTGCTGGATCGCAAAGGTGTCATCCGCTACGTCCATCCGGGCGGGCAGTACATTAAAGGCGACGCCGCGCACACCGAACTGCAGAGCAAAATCGAAGCAGTGCTTGCCGAGCCATAGTCACTAAAAAAAGCGGGCGCCGTAGCGCCCGCTCACTTGGCTTTCTGATTTTTGATTACCGCTTAATCCTTGTTCCGCTTGGCCTGCCGTTCAGCCTTGCGCTGCGCTGCCGCTTCGGCTTCGGCCTGGCGGCGCGCTTCAGCTTGAGCCTGGCGCTGCGCGGCGGCTTCTGCGGCGGCCTGACGGGCCTGCTCCCGGCGGGAGAGTTCGCCCGGATCTCCATCGGCTGCGCCCGGGCGACGCGTCTCTACTGATGCTCCCGGGGCCTGCGGATCCTGTGAGCGGACGCTCGGCGCCGGCTGACTTCGCTGCTGAGTCTGCTGGCGGCGCGCTTCGGCTTCAGCGCGGCGCTGTGCTTCGGCGGCTTCCTGTCGCGCTGCATTTTCCCTGCGAGCCTGCTCGCGGCGGGCGGCTTCGGCGGCATTTTCAGCCTGTTCCTGCTGGCGGCGTGCCTCGGCGGCGGCACGGCGTTGAGCCTCCAGCGTGTCCTGGCGTTGGGCTGCTTCCCTGCGTGCTTGTTCGCGGCGTGCTGCCTCCGCGGCAGCCTCGGCCTTGCGGCCGGCTTCCTGCGCCTCCTGGCGTGCCGCGGCCTCCTTGCGAGCCTGCTCCTTGCGAGCTGCATCGGCGGCAGCTTCAGCCTTCCGCGCGAGTTCCGCGGCTTCCTGACGCTCGGCAGCTTCCTTGCGAGCCTGTTCGCGACGATTCACTTCCGGAGCATTATTCGCGTCCTGCTTTTTGCGTGCTTCCGCTGTCGCGCGGCGCTGCGCTTCAGCAGCTTCGGCCTGGCGGCGGGCTTCTTCCCTTCGGGCGGCTTCAGCTGCGTTCTCAGCCTGATTCTTCTGACGGCGTTCGGCGATTTCGGCTTTGCGTGCCGCTTCAGCCGCTTCTTCCTGCTGGCGCCGGAGCTGCAGATCCTGCTTGCGCTGCGCTTCGCGCGTCGCGGCCGGTGTTGCCTGTGCCTGCTGCTCTCGCTGCGTCTTGCGAGCCAGCTCGGCGGCGCGCTTCTCAGCTTCGCGCGTCTCGCGCTCAGCCTTTTCGTTTTCCGCTGCCTGCTTCTTTGCCGCCGCGGCCTGCGCCTTCAGTTCGGCACGTCGCGATTCGTCCTTTTCACGGTCGGCGATGCGTTCCAGCCGTTCTCTTTCTCGCTCGGCGGCCTGGGCCAATTCCTTCTGGCGCTGGGCGGCGCGGCGCAATTCGGCTTCGCGTTTCTCTTCGGTCTGACGGGTGTCGCGGATGTCGCGGCGTTCTTCGGCCTTTTCACGGGCTGCCTGTTCACGCGCGGCCTGGGCTTCGCGACGAGCCACAACAATGGGCGGTGTCTCCGTCACGCGGTTGGAAACTGGCGGGCGGTAGACGGCCAGCGAATCGCCGCGCACGGCTGATCCGCGGATGGGCTGGCCGGCTTTGACATCGGCATCGACGAGCTTGACCTGCTGGATGTCGCGGTTTGAGGCGCGGCGCACACGGTCAACGGGAACGCCGTTATTGATGATGCGGTTGTCGTTGTAGACGTAGTTATTCTGGATGATCGTCGTGTTATAGACGTTCGTGACCTGCGCGGGTGGAACGCCGTAGCGGTGAATTCCGGTGTCGCACACGTGGCGAGTGGGAACAAAGAAGTAGTCGCGTTCGCGCAGGCCGAAGTGGAAATCGACGCCGACATTCTTGCCGCGATAACTGAAGCCGACGCCCGTTTCATAACGCGCGCCACGCGGCAGCGGCGCCCAGCCGCAATGCGAGTCGCTGTAGCGCCAGCTCACCCATGCGGGCCCCCAGACGGTGTCTGGCGCCCAGATCCAGCCATGCCTGTGATGGTGTTCCCAGCGGCCGTAATGGAACGCCGCCCATCCCCAGGAGTAATCCGAATGCCAGGCCCAGCCGCAATCCGTATAAACCCACCGTCCGCGATTTGAATACGGACGCCATGTGCGGTCCACGACAACGACCGTCGGCTGCCAGCACCATTCGTCGTCGACGAGAATCCACGAGCCGTACGGCGAAAGCGATTCATAAAAGAAAGAGACATTCAGCCGTTCCGGCGGCGGAGCGATGACTGGCGCGGGCCGCTCGACGATGACTTCGCGGATAACTTCGCGTTCCACAACCTGCGGCTCGGGCGCGGGCTCGGCCGCGGGTCCAATAATCGTCTCGTTCACTGGTGGCGCGGCCTCTGCCACCGCCGGACGGATCGGCTCGGGCTTTCCGATTACCGGGTCCTGCACCGCCGGATCATTCACCACGGCAGGCTGAACCGGAGGCTGCGGCGCAGCTGGAGCAACTGGGGCAGCCGGAGCAGCGGGCGCGGCCGGTTCGGCGACTTGTGCCAGCGCCTGTTCAACTTCGGGCGGCACGGCCGGCGGAGGAACAGAGGCTTCGGGGGCGTTCTTGGCGGCGATGTCGCGCAGGAGCTTGCCGTGGCGCACCGCTTCTGAAATGACGTTGGCGGGCACGCCCAGGTCGTTGAGGAACAGTATTTCATCGACGCTGAGCTGATACGCGACGGTGGAAGCTTCAATGTACGCCAGCATCACTTCTTCACTGCTGCCGGATTTGGCCAGCTTTACAAGATCATCGAAACCTTCCGACGCCTGGAGGCTGCAGCCGGCAGCCAGAACAAGTGCGCAGAACAGGGATGACAGATACCGCATGTTGTACTCCTCTTTAGAGGGCCTGACGCTGAAAAGCAGGCTCTTCAATCAGTGCCACTTAGTACTTAGACGTATTAATTAATTCCGCATTCGAAATTTCTGTCCGAATTAGCCATTGCGGCCTCAGCGGCTATTTTATGCCCGCTTAGGCGTAGGGTCCACTTCTAAGTCCAAAGGATCGCAGTCGCCGCTCTTGGCCCTGTGGTAAGCAAGCCCGGCGCTCATTGCGGCATTGTCCGTGCACAACTCCGGCGGCGGAAAAAAGACGTCGATCGGCGGCCGCTCCTGCGCAGCGCGCTCGCGGAACAGCTCCCGTAAGCGTCCGTTGCATGCCACACCGCCTCCAACTGCAACCGAACGGATGCCCTCGCGCTTGCACGCGGCCAGCGTCTTGGCAACGAGAATGGTGCAGGCCGCCTCCTGAAAACTGCCGGCCACTTCGATGCGTTCGGCTTCGGAGAGGTCGCGCAACGCCCCGCGCCCATGCGATGTGCCGCGAAGATGGTAATACACGGCCGTTTTCAGACCCGAAAAACTGAAGTCCGGACCACCCGCCTCAACACCGACGTACGGTCCATCATCGGGACTTAGCGCGCTGCGCTGAACCCCACAAAAAAGCCGGCGCGCCTCGGCTGGCGCCTGCGCAGCAAGCTTCGACAGCGCGGGCCCGCCAGGAAAGCCGAGATTGAGCATCTTCGCAACCTTGTCGAAGGCTTCGCCGGCGGCGTCATCGGCAGTCTGGCCCAGCACCGTAATCGAAAGCGGATCGGTGACGCGGTAAAGACTGGTATGCCCCCCTGAGACGATCAGCGAAACGTGCGGGAAAACGTTAAATCCCGCCAGCACTGATGCGTAAACGTGGCTGACAATATGATCGACGCCGATCAGCGGCTTCTCCCAGGCGATGCTCAGGCCTTTGGCCGCCGCAACGCCAACCAGCAGCGCACCCACAAGCCCGGGCCGATTGACGACAGAGACGGCATCGATCGATGACTTCGAGCAGCCTGCGGAATTCAGCGCCTCATCGATCACAGCCGTAATACGTTCGGCGTGTGCGCGCGCGGCGACCTCGGGAACCACGCCGCCAAATGAGCGGTGCAGATCGAACTGGCTGGCAACAACGCTTGAAAGAATACTACGCCCGTCTTCGACGACCGCGGCGGCAGTTTCGTCGCAGGACGTTTCGATACCCAGGATTTTCATTTCGCTCTCGAAACTGGTTCGGCGGAGGGTGCCGGCTGAGCAGGTTTCTTCTGCTTCAGCATTTCGGCAAGCACTTCCGCCGCCTTCTTCAATTGAAGATCGTCAAAAGGCTCCGGCGGCTGCTTGTCTTTTTTGTTAACCGCGGCATTAGCAGCCCCGCGCGGATCATTGTCCTTGATGTGGCGCCGAATGCGGCTCATCTGCAGCGCGCGCTGCTGTTCGAGCGTGAAGGGAACAGGGTAATCGGGGATGAGTCCCTGGCCATCGACGCACGGACTCGACGGCGTCTGGTAGCGCGCAATCGTCAGCTTTAGCGCCGACTCGCCCCACTTCCCAAGCGGCACGCGAAAAACATCCTGCACCGAGAATTTGCCATAGGTGCGGTCGCCCACAAGGACCGCGCGTCCGCGGTCTTTCAGCGCGCCTGCGACGACCTCCGAGGCCGATGCGCTATTCTGATCCACCAGGACAGCGAGGGGATAATCCGGATGCGTGCCGGGTTCTTCGGCGTAAGCGGTCGCCCCCTTCTCTTTTGATTGTGCATCGGCGCGGGTGATGACCGTGACAATGGGCCCGTCTTTCAGGAAAAGGTCTGCTACCTGCTGCGCCGCTTCAAGCAAGCCGCCGGGGTTCTGGCGCAGGTCCAGCACCAGCGCCTGCATGCCGCGCGATTCAAGGCGCTTGAGAACAGCGTCCAGATCGCTGCCGGTGCGCTGCTGAAACTGTGAAATCTGCACGTGGCCAATTTTGAATTCGAACGTCTCGGGGACGACGGGCGGGGCCAGGATCTCCGCGACTTGCACGGACTTCATTTCATTGACCGCGCGCGTGAGCGTCACTTCCTGCGGCTCGGTGTGGCCCTCGTGCAGCAGCGTCAGCCGTACGGTCGAGCCGGGAGGTCCTTTGATGCGGCGGCCAGCCTCTTCGCGTGTCATTCCTTCGGTCGACACACCGTCGATCTTCAGGATGCGGTCACCCGGAAGAATGCCGCTGCGGTACGCGGGCGTGTTCTCCAGCGGGGTCAAAACGATCAGCCCGCGCGATTCGTCCGGGTCGAATTCGATGCCCACGCCTTCGTACTGCCCTGTGGTCTGCGTCTTGAGCTGCTCAAACTCCTGCGGCGGCATAAACTGGCTGTGTCGGTCGAGCGACGACGCCATTCCGTTCATTGCGCCGTAGAACAGTTTCCGGTCATCGACTTCCCGCACGTAGTTGTCGCGGATGAGCTTACGCAGGTACTGGTAGGTGGCCTGCTCCCGCGCGAGCCGTTCTTGCTCGGCAGCCTGCATTTTGCCGTGCATGCGCAGTCCCAGCGCGCAGAGCAGCGCGAAAAAAACAAGCCAGGCTAGCGTTCGCGAAGCCATTCAGAACCCCGAGGGCCTTCCAACCGGGTCGCGAGTCTATCGGCAATCCTGCTTGAATGCCACTGCCCGGCAGTCTACGGACCGTCAAGGGTTCTTAGGCGTGTTGCCCGGCCGGGCCTCTTCGCCGCGCTGTTCTTCTTCCGGGCTGCGAGCGGCCGGTCGGCCCAGGTACGAGGCAACCGCAAGCAGCCACGCTCGCGATGAGCTGGATTTGCTTTCCGCCTGCCGGAACGCTGCACCGGCGGCGACGTTGTCGCCTTCCATCCGCAGGCGCAGCCCGCGGACGAGGTCCCATTCGGATTCCTGGAGCAGCAGTGGCGCGCGGAGGTTCTTCAGGTGTCCGTCGAGCTCTGCCACTGGCAACTGCTCCGGCGCCACCAGGAAGCGCGCAGCCAGCTTGTATTCATCGGCAACATTATCCAGGCCCAGCAGCGGCAGCAGGTATTCGTTAGGATTGCCGGTGCCTGGCCGCGCCAGCGCCATGATCCCCAGCCGCAAGCCGGCTTTCACGCGCAACTCGGTCTCAACAGACTTCAGAGACCAGACATTCGGCCGCGGTTCGATCAGCGACCGGTACGTCTCCCTGGCTCGATCCCATAAATTCAGCGCCATTTCCATATCACCGTATTCCAGGCGCCATTGTCTTGCGGCGGCGGCGATCTGCGGCTGTTCAAACGGCCGTTCGGCGGCCGCCGTGTGCTGCTGTTCGAATTGACCATTCACCGTCAGCCAGATCGAGCTCATCAGCTGCATGCGCTGATCGGGCGAACGCACTTTTTCCAGCGCGCCCAGGGCCAGCGGAGAGAGTGAACGCGCCTCGGCGCCAAAGTCCACGCGCGCCTGGCTGAAGAACATCACGGCTTCTTCAAAGCGCTGCCGCTGGGGATGGATCAGTTCGAGCATCACGTCGCGGCTGAGATTGAGCAGTTCCGGCGTGGGATAGGCATCCTGGATCGTCAGGATCGCAAAATAACTCCGGTTCTCATCCACTTTCGCCTTTGGTTTGGCCAGCGCATACGCCGAGCGGCGGATGTCCTGGTCGGACTGGGCGACGTGCGCCGAGCAGTACTTGAGCAGCGCCAGCGCTTGCGCGTAGGAACCTGCATCCCCATTCTGCGCCAGCTGCTGAATGGCGCGCGCAAATGACGCTGAAAGGCGCGAGTCCATAAGTGTGCGCGGCCCGCGGACGACTTCGTGTATCTTCTGCAGTTTGCTGGCGCGCCCGGCGATGATGATCTCGGCACAGAGCTTATCCAGTGATGCGTCGATCAGTTTCTGCGCCGCCTGATCTTTTGGCATGCTGGCCAGCACCGGCTGCAGCACCTTTGAGAGGAACGGGAAGAAATCGTCCTCGGCAATCGTCTTGACCTGTGCATCGACTTCCTGGCACAGCGCCTTCAGGGCACCCAGGGAAGGCATAGCCGAGAACATGCGCGAGGCTTCCTGGTAATGTTTGGTTTTCATTGCGGCGGCAACAAACTCACAGCCGGCCTCCGCCGCCAGCTTGAGCTCCTTTTCCGAACGGCAGTAGGGCATGATGTACGAGATCAGCTGCGTGGCGACGTCGAACTGATTCTTCTCCAGCGCCTTGCGGGAGGCGAGGAAGAACTCGTCGGAGAGCGTCGGCGCCGGATAGGTCTTGTGCAGCGCGATCAGATCGTCAAACCGCCGCTCTGCACTGAGCAGCACAGCCAGTTCTTCGGCCCAGCGCCCGAAGCGCTGCGAGCCTGCTTCAATGCCAAGCCGCTGGAATATCGAGAGCGCCGCCATGATCTTGATGTTGGCGTCAGGCTCTTTCTCCTTAAGCAGCATTTCAAGGACGTGATGCAGTTCCCACGCGAGGGGCTCCCCAATGCTGGCACCTCCGCCCCAGCCTTCGTTCAGTTCGTCGATGACGCCATTCCACTGCTTGATCTTTGCAAAACGAATCATCTTGCGCAGATGCAGTTCCGTGGCGAGCTTGAGCTTGTCGCGCTGGCGTGGATCGTCCTGCGGCATGGCATCCAGGTCGTTCAACGCGTCCGTGTACCAGGTCAGCTCCCGCCCAAGAGCCGGCGCGCAGATTTCCTGAATCATTCCAAGCTGGTACTTCGCCCTCGCGCGCTTGAAAGCGTCCTGCCCGCTGGCGATGACTTTCAGCTCGGCCTCAGCGACGTTGTAGTCGCCCACGCGGTAAAAGCGGAAAGCCGGATCGTCATCGTCGCCGTATTTGCGCCGCACTTCAGCCGAAATCACCTGCAGGCCCGGAGGTGGATCGCGCAGGACCAACTGTGTGTTGCGGAAAACCCAGTTGCTGAGGTTGGCATCCTTGATTTCGATCGCTGCGCCCGGAAATTTGGATGGCCCGCCGAGCCTGAACAGCAGCGCCGTTCCTTCGCGGTGGACATTGAGCGTGTATTCGCCGGGAATAAGTTCCGGGCCCAGCTTTTCAGCTTTCACTTCAAGGCGCGGCGGCCCGCGTTTCTCGCCTTCGCTGGGGCTGGTGTGGCTATACAGATCAGCCGGCCCGATAACGCGGATGTTGCCTTGCGAAAACTCAACGATGAACGGAATGCCGTCAAAGCCCTTGAAACTTCCCAGGCTCTGCAGGCCGATGCGCACCCGCAGCGGCTGCTTCTGCGCTTCGGGCTTAAAGAGACTTTCAGGCAGGCGGAAGACGATGTCTCCATCGACGTCTCCGTAGAAGCGGAAATCCTCGGGAGTGACAAGCAGGTTCGCAGACGTAATCTTAACAGTCTTATCGACAATCTGATCCGGCTGGCCGTCTCGCCCCTTTATCTTTTCGCTGTGAAGCTCCCACGCGTCCCTGCCTTTAACCAACCCCTGGAAAAAGCTCTCCTTACCTTCTGGAATCTTATAGAGCTTCTGCGTCTCCTCATTCTGGAGCTCGCTGGGCGTCTTGGGCGGAAACCACCAGTCCGGACGCCACACCGCTTCGTTGCTGGCTTTCACCATCAACTGCTTGCGCATCTTCTCGGTTTCGACGTTCGCCTGGACCTGGTCCTGCTTCGCTTTCAACGAGAAACCGATGGCAATCGCCACCATCACCGCCGATCCGAGCAGCACGTAATGGCGCCGGATCGCTCGCCCGGCCACACGCAGAATGCCTGCCGGGCGCGCCTTGATCGCTTCTCCCGAGCGGAAGCGCCTTAGGTCGTCCCGCAGCTCGGCGGCCGAGGCGTAGCGCTGGCGCGAATCCTTCTCGAGGCATTTGAGCACGATCGTCTGGACGTCGCGGTGAATTTTCGGATTCAGCTGTCGTGGCGGGCGCACCGGCTCGTTGATCACGGCCACGACAACTTCCAGCACCGAGCGTCCGGCGAATGGCGTACGCCCGGTCAGCAT
Source organism: Planctomycetota bacterium (assembly GCA_035628505.1). GTDB lineage: Bacteria > Planctomycetota > SZUA-567 > H5-PLA8 > H5-PLA8 > DASPJR01. The sequence goes on along the minus strand of DASPJR010000073.1, from coordinate 4,871 downwards.
CTCGTAGAGCACCGCGCCGATGGCGTAGACGTCCGAACGGGCATCGATGCGGTCAATTTCACCGCGCGCCTGCTCGGGCGGCATGTACGCCGGGGTGCCCAGCGTCGTGCCCGACATCGTGTACTTCGTGTCGAGATCCACCTGCTTTGCAAGGCCGAAATCGGTGATGTGCGGTTTGCCGTGCTTATCAATGAGAATGTTCGATGGCTTGATATCGCGGTGGATAACCGAGGCGTGATGCGCGGTCTCCAGCGCGTCAGCGAGCTGCTCGGCAATCGAGAGTGCATCGGAGATGCTGATGTAACGCACGGCGATCAGGTTTGAGAGAGCATCGCCTTCCACGAACTCCATCGCAAAGTAATGATGGCCCTCGTGCATGCCGATGTCGTAAACCGGGACAATATTGGGATGCTTAAGACGAGCCACCGCGCGTGCTTCTCGCTTGAAGCGTTCGACCGCTTCGCCCGAGGCATGCACACCGGCGAGGAGCACTTTCAATGCGACGATGCGGTCCAGCCCCTGCTGGCGCGCCTTATAGACGACGCCGAAACTGCCGCGGCTGATCTCGTTGAGAATTTCATACGGCCCGAATTGCCGCGCGACAGGCACGCCGAGATCATCTTTTACTTCACTGCCAGATTCGCCGGCGGCAGCAGCCTTCTCGGTCGGTGCCTCGAGTACCGGCTGCGGCTCGGGGCTTAAAACGATGCGCCGGCTTTTCTGCTCCCGGCCGGCCTCATCAGTCAGCGGAAGGGAAACGATGGGCCGGAGAATGGTGGTACGGTCGGTACGCGTGGCAGCGTTCAGGCGCTGGGAACAAGGAACACAGACGGTGGACCCTTGCAGCGGCATTTCGGAGGCGTGCGACGGCCCGCCGGCAGGCGTGGACACTACTGCCGCAATGACCTGTCCGCAAATCGTACATGTCTCGCCAGCCACTCACTGCACTCCTGCACCGTCGCTGCTATTTTATATACGTTTCGGAATGGAAGTCCTTCGTTATTTAGCCGAAGTTCTACATTTTTATCCCGAGTGCTAATAATTCCAATTAGATGACAGGCGCAACGCTTGAGTTCCGACAAATGCCACGAGCGAATTAAATCAGACAAACAAAAGAGCCCGCATCGCTGCGGGCTCCCGGTTTTGTGTGGATGTCAGGCGCAAACGTGCCTAGTGTGAGTTTCCGATTTTACCCTTGTTTACAGAGTAAATCTGCGGCTGCACTTTCTTATAAGCTCCGCCGGGCAGAATCAGGGTGACTTCCACCTGCCGCACAGCATTCTTGAGAGTCTGCTCACCCGTAAGCTTCTCATCGCGCAGCAGCGGTGCGTACTGCCCCTGGCGCATCTTCAGCGTGAACTTGCCGGCAGAGGGACCCTTGAGACGCAAGTGGAAGCGGCTGGCGTTCAGCTTGCCAATGCCCTTCTTATTCAGGACGAACTGTTCAACGTTACCGCCCACGTCTGCCGTAACGACTGATCCTGTGTAATTAAAGCCTGGCTTCAGCGCAACCTTTCCGCTCACCTGGATGGAGTCCTCGTCCACGTTGTCGAAATCAAGATGGATGCTCAGGGAGCTGAGATTCAACGGCACGAAGGCCGCAGCGGCTCCACTTGCCGTACCAGTGGACTTGGAATTGTACGGATTGGTTCCGAGCGCGACTTCAATCTGGTCAGTTAAGCCGTCGTTGTCGTCGTCGGGGTCCTGCTGGTCGACGACGCCGTCGCGGTCCGAATCGGCGGACCCGCCCGAGAGCGGATCGTATGGGTCGGTGCCCATTGACAGTTCGACGCGGTCGGGAATGCCATCGTTGTCGTCGTCCAGATCGCGATCATCAGGCGTGCCGTCGCGGTCGAAATCCGCCATTCCATTCGTGTGCGAAGCGCCATCCAGCGGATTGGTGCCGAGGTTCGTTTCGACCTGGTCCATGAAGCCGTCGTTGTCATCGTCTGAATCGTCTGCGTCGCTCAGAAGGTCGCCATCGTAGTCCTGGCTGGTGGAATTACCGAGAATGATCAGCACCAGCGAGCTGTAAAGCGTACCGTTCGGAGTCGTAATGGTCGCGGTGACCGGAAATGTCCCTGGGCTATTCCAGGTATGTACGACACTGCTGCTGTTCGTGTTATCCGTGGTACCATCGCCGAATCCCCACAGAATGGCCGAGTGCGGCGTGCTGCCCAGCGCGATGGAAAGAGTCACCGCCTGCCGCACCGGCGCTGGATTGGGGCTTGCAGTAATCACCGGCGAACTGCCGCCGCCCGAACCCAGAACGATCGGCGTGGTTACGCTCGCAGTGTTGTCAGCAGGGTTGAGATCGGCGCCATTGGTCGCGTCGTCAGCAATCTGAGCCGTATTGAACACTTCTTTGGCCGTATCCGGAAGCGGCGCGTCAAGCTTGATCGCAAACACCGCCGTGCCCGTCGCGCCGGCGGCGAGCGGACCAAAATTCAGAAGATACGAGGAGCCGCCGGTGCTGGTCCAGCCCGCGGTGCTTCCATTGGCGACGAAGCTGGCGTTGTTCGGAAGGTTCTCCGTAACGCGCACACCCGTTGCGCCCTGGTTACCCTGGTTGCTATAGGATAGCGTATAAACGATATTGCCGGCGGCCTGGGCAGTCTGCACATCGGCTGCCTTCGCCAGCTTCAGATCCGGCGCGGCGATCAGCGGGGTAAGCGTCGCATCCGCCACCGCCGCGGTCGCCGTATCATCGCTGAGCACGGTAGAGAAGTCATCGCCGGTGACCGTGGCCTGCGCGGCGATGTCATTGACGCCGGCCGGGACAGTGGCGTTGATCCTCACATCATGAACGATCGTCAGCGTCTTTCCCGGCGGCAGCGACGGGATGTTGACGACCAGGTCGGCGGCAAACGAAACGCTGCACACCGTCATCAGTACGATCATCGCTAAACGCTTCACGGTTTAAACTCCTGCTTCGATGTTCAAATTCGTTTGTCCTACACAGCACAGCCCGGCAAGTGCACTGCCGCCGACGACTACGGCGGCAGCGGCACCGCGCTGCCCGCTGGAACTGTGTTGGTGAAGCCGCCGCCGCCACCTGCTACATTATTGACGGCCGCGCCCGTAGGCGTACCGCCGTTAAGTCCCTGCACATAGGTTACAACGGAAGCATCGGCGTTGTTTGCGCCCGTGTAGTTTGGCATTAGAACCGTCGTAAGCTGACGCTGGCGCAGCCGGAAGTCGGTGCCGCCATTCGCGCCTGAGCCCGTGATCGAATTCGAATTTCCAGCACCGGTGCCCAGGTCGATCCACACGTCATCTGCCGAGGTCCCAGTGGTTCCACTGTTCAGATGAATACCATGCATATTTAAGAAACCACTATTACCAGGATTCGAGATTGTGTTTCTACGCACCGTGACGTTAAAGCGTGAGTCGGAATTTGTTTCTCCAACGGTGAGTGAAATGCCATAGTTGTTGTACTGGAAGATTCTGTTGTTTTCGATTTGTACCGTATGAACCGAGCCAGTTCCGCCTCGGCTGTCCGCTGCGATACCTGAACCTTGGGCCGAACCGGAGTTCGCCGTAGCCGCTGTGCCGATGGTGTTGTTTATGATTTTGCCCTGTGCATCGCCATTTCCTTGTACATGTGGGTTCGGCGAGAGGAGGTATCCGGGCGACAACGCCACCGCAATAGCCGTTCCTGAGGAACCCTGAATGTTGTTATTCGATATGTCATAGGTCAGCAATCCAGTAAAGGGCGCCGGAATCGAGCTGTCTCCCAGAGCACTGATCGCGATATTGGCGCCGCCTGAAACACCCACTACGGTTTGCGTAATGGTGTTATTGCGCACGTTTATGGTGAGATTTGACGCTTGCATTGCGCGGACATCGAAATGGGAGCCGTAAGAATTGGAAAGCGTCGAATTCTGAGTTGTAAAGGTTGTGACCGTCGATCCACGCAAATCGAGTTTCAGTCCCTGACCCTGGTTCGGTGTCGGCGCCCCCCAATTTTGCATCGTAACTCCGTCCCAAGTCATGTTCAGGTTCGTTGTTCCACTATTGCCTACGATGATGTTATTCTCGAAACCCCTCTCGATCAGCGTGTTAGTGAAGTTCACCGTGCCCGACAGCTCGAAAAGTTCAATGTTTGCTTCGCCCTGACCCAAGGCACCTCCACCGAACAGTAGATTTCCATTTGTGCTGATATTGCAGCGCGTCAGGGTCAACCCGCTTACAGTCGTGCCGTGGATGCCTTCCGCCTGGCCGTTCTTGATGTCCATATACCCAAGCGAGGGTCCTCTGCAGCTCGTCAGTAACACGCCGACTCCGGTGCAACTCTGAATCGTGCCGCCGGAGGCATTGTTTGCTACTCCACCATCTCCAGCCACAATCACGGTCCCGCTCGAGCCCGTATTGTTCAGGATGATTCCATTGACCGGATCTGCCGCCGCCGTGGCGTTACCCGACGAGATGCTGCGGAAGTTGAGGTTGCCGGCACCGATGGTCGTGTTCGCCACATTCAGTGCCGTCCCAGAGACACTGCTGATGTTGCTGTTTGTTCCCGTGGCACTGACCGTACCGCCGCCCGTCGCAGTGAATGGCGTGTTGGCCGAGTTCAGATTTGCCGTGATATTGCCTGTGAAGTTGATCGTGGCTCCCGTGTTGGTCGTGAGGCTGATACCGGTGCCGCCGGCGTTCTCAGTTACCGCACCGCTCAAAGTCACCGTTCCGCCCGTCATTCCGGTGATATTGACAGACCGCTGACCACTGACGCCTGTGATTGATCCGGCGTAGGTCACTGAGCACGTGCCCGAACTGATGCTGAACGCCGTTCCCGTTGAGCCGCTCAGCGCGCCGCCGGTGGTGGTAATAAAGCCGCTTGTTGCGCCGCTGAGGTTGATGCCGTTGGCGCC
>DASPJR010000072.1:0-2047 GCA_035628505.1 Planctomycetota bacterium | reverse complement strand
AGTTGTGTTGAGTTGTCTCCAGTCGCGTTGAGTCGTCTCCAGTCGTCTTGAGTCGTGTCCAGTCGTCTTGAGTCGTGTCCAGTCGTCTCCAGTAGCGTTGAGTAGCGTACAGTCGTGTCGGCTTTACAAGGGTTGGCAAGCAACACGTAAGTACTCGCGCACAAAATCGGCTCGTGGATGGCTTGCGCAAGCTGAAGCTTGCGCCACAAGGAGCTCAACCCTTCAGGGCGGCTTCCTGAACTTTGAACATCGCTTTTCGCCGCGCGGCGGTGTCGTCGTCGTAGCCGAGCAGGTGCAGGAAGCCGTGGACAATGTAGCGATTGAGCTCTTCGCTTTCGGGCAGCTTGCGCTCAGCGGCTTCGCGGCGCGCGGTGTCGAGGCTGACGATGATTTCGCCCAGATGAAAGGCCTCGCGTTCGGGATCGATCTCGCCGAGCGGGAACGAGAGCACGTCGGTCGGGCCGGCGTGCTTCATGTGCTGCTGATTGAGCTTTGAAATCTGCTCGTCGTCTACGAGGTGAACATCAACGGCGAGCGTCTTCTGCATGAGCGTGTCCGGCCGCTGCGCAGAGAGACTCCACGCGCGCGCAAACAATTCCGACAGCTCCGATTCGGACACGCCGTTCGGCAACACATCTGCATCGATAGCGATGTCAAACGTCGGCGACTTTTTTTTGGGAGAAGCTTTCGCCATGCGCTAAGAACCTCCACATCAAAATCATGGCGCCTTGGCGTCCTGGCGGATCAAAAAGCCGTTACTCGAACTTTTTGTGCTCAGGGTCTTTGCGCTCCGAGCCGCGGCCGATGAAGCGCGTTTCGGTGAGCACTTCGCGCCGCGAGCTGGGACGCGCGGCGAGGTCCTTCGCCGACTGTTTCTGGCGGCCCGATTCCTTGAGCTCTGCGGGCGTTTCCATGACCGTTGTCTTGCGCGCGTCGAACTCGCCCTGCGCCTGCGCCGGTTCCTCTTCCTGGCCGGGGTAGCGGATGCGCGAATGGAAGCGCGTGACCAGCACACGCAGGAACGCTTCTTCAATCAGCGCCAGCTCGGCGAAGGTCAGGTTCGATTCGTCGAGCTGGTTATCGAGCATCTTTTCCATGATCAGCTCATGCACGAATGCCTTGAGGCGCGCGGCGCTGGGGTTTTCAAGCGTGCGCGTGGCCGCTTCAATGGTATCAGCGAGCATCACGATGGCCGTTTCGCGGCTCTGCGGCTTGGGACCCGGGTAGCGGAAGAACGATTCCTGCACCGATTCGCTGCCGCCGCCTTCGGCTTCGCTTTCGGTCTCAGCTTTTTTCTTCGCCGAATGATAGAAGTAGCTCACCAGCGTCGTGCCGTGGTGCTCGGGAATGAAATCGATGATCTGCTGCGGCAGGCGGTACTCGTGCGCCAGTTCGATGCCGTCTTTCACGTGAGCGGTAATCAGCAGCGCGCTCACGGACGGGCGCAGGCGCCGGTGGCGCTCGGGCGCATCCATCTGGTTTTCAACGAAGTACTCGGGCTTCAGGACTTTTCCGAGATCGTGATAGAGCACACCGGCGCTGATCAGACGCGTGTTCGCGCCAATCGCGTCGGATGCCGGCTCGGCCAGGAAGCGCACCTGCAGCGTGTGCTGGAAGGTTCCGGGAGCTTCTTCGAGGATACGCCGCAACGCAGGACGGTTCAGATCGGCCAGTTCGAAGAGGCGGATGTTCGTCAGGATGCCGAAGAGCGATTCGATCAACGGCAGCGAGCCGAGGACCAGCAAGCCGCAGAGCGGACCATTGATCAGCGCGAGCAGCGAATCAGGCAGCGAAGGAATTCCGGCGCGCCAGAGCACCGATCCTGAAAGAATTCCGCCGGCGGCTTCGTCGATTCCGGCGCTTGCACCAAGGCCCGATCCCATCCAGGCCACGCCGGCCACAAGCATGCCTTGCACGAGACCGCCGATGGCTCCGTACTTTAAAAGATCCCAGCGATCGCGCAGACGCATGGCAGGAATGGACGCAGCGACGCCGCCGGCCATCAAGGCCAGCGCGAGCGCCGGCACGCCGCCTTCAGGCGGGAACG
>DASPJR010000071.1:0-2995 GCA_035628505.1 Planctomycetota bacterium | reverse complement strand
TTTCTCGTCCGCAAACAGGAAAAGGAGCATGGCACGCAGAAGCGTATTGAAGGCTTCCAGCAGAAGGGCGCGAAAATCGTAATCGTGGACGACGTGTGTACTACGGGGACATCCACCATTCAGGCGATCCAGGCCGCGAAGGAGTTCGGCTTCGAGGTGGTAGGGGTCGTCTGCCTGGTTGAGCGCGAGGAAGCAGGTGGACGTGCGGCGGTGGAGGCGGCAGCGGCGCCAGCGAAGTTCATCTCCGTATTTACCGCGAAAGAAGTGCGCGAGGAACACATTCGCGCCAAACAAGCTACGGCTTAACCTAACCCGAGCTGGGAACGCTGCATCCAACCAGCAGCGTGATAGTCCATCTACTCGAATCTGCTGTCCAAAAGAAGACTTTGGGCGCCGCGATGAAGTTCGGCGGTCCCGGGCTGATCGCCCTTGGCATCCTCGATAGCTCGGTGCTGCCCACTTTTGGCGCGCTAGACCTGCTGCTCATTTTCCTTTCATCCGCCAATCCGGAGTGGTGGTGGTACTACGGGTTGATGGCGCTTATTGGCTCGGTCATCGGGGCTTGGCTCACGTATCGGCTTGCGCGCAAGGGCGGCAAGGAAGCCCTCGAGAAGAAGCTCGGCAAGAACACGATGCAAAAGGTCTACGCCGCGTACGAGAAGCACTCGTTTTGGGCTGTCTTTGTGCCTGCGATATTGCCGCCGCCCTTTCCAACGTCTCCTTTCCTGGTCGGGGCAGGAGCGCTTAAGTGCCCGCTACAAAGTTTTCTAGTGCCGCTGGTTCTGGCGCGGACTATCCGTTACGGAGCACTGGCATGGCTCGCTTCTCAATACGGCAGAAGCATTGCGACGTATCTACGCGAGAACAGCACGGCGCTGACGATAGTGGCGACCGTGCTGGCGATTGGCGCAGGCGGTGCCATCGCTTACTTCATGTGGCGTACACACAAGAAGCGGAAGGGCGGAGCTTCTGAAGCGCCCGCCAAAGAGGCCGCTTAGCCCCTTTCCGCTAAACTGGATTCAATGATCCAGACACTCGAATGGACTGACGCCGGCGTGCGCTTCATCGACCAGACGAAGCTGCCTACCGAAGAGGTTTACGTAACCAGCCGCACATATAAAGAAGTCGCCGACGCCATCTACACCATGATCGTGCGTGGAGCGCCCGCGATCGGAGTTGCGGCTGCGATGGGTGTCGCGCTCGGAACACGTGATGCCAAGGCCAGCACTGCCGCAGAACTCAGGCCGCAGTTTGAAGAGATATGCAACACGTTGGCAGAGACGCGCCCCACGGCGGTGAATCTGTTCTGGGCGATCCGTCGCATGAAAGACAAGTTCGCGGACCTCGAAAAAGCGGGCGCATCGGCCGACGAGATCAAACGCGAACTCATTGACGAATCGAAACGCATGCACGCGGAGGACATCGCTGCATGCATCACCATGGGTAAGAACGGCGCGGCGCTCCTTCCCAAGACCGGTGGGGTGCTCACTCATTGCAATGCCGGCGCACTCGCGACTTGCGGTTACGGCACCGCGCTCGGAGTGATCCGTGCAGCAGTGGAATCTGGCAGCAAGATCAATGTGTACGCGGATGAGACGCGTCCGTTCCTGCAAGGCTCCCGCCTGACGGCATGGGAACTTCAGAAAGACGGCATTCCCACGACCGTCATCTCTGACAACATGGCCGGAGTGATGATGGCGCAGAAGAAAGTGGGCGCAGTGATCGTCGGCGCGGACCGCATCGCAGCGAACGGCGACGTCGCGAACAAGATCGGCACGTACTCAGTCGCGATCCTCGCCAAGGAGCACGACATACCTTTTTATGTGGCCGCGCCGTGGTCTACCGTTGACCTTGAGACGCCTGACGGTGCGCACATCCCGATCGAACAGCGCTCTCCGAAAGAGGTGACGCATCTGGCAGGGAAGCAGATCGCGCCGGACAATATCGCAGTGGAGAACCCGGCGTTCGACGTGACGCCGCACAAGTACATCACGGCGATCATCACCGAGCGCGGCGTCGCTAAGCCCGATTATTCGGAAAGCTTGAAGAAGCTGAAGCCGTGAACGTTGCGCGCAGTCGATGCGCGCTGTTGTGAGGACTTCTGGACGGGCGCCATCTGGATTCCCTGAGTGCGCTCGGGACCGATCAAAAAACACCAGAACGTTAAATGGGCTTGCTGCCAAGAAGCGGTGACAATTCCTTGGCCTCAAGCCCATTCGATCCTGAAACGGATCGGAGGTGATAGTTAAATTGTACGCCTCCGAAGGGGCATGTCAACCTGATTCGAGAGCTGCTGAACCCGACTTAACACTTACTGTGCAGCAACTCTGGAATGTGCTTCCCACCCGCGTTGACACTGCAGATTGTGGCATTTATATTGAATAGTTCCTTACCCAAGTTTCTCCCGGACATAGAACCCCAAGAATGGATGAACTCGCAAAACAACTAGGCGGATTACTGCTCAGTGCCGTTCCTACGATCATCCTGCTGATCGTCCTGGCCACCGCTTACAACTTTCTGGTACATCGTCCTTTGAGCGCGGCGCTGGCCGAGCGCCACTCCAAGACCGAGGGCGCCGTTGCCAAGGCGCAGGCGGACGTCGCAGCCGCGCAGGCCAAGACTGCTGAGTACGAGCAGCGTCTGCGCGAAGCGCGCTCCCAAGTGCTGAAGAACGCTGAGGCGCGCCGCAAGCAGCTTGCGGACGCCAGAGCAGCAGCCATCTCGCAGGCCCGCGCTACTGCCACAGAGAAAGTAAGCACCGCGAAAGCGGAACTCGACAAGGAGACCGCTACAGCGAAAACCGGGCTTCAGGCGCAGAGTGAACAGCTCGCCAATGAAGTCATCGGTGCGGTACTCAAGACTGCTTCCGCAGGGGGCCGCGCCTGATGCGCAGACTCCTCCTCATCGCAGTTCTGCTCTCATCGATCGCCACGCTTGCCCAGCAGGCTCCGTCTTCTGAGCCGGCAAAGCCCGCGTCGAGCGAGCCGGTCTCGAC
>DASPJR010000070.1:0-46446 GCA_035628505.1 Planctomycetota bacterium | reverse complement strand
AGCCGGCCTTAAGGGCCAATCGCTGCTGCTCGCGTGCGCGCTCGTCGCTGCAAAGATCACTCGACCCTTGCCGAGAGCGCCTTCGACAAGTGCCGGGGTCTCGTCTGCAAAGCGTGCGAGAACCTGAGCCTGCGCAGCGGGCTCGAGCACCAATCGAGACTGGGTGCTGAGTGAATGAACTCCTGCGCCGAGACGCTCATGCACGGCCTTCATTGCAGAGGTCTTCTCGTTTACTGAAAGTACATAGGTGAAGCTTTTTGATTTCACTTCCTGAATCTGTGCCGGAAGAAAACCCCAGGCGTTGTATTCTTCCGGCGATGTTTTGGTTCCGGGAAATACGAGCACGCTTTTGCCGTCGCTGATAAACTGGCGAATCTTCTCGCGCGCATCTGCATCCAGCATAGGCACGCCGGCGAGAATCAGAACGCCGAACTCCGCCAATCTCCGATCTTTGAACTCGGCGACATCGCATTCGCGCACGTCGGCCGCATTGGACTGACCGGATCCGGCTCGCGGAACGAGCGCGTTGGTCAGGTAGAACGACTCGCGATTGGAGAGTGTCTCCGAAGGCGTCCCGTTCACGAGCAGGGTGACCACTGGAAATCGCACACCGACCTGAAAATACCAGCTGTTGTCGTAAACAAAGGTGTCGGTGGGCGAGTTCAGCTGGGCTTTGCAGAGCAGATTGCGCTCGGAACTCATGACCTGTATCGGAAAGCTTACGACTAGCGTCCCGCCCGGCTGAATAGCAGCGATTTTGATTTCGACGGGCTTGCTCTTGTCGCCGCAATGGATGGTCAAAGTTGCAGCGTCGGAAGCTTCCGCGCCATAATTGCGGAGCACTGCCGATCCGACAATCGTCTGGCCGAAATCTGTTTCGCCTACGGGCACGCTGCAACTTTCGATGCCGAGATTCGCACCCGCGCTGGAAGGCTCAAACGGTAGTGCCAGAACCGAGATGCCTTGCGTTTCAGCTTTGTCGCCCTGTAATTCTGATTTCTGCATGTCAGAGATGAGAATGATCTTGCGATCACCGTCCTGGGACGTGCGCAGAAGCTGGGCTGCAAGTGAAAGAGTCTTTTTCAAATTGCCGGGCTGCGCCGAAAGTCTCGACTGCTGAAGGATGCTCAGCAGCGCGGCCAAATCAGACGAAAACTGCGGCGCAGGCGCGCTCTCGCAATCGATCAGCGCAGCGTCGCCGGATGATTTCTGAAGTGCTGCTTCAAGGCGAGGCAGGTCGGTGGTCAGTTCGGGGACGGAAAGCTCGAGTCCCTTCGCGCCTGCAACCAGCAGAGCCGCCGGCGTGCCTTGTCTTAAGCGAAGCTCTTCCTCGAGTTTCTTGCGCTCAACGCGAAGCGGCTCTGGAAGCGGCGCTGTGAAAAGTATCTCGGCACGGTCGGATGGTCCAAGCGTCTTTAGAATCTGCTCAGCTGCCTTTTTGCCGTGTTCGAAAAGGCTCACACCGTCGCGCTCGCGCGACATGCTGGGTGAGTTGTCGAGCACAATCACAAAAGATCCGCGCTGCTCTCCCAGCGGCGTGCGCCAGAAAGGCCGTGAAAGCCCGAGAACTATGGCAATCAAAGCCGCAATTCGCAGCAGCAGGAGAATGCGATCGATGATTCTGCGTTGCAGGGTGTTGTTCTTGATTGTCTTGTCAAAAAAGCGCAGCGTCGTGAACTGCCGCTCCGGATAGCGCTGACGCTGGATCAGGTGGATCACCAGCGGAATTGCCGCCGCGGCGAGTCCATACAAAAATGCTGTGCTGAGAAAGCTCACTCAGCGCGCCCTCCGCGACCGGAAGTGGAAATAGTTTGTGATAACGGTTTCAATGGGCTGCGAGGTGCGGATGAGATTGTAGTCAATGTTTGATTTCAGGCAGCCTTCGCGCAGCTCCGCGCAGAAAGCGCCGACGCGGCTCTTGTACGTCGCCCGGAACGCAGCCGGATCGACAGCCACGCGCGAACCGGTTTCGAGTTCGCGGAAATTGGCGAGTTCGTCGTAAGGCAGGTCCAGCTCGCTGTCGTCCATCGTGTGAAAGACGATGACGTCATGTTTCATGTGCTGAAAATGCCGCAGCGCGTGCATGATTTTCTGCGTGTCATCGAGCAGGTCACTGATCAGGATGACCATGCCGCGCGTCTTAATGGTGTCGGCCAGGTGATGACATACGGCTGGAACATTCGTCGCCGGCCCCGGCTTTATGCTGCCGAGCGCGTGCATGATCAGCCGCAGGTGCTGCCGGCTGCCGCGTGGCGGAATGTAATTGCGGATCTGGCTGTCGAAGTTCACCAGGCCCGCCATGTCGTTCTGATGAATAAGGAGATAGGCAAGCGTTGCCGAGAGGTACGAACCGTACTCAAGCTTTGTGAGCTTGCCGTCGCCGAAATCCATGGACTTGGAGCTGTCGAGAATGATCGTGGCCTTGAGCTGGCTCTCCATCTCGAAGCGTTTGACGTAGTACTTGTCTTTGCGCGCCCACACGCGCCAATCGACCGAACGCAAGTCATCGCCGGCGACGTAATCGCGATGATCGACGAATTCCACGCTATAGCCAAAGTCGGGACTCTTGTGGTAGCCGACGAACGCGCCCTTCACGAGCTTGCGCGCGGCAACCTCCAGGTTCGGGAGGCGCCCGAGAATATCGGGATCAAGGAAACGCGATCCGGCCGCTCTCATTCGTCACCTATTCCTTCGGCTCGGGGATGGCTTCCATCAGCTCTTTGATGATCTGCACGGTGTCGATGCCCTCGGCTTCCGCCGCGAAATTCGGAACGATGCGATGCCGCAGCACGCTGACGGCGCATCCGCGGATGTCCTGCACGGAGACGTGAAAACTTCCACGCAGCAGAGCACGCGCTTTGCCGCCGACGAGAAGATTCTGCACTGCGCGTGGACCGGCGCCCCATTGCAGCCATTTTTTTGCGGTCTTGGAAGTGTCGGCTTCGTGTGGCCGGGTAGCACGCACGAGCCTGGTGGCGTAGGTCGTAACGTGGCGGGAGACGGGAACTTTTCGCACCAGCGCCTGGTACTTGAGGATCTCTTCACCGTTCATGACGGTTTTCAGATCAGGCTTCTGATCGATGGTGGTTTGTTCGCCGATCAGAATTTCGTCGGCCTCGTCAGGATAGCCGAGATAAATGTTGAACATAAAGCGGTCCTGCTGCGCCTCTGGGAGAGGGTAGGTACCTTCCTGCTCGATAGGGTTCTGCGTCGCGAGAACCAGGAAGGGCTCCTCGAGCTTGTACGTCTTATTGCCGACGGTGACTTCCTTTTCCTGCATCGCCTGCAGCAGAGCGGCTTGCGTCTTCGGCGGAGTACGATTGATTTCGTCGGCCAGAACGATGTTCGAGAAAATCGGTCCGTGGAAAAACTTCAAGTGGCGCTGGCCTGTTGACACATCTTCTTCAATCACATCCGTGCCAGTGATGTCCGAAGGCATCAAGTCAGGCGTGAACTGGATGCGTTTGAATTTAAGGTCGAGTACTTTCGAGATGGTTGAGACCAGGAGCGTTTTGGCGAGGCCCGGCACACCGACCAGCAGCGCGTGGCCGCGGCTGAAGAGGCAGGTGAGCACATCGTCGACGACCGCCTGCTGACCGATAATCTGTTTCCGCACTTCGGTGAGGATGTTTTCGCGCGCCTTTTTCAGGCTCTCCACCGCTTGAAGTGCGTCGTTGCCTGGGTCGGTTGTCGCCATCTCACAACTCCTTTATGTAATCTTCAGTTTTCGCCGAGGTCACTTCTCCTGTGTCGCATAGGTCTGACTGCCTGCGTCTTACCGGCATCCATTCGAATTGGTGTGGAACTCGAATCTATAGGCACAGAAGCGCCTGCGATTCCCCAGGAATTTCTGGAATCTGCGAAGATTTGTTTCAAAGCTATTCCAAAGAGCTGGCGTTCAGGGCAGTGTGATAATCTGGCACTTGCCATCGGCCCTAGGGACTGACACGTCCCGCCCATCCAGTTGCAGAATCGCCGGAGCGTTCCCAGAGCCAAAATCGGTGCGCCGTACCAGCAGGCGGTTTCCGAGTCTCAGCGCGGAAAGCACAGGTGCATTCTCACTCGGGACGGCGAACGTTACTGGCGTGCCCTTGTTTAAGAATTCGCTAAATTCCAGAGCTGCCGCGTATACACGATGAACCGGCTTTACCGCCTGAGCCGTTTGCTCAGCGGGGCTCCACATGCAGAACGTGTCGTGCCCGCGCAACAGCAGATGCCAGAGCACCTCTTCATATTTCTGCTCGCTAAGCGGCGTCTTTCCTTTTGGCGCGGTGATGGACCAGTGAACAAATGGGATCAACGGAATATTCACGGGAGTGGCCTCGCCGACGGCAGAGGCTTCCAGCAGCATGTTGTAGAACCAGCCAAATTCCTTGTTCTCAAAATTATAAGCGTTGTAGAGGCTGTAAATCACGGGCATTGCGACGTTGTAACCGGCAGGCTCGAATTCGTGCACCCATGGACGGTGTAATCCGCCGTTCTCCTTCGTGTAGCTGATGCCTTCGATCGGCTCAGGCTTCTCAAAAAAATCCCACCAGTAACGTGTGCCTTTGTGCGGATTCATTCCATACACGCCGATCAACGCTTTCGGAAAATGGCTGCGAATCGTTTTACAGAAGACTTCGTTCTGAAAATCAGATCGGGCAGCGCGCACGGCATTCTGAAAGGAGGTGAAATTGCTGTCGATATCCTTGATGTGCTCGCGGCAGACGGTGCATTTCTTTGCCGCGGCCCAGCCCGCATTCCATTCAGAAGGCCCATCGAATTCATAATCAGCGGTCCAGAAATCCAGTTCAACGCCTGCCTCAGCGTACTTTTTTAGAAAGGGTTCGAGACGCGATTTCATCTTTTCATAGCGCAACTTCATGGTGAAAGGACACCCGGCTTTCCAGAAAAAGGAGTCATCGAAGAAGGGCTTCCCATCAGCGCCTTGATGTGCGACATCTGGTTTTCCGTCGTAAAGGCCGTGTACAACATCGCCCGTGCCTTCGACACAGACTTTCAGCCCCAGCTTTTTCTGAATCTTCCCGATCCGCAGCGCCAGCGCAGCGCTCTTCTCAAGCTCACCAAATTTCCAGCGTGCGAGGAGACTGATGCCTCGTGCGTCGAGTTCTTTGATGACACGCTCGAGTTCGGTGTCGTCTGCGGCGGCCGGATAGTCCGGCGTCCACAGAAACAGCGGCAAGCGTTCCCTGCGTGGAAACCGCAAGGGTTCCGTCTCCTTGAATATGGCGTCCAGGGGTGAAGGACCTTTCTGTTCGCCAGCGATGGAATGCATGCTTGAGCTTGCGAGAAGTGTTAAAATGAACAGCAAAGACGCGCGCATGAGCTGTTGCCCCTGTGTTACTAATAAGCGCAACATCTTCGGTCTTTCTCCTTTTATTTTTGGGAAAATGATGAATGCCGGCGGCACGAGTGCTTGGCGTCGGTGCCGATGATGTCGGTTTACCCTTTTAATTGTGGTCGGAGTGGCCGAGCCTGCTAAACCCGAAGCTGCCAGGCACGACGTTCTTTTTTCATATCAGTTTCATTCTCAACCGATTTTTCAGTTACCTTTGCCCGCCGCCGGCGTATAATTTTTGTAATACAAGAATGGATGAGGGGCAACCATGCTCAATATTACGGGTGATGGCTCGACAACTACATGCGACGGCACGCGGCGGCGGGAGTTCCTGCAGGTCGGCGTTCTCGGCGCGCTGGGATTCTCGCTCGCGCAGTATCAAAAGTTAATGGCGGACGAGGGAGTAAAGAAAAGCAGCGGACCGGACAAGTCCTGCATTATGATCTTCAATCTCGGCGCCCCAAGCCAGCTCGACCTTTTCGACATGAAGCCCGACGCGCCGGCGGAGATCCGCGGGCCCTTCAAGCCCATCAAGACGAACAATCCCGATATCCAGATTTCCGAATTGCTGCCGCTGCATGCCAAGCACGCTGACAAGTTCTCGCTCGTGCGCAGCTGCTACCATACGGCGGCGGCCGTGCACGACACGGGACATCAGATGATGCAGACCGGACGGCTTTTCAGCGGCGGCGTCAACACGCCGCACGCCGGATGCGCGCTCGGCTATCTTCGCGGGCGCAAAGGCGACTTGCCGGCGCATGTCGTTCTGCCCGAGCCCATGGGCAAGACCGGCGGCAACATGCCGCACGGCCAGGACGGAGGCTTCCTGGGCAAGGCGTACGATCCGTTCGCACTGATGGCCGATCCGAGCAAACCGAATTTCAAAGTTCCTGACCTGCTGCCGCCGACAGAGATCGGCGAAGCACGGCTGCAGCGCCGTCGTGACATGAGAAGCATTGTCGACGAAACCGTGAAGACTTTTGAAGCGAGCGAAAATGCGCAGCTCATGGATAGTAACTTCGCTTCGGCCTACCGCCTGATGACCAGCAAGCAAGCGCGCGAAGCGTTCGATCTTTCCAAGGAACCTGAGAAGGTTCGAGAGCGCTACGGCAACACGCGCTTTGGTCAGTGCTGCCTGCTGGCCCGCAGGCTGATTGAAGCCGGCGTGCGCTTCGTCACTATCAATACCTTCATTACTGTCTTCGACGAGATCACCTGGGATATTCACGGCTCAAAGCCATTCACATCAATCACGGGCATGAAAGAAATCGTCTGCCCGATGTATGACCAGGGCTACAGCGCGCTGATCGAGGATCTCGCGCAGCGCGGCATGCTCGACAGCACCATGGTCTGCAACCTTGCCGAATTCGGCCGTACGCCGCGCGTCAATCCGGCCGGTGGACGCGATCACTGGCCGCAGTGCTGGACGGTGTATTTCGCCGGAGGCGGCGTGAAGGGCGGGCGAGTGGTCGGGCGCAGCGACGAAATCGGCGCATTCCCGGCGGAGCGGCCCGTCTGCCCCGCTGAAGTCGTGGCAACGATCTATCACAGTCTCGGCCTGGATCTCGAAACACATCTGCCTGGCCCGCAGGCACGGCCTTATCCGCTGGTCGATTTCGGCACGCACCCGATCAAAGAACTGTTTTAACGAAGCGCTCCCAGAGAGTGAATCTATGAAGCCAAAGTTATCACTACTGATCTGCGCGCTGTTCGCGTGCGCCGCTGCTCGAAGCGAAGACGGCGTCGCGCTTCTGCCGCAGACCATCGTGCTGAAGGGCACGGAAGCGCGTCAGTCGCTTCTTGTTGAGCGTGTTCGCGGCGGCCAGTTCACGGGACAGATCAGTGAGGATATTGAGTTCGTCAGCAGCGATCCGGCGATTGTGGCAGTCGAAAATGGTGTGGCGCTGCCGAAGGGGAATGGTTCGGCGACGATTACAGTCAAAAGCAAGCTCGGTACTGCGCAGGCGAAAGTTACGGTGTCAGGTCTTGACCAGCCGTTTCAGTGGAGCTTCCGCAATCACGTCCAGCCAGTGTTGATGCGAACCGGCTGCAGCACCGGCGCTTGCCACGGCGCGGCCGCCGGCAAGAACGGCTTTCGGCTTTCGCTTCGCGGCTACGATGACGAAGGCGACTACCGCGCGATTACGCGTCACGCGCTGGGCCGGCGCGTGATTCCCAGCGACCCTGGACGCAGCCTGCTGATGACCAAAGCGACAGGTGCGGTGCCCCATAAAGGAGGCCAGCGCTTCGATACCGATTCGCTCGAATACCGCGTGGTTTCAGAGTGGATCGCATCGGGCATGAGCGGCCCCTCGAGCAACGATCCGCGCATCGAGAAAATTGAAATTCTGCCGCAGAATGCGGTGCTGAAAGCCGGAACCAACCAGCAGCTGATCGTGCGCGCGTACTTTTCGGATGGCCAGATCCAGGACGTTACGCGCTGGGCGCGCTACACCTCCGCGGTCGCGAGCGTTGCGACGGTCGACGATTCGGGAAGAGTCTCTGTCGTCGGCACGGGAGAAGGCGCGATCACTGCGTGGTATTTGAGCCGAATTGCAATTGGAACCGTAAGCGTTCCGAATGAAAAGCCGCAGCCGCCGGAAGTTTTCACTCAGGCTAAACGCCGCAACTTCATCGACGAACTCGTTCTGGAAAAGCTGCAGAGCCTGAACATCCCGCCTTCGCCGAAGTGCAATGATGGCGATTTTCTGCGTCGGGCATACATTGATACGATTGGCATCCTGCCGACTGCCGACGAGACGCGCGCGTTTCTGGCCGACACTTCACCGACAAAGCGTGACGAACTGATCGATAAGCTGCTCAAACGCCCGGAGTTCGTGGACTACTGGTCGTACAAATGGTCCGATCTGCTGCTGGTAAATTCGGAGAAACTCAACCCGCAGGCGATGTGGTCTTACTACAACTGGATCCGGCGCAACGTCGCAGCAAATACACCCTGGGACGTGATGGTGCGCGACCTGATGACGGCGAAAGGTTCCACGCTCGAAAACGGCGGGGGCAATTTCTTTGTGCTGCATGAAGACCCGAAAGTGCTCGCGGAAACGGCGTCGGTCGCATTCATGGGCCTGGCGATCAACTGCGCGCAGTGCCACAACCATCCGATGGAGAAGTGGACGAACGATCAGTACTACGCGATGGCCAATCTCTTCGCACGCGTCCGAACGAAGAACGCGCCGGGCGACGGCAATCGCATTGTTTATAGCGCCACAGAAGGCGATCTCGTTCAGCCGCTCACCGGAAAACCACAGCCGCCTCAGCCCCTCGACGGCAAGGTGATGGACATCAATTCGCCCGCTGACCGCCGCGAACACCTGGCTGAGTGGCTCGTTTCGCGTGACAACCCGTATTTCACGCGCGCCATTACGAATCGCGTGTGGGCAAGTTTCTTCGGCACGGGCCTCGTCGAGGCCGTTGACGATCTGCGCGTTACCAATCCGCCGAGCAATGAAAAGCTGCTCGCTGCGACGGCAAAATTCCTCGCTGACAACAAGTTCAACCTGCAGAGCCTCATGCGCGCGATCCTGCAGTCGGAGACATATCAGCGTTCGAGCGAGACACTGCCTGAAAACAAAGTAGATACGCGCTTCTACTCGCGATTTTATCCGCGGCGCATCATGGCCGAAGTGCTGCTCGACGCGCTTTCAAACGTAACCGGATCGCCGACGGCGTTTGCAAATTATCCAAAAGGCTGGCGCGCGATGCAGCTCCCCGACAGCAATGTGAATTCATATTTCCTGAAATCTTTTGGCCGGCCCAACCGGCTGATCACGTGCGAGTGCGAGCGCACCATCGAGCCCAGCATGGCGCAGGTGCTGCATATTTCGAACGGCGACACGCTGAACAAGAAACTCGAGGACAGCAGCAACCGCATCAGTCAGTGGATCAGTACAAAAGCGCCCCATGAAAAAGTAATTGAGGATCTCTATCTCTCGGCGCTCGCGCGCTATCCGACGGAAAACGAAAAAGCAAAGCTTCTGAAAATGCTCGCTGCCGAGGGCGCGGAGGTGCGGCCGCTGCTCGAAGATCTTTACTGGAGCGTGCTGAGCAGCAAAGAATTCCTGTTCAACCACTAAGGGCCTGTGCGCGTGAAATGTAAAACTCTACTCTTTTCCGCTTTGTGCCTTTGTGTCATCGCATGCGTGTGCCCTGCTGTAGTCGCCGCCGATGTGCCGGAATTTCTGAAGATTGCACCGATCTTCGCCAAGCACTGTGTGGGCTGCCACGGTGCGGACGATCAGGAAGGCGAATTCCGTCTGGATACGTTCGCTCACCTGATGAAGGGCGGCGAAACAGGGAAGGCGATCATTCCAGGAAAAAGCGGCGAAAGCCTGCTCGTGAAGCTGATCGAGAGCAATGATAAGAACAAGATGCCGCCTAAAAAGCGGAAGAAGCTGGACAGTAAGGAGATTGCGCTCATTCGCTCATGGATCGATGCAGGTGCTCCAGCACCTCAGAACGTTGATGCCCCCATTCCCCTCGCAGAGATCCCGAAGATCGAACCCAAAGTTAAGCCGCAGAATGGTATTTATGCGCTTGCTCACAGCACGGCCGCGAAAGTTATCGCCGTGGGACGCCACGGTGAGGTGGAGTTGCGCTCTGCCGAATCGTTCAGCGTGGCCCGCAAGCTGACAGGCCACCGCGGCAACGTGAACAGTCTCGCATTCACCGGCGATGGAACAAAATTGGTGTCTGTGTCAGGCGAGACGGGCGTTGCAGGCGAGGCGAAGCTATGGAATGTCGCCGATGGCGCGCTGATCCGCTCATTCGAAGGTCACCGCGATGCGCTTTATTCCGTAGCGCTCTCACCCGATGGCAAAACGCTTGCCACCGGCAGCTATGACCAGACGATCAAGTTGTGGGACGCCGCAACGGGTGCCGAGCGCAAAACACTGACCGGCCACAACGGTGCGGTGTTCTCGCTTTCATTCCGGCCCGACGGGAAGGTTCTCGCCAGCGCAAGTCTCGATCGTACGGTGAAGCTCTGGAACGTCGAGAGCGGCGCACGTCTGGATACCCTCTCACAGTCGCTGAAGGAGCTTTACGCGGTAACGTTCAGTCCTGATGGCAAACGCCTGGCGGCGGGCGGAGTTGATAGCCGCATCCGCGTCTGGCAGATAAGTGAGACGGCTGCCGACGGAACGAATCCGCTCCTTTATTCCATCTTCGCACATGATGGAGCAATTCTGCGGCTGGCGTATTCGGCTGAAGGGGACACGCTGATCACCACCGCCGAAGACAGCACCGTGAAAGTCTGGAGCGCCGAGGCCGTTACACAGAAGCTCACCTTCGAGAAGCAGCCCGACTGGGTGGCCGGACTTGCGGTGATTGACAAAAAAACGGTCGCCGTCGGCCGGATGAACGGAACCTTCGCGACCTACGACGCCGAGACTGGCAAATCACCGAAGCCTGAACTCAATGCCGCTGAGCCGCCCGGAGTACAACGAGGTGCGGCGACGAAAATAAAGCTGCTGGGCAAAAACCTGCTCGGTGTTAGCGCCGTGAAGGTCTCGAATCCCAAAGTTTCGGCTTCGCTGCTGCCTGAAAACGCTGCTCACGACCAGCTGTGGATCAGTTTGAGCACGCCCGCTGATTCGCCACGCGAAAAGGTTGAACTGAGTGTCACCAGTGCCGGCGGAGAAAGCGCGAAGCTCGCGGTTTACATCGATGATCTGCCGCAGCTCAGCGAAGTTGAAGGTGAAGCTTCGGGTATTCAGACGCTCAATCTTCCCGTGAGCGTGTGGGGCACGCTGAAGGACACCGGAGACGAGGACCGTTTCAGTGTTCAGGCCAGAGCCGGGCAGACGATTATCGCAGATGTGTCCTCAAGCAGCGTCGGATCCAAGGCCGCGCCGGTAGTGACGCTCTGGGACGAGCAGGGTGGGGAAGTCATCGGCAGAAACGAATTTATTGCCATGCCTGAGCCCCTTATGGCCTTTAGCATTCCAAGAGATGGCCGCTACATTCTTCGCGTTCGCGACGGCATCCTGGGTGGGTCGAAGACGCACACGTACCGCATGAGCGTGGGGATGTTTCAGTACGTCAGCAGCTTTTATCCGCTTAGCGCAAGAATTGGCGCCGAGACAGAGATCAGCCTCTTCGGCTACAACCTGCCTGCCGGAACGAAGGTGAAGGTTAAGCCCGAGCGCGAAGGCGATCTGCCGCTTCCAATCGACCGCACCGTCTTCCGCAGCCGCTCCGAATTGAAGCTGGCCGCAAGCACGCTCAGCGAAACCCAGGAAACGGAGCCGAACAATTCCGTTCAGCAGGCGCAGAGTGTCCCTGCACCGGTCTCGATTGCCGGACGCATCTATTCGGCAGAGCAGAAAGAGGATGCCGACTATTTCAAGTTCGATGCGAAAGCCGGTCAGAGTTTTATCATCGAAACGCTGGCGGCGCAGCGCGGTTCTCCCGTGGATACACGCATTGACATTTATCACGCGGATGGCAAGCCAGTACAGCGGCTGGTCTTGCAGGCTGTGCGCGATTCATACATTAACTTCCGCGCAATCGATTCGAATGGACAAGGCGTACGACTTAAAAACTGGGAAGAGATGGAATTGAACGAATACGTTTACCTGCAAGGCGAGGTCGTGAAACTGTTCCGCGCGCCGCAGGGACCGGATTCCGATTCGCTGCTCTATCCGTCACCAGGCACAGGCCGCCGATGCTACTTCGACACAAGCCCGTCCGCGCACGCCAACGACACGACCTGCTACATCGTGGAACCGCGGCAGCTCGGGGAAAAGCTGGTTCCCAATGGACTGCCGGTTTTCCCGTTGAATTTCATGAATGATGATGACAGCGAACGGAAAATGGGCACGGATTCGAAGGTTCACTTCACTGCGCCCTCGGACGGCAGTTATGTCGTTCGGGTGATCGATACGCGTGGTTTCAGTGGTGAGCGTTTCATTTACCGGCTCGTTATTCGTGAGCCGAAGCCGGACTTTTCAGTCAGTGTAAAGGGAGAAAATCCCACGGTGAACGCCGGAAGCGGTAAAAGTTTTTCAGTGCGCGCAGATCGTTTCGACGGTTTTGACGGAGACATACGCGTGGACATCACCGGGTTGCCCCCCGGGTTCACGGTTTCCACGCCCCTTGTGATTCAGGCCGGCCACCTCGAAGCATTTGGTACGCTCAACGCTGCCGATGACGCAGCTGCACCTACCGATGCCAATGCAATGCTCTCGAAACTCAAAGCGACTGCGACAATCAATGGCGCGCAGGTGACGAAGGAAGCCGGCAGTCTTGGCCGCATCAAGCTTGAAGGAAAGCCGAAAGTTTTTGTGATGCTCGAGCCGTATGTGCCGCCGGAAAAAGCCGGCGGACCTCCCGCGCCACCAGGGACCATGCCGGAAATCACGATTGCGCCGGGCCAGACAATTCCAGTATGGCTGAAAGTTGTTCGGAACGGACACGCCGACCTGCTGACGTTCTCAGTGGACAACCTGCCGCACGGCGTAATTGTGGATAACATCGGTCTAAACGGCGTGCTGATCGAAAAAGGACTCAGCGAGCGGCAGATTTTCCTGACCGCGGCCAAGTGGGTTCCCGAAACCGAGCGCATCTGCTACGCCGTCGAAAACCAGGCGGGGAGGCAGACGTCACGGCCTTTGCTGCTGCGCGTGAAAAAAGCGAAATAGCAGAACGCCTTGTATTTAACAGTCCGATCGATGATCGCTGTCGTGTGTCGCCGCATTGAGCGTCTGGAGTCTAAGGTTTGTACTTACTGCGCTGCTGCACTACTGCGCTACGCCATTGATCATCACTTTATCAAACGCGGCCGTGCAGAGTTCGCTCAGGCCGCCGGTCGCATTCCCTTCTAGTGGAATCCGGAACAGCACTGCTGCTTTTGCCCATCCGCCGGCTTATGCCACGCTTTTTTAATTTTTGACGTAAGAACAGCGGCACCCTCAGCAATAGCTCACATCGAACGGCTTGGATGAGGAGGTGTGCATGCGTGCGAAACTGGGATTGTTGCTGTGTCTTTGGATGTGGGTGTTGCTTGCCGAACCGGTGCTTGGCGGCGCGGTTGTTACTGGCGAGCTGAAGCAATGGCATGCCGTCACGATCACCTTTGACGGACCGGCTTCAAGCGAAACGGCCTCGCCAAACCCTTTTACTGATTACCGCCTTGATGTGACCTTCACGAAAGGCACTCGCAACATCCGTGTGCCGGGCTACTTCGCCGCGGACGGGAATGCCGGTCAAACGGGAGCCGCAAGCGGCAATAAATGGCGCGTCCACTTCACGCCTGATGAGACCGGTACCTGGAGTTACGTTGCCTCTTTCCGGCAAGGAATGGAAATCGCCATGAGCGCTGATCCAGCCGCCGGAACGGCCGTTTCGTTCAATGCCGTTTCTGGCTCCTTCAGCATCGCCGCAACGGACAAGGCCGGACGCGACCATCGCGGAAAGGGTCTGCTGAAATACGTGGGTGAACATTACCTGCGCTTCGCGAACGGAGAGTGGTTCATAAAAATCGGTCCTGACAGCCCGGAAAGCTTCCTTGCCAATCCTGATATCGATGGTTCAACGACCGGGTGGCGTTCAGAATTTAATGCCCACGGACAGCACTGGGTGAGCGGTGATCCGGTCTGGCAGGGCAGCAAGGGAAAGAACGTCGTGGGCGCAATCAACTACATTGCGAGCAAAGGAATGAACTGCTTCTACCTGCCGACGTATACAGGCCATGCTGATACGCAAAGCGTGTGGCCGTATCCGAGCGTGGACGAGCGGTTCCGCTTTGATTGTTCGAAGCTCGACCAGTGGGAGATTCTTTTCACGCATATGGACCGTAAGGGCATCCTCATCCACCTGGTGCTGAGCGAAACCGAGAACGAGAGCTTCTGGGAGGTTAAGGATGGACTGGTCGACGCCAACGGAAATCCTACCCCTGCGTCTTTCGGAAAAAGTCGCAAGCTCTACTACAGGGAATTGATCGCGCGGTTCAGCCACCACTTGGCGGTGATCTGGAACATCGGTGAAGAGAACGGCTGGAACGATAACAAAGGCCCCATGAGCGTCGGGAACACGGACGCTCAACGCAAAGCTTTTGCAGATTTCATCCGCGCCGCCGATCCGTACAAGCATCCCATTGTTGCTCACAATCTGCCGGGTCAGGAAAACACCATTTATACGCCGCTGCTGAATCACCCCAGCTTCGAAGGAACATCGTTCCAGCTTGCGTACAACAATTTCAGTATGCGCTGGACGAACGACAAAACGCGCGAGTGGGTCGACAAATCACGGAACGCCGGCAAGAAGTGGTATTTCAGTGTCGATGAGCCCGGACACGAGAATTTCACGCGCAGCAGCATGTACGGCGATGACACGGCCGGCGTGCGGCCGGATACTCTCGACGCCAGCCACGACGATCCACGCAAGTATTCGCTCTGGGGCCTGCTGATGGGCGGCGGCGGCGGCTACGAAACATACTTCGGCTGGGCGTATCGGGGCTGGGGCGGGGGAGACGGATATGTGAACAACTATGCAGCGTGGGATGGCTGGTGGAACCAGTGCCGCTACGCGCATGAATTCTTCATCAAGTATCTGCCCTTCCCGCAGATGCTGCATGACAACGCTCTTACCGACAGCACTACCGATTACGTTTTCGCAAAGCGAGGTGACATCTATGCCGTATATCTGCGCGACGGCGGCAGCACGAACATCGACCTGAGCCACACGAGCGGCAGCTTTGAAATCAAGTGGTATGACCCACGTAACGGCGGCACTCTGCTGAACGGCACGGTTGCGACGATTTCAGGCGGCGGAATCCGAAGCATCGGCATGGCGCCGAGCAATACCACGCTGGACTGGGCGTGCCTGATTCGCCGCATTTCTTCACCGCCGACAATTTATGCGCTTTCGGTCGTCAGCGGTTCTGGAAGCGGCTCCTACACTGCGGGAACAGTCGTCAGTATTTCGGCAAACGCAGCGCCAGCGGGTAAAACATTCGATCGCTGGACGGGCGCCACCGTTGCGAACGCAACCTCCTCGAGCACGACGCTGACGATGCCAGCCGCGAGCACGACCGTGACCGCGACATACAAAGACGCGACCTCCACGCAGAAGGTCGCCAGTTTTACGCTCATCAATGCAGACACCAATACAGATATCGGGCTGCTGGCAGATGGAATGGTTCTGGATTATTCCAAACTGCCAACCCGCAACCTGAACGTGCGGGCCAACACCGATCCGGCGATCGTCGGCAGCGTGCGCTTCGCACTCGACAGTAACAGCAGCTACCGCGTTGAGAACGGTGCACCGTATGCGCTAACGGGCGACGCGAACGGGGATTACTCCGTCTGGACGCCGGCGCTCGGAACGCATACGCTGAGTGCAACTCCCTTCAGCGCTGGAAATGCCAGTGGCACTCAGGGCCAGAGCCTGACCGTTTCGTTCAGCGTTATGGATTCGCCGCCGACCTATGCACTGACCGTCGTTAATGGCTTCGGCAGCGGCTCTTATTCAGCCGGTGCGATCGTCACCATTTCGGCAAACTCAGCGCCGGCAGGCAAGACTTTCGATCGATGGACGGGCGCTGTTGTTGCGAATGCGTCCTCGGCGAGCACCACGTTGACTATGGCCGCCGCAAGCACGACGGTCACCGCGACCTACAAAGATGTGACCTCTGCGCAGAAGGTCACGAGCTTCACGCTTGTTAATGCAGACACGGAGAAGGAGATTGCTCTGCTGACGAACGGCATGGTTCTGGATTATTCAAAGCTGCCCACCCGTAATTTGAACGTGCGGGCGAACACCGATCCGACGATAGTTGGCAGTGTGCGCTTCGCGCTCGACAGCAACAGCAGCTTCCGCGTTGAGAATGGCGCTCCATACACTCTGGCCGGTGACCTGAACGGAGACTACTTCGCCTGGACGCTGGTTGCAGGCACACACACGCTCAGCGCAACGCCCTTCAGTTCGCCAGGTGCCGCCGGTACGCCAGGGCAGAGCCTGACTGTTTCGTTCAGCGTCGTGGATCCGCCGGTGCTAACGTCTGGCTTGAGCGCCTCGCCAAATCCTGCAGTTGTCGGTCAGAGCGTTGTCTTCTCGGCCGCAGCCAGCGATCCGAATGGTGATGCACTCGCTTACACCTGGGCTTTCGGAGATGGCGCGAGCGGCACCGGTCCCAGTACGACGCACGTTTACACCACTTCCGGAACGTACACGGCAACAGTCACGGTCAGCGATGGCAAGGGCGGCAGTACAATTGCCACCGCCGCCGTTGTCGTTTCCCCGCCACCGACTAGCCTGAAGATCAACTTCCAGACGACCGGTGCGCCCACTCCAAGCGGCTACCTTGCGGACACTGGCGCCGTGTTCGGAAACCGCAACGGCTATGCGTACGGCTGGAATAGCGATAACAGCCTCGGCGCGCGCGAGCGACTCTCGCCAGCGTCGCCGGACAAGCGCTATGACACGCTGGCGCACATGCAGATGGCGGGGAATCCCAGTGCGGTGTGGGAGATTGCGGTCCCGAGCGGCAGCTATACAGTCCGTCTGGTCTGTGGCGATCCCAGCTATTTCGACAGCACGTTCCGCGTGAAGGTCGAAGGCGTTCTCGCGGTCGATGCCACGCCGACGAGCACCACGCGGTGGATCGATCGCACCGTAACTGTAAATGTGAGCGACGGTCGCCTGACCATTTCGAACGCAATTGGCGCCGTGAACAACAAGCTCTGCTTTGTTGAAATCATGAGCGCCAGCGTGTCCGCCGCACCGCGTGGCTTCGCCGAAATCGAAGCCGAGCCGCAATTCGTGCAGCTTAACGTCGTGTCCGCCAAGACCAGTCTGAACTTTAACCAGTTGGGTGGCGACAGCCTGAAGCTTCAGATCATCCTGCCCGGCACGTTTGATCTGGCTGCGCTAGCCGGTTCGGAGGTTGGCGTGGACGTCGGAGGCGTGACCGCCACATTCACACTCGACGCCAGGGGCCGCGGCAAGAGCAAGTTCGGCGTGCTCGTCCTGAAGAACGAACGCTCCGACCATTCGGCTCGCGCGCTTGTGGCGCTCACGAAAGGAAACTGGCTGAATGTCCTGGCCGATAGTGGTGTGGGTAAAAACCACAAACAGCTGGGGCTGACGCTTCCGGTTGCTGTCACCATCGGCGACCAGCCGTTCGGTGGTGGAAAGCCCGCGCAGTTCACCAACACCGGACGCAACGGCAAAATCGAGTGACTTCCCACATCGATCTGCACCAAAAATAATGTCCAAGCAGAGACGGGCAGACCCGTCTTTGCATTCTTCTGATGCTGATGAATGCAGGTCTGCTCGGTCTTTTTCGGCACGCTCGACAGAGACGAAAACCAGTTCAACCTGGCTCTCCGGAGTTCAACTAGCGAAGGTAGGTCTCAGCTTCACTCTACTTTCTGTCGACACGGTAAAGTTTTTGACTGCGGCAGGGACGAAGCGTCCTCGTACAGGATTGTTGTAACGACGTTTTCCAAGGCCTCGGATTTCGAGAGAAATGCCGCATTGTAGGAGCGCAATGCTTCTATTTCCTGAGGCGCGAGCACTTTCGATGAGAACGCGTAGAGTTTTGCCGATGATACGCCTAAAACTTCACGCAGACGGCGGATTGTTTCAAGCCCATCGATCCCCGGCATGACCATGTCAACTGAAATGATGTCCAGTCGTTCGCGCGTGGCAATGCCAACGGCATCAATGCCATTCTCCGCTTCCAATACTTCGATGTTCCTGGACTGCAGCCGGTTGCGGAAGGCATACCGGAAGCCTTCATCATCGTCTACGATCAGAGCACGCCGGGTTGTGCCTTTCGAAAGGTGATGGCGGAAGAACTCCAGCAGCTTGTCTGGATTCAGCGGCTTAATGATGTATTCATCGGCGCCAAGCGAGAGACCTTTCTGCTGGTCTTCAACGCTGGTCGCCACCAGCACGGGAACAGAAGGCAGCAGTTTGGATTTAAGCTCGGTCAGGAATGTCCAGGCGTCCTCTCCGGGCAACATTATATCCAGTACGATGGCTGCCGGAGTAATCTGGCGGATCAGCCTTCGAGCTTCAGGAACAGTAGATGCAATAAAGCACTGGAATTCGCTGTGTTCGATGAACTTTCGATAAATGAAAGCGGTATCGGGCGTATCTTCCACGATGATAACAGGAATCTTGCCAGGCATCAGGACCAGTTTAGCTTCAGCCGGCGTCTTTGCGGGAACAACATGCTGCTGCTGCACCTGATATTGAACAGGAATTGTAGCGATAAACGTCGAGCCCTTTCCTTCATGGCTCTTGACCGTAATTGTGCCGCCCATGAGTTCGGCGAGCCGCTTACTCAGCGGCAGGCCCAACCCTGTGCCCTTTACTCTCTTCTGCAGTCTATGTTCGACCTGGTTGAATTCTTTGAAGATATTTACGAGGTCAGCCGGCGAGATGCCGATGCCGGTGTCAGCAACTGAGAACCGGACACTCCGGCCATCTTCTAAAAGCGTAGCCGAGACTCGCACTTCGCCGTGCTCAGTGAACTTGAGCGCGTTAGAAATAAAGTTGCGAAGAATCTGCGAAACTTTGCCTTCGTCTGTGTGCATCATGGGAATGCCTGCTGGCTCGTCGAAGTGAAGCGCGACAGACTGGCTGACCAGCAGTGGGCGCAACATTCCGCGAAGTGCGCTGAACAGATCCCGTACGTCGAATTCATTGGGCGAAATGACAGTTTTCCCAGCCTCGATCTTTGCCAAATCGAGCAGGTCATTCACGAGCACGAGCAATTCGTTCGAGCCCTTCTGAATGTAATTGATCTGCTTTTCCTGTTCAGGCGTCAGTGGCCCGTCGAGCCGGTCGAGCAGGATGCGGCAGAGTGCAATGGTCGAATTTAGCGGCGTACGGAACTCGTGACTCATATTCGAGAGAAACTTCGATTTCAGTTCGTCGGCGCGGCGCAGGTGGTCGGCTTTTTCATCGAGCTCAGCGTAAAGAGCGAGCACGCCGCGATTGGTATCTTCAAGCTCTTGATTCAATCGCGTGAGCTCTTCCTGGCGTTCGCGCAGCTCTTCCATTGTGCGAATCAATTCTTGATTCTGCTGCTGTACCTCATCGTAGGTTGTCTGCGACGACATGCGTGCGAGTTCTGCGCTCAGGTTGGCCATGTGCGCCGGCGTAACGATCGGGGCGCTGCGCGGCAGAAGTTTTTTAAGCGAAACGGTTGTGCCTGCGCTGCTGGAATGAATATCGAACTGGTCCATCAGCCGCTGGCTGCCAATGATTCCAAGACCCATGCCGGTGCGTGAGCGGTACTGCCCATCCAGGATTTCAGAGAGATTTGAGATGCCGCGCCCGCGATCGATAACGTTCATCACGAACACCTGCGGCGACGTTTTTCCTTCGAGCAGAAAATCGATGCGGCCCTGTCCAGCGTATTTGAATGCGTTCCGAACGATTTCAGACACGGCAGTCGCAATGCGGGCCTGATCCTGCGGATCAAAGCGCAGCAGCCCGGCAATCTGACGGGCGCGCTGACGTGCGAGCACCACGTCATGTTCGTATTGAATCTGAACGGTTAAAAGCTGCATTTTGCACTCGTCAATTGATGGATTTTACGACCAAGACGGTCGCATCATCGCGACCGCGCCCGTAATCGCGGTAAATCACGCCTGCAATAGTTGCGGCGTGGCGGTTGCGCAGCCCCGGGTAGTCTTCGATTTTCCAATGGGTACTGATTCCGTCGGAGAACATAATCAGCATGCCCCCGGCTTCCCATGCGTAACTGAATGCCTTGGCACGCAGCGTTCCTACGCCAACAGTGCCGTTCATCGACACCATGCTTCGCATGGTGTTCCCGACCACCAGGGCACTTATGTTGCCCGCACCTGTGTACGACACGGTTTGACCTGGGATGTCGATATCCGCGACCGCCGCCGCACCGCCGCGCGTTTTCTGCAAGGCCGCATGGATGTTTTCCAGTACCTCGATGCCGCTCTTTCCCGCGCACAGGCTGAAGATTCGCCTGGCTTCCATCGCAGCGTCATAAGCCTGCACGCCGTGCCCGAGCCCATCCACAACCATGGCTACACATCGGTTCTCGTTCTGCCATACTTCCCAGCCATCGCCACAAACTTCCTCCCCAGCCATGGGCACTGAGACAGCTCCAACGTCCAGCTCCCCGCTTTTGCCCGGTTGCTCCCCCTTTGCGTAGATGTGGGACAGCACAACAGTGCCGGAGTTGAAAGAGTAGGCGTCAAAAACGGAGGAGAGCCGGCGAATGGCCCCCAGGCCGGTGCCCGCGCTACCTGCGGTAGAGAACCCATCGGGTATGCAACGTTCAATGTCCATCCCGGGGCCTTTATCAAGGGCCATCAGCTGAATGCCGCTGCGGCCTGGCAGGACGCCGGCGATGAGTGCTCCCCCGCCCGGAGTGTGCTTCACCAGATTCGTCGCCATTTCAGTCGCGACAATTGAAACCCGCTCCCGGTCAGATTCGCTTAAACCGATGGACGCAGCTAGATTGCGAGCTTCACGGCGTGCCTCCGCCACCTGGCTCTGCTCAGCAACAGCGACTGCCTTGCTATTCTCGTGTAAAAACATGCCTTCTGCGCTACTTCCACTTGGTGATTACGACTTTTGTGCCTTCACCGGGTTTAGAGTAAATCTCGAATTCATTCACGAGGCGTTTGGTGCCGCTCAGCCCCAACCCCAATCCGCCACCCGTAGTGAAGCCGTCCTTCATTGCCTGATCAATGTCCGCTATCCCCGGACCATGGTCTTCAAACGTCAAACGAATGGCCTGCCGCGCTCCGTTGCTGAGTATTTCCAGCTTGCAGGAGCCGCCACCCCCGTAATTCAGCGTATTGCGCGCAAGCTCGCTGGCCCCGGTGACAATCTTGGTCTGATCGACAAGTCGGAATCCAAGCTCCACGGCGCGTTTTCTCACCACTTGCCTCACAGCAACGATGTCACTGTCGCTGTGAATGGGGAAAACTTCACTCATTTCCAACGTCAGCATCGCTTTCCTCGCTTTGCAGTGACGATGAAATGATTGTCATGCCGCTTTCGACATTTAACGCCGTCCGTACTCCCGGAAGTTCAAGGCCCAGTTCTACAAGCGTGATTGCAACTGCCGGACGCATTCCGACAACAACCGTCTGCGCATCCAGCACGCTCGACATTGCAGCGATGTTGCCGATCATCCGGCCAATGAACGAATCGACCACTTCCAGTGAGGAGATATCGATAAGCACGCCACGAGCACGTGTGGCAACGATGCGCTGAGTGAGGTCGTCCTGCAGCATGGTTGCCATGCGGTCATGCATGTCGACTTGAATTGTGACCAGAAGAATCCGGCCCATTTTAAGAATGGGAATTCGGTCCACAATTATTTTCCTTTCGCCGTTAACGATTCAGCGGACCGTGCTTCACGCTTTACCACAGCCAGCCCGGATTGCCTGAGAGCGAGAGAAAAAGCGTCAGCCAGTGACGCCTTAGTGGTGACCGAACCGAGCTCAACACCCAGATGCACAATCGTCTGCGCGATCTGCGGACGAATGCCGCTGATGATGCAATCAGCACCCATCAGGCGAGCGGCAGCAACTGTTTTAAGCAGATGCTGCGCGACCAGAGTGTCAACGGTCGGCACGCCCGTGATATCGATAATTGCAATGGCCGATCCCGTTTCGACAATCTTCTGCAACAGGCTTTCCATGACTACCTGCGTGCGCGCGCTGTCGAGCGTACCGATCAAAGGCAGCGCCAGAACGCCATCCCAGAGTTCCACGACCGGCGTAGAGAGTTCCAGAAGCTCCTGTTGCTGACGGGCAATGATGTCCTCGCGCGTCTTCTGAAAACTTTCGACGCAAAACAGGCCCAGCTTGTCAATGAGCAGCGAAGTCTCCCAAGTCTCGTCCGCAAGCTTCTCCGGCTCCTTTGTCAGAGCCGTGCGCAGCAAGCTGAAGAGCGGCTGCTTCAACGAGAAAACAAACATTGCAGTTTCTGAGGGAGTAAAACCCGACCGGGCGCGGCTTTTCGACAATTCGGCCAGATTGTTGCGGACTGGCTCCCATTCCGGCCCCTCAATGTTCGTCAGGTTTGCGCTCTGCACGGCATTGGTGAAAACAGTGAGGAAGTCTTGTGATTGCTTGCGTAATTCGGCTTCTTTGATGAGCGCCGCATTGCGCCCCCCGGCACTGAGCTGCAACTGTATCCAGGAATCGAATAGCTGGGCTGAGTGACTTTTAATAATTGCTGGCAACCGACGCGTTGAGTCTGGCATGTTCTCCCCTCTCTGGTCTTATGAGTTAAAGGCTTTCTTCCGGTTTGGGCTTTCTAGAGATTACGTTAGTAAGCTCGACAGGGTTAACAGGTTTGATCAGGTGTACGTTGAAGCCCGCCTCTTTAGCCCGGCGCAAATCTTTTACTTGGCCGTAGCCGGTCAGGGCAATCAAAAGAGAGTTAGAAAACTCTGGCATCCTCCTGAGTGCTTCTGCAACGGCGTACCCGTCCAGGTTTCCCGGAAGGCCAATGTCACAGATGACTACATCAGGCAGAAATGTGCGTGCTTCATCAATGCCTTGCTGACCACTCGATGCAATCCGAACGCTGTAGCCATCCAGCGTCAACAGCATCTGAAGGCTCTCAGCCGCATCTAAGTTATCTTCGATCACAAGAATACGATGGTGCAGCGCCGGCTCACGGTCAGTCTTCGTTTCGGGCTCTGGAGCCGTTTGGTCGGGGGACATCGGCAGAGAAAATCGTACAGTACTGCCTGCTTTTGGTCCCGGACTTGATGCTTGGACGGTACCGCCATGAAGATCTACGATGCCTTTAACGAGCGCCAGTCCCAGCCCCAGTCCGCCTTTGCTACGGTCCAGGCTGCTGTCAGCCTGATGAAAAGGATCGAAGAGCCGTTGAACGGTCTCAGCAGTCATCCCTATGCCAGTATCGTGTACAGCAAGCGAAACCTCATTATTATGTACGCTGATATTAATTTCTATTTTTCCGCCTGGGTCCGAAAACTTTACCGAATTGTTCAGCAGATTGCCGATTATCTGCGCAATCCGGGTAGGATCTGCCATTACCCAAACAGGATGATTCGGGACTACGAGAGTTGATTTTAAATCGTTCTTGCGGAGCGACACTTCGTAGTCATCGAGAACCGTCTTGGCTACGGCACACAGGTCTGTTTTATGTTTCCGAAGCAGGATCTTGCCTGAGGAAATGCGGGAAACATCCAGAAGGTCATCAATGAGATGCGCCATATGAGCGACTTGCCGCTCTATGACCTCATATGATTTCTGACTTGTGCTGGTAAGCGTCTCTGTGCGCTTTAAGACTTCGACGGAATTGCGAATCGGTCCCAGCGGATTGCGAAGTTCGTGGGCGAGCATGGCCAGGAATTCGTCTTTGCGCCGGTTTGCTTCAATCAGCCGTTCATTCGCCTTGCGCATCTCTTCTTCCGCGCGCCGGGCACGTAACAGCGCATTAATCGTTGCGATCAACTCCGGCGGTTCGATTGGGTAAGTCAGATAGGCGTCGGCGCCACTGTCGAGGCCCTCGACCTTGTCTTTGCCACGCACATACGTCGCGGAGAGGTGCATTACAGGAATGGACGCCGTCGGAGGGTTGGATTTTAACCACTTGCACACATCGTAGCCGCTCTCGTCGGGCAGGCGCACGTCGAGAATAATTATATCAGGCTCAAGCGCCACCAGCGCACGAGCTTCAAATCCGTTTGCTGCTTCAACTGTATCGAAGCCGGCATTCCGTAGATACTTGCACAGTGAGTAGCGGTTCTGCTCGTGATCGTCGACAACAAGAACTTTGGCAGGGATGGTGGTAGCGACTTGCACTGCGCGACTCCTGGACTATCGGCTAGTCTAGCAATGCGGGGAACGTTGACAACCTTATTGAAAGATTCTTATTAAGAACCCTTGGATCGTTTCATTTCGACACACTTTTCCAATGCGTTTAACAAAAGTTCCGGGTCGGCATAAGTATCAATGTAAGCGTCTACACGGTTTTTACTTATAAGTTTTGCGTCACCTGGAGACGCCGAGACAAGAATGACCGGAACGGCGAATTCGGACTTCACGCGGTGGCACAACTCGTATCCGTCCATATCGCCTAAATGCGCGTCAGCGACCACGGCTCGAGGCTGCACCTTTTTTATAAGTTTGAGTGCTTCAGCACCAGAACTGGCCTCAATGACCTTTAGCCCAGCTTTACGCATGGGGCGGGTACAGGCGTAACGTTTGGTTACATCATCATCGACAAACAGGATCATTTGTAGTTCTCTTTCGTTGAAGCGTGTTTTTAGCGCTTCGAGTTATTTCGTCAAGCCACCCCTTTCGAAAAATAGAAACATCCAGTTTTCGAGCATCGCCGTTGAGAAGCTGTCCCTGCGGAGTCTGGTACTGCGGCGGCGGACGCAGAATTCGTTCCCACGCACCGCTTACAAAGTTCGAGGTTGAGATGTTACGTCACTTTGGGAGCGGAATGTTAAGCTTCTGTTCGGCACCGGCGCGGAGGATGGTCAACTCGAGCGTTTGTCCCGGCTTTTTCTTCTGTAGCAGATATGCCAGCCAATCGTCGGCGTTCATGGCGACGCGCTGGCCGTCAACTTCCACAATGAGATCGTTTACTTTGATGCCCGCATTTACCGCGTTCATGTTGGGATCCTTCTCCTTTGCGGCGGGCAGGTAAGTCACTCGCAGGCCCAGTGCCGTCTCGGGAAGGCCGAGCTTCTGTTTATCGCCGCTCGAAAGCACGTTGCAGAAGAACCCGCTCACCGTTTTCTGCAGCATTGAAGTTGTGTTATTGCGTGCGACCGAAATGCGCCGGCGCCAGCCGTTCTTCAGCGCCAGTGTGACACGCTCGCGCGCCGCGCCACGTTCGATCTCCAATTCGAGCATGCCATCGTCCGGCGCCTGCTGCAGCGCCCACGAAACATCCGCCACCGAGAGGATCTGTTGCCCCGCCACATTCAGCACGCGGTCGCCAGGCTTGATTCCCGCCGCCTGTGCCGCGGAGTTGTTTCCGACGGTGCGTACAGTGCGCCCGTCTTTGGCCTCAAGCCCCAGCCCCACCACGTTCGGCAGCGGATACTTCCAGATCAGCCGGTCAGGGATTGACTCGCCAGAAAGCCAGCGCGAGGTCAGTTCGCCTTCGTGTACTGTGTGACAGTGGATGCAACCGTAGCTGCTCACGTCGCCGGCCTCGTGACGCGTTTTCAGCGTGGGCATGATTTCAGGCGTCTTCCAGCGTGGCGCCGGGCCGGTCTTCGCCGCGACCTGCGGCTTGTTCTGCGGAAAACCTTTATGGACTTCCAGTGCTGCTCCCGCCGTATAGAGCAGCCCTTCCAGCGAGGTATCGCGCGCGAATTTGGTTCCGTACCGCCCATAGATCGTCCGGTCGGCATTCATAAAGAATACCGCCAGAGTCATGTCCGTATCAAACTGGAAGAGCGAAAGGTCCAGCCCCCAGCCGTGCACGATCCGCACGCAGATGAACTTCTCGAGTACCGCCGCCAGTTCCGGATTTTCCTGACGAGCCACCTGCTCGTCGACGCCTTTGCAGGAGCGTCAGGGAACGCAGCGTAGGAAAACGGCCAGCGGCTTGCCAGTCCGCGCGGCTTCAGCGAAGCCGGCGTTCAGGTCGCCATAGATCCAGCGGCCGCCCAGCTCCACATCTCCAAGCTTTTTGCGGAGCGACTCGGGATCTTCCGCAGCCTGCACCGCAGCCAGCGCCAGCACGCTCGCACACAGCAGAACTCTCGTCATTGCTCGCCGCTCCCATTGTCGCGCAGTTGATTGACGTGTCTGTAGAAAGAGACGCAGTTTCGCGGTGGGGCACTGCACTGAAGTTCAAACTGAGCGCATCGGGCTGTCAGAAAGTATGGGGATGCCTCTGCTGCCTTGAGGCTTTTTCGCTATGATGTGTACGGAGGAAGAATAAGCGGGTGAAGGGGTTCGAACCCTCGACTTCGACCTTGGCAAGGTCGCGCTCTACCACTGAGCTACACCCGCGCGTTGAACGGATCGGTAATCTATACTTCGCTCATCTTACTGTCAAGCGCATTGGACGAGATTTGAACAGCGTTCTCAATCTTCTGCCGCTAACCTCCGATTGCCGATTCAGCGTTGGATTCATCGCGCAGGAGTGTTAGGTTCATGAGTGAACCGCGGGTTTCGTTTGTTGCCGCGCAGGTACAGGAAACAGTCAGTGACCAGCAACGAGTTGCTACAGGAAGAACTTTTTGACGGCGATTCCGAGCAGCAGGAGGCCGAGAGCGTTCCCGTTCTTCCGCTTGCGCAGGATGCGAATTCTCCAATTCCCGCACTGCGCGAGGTTACGGCGCAGGTCGTCAAACTCGGGAGCGATGGAAAAGCGCGTGCGGCCAGCAGCGGCGAGGACGATGAAGACGGTGAAGCCATCGTGGTCCTGGAAGATCCCGAGGGTCTTGCCCCTAAACCCGCCGCGCTGAGCATGTGGGCGTATGCACTGGCGACATTCTTCGACGGGCGGCGCTCCGCTGCTCAGGCAGTTGAGGCGTTCGCCGAAAAGTTCAAGCAACCAGTGCCAGTTCAGCATGCATTGGATCTGCAGAACGAACTCGACCGTGCGTTGTTCCTCTACAGCAGCCGCTTCGAAAAAGTGTTGAAGCGGCAAATCCGCTCGTATCTCGATGACGAGAACCGCGCTCCGGCGCACGCGGGCTCGGCGTATCCGGCCGAGACTGAAGCACTTGAAAAAACGCTGCTCGGCTTTTTCGAAACCCCCGACGGTCCAAACGGTCTGCCGACCAGGAACGAATCCGATACGGTACGCGCGCTCATGCTGCCGCACATTGATCTGCGTGTTGGTGGAGCGACGTACGCGCATGGCTATGCGGAGCTGATTAAAAAGTGTCAGGCTGACTTGTTCATTGTTCTCGGGGTTGCACATCAGGCCGCGTGCGACGGATTGTACTACGTCTCCCAGAAAAATTATGTCTCTCCGGCCGGCGTGGCCAAAACAAATCAGGCTATTGCCCGGCGGCTGCAAAAGGCATCGGGTGTGCCCGTGCCAATGGCAGAAATGGCACACCGGACGGAGCATTCAGTCGAATTTCAAGCGGTGCTGCTTTCCTCGCTTTTAACGCAGCAGAAACGGGATTTTGAGATTGTGCCGGTTTTATGCGGACCCATCGAGACGTTCCTCGCCAATGAGGAAAGTCCACTGAACGACGAGGGCTTCCGACGTTTTGCCGATGCTTTGCGCGAAGAGCTGGAAACATGTAAGCGTAAGTGGTGCGTGATCTGCAGCGTCGACTTAAGCCACGTCGGACCGGAGTTTGGCCACAGCGCCATGATGACCGACAAGCTTCTGCTTCCTGTTGAGCGTGGCGATAGAAAATGGCTGAAGAAGGTCGAATCACTCGATGCGAACGCTGCATATGAAGAAATTCTGCGCACGCAGAATTCGCGGCATATCGATGCGGTGCTCGCCACGCTGACCATGCTTGATGCCTGCCGCGGAAAACTGAAGAGCGCGAAGTTGCTGCACTACGATCAGATGCTCAAAGAGAACAGCCACAGCGCCGTTTCGTACGCGGCGATGTCCTTTGAGAGCTGAACTGCCGGGTAGCGATGAGTAGAGGGACAGATCGAATGATCTGCCCCTCTGTATTTCTAAACGTCCCGCCGATTCCGCATCATCCCCACGTAATCAGGCTGGGCACAAACGGCGAGATCAGATCCGGATTCCTGGGCAGCACGCGAACCTCGTAGCCGAAGCGGCCGGAGATTTCACAGGGGATCGAGCCTTCGTAATTGTGCATGCCATTGCTGTGGCCGGCATACTGCAGCCCGATGGCTCGGCCGGTTTCCAGGTGTCCCTGGTCCGTCAGCGAGCCGGTGTAGGCCTGCACCTGCACCGATTCAGGATTGACGGGGCCCAGATGCACTTTCGCGCGAATTTTCAGTGCGCCCCCAACCGACAGGCCGTCAGACTTCTCCGCATCAACGCCTTCAACCCGAATCTGCGCCCAACGCTGATAGAGCGACATCTTCCAGTCCCAGAGCTGTTTGGCGCCGTATTGGTTTTCCTGATTGATCCGCAGGAAGTGTTCTGATGCAGGCGCGTAGAACTTTTCAAAGTATTCCCGGACCATGCGGTGCGTGCTGAACATGCCGCAGGCGGTGTTCATCGCGCGTTTCATGCGGCGAATCCACTCACGCGGCAGATCGTCCGCGCCGCGCTGATAGAAGAGCGGCACGATCTGCTTCTCAAGCAGGTCGTAAAGCGCGCGGCTCTCGACTTCGTCCTGGTACTCCAGATCCGTGTAGTCTTCACCGCGGCCAATCGCCCAGCCGTTCTGTCCGTCGTAGCCTTCGCACCACCAGCCGTCCAGCGTCGAGCAGTTCAGCGCGCCGTTGGCAGCAGCCTTCATACCTGAGGTGCCCGAGGCTTCCATCGGCCGCCGCGGATTATTCAGCCAGACGTCGACACCCTGGACCAGGTATCGCGCAACCGTGATATCGTAGTCTTCCAGAAAAATGACGCGATTCTTGAAACGCGGATCGCGCGACATCTTGTAGATCGTCTGGATGAACTGCTTGCCGGCCGTGTCCTTGGGATGTGCTTTTCCGGCGTACAGGATCTGCACGCGGCGGTCCTTGTCCGAAAGGATCTTGGCCAGCCGGTCCGGATCGCGGAACAGAAGCGTGCCGCGCTTATATGTGGCAAAGCGGCGCGCGAAACCGATCGTCAGAACTTCCGGATCGAGAATCTCCTCTGCCGCTTCGATCTCCTTGGGAGGAGCTCCCGCGCGGGCGAGCTGCTCTTTGACTTTTTCGCGCGCCCACGTGACCAGGCGGGAGCGGCGGCGTTCGTGCACGCGCCAGACTTCCGCATCCGGCAGGTGTTCGGTGCCTTTCCAGAGGTGCCCCTGCGCTGCAGCGTCATACGACCAGCGGTGCCCGCAGTAGCGGACG
The DNA here is from genome assembly GCA_035628505.1 of Planctomycetota bacterium. Taxonomy (GTDB): domain Bacteria; phylum Planctomycetota; class SZUA-567; order H5-PLA8; family H5-PLA8; genus DASPJR01. The sequence continues at coordinate 17,166 of DASPJR010000070.1, read as the reverse complement.
AAGAGTTCGTTAAGCTGGTCTGAAACGTACGAGCGGATGTGGCAGCCGTTGGTGATGGACGTAATCGGCACTTCATGAACAGGAACTTCAGGCCACACGCCGGCCCACATTTTCCGGGAAACATACCCGTGCAGGGCTGACACGCCATTGGCGTATCCGGCGGTGCGCAGCGCGAGCACCGTCATCGAGAACAGTTCGGATTCATTGTGCGGGTTCTGGCGGCCGAGCGCCAGGAAGGCCTTCCGGTCGATGCGCAGGCGGCCGTACCACTCGCCAAAGTAGCGGTCCATCAGGTCGATGCCGAAAACTTCGTTGCCGGCGGGCACAGGCGTGTGCGTGGTAAAAATGTTGCCGGGTATTAAAGCTTCCTGCGCCTGGTGGAAATTCAGGCCCTGCTCTTCAATCAGGATGCGAATGCGTTCGATGGCCAGGAAGGCTGAATGGCCTTCATTCATGTGGCAGACGCCGACTTCGCGCCCGAGCGCCCGAAGCGCGCGCAGCCCGCCTACGCCAAGGATAATCTCCTGCTTGATGCGGTGTTCATGATCGCCGCCGTAGAGCTGATCGGTGATGGCGCGGTCTTCAACGCGGTTCTCTTCTATGCGCGTATCGAGCAGATAAAGAGGGACGCGACCAACCTGAACGCGCCAGACCTGCGCGTACACTTTGCGGCCCGGGAAATCGACGGATACCGTAATCGGTTTGCCGTCCTTTCCTTTTTCGAGCGAGCAGGGGAGGTTGTAAAAATCGTTGCCGGCCAGGTATTCCTGCTGAAAGCCCTCGTGGTTGAGGTACTGCCGGAAGTAGCCATTGTGGTAAAACAGGCCCACTCCGGCGAGCGGAATGCCCAGTCCTGAAGCGGCTTTTAGATGATCGCCGGCAAGAAGTCCCAGGCCGCCGGAATAGATGGGAAGGCTCTCGTGGAGACCGAATTCGGCACAGAAGTAATTGATGAAGGTCTTTTTGCGGTCGCCGCCCTGCTGATCGAACCACGTCTTCGCGTTCATGTACTCATCGAGGTTCAGCTTCACACGGTCAAGGTGCGCCAGAAAGCCGTCATCTTCGCTGAGTTCCTTGAAACGCTTCTGGCTGACGCGCCCGAACATCGCAATCGGGTTATGGCCTGACGCTTCCCAGGCATCGCGGTCGATTCGCACGAAAACATCGCGCGCTTCCTGGGTCCATGTCCACCACAAATTGTTTGCGATGTCGCGCAGCGACTTGAGACGTTCCGGTAAAGCTGGAACCACCGTAAAGGTTCGTACTGTACGCATGAGTAATCTATCCCCACCTTTCAAAGTAAAAACGTGAGCTGCTCAGGTTCGGCCCCGGGTGCGCAAAAAACGTGCTCATGCTGAAGTTTCAAGCCAACGCGCCACGACTTTCTGGAATTCCTTTTCGCGGTGAGCGGCTGGTTTGTCAACGCGCGATTGCAGAACATATATCGAGCTCAAGCCGGTCTGGACGAGAAACCGTGAGCAACCTGAAAAAAAGTGCACCTGATGTGCTCGCCTTCGCAGTAGTGCCTTCGGTCGTTCCTGTCGTCTTTCTGCTTCTGTCTCGCTGCGCCAACTGAATGATACCTGAAAAAAATTGCACCTTCCCTCTATGCACATCCCTCCTGCCGGGGCGAGTGTGGCGAACTGAAGTATAAAATCGTTTATAAATGCTCAGCTTGCTTAAAACTGTTTAAAATAGTACAACTCAGGGGCTCGCATCTTAGTAGGTATATTAGTGACGAATTTGGGCGTCGCTTATTACATAAATTTAGAAAAATAATCGGGTGCGCATAAGCGGCGCCCCCGCTCTACACGCCCCGAGTACAACGCAGCCATCGAAGGCGGGTGGCATTTGTCTAACCGCCCTCATCAGCTTGCGTTTCCGTCGGGTGGCACAGATAGACGCGCCAGCGGCTATCTGTGTCCCGCGAAGCGGGATTTTAACGTTTCAAAATTGGCTTCGCCCGCGGACTTAGCGTTCTGAATAGAAATTGACTGTCCGTCGGCACAACTCCTGTCCTTTCAGTACGCTGCACTACTCCGGGTAGCTTGCGACTCTGCTTTCAGATCTCCCGACGCGGGCGTGTTTGTGCTGGCGGGCTCAGGCGATAGTCTTTAAACGGCGGGAACGTGTCGGCCAATAGGCTTTCTCTTCGACGTTGAAATCTCGCTTCGCTCGACACAGATAGCCGCTTCGCGTCTATCTGTGCCACCCGCGCCTCACGGAGGTTGGTATAGAGCACTTGGGAAAAATATTACCGAAGAGAGCATTATGCGGGCATTGCGGCAGTCTGGGACGATTGAGGGCGCTGCGGTCGCTAAACTTCTTAAACGAGGAATGATAAAGCTCGACTTGTCGCAGGCAATACCAGCCCTTGGGCAAGCGGGCGAGCAACCGTTTGGAAGTAATCTGGTGAGGATTTACCTGGGCAAGGTAGGAACTAATCAGCAGGCGGCCGGAGTGGCTGCTCATGAAACAGCCCATTGGCTTCAGAAACTCACCCGGGGTACGTATCGAAAGGCACACGAGATGGTTCCATATAAATGGCAAGGAGCCGTTGATAAGTCATTCGGAGCGCGAACGGCAAAGGAGATCGAGGAGTTCGTGCGAAACAATCCGCTTTACAAGCATGTACCCGATTAAAGGAACAGTTCGATGCTTTGTAGTCACTGCAATATTCCAATGGATATAGGTACATTGGAAACTCAACTTGCTATATTTCGCTGCCCAAGATGTGGCGCAGAGTCATGTGCGACTGTAAGTTTTGCTCTACCGCCCGTCGAGCGACGGATGAGAGTGCTTATAGCGTGGGAGGCGAGTATTCCTACTCCGGCTGAAGTTCTTAAATTGAGAAAACTGCTTCCTTCCCTAACGAGCATGTCGGCAAAAGATGTTCTCAACTTAGCGAAGAATTCAAAGGCATGGGATTGCGGCGAGATGGAGTATGGAACCGCAGTTGATCTTAGAGAAAAAGCAAAGGACCTTGGGTTGATAGTTTACGCGGTCGATACCGAGCCGCAAAATCGATGATTGGATTCCAACGACCTTAATCAGCGGCTGAGGGGGCGGACCTGTTGAAGCCAAAGATGCTCTTCATCGTCGCCTTCGGCCTGGTTCTTCTTCCTGATTTTTGTCATGATCGTTCGGTAAATGAACGACTGGCTCTGACGCGGGGGAGGATGGACATTGCCTGACCCAAGACGTAATCCCCGCCATCCGAAGCCAGCAGCCAGAAGGACGGCGCACCAACCGAGTGGTATGGCGCTCATGTTAGCAGGCAGCCTGAGCCGCTGAGGAGCAACCATCTGGTCGAACTTCTCCGTGCCGAGAGTTCTCCGCATGGAGCTAACCATGGCAACCCGATCTGCATTCCTAATTTACGCCCGAAGGGTGGCATGACGCATTTGAAGCGTGCGAAAGAATTCGTACCTTATCGAATGTTGTTAACTGCCCAAAACTCGGTGAGGTTCCGAAATCGGCGCAAATCGGAGGTGAAGTAACACGGACGAAATAAAAACTGCATTTCAGCAGATTGCTATGAGACCAGTGTCTTTTCAGAACGCGCCTGCATCCATTTCCTCGATCACACGCACCTTTCGCGCTTGACCCCGCTTGTGCCTCGGTTTACGCAGGAGCACAGCAAATCCGGACGCACGTTATCCATGGCAGCGAAGGGGGCTACATGCTCACGCAGGTTCTCAGCGACGGCTGGACGCTCAGCGCCACAGGCGCCCTCACGGATGTTCCGGCGAATGTGCAGAGTGCCCGTATTCCTGCGTCTGTTCCCGGATGCGTCCATACCGATCTTCTTGCCGCCGGACTCATCGAAGATCCTTATGTTGACCGCAACGAGACAAAGGTTCAGTGGATCGGCCGGAACGACTGGCGTTACGCGTGTTCCTTCGACGTCGCAGAATCGCTGCTCCGCCACGAGCGCGTCGTGCTCGTCTGCGAAGGTCTCGACACAATCGCGCGAATCGAAGTCAACGGAAAGGCAGCCGGTGAATCCGCTGACATGCATGTGCCGCAGCGTTTCGATGTACACGCGCTGCTGAAGGCCGGAAAAAACGAGCTGGCGATTACGTTTGCCTCACCGCTGGTTTTCGCGCAGCAGGCGGAAGCGCGCCACGGCCCGCTGCCGCATGTCGAAAAGCATCCCTTTAACTTCATTCGCAAGATGGCGTGCAATTTTGGATGGGATTGGGGGCCCGCCTTAATTACTGCCGGCATCTGGCGTCCCATTTACATCCAGGCGTGGAATGTCGCGCGGCTTGCGTCAGTGCGGCCGCTGGTTTTGCGCGCCGATACACGTTCGGCCGTCGTGGATGTACACGTCGACCTCGATCGCGCGGACAACACTGCAGCGCTGAATGTGTCGGCAACCTTGACCGGTCCGGACGGGCAGACTCTTTTTCAAAACTCCTCCATTGCGGCGAATATCGCACGCGGACAGCTGAAGCTTGAAGTGCCTAATCCAAAGCTGTGGTGGCCGCGCGGACATGGCGCCCAGCCATTGTACGAGCTGAGCGTCAGCGTCAGCGTGCCGGGCGGAGCGGAACTGGATTCCTGGAAGGGCCGCATTGGCCTCAGGACCGTCCGTCTGAATACCGACTCGGACAGCATCGGATCGCAGTTTGCCATCGAAGTCAACAATCGGCCGATCTTCTGTAAAGGGGCCAACTGGATTCCTGATGATTGTTTCCCGCATCGTGTGGATTCACTGCGCTACCGGCGCAGGATCGACCAGGCCGTCGCGGCCAACATGAACATGCTGCGGGTGTGGGGCGGGGGAATCTACGAGTCGGAAGATTTTTATTCGATCTGCGACGAGCAGGGCATCATGGTCTGGCAGGACTTTTTGTTTGCCTGCGCGGCCTATCCTGAAGAAGAACCGTACAGCTCGCTTGTCGCTGCCGAAGCCAAATACCACGTGGCGCGGCTCAGCAGCCATCCCAGTCTTGTGATCTGGAACGGTTGCAACGAAAACATCTGGGGCTATTTCGACTGGGGCTGGAAAGAAAAGATCGGCAACCGGACGTGGGGGCTTGGCTATTACACGAAGATGCTGCCGAGCATCGTCAAGCAGCTCGATCCGACGAGGCCGTACTGGCCGGGCAGTCCGTACTCTGGAAGCATGGAACTGCACCCGCTGGATGACCGCCACGGCAACAAGCACATCTGGGATGCGTGGAACCAGAAGGACTACAGCGTTTACCGTGAGTATACGCCGCGCTTCTGCAGTGAATTCGGGCACCAGGCTCCGCCCACGTACGCCACGCTGCGCCATGCCGTTCCTGCTGGCCACCTGGCGCCGGATTCGCCCACGATGCTGCATCATCAGAAGGCGCAGGGCGGAAACGACAAGCTGCACACGCGCTTGAACGAGCACTTTGAAATTCCAACGAATTTCGATGATTGGCTTTTCGTAACGCAGCTCAACCAGGCGCGTGCGGTGCAGACCGGCGTGGAATGGTTCCGCTCGCGGCAGCCGGTGTGCATGGGCGCGCTTTACTGGCAGCTCAATGACTGCTGGCCGGTGACGAGCTGGGCCGCGGTGGACGGGGAAGGGCGTCCGAAGCCGCTGTGGTATGCGACGCGAAAGTTTTTTGCCGAACGCATTCTCACGATTCAACCGGAAGTGGACGGCAAGCTCTACGCGTACATCATCAACGACACGCTGGAGCCATGGACCGGGCAGTTGTTCCTGGGCAAAATTAATTTCGAGTGGACGCAAGGGCCCGGCGGCTGGAAGACAGTCTTTATTCCGCCGCACAGCGTTCTGCAGGTTCCGCTTGCGTACTATTCCAAGCTGGCCGGCCAGAAAGCCGGCGACGAAGAGACGAAGATTCATTCCAGCAGCGAGCTGATCATGGTTCAGCTCGGACAGCATCGCGCGTTCTGGTATTTTGATATCGACAAGAACCTGGCCTATCCGGAAGCGGCGTATGAAACCCGCGTAAAGGCCGAAGGCGCACGGTATGCAGTCACCGTGACAGCGAAAAGCTTTCTTCGCGACCTCTCGTTCTTTGCCGATCGCCTGGATGAGAATGCGATTGTCAACGATCAGCTTGTCACGCTGCTGCCTGGAGAATCGTTTACGTTTACGTTTGAGTCGCAGAAACAGCTGCCGGAGAAGGCGCTGACCCTGCCGCCCGTGTTGCAGTGTGCCAATCGTTTTGGAAAAAAAGCATAAGCCCGCGGCGTCGCAACGCATGAGCCCGCTGAAAAGGCACAAAGCTTGAAAACGCTGCTGGTCGAAGACGACGATGACTGCCGTGATACGCTGAAACGCACGCTTGAGCTTCGCGGCTATCACGTGACGGCATGCGCGGAAGGCGAAGCGGCGCTGGCTGCGATACAGAAAACGCAGTTTCAGCTGATTCTGCTGGACCTGATGCTTCCTAAAATTGATGGCCTTGAACTCTGCCGCAGACTGCGCCAGATGCGGGATAGCGAAAGCGCGGTGGTGCTGGTCTGCACCGCTCGAGCCTCTCCTGAAAGTCTGCGCCATGTCCTCAGCGCCGGAGCGGACGATTATCTCGAAAAGCCAGTCGACTTTGACCTGCTCAACATCCGCCTTTCAGTCGCCGAGAGCCTCGTGAAGCAGCGTGCCGTGCGCCGCCAGGCCGAGCATAAACTGCATGCGCTTGCAGCGGAACTTTCGGTGGCGGAAGAGGAGGAGCGGCGGCGTTTTGCGAGCGAACTTCACGACGGCGTGGGGCAGAACCTGGCCTGGTGCAAGATCCGGCTGTGCGAAATGCGCGCCAACCACCCCGAATGCACCGCGGAGCTGGATGAGATCTCGACGGTAATTGACCGGGTGATCACGGAAACACGTTCCCTCACTTTTGAGATCAGCCCGCCGATGCTTTATGAAATGGGGCTGGAGCCCGCGCTGGAGTGGTTGACGGAGCATTTTCAGGAACGGTACAGGCTGCCGTGCACGTTTGAATATGCCGGCTCGCCCAGTGAACTGCCGATACCTCTTGCGGTGACGCTGTTCCAGTCGGCGCGCGAACTGCTCTTTAATGTTGTCAAGCACGCCAAAGCAAAAGAGGCAAACCTGAAAGTCTCAAAAGCGCACGGGATTCTGACGATTGAAGTTTCAGATGATGGCGTGGGCTTCGACCTGGCTGCCACGACTGGAAGGATCGAAAAGTTAAGTGGGTTCGGAATTTTCAGCATCCGCCAGCGGCTGCGGTATCTTGGCGGAGATCTGCAGATTGATTCCGATAAACGGCGCGGTACGCGCGTGACCATGACGATTCCCGTGGGGCGTTCATCGGCAAAATTGAGGAGCATTAAATGAGCATCCGAGTGCTGCTGGCCGATGATCATAAGATCATGCGTGACGGACTCCGTGCGCTGCTGGATAAAGTTCCAGATGTCGAAGTCGTGGCGGAAGCCGAAAACGGCCGCGACGCCGTGGAACTGGCGCGCACGCTCAAGCCGAACGTCATCATCATGGACATGTCCATGCCGGAGCTCAACGGCATTGAGGCCACGCGGCAGGTGCTCGCGGATAATTCAAAGGTTCGTGTGATTGCACTTTCGATGCACTCAGACAAACGCTTTTTGTCGCAGGTATTCCGTGCAGGCGCTGTCGGTTACCTGCTGAAGGACTGCGCGTTTGATGAGCTTTCACGTGCGGTGCAGACGATCAATGCGGGGGAGAAATACCTGAGTCCGAAGCTGACGAACGTGGTGGTCGATAATTTCATGCGGCCGTCCTCGCTGAGCCTGCCGGCTGTATCGACCAAATTAACTCCGCGAGAGCGGGAGGTAATCCAACTGATCGCGGAAGGCGAATCGACCAAGGAGATAGCCGCGCGGCTGCATGTGAGCGTCAAGACGATTGAAACGCACCGTAGCCAGATCATGCACAAGCTTGGCATGCACAGTATCGCGCAGTTAACCAAGTTTGCCATTCGGGAAGGCCTCACGTCGCTGGATCTGTAAAATCCTCTGCTTTCAAGCTCTTCAATTCTCTAATTTTTTACGGTTGCGGGCGTTTTCTCTCATCTGCGCTTATAAGATGAGTCTGCTACATAGTTTACATATAGGGTTTTTCGAAGCTCGATATCAGGTATCGCCCAACTGGTGCAGCACCATGTAGGGCGTTATGAATGAGCTCGGTTCTTAACGTAAACACGTCACACCCGGGGGGGTGGCCCCAGCGTTATTGCTGGATTGAATCTGGCAGGGAATAAACATGCAATCACATCACTCACTCAATCGGGTCTGGCTTGCGTTACTGCTGTTGCCTTTGAGCTTGTCGGCTGCGACGCTGACCGTCACGCCCATCACGTGGGATGTTGTCGGCCTCGACAGCAACAATGTCAATGTCGGCCCCAATCTTTATATGGTTGGTGTGCGTGTAAGGAACACCGGCGGCGGAACGGCAAACAATGTCGTTGCCAAGCTCAACTGGGGAACGCCCACCCATCCCTATATCAATATTCAATCCGGATCCAGCGACACGCTTTCGGTTGCCTCTGTGGCGGTTGGTGGATTTACCGACTTTTATTTTAACGTCTCGATTGCGCGTGATCCTCAGGCCTATGCGACGCTGCCTAACCGGACCCGGCCCTACCATATTACCGTGACGCACGATGGCGGCGCGCCGGTCAGCACGCCTCAGCCGCGGCAGCTCTATGTCGAAAAAATTATTTCGCAGGCCCGAAACGGCGTCGACAGCATCACTGGGCCGACGACTGTTTTCGTCGGCAACACCTATACCTATGTCGTGAACTATCACACCGCGACCGGCGGCTACGACCAGCTCGAAGCCTTTGCGTTTTTTCCGAACACGCTTTTCCAGATTGTCAGTGTGAATACGACCTATGCAGTAGGCAGCCCTAATGACATCATCTGGGCCGATGCGACGTATTGGGACAGCGATCCCAACAGCCCGTCCTATCACGACAACAAGGGCCCGATCAACCCGCTGTTTCCGACGGGCAAAGCGGGTGGAAACTCGATTCAGTCGACCTATCAGATCAAAGTGCTTGGTGAAGGCACTGCAACGGTCAGCAACACGATCAACGACCACTCAGGCGGCAGCTTTCATTACAACGCTGATTACGGCACGGGCGTCAGCTCGATCACGATCACCGCAATCCGACCTCCGGCGGATTTGCGGATCGTGAAGACCGTCGACAACCCGGCTCAGACACTCGGCAACAATGTTGTGTTTACGCTGAACCTGACCAACCTTTCAGGCAGTGTCGATGCGACGGGCGTTCGTGTGACCGATCAGCTGCCAGCCGGACTGCAGTATGTCTCTCACACCAATTCGGGAAGCCAGACCTACGACCCGCTGACGGGTGTGTGGAATGTCGGCTCGCTTGGCTTTGGTCAATCAACTTCTATGACCATCACAGCTAAAGTGATGAAAACGGGCATTTCTGTCAACACGGCGACGATTACTGCTGCTGACCAGTCGGATCCGGACCCAAGCAACAATTCCTCGAGCGTCAACGTCGGCCCTCCGATTCCGGCAGGTTCATTGACCCTCGTCTCGACCTCGGAAGCTTTCACCTCCGGTGCCAACGTTGCCATCGGCGAAGTCGTTCGTTATCGCGTTGTCTATGACGTGCGGGAGGGAGCTACGCCCACGGTTGATTTCCAGCATACGCTGGCGCCAAACATGACCTACATTGCTAACTCCTCCAAGATGGCGCTGGTCAGTTCGTATACCGGGGCGTCGTACGTGGTTCGCGCCGCTTCAACTACAAATATCGACATCACGCAGAACATTCCAAACGGCGGCAAAATCGACAACGTAAATCTTGCAGTCGGAAACCTCGTATTGTTGAAGAATCAGACTACCGCCAGCCAGAATGGCATTTACCAGGTCATCAATGGCACTGGTGGCAATACTGCCGTGCAATTTCTCGCTTCGTATACGCCGGCGCTCAATGATTTCATTGCAGTTACGGAAGGCCAGACACAGGCCTCAACTTACTGGACCTTGACGTCCACCAGTCCACGTACGTACACGCAATCGGCAAGTTCAGTCTACCTCACTGCGAGTGGGTTCCCGCCAGCGCCCGGGCTGAACGTTGCTGGAGATGAAAGCAATCTCGACGCGATCACCCCGACGCACACGATGGCTACGGGCGTCGCTGTTGCCGGACAGGTTGTGACTTTCACATTTGGCAACCTGAACAATCCGGACAACGATTCAGCCGGCGGCACAAACAAAGAGTACCTGGTTCTCGAGTTCAGTGCAGTCATCAACAACACGGTGCCAGGCACTACTTCCGGGACGGCGCTGCTGAACAGGACGGCGATTCGTTCGAATGCCTCAACGGCAAGCCCGGGGCTTCCAGACACGACCGCAACCCTGCAGCATACGTTGACAATCGTTGAGCCTTCAATCACCGGAGTTAAAAACGCCGACCGTACGCAAGTCGCGCGGAATGGTGTCGTTGCTTACACTCTTGATTACGTCGCCGCCACGGGCGCGAATACCACGACCGCTTATGACCTCGTGATCACCGACACGCTTCCGTCTGTCGCACCCAACACGCTGGTGTTGAACACGGCATCGATTGTCATTTCTACAGCCGGCGGCGTTACCGGTGCAACCCTTACGTCCTCATCGGCCACCGGATTTACTATCTCCGTCGCATCGATGCCTCCGGGCGGCACCATTCATGTCGAGTACACGGCGACAGCTGGCGCAACGGCCACGGTCGGCACGAATCTGGCTAACAATGCGATCCTCACGTACACAAGTCTGCCGGGACCGACGGGGACTTCGCCGAACCCCACGGGTTTCGCCACACCGGGTGCAGCCGGCACAGTCACAGGCGAGCGCACGGGCGCGCTGCCGAGTCCGAACACCTACCGCATTACCGGCACAAAGACGGTCACCGTTGCCGTCACCGCCGATCTGCGCGTGATGAAAACGGTCAACAACCGTTTCCCTGTCGTCGGCGAAGCACTGATCTATACGGTGACCGTCACGAATCTCGGCCCGGATGCGGCCGCGGGCGTGTCTGTCTCGGAAGTGCTCCCTGCGGGAATGACATTCAATTCGGCGTCTTCAGCGACGGGCACAGTCAGCACTGTTGGAAATACCACGACGTGGACGATCGGTGCAATGGCGAACGGTGCGAGTGTTACACTGACAGTGAATGCGACTGTCAACGCGCAGCCGATACAAATCAACACGGCGACCGTCACCTCGACCACATATGATCCGGTCACCATCAATAATGTTGGCCGCGCCACAGTAACGCCGCAGGAAGCAGACCTGGCGGTAACAAACACGGTGAACAATGCATCGCCCGCGCTGAATTCAAACGTTACCTTCACTGTTACATTGACAAACCTCGGACCGAATGACGCCACCAACGTTTCACTCACAGATTTACTGCCTGCGGGACTGACTTATGTGTCGCACACCGTTTCGGCTGGAACATACAATACGATGACGGGCGTCTGGACTATCGGGAATGTCGCGGTCTCGTCGATCGTCAATGGAAATCCGACAAATGTTCAAACCTTGACGATCACAGCAACGGTGACCACGCTGGGCACCAAAACCACGACTGCCAGTGTCTCATCTTCCGACCAGTTCGATCCGGACCTCAGCAATAATTCAGCAGACTCCTCCGTGACGCCACCTGCGGCTGATCTGTCGCTGACGGTGAGTGTTGATAATGCAAATCCCCCGGTCAATCAGAATGTTGTCTACACGCTGACACTGACTAACGCCGGACCCAACAACGCGACAAATGTCACCGTCGCCGCTGCATTGCCGGCCGGGATGACCTTCGTGTCATCCGGAGCGGGATATAACAGCGGAACAGGCGTCTGGACCGTCGGTACGCTCAATAATGGAGCCAGCACGACGCTGACGATCACCGCTACGGCGACCAGCGCTGCCCTCCCGAGCAAGACATTTACCGTCCAGGTCAGCGCATCGGATCTGTTCGATCCAGATTCCACTCCGAATAACAATGTCGCGGGAGAAGACGATCAGGCCAGCGTCACAGTCACGCCAGAGCAGGCTGATCTTTCGCTCACGCTGACGGTGAATAATGCGACCCCGAATGTGGGCTCGAATGTGGTGTTCACGGTCACGGTCAACAACGCCGGGCCGAGCAATGCTCAGAATGTTCAGGTCAGCGACGTTTTGCCGGCCGGCCTGACGTTCGTTTCCTCCAGTACGGTTAACGGCACGTATACGAGTGGCACGGGTGTCTGGGCGATTGGCACGATCAACAATGGCGGTAGCGCTACTCTTACAATTACCGCAACCGTCGCCACCTCGGGCGCCAAGACGAATACAGCGCAGGTCAGCGCCTCGGACCAGGCCGATCCGGATTCGACTCCCAACAACAACAACGCCGGCGAAGACGATCAGGCCAGCGTCACGGTAACGCCGCGCCAGGCTGATCTTTCGATCACCAAGACGGTGGACAACGCAACGCCTCAAGTCGGGAGTAATGTCGTCTTCACTCTGACGGTCAGCAATGCGGGGCCGGATAGCGCCAACAGTGTCACAGTTGGTGATCTTCTTCCGGCAGGCTTTACCTTCGTGACGTCCACTCCCAGCCAGGGCACGTATGCATCGCCGACGGGCGTATGGACGATCGGTACGATCAACAATGGTGCCAACGCGACGCTGACGATCACCGCCACTGTCACGAGCACCGTGCTTCCGAGCAAGACCAATACAGCCACGATCACGGCATCGGATGAATTCGATCCAGACACGGCCGACCGCAGCGCCAGTGTGACCGTGACGCCCCTGCAGGCTGACCTCTCGATTACGAAGACTGTGGATAACGCCACGCCGAACGTCGGCAGCAATGTTGTGTTTACAATCACGGTCAGCAACGGTGGACCTGATACGGCGACGAACGTTGTGGCTGGGGATACGCTTCCGGCTGGCCTCACGTATGTTTCGCACGTGGCCAGTGCGGGCACAGCGTACAACAACGGTACGGGTGTCTGGACGATCGGATCGATCAACAATGGCGCCAACGCTACGCTGACGATTACTGCAACCGTCACAAGCACAGCGATTCCAAGCGTCACGAATACGGCTTCGATCACCGGGTCAACGGAGTACGATCCCGACGTGGCTGATCGCACGGCAAGCGCGACAGTAACGCCCAGGCAGGCCGATCTCTCAATTACAAAGGTAGTGGACAACGCCACGCCGAACGTCGGTGCAAATGTTGTGTTTACTATCATCGTCAGCAACGGTGGTCCGGATACCGCGACGAACGTTGTTGTGGGCGACACTCTGCCTGCAGGACTGACCTACTCGTCGCACGTGGCCGGCGCGGGCACAGCGTACAATAGTGGTACGGGTGTCTGGACGATCGGCACGATCAACAACGGTGCAAATGCAACACTGACGATCACCGCGACGGTAACCAGCACGGCGATTCCAAGCGCCACAAACACCGCGACGATTACCGGATCATCCGAGTACGATCCGGACACTGCTGACCGCACAGCAAGCGCGACGGTGACTCCGCAGCGGGCTGATCTGTCGCTCACGAAGACGGTGGACAACTCCGGCCCCAACGTGGGTGCGAATGTGGTCTTCACGCTAACGGTCAGCAATGCCGGGCCGTCTACGGCAACGAATGTGGCCGTTTCGGATGTTCTGCCGGCTGGGCTGACGTATGTTTCCTCAAGCACGGTGAGCGGCAGCTATGCCAATGGTACTGGAATCTGGACCATCGGTACGCTCAACAACGGTGCGAATGCCACCCTGACCATTACTGCTACGGTGGCGACCGCCGGTGCAAAGACGAACACTGCACAGGTCAGCGCATCCGACCAGTTTGATACGGATTCCACTCCGAACAACAACAATGCCGGCGAAGATGACCAGGCCAGTGTCACCGTAACCCCTCGTCAGGCGGATCTGTCTATCACCAAGACGGTCAACAACCCGACGCCGAACGTTGGCAGCAATGTCGTCTTCACGGTGACCGTCAGCAATTCCGGACCCAGCAGCGCGAACAATGTAGTAGTCGGCGATGCGCTCCCGGCGGGGCTCGCTTATGTTTCTCACGTGGCCAGCGCGGGAACGGCATACAACAACGGAACGGGCGTCTGGACGATCGGCACGATCAATAATGGTGCAAGCGCCACGCTGACGATCACTGCCGGCGTCTCCACGGCTACTCTGCCGAGCAAGACCAACACCGCAACAATCACCGCGTCGGATGAGTTCGATCCAGACGCCGCGGACCGGACGGCGAGCGCAACCGTGACACCGCGCCAGGCGGATTTGTCTGTTACGAAGTCTGTGAACAATCCAACGCCGACTCTCGGCTCGAATGTTGTTTTCACCGTGACAGTCAGCAATGCCGGGCCGGATAGCGCCAACAACGTCGTAGTCAGCGATGCACTTCCGGCAGGTCTGGATTATGTTTCGCACACGGCGAGCGGCGGGACAAACTACAACAGCGGCACGGGCGTGTGGACGATCGGCACGGTCAACAATGGCGCCAGCGCGACTCTAACCCTGACCGCCACCGTCAGCGCGAGCGGAATCCTGACGAATACAGCGACGATCACCGCATTCGACGAGCACGATCCCGACACGAACGACCACACCGCAAGTGCTTCAGTGACGCAGCAGCAGGCCAACCTGTCGCTGGTGAAGACCGTCAACAATGCCTCGCCGAATGTCGGGCAGAACGTCATCTTCACCATCGCCGTCCAGAATGTCGGCGGCCCCAATAATGCAACGAATGTTGTCGTAAGCGACGTGCTGCCCGTCGGCTTTGCTTTTGTGTCATCGTCGCCCAGCCAGGGTGCTTACAACAGCGGTACGGGAGTCTGGACGGTTGGCACTGTCAACGTCGGCGCCAATGCCACGCTGGCAATCACGGCTACGACCGGAGCAGCTGCAGTCCCAAGCAAGACAAATACAGCCACAATCACGTCGCTCGATCAATTCGATCCTGACACGTCAGACAACACCGACAGTGTCACGGTCACTCCGCTGGTGGCAAACCTGACAGTCGATAAGACCGTCAGCAATGCCACGCCCATCGCTGGTAATAACGTAGTCTTCACCATCGTCTTGAAGAATTTCGGACCCGACAACGCAACAAACGTTGCAGTCTCCGACGTGCTGCCGGCGGGTCTGACGTTCGTAAGTTCGTCAGCCAGCCAGGGCGCTTACAACAATGGCACGGGAGTCTGGAGTGTGGGTACAGTCAACGCCGGCGGACTGGCAACGCTTAACGTCACTGTCACGGCCTCAACGGTAGGTGCAAAGACGAACACAGCGCAGGTCTCCGCGTCCGACCAGTACGACCCGAACTCGACGCCTAATAACAACAACGCCACAGAAGACGATCAGTCGAGTGTGATAGTGGATGTTGGCGCGCCGCCGCCGCCGCCGCAGGCAGACCTTGCGCTGTTTAAGACTGTTGATAATGCCGCTCCGCTGCAGGGTCAAAACGTGACGTTTACGCTGACGTTGACGAATAGCATTGGACCGAGCAACGCAACGGGAGTGCAGGTGACAGACATTCTTCCTGCCGGGCTGAACTACGTATCATCGAACCCATCGGTAGGAACATACAACAGTGGCACAGGCATCTGGAACGTTGGCACGATCAACAACGGCGCGACCGAAACATTGACGATTACAGCCACGGTGACCAGCGCTGGAGCGAAGACGAACACGGCGCAAGTAACAGCTTCGGGCGTTGCAGATCCCGATTCGACACCCAATAACAATAACGCGGCCGAAGACGATCAGGACAGCGTCACGATTGTTCCGCAGGAAGCCGACCTGGAAGTCTCCAAGCAGGCCAGCAACATGACTCCCGATGTCGGCCAGGGCGTCGCCTTTACGATCACCGTGAAGAATAACGGACCAGAAACCGCCACGGGCGTTGCTTTGAGCGATGTCCTGCCTGCCGGCCTGAGCTTCGGCTCGTCCAGCGCGACGCAGGGCGCCTATGTGAACGGCACGGGTGTCTGGACCGTTGGCACGATTAATGTCGGCGCGACGGCGACGCTGACGATTAACACCACGGCGACGGCTGCGGCGCTCCCCAACAAGACGAATACCGCGAGCGTTTCGGCGCTAGACCAGATTGATCCAGACACGACGAACAACTCGGACAGCGTCACCATCACACCTCGTCGCGCCGACCTTTCGATGACGAAGGTCGTCGATAATGCTTCGCCGAACGTAGGACAGAATGTGACATTCACTATCACGCTCAACAATGCCGGACCCAGTAACGCGTTGAATGTTCAAGTCGGCGATCTGCTGCCAGCCGGTTTGACTTTTGTGTCGGCTTCAACGGTAAGCGGCACTTACACAAACAGCACGGGTGTCTGGAACATTGGCACGGTCGATGCCGGCGCCAGCGCCACGTTGACGGTGACGGCGACGGTGGCAACCGCGGGTGCGAAGACGAACACGGCCCAGGTGACGGCGACAACGACGTACGATCCCGATTCGACACCGAATAACAATAACGCCGCCGAGGATGATCAGGCGAGCGTCACGGTGACGCCGCGCCAGGCGGATCTCTCCATTACGAAGACCGTCGACAATGCCACGCCGAACATCGGCAGTAGTGTGGTGTTCACGGTTACGGTCAGCAATACCGGACCGGACAGCGCAAATAACGTCGTCGTGGGCGACAGTCTGCCGGTGGGTCTGACTTACTCCTCGCACGTGGCGAGCGCAGGAACGGCGTACAACAATGGAACGGGCGTCTGGACGATCGGCACAATCAATAACGCTGCCAGTGCCACGCTGACGATTACCGCCAACATCACCACCGCGACGCTTCCGAGTAAGACTAACACGGCGACGATAACGGGTTCCGATGAGTTCGATCCGGACACCGCCGATCGCACCGCGAGCGCGACAGTGACTCCGAGGCAGGCGGACCTCTCGATTACAAAGGTCGTTGACAATGCAACGCCAGACGTGGGCACCAACGTTGTGTTTACCATTACGGTGGACAACGCCGGGCCCGACAGCGCCAACAATGTTGTTGTCAGCGATACGCTGCCGGTTGGGCTGACATACTCCTCGCACGTGGCGAGTGCGGGAACGGCGTACAACAATGGAACGGGCGTCTGGACGATTGGCACGATCAACAACGCCGCCAGTGCAACGCTGACCATCACGGCGACGGTTACCAG
>DASPJR010000069.1:0-7554 GCA_035628505.1 Planctomycetota bacterium | reverse complement strand
TGGCGGCGATTCAGGCTGCAGACAACGACCCGCGGCCAAGATGGCAATGGGGACTCGCCGCGCCTGCGCTGAAACTGAAGAGCGGCGACAAGATCGTCCTGCGCGCGAACTCTGATGGTATGAGCCTGGATCAGATCGCCCTGAGCAGCGATCCGAACTTCGATCCGGAGAAGAGCGGAGTCATTTCGGGACCTGTCACCCTAGCGCCGCAGCCAGTCACGGGCGTCGAGGCATTCGACATCGCGCCGCAAAGCCTGAAGCTGCGCTGGAAGGCCAGCCCCGCGTTGAATATTGCACGGTACGACATTCACGCACTCGGCAACGATGGGAAGGTCAACGGCAACACGACCATCATTGCGTCAACCCGTGACACAAATATTGAAGATTGGGGTCTTCGCCCAGGAACCGCGTACCAGTACGCGGTTGTCGCGGTCGACAGCCGCGGGAACGTTTCGCCTCCCGCGCTTTGCAAAGTCACGACCGCTCAGCAGACGGTTCAGACGATCACTTCAGATGTTGAGGCCGCCGAACGCGACGCACGAATCACGATGCTGAAATCCGAAAAGGGCGTGCCTCTGGCAACCCTGCCGAAGCAGGATGACGCCTCCGCGGCAAAAGGGCCGGCGAAGATCACCTACACGTTCGAGGTGAAGGAAGAAGCGCCGTTCATGCTTTGGGCACAGTATCGTCCCGCTTACGTGCCCGGCGACAAGATGAGCGTGGCTGTTGAACTTGACGGCAAGCCGGCGGGAAATTTCCAGATGCGCCATCCGTACGCGCCCCTGGCGTTCGGTTCATTCGATGGAGGTAAGCGCCCAGAACGCATCTGGACAGACAAGATCGTCCTGAACGGCGCAGACGTCTTCACACTAAGCCCCGGCAAACACACTGTCACTATCGTGTTTGATCCGAAAGTCGGCGAGCTTCAACACGCGTTTGGCACAATCACGATCAGCAACGATCATTCACTCCGGCCGGCTGGCTACGATCCGCGCGCGAACTTCCTGAAGAAGTGGTACTAAAGTGGAAATTGCAGGCTGCCGCGCATGGCGGCTCTTTTGCACGCATCCTCCAAGCACGACTTCCCGTCTTGGGAAGTCTCGAGGAGACGAGCAGGAGAGATTGCCATGTCGGGAAAAATCATGCTGGCGCTTGCGTTGACCGCCTTGATTGGCGGCGGCGCATACGCGGCAAATGACGACTTTGTCAGGGTGGAAATGAAGGGCAAACTGCACAGCGATCGTGAGGGCGGCCGCGCCACGCTGGAAGCCAAGGGCCGGATCTATGAGCTGGATTTCGGCGGCAGCCGCAGCCTGGCCAACTTCGCCGAACGGCACGACCGCGATTTCGTGCGGGTCATCGGCACGTTGGATCTCGCCGGCCGCGAACCACTGGTGATTGTTGACCGGATGGAAGCCGGAAACGAGAACGTGGCGTTCGAGCGCCGCCACGAAGTCCGCTATGAAGAACGGCCGGTCGTGCGCGAACGCCACGTCATCCGGGAGAAGGACGATCCGTTCTTCAAGGTTGGGCCGCTGGAAATCGGAAACTAACCGAGCTTTGCCTCTGCTCCCTTCGCACACGTTCCACACGGAACACTGCGAAGGGAGCAGGCGGCACGCGATTGTCTCGCTCGTCCGTGGGCGAGTTGAGGGCTTTTTTTCGGTGCAACTCCCGCCTGGGTCAAGACTTGAAAAGTAATTCGGAATTCTGGGGAAAAGACAGAATCGCCAACTGTTCTAGTTAGGTTGAAGGGTCTCTGCGAGCGACGCCAGTGACCGCGACCGCGCCGTTGCCAGAGGCTGCCGCGTTCTCTTTCTTTGCGTCCTTCATTTCAAGCGGATCGGGAAGGGTGGGCGACCACCGCGTGACCCGGTTGCGCCCGTTCTGTTTGCTCGCATAAAGCGCGCGATCCGCGCGGCTGATCAGCGCCTCGCTGGTGAGCCCTGCCTGGTGCTGGGCAAATCCCAATGAAATGGTGATGGGGACAGCCTGCCCCTTCTCGCCTCTGAATGTTGAGCCTTGAACGGCGCTGCGCAAACGCTCCGCCGTCTGCTCAGCGGCATCAAGGCTCGCGTTCGGGAGCAGCAGCGCCATCTCTTCTCCGCCGTAGCGGAAAGCCATATCGCCGGTGCGCAGTTCTTTGCGCAGAACACCTGCGACGCCCTTCAGGATCATGTCGCCGCTGAGGTGTCCGTGCGTATCGTTCACCTTCTTGAAGTGATCGATGTCGCAGAGCACGAGGCAGAATCCATTGCCGCCGGAAACGGCATCGCCGCGCAGCTTTTCCATCATCTGCAGGAAGTGGCGCTTAATGTAGAGCGACGTCAGTACGTCGGTGATCGCCTTGCGGTCGTCTTCGTCCTTCTTCAGCGCGAGAGCGATGTGTTTGCCGGACTCCATCAGGAGTTCTTCGAGCGCTTCGGCCTCCGGCCCATTGAAGCCTTCGACCGAACGGCAGATCCGCAGCACGCCGATGGGCTTCTGATCTGCTACCAGGGGCACGCAGAGCACCAGTCCGTCGTGCGAGCCGCTCTGTGTGGGCGTACACTGGTCCTTGCGTACAGTGCGGCGGCGCTCGAGCGCCTGCGCGGCAAAGGCGCAGGCGCCTGGGCTGTAGTCGATCTTGATCAACGCGTTCTCGAGGATGTCCGCGGGATCGTTCGACGCCAAAGCATCATGAACGGCCTGTGCTCCGCGGCGCCACTGAGCCTTCGCGACGGGGCTGGCGTTGCGGACGAGCGTTCCCTCAACGAAGAGCTGGCAGCCTTCACGCACGATGGTCGCGCTGTTCTTGGCGACGCGTAGAGTGCCGCTCTTGCGGCCCGCATCTGCTCCGTCAGAAAGATTTTCGAGACGTTGAAGTTCCTCGAGGTCGAACGTGATGAACAGTTCTTCCTTGTTCGTGATGCGAAGACAGGCCGCTGGATGCACCCGCGCAGCACTCTGTTCGGCGGCAGCGAAGAGGGACACCTCACGGGCCTCAAACAGGTCCGCGAGCAATATCAGAATGCGGTGCAGCCGCTCGTGGCGGTCCGGAATCGCAGTCGAGCGGTGAATCTCACGCATCAGCGTTAGGCCTTCAGCCTGGGCGCGCATACGGCGCGCCTGCAGCAGCGCTACATCGCGTTGAGCTTGGGCGCGGAGCAGGTCCTGCTGAGCGGCCTTCAACTGTCGGCGGGCCTGGAATGCGTCCCACGACGCGACGATCAAACCCGTGCCTGCGCCGCCCACAAGCAGCGACACGGGCAACGCTGCGCCGGCCATTGGCCCGCCCCACATGGTCAATCCGGCGGTATGGAGCGCCGAAGTCGTGCCGCTGGCGATGAGTATCCCGCCGGCTGCGAATGGAGCCGCGCCTTCGATCGATTGGCAGACTCTCTTAAGGAGCGAGGGGACTGCGGTCACTTCAACAGCGGATCGGGCCTTTCGGCGGCCGGGCGCTGGACCTGGATCATCGGCTCGAGGCGCTTCACCATTCCGCGCGTCAGCCCCGGCACTTCGCACAGTTCCCATATATCGCGAAACGCCCCGCGCCTCTTCCGCTCGCTGATGATCGCCGCTGCACGCTTCGGTCCGATGCCTGGCAAAGACTCCAGTTCCGCCTGTGTCGCGCTGTTGACGTCCATCCGCCAGCCCGGAATGCCAACCGGCTGAAAGGCCGCACCGGAGCGCTGGATCTGGATCTCGGCGAGCGCTCCTCGCGACTGCATGTGCGGTGTCACAGCAACAGCACAGACGACAAAGAGCACCAGCAGCAAAACCACGAACTCGGCCGCTGGAATACGCCAGATGTCAGATCGTGCCCAACTCTTTGCTGTATCGTGCATCATTGACCCGATCTTGAGCCGTTCTGTGGCTGAGATGAACGCGTGCGAGTGTAGTCCATCTGCCAGATTTCGCAGTAGTCGTCCTGGTAAACCGTTGTTGAGAAGCGCTGCAGTAGGATTCCGAAGTACCCGCGCGGGATCGGCAGCGTGCGGTCGGCCTCAAAGATGGGCGGTGTGCGCCGCCAGAAAATGAAATCCGGTTGGAAGCGCTTAAGCACCACGTCGTAACCTGGGCGCTTAAGCCCGAAGGTGCCCCAATGCAGCAGCGATAGCTCATCGAGTTCCTGCTCCTTGAGATAGTAGACATAGAGCAGTTCGGTGTAGACGCGCGGCCGCCTCGCGATGTGGCTGAACATGTCGAAGTGGAAGAAGAAGTGCTGCGTCAACGCCATCCGCATGGCATTCTCGTTGTCTGGGACCTGACTCCAGTCGAAGCCATCATCGACCAGGAAAAGTGCATCCGCGGGCGTGTTGTCGCGCACCCATTCATATGCCGTGAAATAGTTGCGGTCGCGCTTGATGAATGCGGGAAGAAACGGTTCCTTAAACTCAAAGCGAAAGCTGAGCGCCGTGACCGCGAGAAACGACGCGGCGAAAACGGCAGCGACCTTGGCGGAAACTGCTTCTCGTCCTGGCTGCCTTTGTCGACGGTGGCGCAGAAGCAGAAATCCAGAGGCGAACAACAGTGGCAGGTAAAAGCAACTGAAGCGATCGTTGGCGAGGAGTTCGCGCGCGACCTTCAGCAATCCGGCGTAGAAGGGAAACACCGCCAGGCTGATCGCGCTGCACACCATTGCCAGACGGGCACGGTCGCTCACGAAGCGGCTTGCGAGGAGCACGATGCCTGCGATCAGGCCGTACAGCCACCAGCGTTCATGGACAGCGTAGGGATACGGAATGTGGAACATCCGCACCATCTGGTCGCGGTAGGCCTCGCTCGTTTGATTGTGCCGCTCGATGAGCCACCACGGCATGATCGCGAGCGTCAGGAACCCAGCGGGCAGTAGCGTTTGAGCAAGTGTCAGTTCGCGCCGAACGGCGCGCCAACCGACGGCAAGAATGACCGCGGCGGCCGCAGGGATCGCAATGTACGGTCGCAGATATAGCGCGAACACAAGTGTTGCGCACAGGGCGACGCCCCGAGCCACTGTCGGCGTGCGTGCCCACGCAACAAAGCAGGCGATGAACGCGACGCCGAGCAGGAACTCGATGTTCGTGGGCACTCGGTTGAGCAGCATGAAGATCGGGACGTAATCGATACTCTGAAAGAATACGGTCTGCAGATCGACGAGCATGTAATAGAGCGCGTAGGTCAGCAGAAGCGCGAAGGATGCCAGCAGCCTATTCAGCGGCCTCTGAGAAACACGGTTCCCTCGGCACACGCGTGCGAGCCAGTAATAGAGCATGATCAAGGCGGCAGGGAACAATAGTCGCCACGCCCAGAAGAATGCGATGACATCCATTCCCGTGGCTACCAGGAACGCGCGGATCAAGCGATCCAGGAAGTAAGGCGAAATCACGTTCGGGTCGCTGACTGAATTGAAAACGTTGTTCGCGCTGGCTCCGGCGGGGAGCAAATCGACGCGCCACATGTACGCGGTCTCATCAGCACTGTAAGCGAACGCGTACCAAGCGCCGTCCGGATGCAGCGCCAGCCGCGCGGGAATAATCCAGCAGGCGGCAACTGCGAGAACGCAGGCCGCGATCCCGGCCATGCGCCATCTGAAGAACTGCGCGCGGTATTGCTGTCGCGCAATCACGCCCGGCCTCGCGAGCGCGCGTATTCGCTGGGACGGAGGCCCGTGGTCTTATGAAAGATGCGGGAGAAATAATACGGATCCGGATAACCCGCGCGGATGCCTGACTCCTTAACGCTGTAACCTTGTCGCAGCAGGTTCCGCGCTTCGTTGATGCGAATCTCCGTCAAATACTTGAGCGGCGTTTTGCCCGTGGTCTTTTCGAAGAGTTCACGAAGGTGATCCGGGGAGAGCGGCAACTGGTTCAGCGCTTCGCCGACCTGGAATGAGGAGTTCTGCAGATTCTCGATGAGCATGTGCTTCAGCCGCTCGACGAGCGGATGCGTGTTCGTACCCTGCCGCCACCGATTCAGGTAGCCGATGATCAGATCGAAAAGATCCTGCGTGGCGGATTGCCAGCCGGGCTCCTTGCGATGAAATTCATCGTTCAGCAGGCCGGCGAGCCGCGTGACGGTCTCAGCCGGCGTATCTTTAAAAATCGGCACTGCATCCGGGCCAAGAGTGAGCGCGTCAGTGTGGATGTAGAACTCTGTGAATGGCTCCGGCGAGAATTCCTTGTGATCGAGCACCGGCGGATAGCACACAATCGTGCCTGGCCCGAAAGTGAACTCGTGATCGCCGACCCAGGCCCGCCCGCTGCCGTGCGTGTAGACGGAGATCTCCCACGTCGAATGATGATGCGGCTGGCTTTCGCTCAGCGTGGCGCGGCCGATAAGAAAAAAGCGCGGCATGGACGGGACGATACCTTCGCATCCCGTTTTTGTCCATCAGAAACCTAACTGCATCCATTTACCTTGCGTCTGCAATGAGACATAGTGTATCCAGCAACACCAAAGAGCTCACGCTGAACAAGGAGGAACTTGTCGAATGGAAGCTGCCTGCGAAGTCGGCTGCATCAACGACGCCTTGGCTGTACTCGGCGTTGATGACGAGATACTTACAGCAGACGAGAAGCGCTCACTGGACGAAAAAGGATATGTCCTCTTCGAGCGGCTGATTGAGCCAGATCTGCTGCAGGCGCTGCGCGAGCGATACGACGCGATCGCCGATGCCGAGGGCTCACGCGCCGGGATGGACTATCACCAGGAGGACGGTGCGCTGCGCCTGGGCAACCTGGTGAACAAAGGCGATTGTTTCACGCGCGTGTGGACACATCCGAAGTACCTGGCCGCCTGCTGGCACATCTTTAAAAGCGAGTTCCGGCTGTCATCGATCAGCGCACGCGAACCGCTTCCCAATTCCGGGAAGCCGCAACAGGGTTTACATCCCGATTACTGGGGTGATGCGCATGACGCGAGTTGTCCGAATCAATCTGCAGATGCCGCGTTCATGCTGGATGATTTCTCACCCGAGAACGGAGCGACGCGACTCGTTCCAGGTTCTCACCGCTGGCAGACGCGACCGGAGCATGTGATGAAGAGCACCTCTGACGATCATCCCGAGCAGATCATCGTCACTGCACCGGCAGGCACCGTGCTGGTTTACAACGGACATACGTGGCACAGCGGCACGCTGAACACGAGCGGCAAGCGTCGCCGGGCACTCTTTCCGTACATGGTTGCGGAGAAGTACTGGGATAACGGCCAGTATCAGTGGGACCGCGTGCTAAAGAAGACGTGGGATGCGTTCAATCCCGCGCAGCGTTACGTCCTGTTCGGAAGCGTACATCAGTGAAGCTGATTCATCCACGCCCAAGCTTAACGATGATCTCCCATTCCGCAGGCGTCACCGGCTGCACCGACAATCGTCCGCGCTTGAGCAAGGCCATATTCTCGAGCCCCTTCGTGGTCTTGATCTCGGCGAGCGTCACCGGCCGCTTGAAAGTCTCCACATACTTGATGTCCACCAGGATCCACCGCGGCTCGGCCTTTGTGCTTTTAGAATCGTAATAGTCGGACTTCGCATCGAACTGCGTCGGATCAGGGTGCGGCGTGCTGCACACTTCCGCGATACCAACGACGGCGGAT
>DASPJR010000068.1:0-63639 GCA_035628505.1 Planctomycetota bacterium | reverse complement strand
GCCCAGAGCGGCGACAAGGCCAAGGCGAAGACTGTTCTGGAAGACATGCTGGCCACCAGCGAGCAGGCACCCAGCGAAGACAGGCAATGGCTCAGCAAGGGCCGTTCACTGCTGCGCTCGGTGTGAGCAGCGCTATTCCATCACCTTCAGCAGGTGCGGCAGAAGCTGCTTTTTGCGGCTCAGCACGCCCGGCAGGTCAAAGGTGCTCTCGTCGAGGCGTGTGTAGTTAATGCGGTCGAGCACGCGCTTTTCGCCGACGCACAGCATCATGCTCGTCTCGCGCACCACATTCGTCACCAGCAGGCCGAAGAAATCGTATTTCTCCTCCTTGCGGATGCTGCGCATTTCGCGCAGAAGTTCGCCGCGCTTGGCAAAGAAGTTTTCGAAGCCGACTTCTTCAACCTGCGCGACCGCAAACTTGTAGCGATCGGTATTGTAATCCTTCTTGTCGGCAGTGATCACGTTGCGCGCCGGCTGCGTGGCGATGCTCGAACCGACGGACAGAATCTCTTCCGAGAGCTTCTTCGGATCAGCGCCGTTGATTTCCTTGAGCCACTCGATGGCCTGATGGTCGCGCGGTGTGGTGGTGGGCGAGCGCAGCATCAGCGTATCGGTAATGATGCCGCCCATAAGGATGCCCGCCATCGCGGGCGTCGGCTTGTGATTCCAACGCCGGAACTGCTCGCTCACCAGCGTGCATGACGAGCCCACGACTTCGTTGATAAAATTGATCGGCGTCTGCGTCTGTTGCGATCCGAGTCTGTGGTGGTCCAGAATTTCAATGATCGGCACTTCGTAGGCGCCGTCGACCGCCTGGTTGAGTTCATTGTGGTCGACGAGAATAAGTTTCAGCGGCAGTTCGCCTTCCAGGGCTTCCTGCGTGAGCACGCCTTCAAGCCGGCCGTGATCGTCGACGACGGGAAAGACGTCGTCTTTCTCGCTGAGAATGACGTCGCGCATGTCGGCCAGCTTCTCTTCGCTGCCGAAGGTCGTCACATTCTCCTGCAGCATCTGCTCGGCGGGCGCGCTGAATTTCAAGCGGCGGACAGTCGTGGCCGAATCGAATGGCGTCTGCAGGATGCTCGTCCCGATCGAACGCGCTTCGTCGAGCAGGTCTTCGTCCACTTCGAAGTTGCCGGTCACGATCATCAGGCGCAGCTTCAGATCGACGGCAAGCTTGTGAATTTCGTGCCGGTCGCCGACGACGAGCGTGATACGCTGCGGGTCGCGGCCCGACATGCGTTCGCGCAGCGTGCTTTCGCTCATGGCGCCGACGTACACTTCGAGCGCTTCAATGGCGCCGTCGCGGTACAGCGAGAGCGCGCGGGCTTTGAGCACCTCGGAGATGTGCGCGATGGACGTGTTGATTTGGCGCCCCATCAGGCCGCCGCCTTCCCCTTCAAAGTCGGCCTGGCCAGCCTGCAGGACCATGCGGTCGGCCATGTCGAAGAGACTGACCATGCCCAGGTACATGCCCTTGGCGTCGATGACCGGAATGCGGCGCTGGCGCGTGCGCTGCAGAGCGGACATGGCTTCCAGCAGCGTCTGCCCGGCGGAGATTGTCGCCGGGTGCGGGTCGAGCACGTCCTTGATTCGCGGATGGACGTCGCCGAGGACCGGCGGCAGCGGAACATCGAAGCGCTTGAACAGGAAGTCAGTTCTGGCGCTTGGCAATCCCGCACACGCGGGCTCGACGTTAGGCATGCCCATCAGTTTCTTGAGCTGCGCATAGCCCGCGGCTGCGGCGATGCTGTCGGTATCGGGATTCTTGTGTCCGATGACGATCACGCGCGGCTCACGCACATGCACCGGATGCGCCGGTGCGATTTCGCCCAGTTCGATGCGGCGCTGACGTTCAGAGATTTTTCGAGTGGCCATGGTGGGTACTGTTCTTCCGTATCCGTTGCTGTTTATGGATTATGCATCATGCATCAGATCACTTTTCGGGGAACTTCTTCGCTGTCACGTCGCCGATGTAGGCCTTGGCCGCGCCGCGGATGGCATCGGCAACCTGCGTGTAGCGGCGCGTGTGCTTGGGAACGAAATCCTCGTACAGGCCGAAGACATCATGGAAGACCTGCACCTGGCCGTCGCAGTCCCTGCCCGCGCCAATGCCGATTGTGGGAATTTTCAGGCGCTCGCTGATGTGCTTGGCCAGGTCATGGGGAACAAGCTCGAGCACGATGGCGAATGCGCCGGCGGCTTCGAGTTCCAGCGCGTCGGCGAGCAGGCGCTTGCGGGAGTTCTCGTCCTTGCCCTGCATCTTATAGCCGCCGAGCTGGTTGATGGACTGCGGCGTCAGGCCGATGTGGCCCATCACCGGAATGCCGCTGGCAATGAGGCTCGCGACGACCGGCGCCATGCGCGCGCCGCCTTCGATCTTCACGGCTTGCGCGCCGCCTTCAGCCAGTCCGCGCGCTGCGTTCTTGAGCGTGTTCGCGTAGTCGGAGAACGAATACGTTGCGAAGGGAAGGTCGATGACGATCAGCGCGTTCTTCGCGCCGCGAGCGACGGCCTGGCAGTGGCAGATCATCATTTCGAGGGTGACCGGCAGCGTCGAATCGAAGCCGTGCACGACCATGCCCAGAGAATCGCCGACGAGCAGGACGGGAATGCCGACGGAATCCAGGATGCGGGCGGATGTGTAATCGTAACAGGTCAGCACCGGAATCGGCGTGCCGCTCTGTTTCATTTTGAGGAGGTCGAGAATGCTTGTTCGCATGAGAAACCAGGGGTCTAAAAGATAGTACGGCGCCAGCGATGCAGTTCCTTGAATACCGCCTCGGATGGCCTGAAGCAATTGCCAATCGCAGCACCGGCGGGGTGCTTTAGAACGTGCAAAAAAAATGTGGAATTTTTTGAAAATTTTCAACGCTCATTCGTTATCTAGGTAGTCCAATACGAACGAGGACGACGACAGAAGAGACCAGCAGACAGGAACAGCAGAAAGAGGAAAGGAGGGCGCAATGGGAATGGCAACGTTGAATCTCTACGTAGGCGATGCGGTTCGGCGGATTCATCCGTGGGACGGTTCAGCGAAAGCCGGCACACCCGTTGGCCCGCTGCTGTGGATCAAGAAGATCTACCCCCACGAACCCTACGCCATGCTCGAGCTCTCTGACGGGAAGATGGAATTCGAGTGCAACATCGAGAAGTTCGAGATCTTCATGAACGACGAAGCGGCTTGAACGGAACGGCTCACGCAAAGACGCTAAGACGCAAAGAACAGATTTTCGACAAAGGCTTCACCAGTGGGTGAAGCCTTTTTTTTTTGAAGCACGTCGATGATCAGCGAAAATTAAACCTTCCAAAAATCTCCGTGACCTCCGTGCTCTCCGCGTCTCCGTGTTGAAGTCGTTAAAAGGCTCGTCTTAGCGCCTTTGCGTCTTTGCGTGAGATCAAAGCGCTGCAAACGCAGCCCTGGCGGCTTTGGCCACGCGCTTGAGTATCTTGCGGTCCATCGCCAGGTTGACGAATGCGGCTTCAAACTGGCTCGGCGGCAGGTAGACGCCGTGCTGCAGCATGGCGCGGAAGAATTTTGCATACACTTTGGCGTCGGCGTTCTTGGCATCCGCGAAATTAGTGACCGGACCCTTGCAGAAAAAGAGCGTGAACATGCTGCCGACGCGATTGATGCAGATTCTCTCCGCCCAGCCCGCGGCAGCGGCCGCGTCTCGCAGGCTTTTCTCGACCGTCGCTGAAATCGTCTCGAGCTGCTCGTAAACGCCCGAATCCTCCAGTTGCTGAAGCGTGGCCACGCCCGCTGCCATCGCCAGCGGGTTGCCCGAGAGCGTGCCGGCCTGGTAGACCGGGCCGATCGGCGCCACCTTTTCCATGATCTCCCGACGCCCGCCATAGGCAGCGCAGGGCAGTCCGCCGCCGATAATCTTCCCGAGCGTCGTCATGTCTGGCTTGATGCCATAAAACTGCTGCGCGCCGCCGGGCGCCAGGCGGAAGCCGGTCATCACTTCGTCGAAAATGAGCACTGCGCCCGAATCGCTCGCGGCGTCGCGCAGTCCCTGCAGAAATCCTTTGTGCGGGATCAACACGCCGGCATTGCCAACAACCGGCTCGAGAATGATTGCCGCGATCTGGCCTTTGTTCACAGATAGCAGTTCGCGTACGGCGGCAAGATCGTTGAACGGAGCCGTCAACGTGTTGGCGGCGGTGCTGGCATTCACGCCGGCTGAATCAGGCAGCCCGAAGGTGGCTACGCCTGAGCCGGCCTTCACGAGCATCGGGTCGGACGCGCCGTGGTAGCAGCCTTCGAACTTGATGATCTTTTCGCGGCCAGTGAACCCACGCGCGACGCGGACCGCGTGCATGCACGCTTCGGTCCCTGACGAAACAAAGCGTAAAAGCTCCAGAGAAGGCACGAGCTTGCGGACTCTCTGGCCCAGCCGCGTTTCCAGCTCCGTCGGTGCGCCGAAGCTCGCTCCGCGCACGGCCTGCTTGCGAATCGCGGCGACAACTTTTGACTGACAGTGACCGAGAATCATCGGGCCCCAGGAGCCCACGAAGTCGACATAGCGGTTGCCGTCAAGGTCCACCAGCTCCGCGCCTTTGGCGTACGAGACGAAAAACGGATCGCCTCCGACGCTCCGCCACGAGCGCACGGGCGAGTTGACTCCGCCGGGAAAGTTCTGCGAAGCCTCGGCGAAAGCCTTCGCCGACCGGGTGAACGACAGAGAGCGTTTTGTTTTCATCTTTATTCAGCCGTTTGGGAAACCTGAGTCTGTTCTTTTCACACCTTTTCAGTTTGGCAGCCGCTTCAGAAGGTTATCGCTGATCGTGAAAACGAAAAGCAAATCGCCGCTGCTCGAACTTTTGTTTTAAGCGCTTTGAATTCAACTCATTACAGCCGCGCCGAGCGCGCTGGTGGAGAAGGCGCATTCATTCTGGTAATGCGCACGTCGTGGGCGGCACAAAAATTGAGACGCTGAGGCCGCACTAGTCTGTGCTGGTAAGAATTTTCACACGCGTGCCGGGCTGAAGTCCGGCAATAACCGACTGGAGGCTCCTTTATGGTTCAATCCCTGGCAGAAGCTGCTGCGAATTGCACACGCAATATCACGGCAGGCATCGAGCCGGTTCTGGCGCCAAGCGGCACTGGGCGCCTTGAAGCATCCGGAAGCCGGGAAGACCGCGTGGTGGGTTTAATTTACGATCTGAAGAATGGCGATTGCAGCCGTCGAGTCGCTGCGATCTGCGCTTTGGCGGAACTCGGTAAAGAGGCCGCTGATGCGGTGCCGCATCTGATTGAGGCGGTTGAAGACAGTGACTGGGTTGTTCGCGTTGCGGCAGTGACGGCACTGGGTGAACTCGGTTCGGCGGCGCGCCCAGCGGTACCGGCGCTGATCGAAGCGATCGAGAAAGATGACATCTGCGTGAGTGCCGCGATCGCGCTCGGCCGCATTGGACCGGCAGCAAGCGCGGCCATTGAGCCGCTCAAGCGCCTGCGCAAACGCAAGCAGGGCTTTGACCACTGGTGCGCGGACGAAGCGCTGCGTGCGATTCAGAAACGCTGAGAGGCAAGACGTTTCAAACGCGGCTTTCCAATATCGCGCGGCAGCGCCGGAAGTGCTCTTCCTGCCGCGCGTCATAGCGGGCATCTCTCAAGTCAACCAGGTAAAAATCCACGTTGTCAATATTGGCTCCACGCAGATCCGCCCCCCGCAGGTTCGCCTTGCTCTGCTCGGGCGCCTTGAAGTGCTGCTCCTGATACTCGTCAGTGTAAAAGCCCGTGCGGCTGCCCTCGCAGGCGATGAAACTGTCCACTCGTCCCGAGCGCGTCGAGCCCAGGTGAAAGCTGCACCCGCGCAGGTCGGCGCCGCTTAAGTCCGCGCGCTCCCATTCAATTCCGGCCAGCCCGGTGCAGCTCAAGTTCGCGCCAGCGAAGTTGCCTTTCGGAATGAACGAGCCGGTCAGGTATGCGCCGCTGAGGTTCGCCTTTCTGAAATCAGCGGAAGGCAGTTCCATGTTTTCCAGATCGCAGCCGCGCAGATCGGCGTGGCGGAAGCTCGCACCAGTGAACGTTGCCGTACGAAGGACGAGCGACTGAAGAACGGCGCTCGAAAGATCGGCTTGCGAGAAATCCGCGCCGTCAATTTGTGCGCCTGTCAGCAGTGCGTTGAACAGTCTGGCTCTGAAAAACCGCGCACCAGTGAGGTTCGCGCGCGTCAGAACTGCGCCTTGCATTGCGGCCTGCTCGAAGCACGCACCGGAGAGGTCGCTTTCTTTGAAGTTTGCGCGCGAAAGGTCGGCGGATGAGAAATCAGCCCCACGGAAGACGCTGTTCTCGGCTCGCACGTCCTTAAGCTGCGCTTGCTGAAGCGTCGTGAACGAGAAATCAGCACCGATAAGATCACAGTTGCACAGGTCCGCTGCTTTCAAATTCCCATGCGTCAGGGTGACAAAATCAAAGCGCGCCGAGCTTAGTTCGGCTTTCGGCCATTGCGCAAAGTCGAAGTACCCGCCTGAGAACTCGCCCCGTGTGCGCGTGAACGACCAGTTGCACTGCCGTGTGCTCGGAATCCACCGGGCTTCCGATCCATGCAGCAGGCTGGCCGCCATCGCCTGCAGTTCGCGCTCACCCGATAGTTTCTCAAGATAATGCAGCGCGGCCGGCTCATGTTTCAGTGCCGAACCCAGCATGCGCAGCAGCGTGCGCTCAATTCGGAAGACGAGGTACTTGCATGGCTGCTTTGCCTTCAGATCGCCAACAATGTGTTCACGCGCGAGCACGAGTTGAACCTGCTCGTGGCGGAAGAGTCTTCGCGCACGCTCATCGCAATCGAACTTCGACACCGCTGCAAAGTCGTTCCTATCGAGCCCAACAGTTTCAACACAATGATCTTTCGGGAAACATACCGCTGTCCTGCGGAGCACTTTGGGATCCATCAGCAGCTTCGTCAGGCACGCTCTCTGCGCCTGCGCAAGCTGCTCGCGCGTGAGATTGAGCCGCAGAAAACACAGCAGTGCATCGCCCAGCCGCGAGACGTGCTCGTGCGCGGCAAACGTGTCCAGGATCACGCGCCAGAGTTCCGGATTTCCCGCGATGAACGCCGCGCCTTCGGCGGTCTGCACGCGCGTCATGACGGATGCGCATTGCTCACGATGCGCTGCCAGCAGGTACTCGATCCAGTCATCGCGCGTCCAGTTCGTCAGGCGAAAAATAGCCCTGTGTTTAAGATCAAACGCCCGCTGCGCCGTGTACACGACCAGCCCGCTCTGGCTTAGACGATCTACGATACGGGCTTCGCTTTCATCGTCGAGCAGTTCGATGTTACTTTCTTCTGGAAGCAGGCACTTCAAATGCCGCAGCGCCGTTGTTTTTCCCGAACCCATTCCGCCCAGCAGCGCGATAGCTCCCCGTGAATGCTCCTGCAGCAGCGGCAGCAGCTCGCATTCAAGCGGCAGGCGACTATTGCCGTCACTGCGCACACGCGGCGTCACAAGGGCGCGCTGGGGTTCGATGTTCATGCTGAAAGGCCTGAAAAGTTGAATACGCTTGCAAGACTATACCTGACGCAACGCGCACTTTGCAAATCTTGGCCATCAACTCCGCGCTGAAACTTACAAAACAGATCAGCATCCTTAACCTGGCGGCATTGACACCCTTGCGGGCTCGGCGCTATGCTTTTACCTGCGCCCGAGTGATGTACTTCTGCTGCGGTGAATTCAAATTTCCATGTCGGCAGCGGCAAAGGTACGCAATTATTCTTTTAAAATGCGGGGTGGTTAGAAATCTATGGGCGCCAATATTTACCAGATGGCAGCGCTAGCACTCACGTTGCTGTTTATTGTGAACGCTTCCTGCGGTGAGCTCGCCAATGGAGAACTGCCTTCACCCTTTCTGTTTTCGCTTGGAGGTTTGACGCAGACTGAAATCGAGGAACTTGCCAGGGTTCCCGGTGTGGAGGGCGTGAGGCAGGTCGGAGAGCGTCACGAGTTTGTATGGCAACCCTTTAATGATCAACCTTGGACCGGCGGTTTCGACAACAAGTGGGTTAAGGGCGCAGAGGGCATTTACAGGTTTTTGAAAATAGAAGGTGTTGTTGGAAAGACGAGATGGACACACGGCGGCAAGACGTCGAGCGTCTCGGGAAGAATTTTGAGGCTTCGAAGTCGTGTCTGTTTTTCATTTATGTTCAACGATGCCTCTACTAAGCGAAACGAGATAATGATTCTTCAATGCTATACGGGGGCCACACGGGAGGATGTCGAACACGACATGCTCTGCGGCGTACCCGGTACTAAGTGGTCGGTTGAGAGATGCGGCAATGGGAACGTAATAGTGAGTCGATCATCGTGGGGAACGTTTGTTGTTTGGCAGGTCAGCGACCAGATGTATGTACGCATTGACAACTCCTATGATAAGGAAATGGTTGAGGCGTATGTAAACCGGTTCGGAAGTATGATTCCCGCTGATTACAAAGTTGATCTAGATGATTGGGTTCAGTTCGAAATATCTGGGCGCATCCGATTCCTTAACGAAGCATTGAATGTTCCGGACGATAGGAAAGTGGATAGGTTTTTGATGGAACAAAGGTTTCTGGGTCCCAATTTCCCAGACATTCAATGGCGTTATGGCTGGCTGAAAGGCACTGAGGACCTTACGAAGGTCTTGGAATGGAGAAAAAACGCTATTTACTTCCTTTGGGCAAATCGCTCTAATTTTGACTATGATGACCGGACTCGTGGTTATCTGCTCAAAGGCACAAAATGGACTGCGAAAGGAAGAGTGGCCGGCAAAGATTTGTACGATCCCAATAATCCCCCATTGCTTCCCGACAACCTCGTCGACCGAGGTCCGCACACCCGTCAACCCCTGAACCCTAACCCCTGAACCCTAACCCCTGAACCCTAACCCCCGTTTTTCCCTTCTTGTCAAAAACCGGCTGGGAAGCTAAACTTCAGCCCGTCTAAAATTACAGAAGGACTGAAGGTCTTGCGTGTGTCAGCACTTACGCGCAGGCTTCAATTGCAACAGGTGGAGGTGATGAATGGGTATAGCAGTACGGTTACGCTGCAGCGAGTGCGCTACGATTCGCGACGTGGATTTGAAAGCGGAAGAACGCGATATCACCTGTCCGGTGTGCGCGCGGCGCATTCAGAATCTGACTGCCGCTGAGCACGAAGAAGTTGCCGCGGTCCAGAAAAAGCAGAAGCTCTTCAGCCTGATCTCCATTCTGTTCTTTGTCTTCGCTGCCGTTTGCATTGTCATGTGGGTCGGCGGGACAGAAACGTGGATTTCCGGCAAAGCCGGCGAGCCGCAGTCGCAGTTCTTTATCGGCGCGATGGTCTGTGCGCTGGTCAGCATCGTCCTTGGCGTGCTGGGCTCGCTCAAGCGCTTCGTCGTCGAATTCTAAAGCACGTTCATCACTGAATGTAACGTTCGAACTGGAAGGCATCGCCTTCCAGTTTTTCTTTGTGGCGTGAACTTCAGTTCGCGCGGTTCCCGCAAACTCTGGTCACGCAGTTCTCGCGAACTAAAGTTCGCGCCACATTCGCAAGCTGAAGCTTGCGCCGCTATTGCTTCAGCGGCTCGACTGAAAGTGTCGTCAGGCTGATCAGGCACTGCGGCGGCAGTGCGAGCTTAATTGAGCCGTTCTCGGGTTTCATCGCCTCAAGCACCCGGTACAGTTCTCCGCGGCTCGTGCGAACGGCGGTCAGTGTCGTCACGCTGGCCGGCAGCCCGCGAAGTGTCACCTCCCGCGCCCAGCCGGTATTCAGCAGATGAACCGTGAAACCCTCCGCGCCGTCGCGTGAAAACTTGAAGACGCTCGCGCGAATGAATTCGTTGTCGCTGGTGCTGGCCAGCATCACGCTTCCGGCAGGAATCAGATCGCAATAGTGCTTCTGAAAACAGTAGCGCTCGGTGGGGGCGAAGCGGTTCTTATTGAACTTGTTGCGTGTGAGCAGCGGGTAATCGTCCGTGAATTCCCAGAACAGAATCGCATTCGGTCGTGCGTGGCGGAAAAGATCCTGATACTGCGCCGCTTCCCGCAATCCGTAGTCGAATGATTGAAAACTGCCGGTCTTCCATGCGGCTGGATCAACACCCGCTTCAGCGACGATCAGCGGCAGCTTTGTGGACTGGGCAAGCCGCGGCCACACGTTGTACTGCTCAGGCTGCGCGCCGCCCCAGGAATGAAACGAAATTGCTCCGGCAAACTTCAGCGCGTCGGGATCGGCGATCGCGGATGCAAGGTACTCTGTCGAACCGCGCGGATTGGCCACGTCGCCAAGCAGCAGCCGCGTTTTCAGCCCGGACTTCTCGAAGGCGGTGCCGAGCAGCTTAATGGAGTCCCGGTGTTCTTCGGGGCTCAAAAGCACCTGGACTCCAAGATCAGGCTCGTTGAACGAGAACAGCTCCGGCTCAGCCTGGTACTTTTCTTTCGCATAAAGCAGATACGACGTGACGCACTCGGCGAACTCGGGCCATTTGGATGCGTCGACTTTGCTGTTTTCCGCTCCTGCAACGGGGGTGGTGAGCCAGCCTGGTAAATGCCAGACGGAGGCGATGTACGGAATCTTCTTCTGGGACAACTCGCGCATTAGCTCCAGTTCAGCGCGCAGTCGGCTGCCTTCTGTGTCGCGCGCAACGCATGCCGCCCAGTTGATCTTTGCCGGATCAGCATCGTCGTTCTCCGGCTCCCAGTCTTTCAGCGACAACTCTGTGCGCGCATATGCGACATTCAAATTGTCGAGCGTGTAACGCGTGATTGGCGATTCAATTTTGAAGCAATAGTTTCCGCCCATGCCCCGGATTGTCTGCATGGCCGCATTTGGATCGACCATCACCGTTGCCGGCTGCGCGTCCACTTGCCCGCTGGCAACGAGGGAAATTTGCGACACGACAGACTGTCCGGCGCGCAAGGGACCATAGTGAATGGGAACCAGCACTGAAAAATGGTTGCTCCACTTGCGACTATCCTGAACAGTGACTGGAGCTTTCGGCGGGAATGTGACATTCAGTTCGAAATCATCTTTCGATTTCAGCGTAACGCTGTGCGTGCTGGCATTGCTGAGCCGGAACTGCTCGGTCAGTTCCAGCGGAAGCGGGCCGAAGTCAATGCCGGCAGTGAACGATCCGCCCGCATATTTCTCTGCCGGCACATCAATCCAGAAGAGAACGGATTCGCAGTCCACGTCTTTCTGCGCCGTGGCCCGCACATCAAAAACAAGCCGGCCGTTGATCTCCCGCACGCTCTGCTCGATAACGATTCCGCCCGCTTCATCGCTGAGGGTTGCCCGCCAGGTCCGGGAATCGGCGGTTTTGCTCTGATTGACTTTCGCTGCGGAAAAATTGAATTGTTTCGTCCAGCCTTTCAGCGGAACGACGATGTCTGTTGCCACAGGCGTCCAGCCGCCGCCCAGCGAGAGCGCTTCCAGGCGGCCGTTTTCGGAAAAACGATTCTCAGCCTGTGCGGCCGCACAAATCAAAATGAGAAGCAGAGCGCCTCGCGCGAGCACGCTCATCGGGCGAGCTCGCAGTTTTGGTTCCGCTGCTTCTCGTCTTCGGTCTGAACCTTGCCGCGCCAGCCGGCCCATTGCGTCGGGATTTTAGTCGCACTCTCCCTGGGGCGCTCGCGAGAGGCCAGTTCGTCGAGGAACGAGTCGAAAGTGCGGCCGTCGAAGCGAATCGTTTTCGTGCAGAGGCAATCGTTGCAGTGCGGATAACCTTTGCAGTAGCGCGGATCGCGCGCGTCGGTCACCGTGATGCGGTGCAGGTAGCGCTCAAGATATTCCAGTTCCATGACCATTGCGACGTTGAGGTATTCGCGGCAATAGCATGTTTCAACCCAGCGGATCGTGCCGTCTGCATCGACCTTTCCTTCGCGCACATTTTCACCGAGATCCCCATAAGGAAAGCCGCGGCTGAACGAGCCATCGCGGAGCGCCCGCTGCAGGGCGGCGGCTTTTCCGGGAATGACCTGGGCACTGAGGATGTAGCGCATTGGCAGAAAGACTCCTTCGTCTAATTTAAACTCTGCAGCGCTCAAAGCAATTCCACGCGCTAATTCGTCCTTGGAGTTTGCGTGCGCCCACTTTAGACTGCCCGGTATGGGTGCATCCCGAAGCGTCGTGGCTGGCTGGCTTGCATGCGTATTCTCCCTGGCGCTCTGCGCCGGCGAGGACGATCTGGATTTCAACATTCTCAACGGCCGTCCCGTGGGTCCGGTGAAACTTCCGGCCGGCGCAGTCGTCTTTACCGGTCCCGGCGATGAAATGGGCAAGCTCTCGCTTTCCCGGGATGGAAAAGTCGCCGCCGGTGCAGGAAAGGACGGAAGGCTGCATCTGTTCGACGTTGCGCAGGGAAAACTGAGGCTTGCGATAAACGCCGAAATTGATGAAGTCAAAAACGTGGCGTTCGCGCCTGACGGCAAAAGCGTTTTCACCTGCGGCGAGGAAGGCGTTCACGAGTGGGACGCTGCAGATGGCAAAGCCATCCGTAAATTCGAAGGCCACACGGGGCCTGTGAGTGGCCTGGCGATCTCGGCCAACGGAGCGCTGCTGGCGAGCACCGATTCGGTCGGCATTCATATCTGGGACCTGAAAACCGGTACGAGGCTGGGCATGTTGACGGGACACAAAGTTCCAGGCGAGGCACCGGGAGCGACGCTGTCGATCGATGCGGTAGCCTTCTCCGCCGACGGCCGCGTGCTGGTCTCGGAAGCCAACGATGAAACCGCGCGCCTCTGGGATGTGCTCAACGGCCGCGAGCTGCGCACGCTGCCCAATCACGACGGTTCTGTAGCCGCATTGGCGCTCTCGCCGGATGGATCCCTGGGAATTTCCACGCGCGGCAGCCGGCAGCAATGGATGCAGAGCGAGGAAGACCAGCCTGGCGGCGGGCGCCTGCGAGTCTGGGAAGTCGCGACCGGCCGCGTGCTGCGAACGCTGGTGGGCCACAAGGCGGATATCACCTGCGTGGCGTTC
The DNA here is from genome assembly GCA_035628505.1 of Planctomycetota bacterium. Classification (GTDB taxonomy): domain Bacteria; phylum Planctomycetota; class SZUA-567; order H5-PLA8; family H5-PLA8; genus DASPJR01. Next base: position 50,694 of record DASPJR010000068.1, on the reverse strand, counting down.
TCGGCCGATGGCCGTTACGTCTGGTCGGGAGGAAACGACCGTACCGTACGGCAGTGGGAAGTGGACTCAGGCGTGGAACTCCGCCGTTTCCGGCTGGTCAGCACGCCGGTAGGGATTGTGGCCGCGCCGGGCGGGAAGTTCGTCGTCAGCCTTTCAGCGAGCGAAGGCATCGTCGTGTGGGACTTGAGCAAGCCGCCACTGACGGTTGTCGCCAACGCGAATCCCGGCAGCGCCGATGACGCCTGGCAGAAGCTGGCCTCGCCACAATACGACGATCGCGCGGCGGCCTTTGCGTTTTATATTGCGCAGGGCCCCGCCGGTGCTGCGGATCTGATTCGCCGGCTTCGCGAGATGGGAGCAGTAAAAGATGACGATGTTGCAGCGTTGATTGAAAAGCTCGACGATCCGAACTTTCAACTACGTGCCAACGCCGCGGAGGAACTGAGTCAGCGCGGCATTGCCGCTCGCCCTGCTCTTCTGACAGCGCTGCGGCATCCCTCCCTGGAGGTGCGAATCCGCGCAGCATCGCTGCTGGCGCAGATCGGCGGCATCGCCGACTTCCGCACCGTGACGGCGATTGAAGTACTCGGCCAACTCGGCGGCGCCGATGCCACGGCTGAGCTGTCCCGGCTGGCGAGCGCCAATATGCCGTGGTCGCGGCAAGCCCGCGGCGTGCTGCAGCGGCTGAAATAACAGCTAAACGACTTCAACTCAGAGTTCAAGACGACACGGAGGGCGGAGAGCACTCTTGTGTCCCTACCCGCAGATAGTCGCCTCAATTAATATAAGACCCGTCCGGATCAGGACGTTACACTCGTCATCTCTGGCAATTCTGCTAAAGTATTTCGTTTCCCGAGCGTCTTTAAACGACGATACCAACTGCATCGAGGAGTCATGGCTGAGAAGCTGAGTGTGCTTGTGCCGGTGTTCAACGAGGAAGTGAACCTTCCGGCGTGCCTGGAGTCCGTCCGGGATATCGCCGACGAGATCTTCGTCGTCGACAGCTTTTCCACCGACAAAACCATTGAAATCGCCAAAAGTTTCGGCGCACGTGTTGTACAGCACGAGTATGTGAATTCAGCCGCGCAGAAAAACTGGGCCATTCCGCAATGCGTTCACGACTGGGTCTTCATCATCGACGCCGATGAGCGCATGACGCCGGAGCTGAAGAAAGAAGTGCGCGAAATTCTCGCGCGGCCAGGCGGGCCCGAATTTAATGGCTATTTCGTGGTGCGTCGCAATTTCTTTCTGGGCGGGGAGATCAAGCACGGCGGATGGGAAACGAACGACGTCCAGCGACTCTTCAAGCGTGACCTGGGCCGCTATGCCGAACGCGATGTTCACGCCGATGTTCAGATCAAAGATAAGGACGGCAAGCTGCTGCCTTCCGGCCGGCTGAAAGCGAAGCTCGACCATATCACTTGCGCGCCGGACGGACTCAACCGCTATTTCCAGCGTTTCAACCGCTACACCACGCAGGCCGCCGAGCGGTACCATCGCGAAGGCCGCAAGCCTTACATCTGGAATTTCTTCCTGCATCCGTTCTGGGAATTCTTCAAGATGTACATCCTGAAGCTCGGCTTTCTTGACGGCATCCCGGGCCTGGCCGTGTGCAGCTTCTGCGCCTTCACCCGTTTCGTGCGCTACATGAAACTCTACGCCCGCATCCAGCAGGGCCTGCCGCCGCCAGCCGCCTACGACAAGGGCACAACGCATTCAAGGCAGATCGACGGTGAAGCGGACGCGGCGAAGGCAAGCACCAACCCGTCGTAAGCTTTTAAAAGTGAATGAACCGGAAAGGGTGCCAGTTTAACGACTTCAACGCAGAGTCGCAGATGGCAGAAGAATGATTTCGGAACGAGTAATAGACGGCATCAGCCGTCTTTAAGATGTTGTTTGCCCCCACCTTTAGGTGGGGGTGGGCTGATGCCAGATGCGCTAAGGAGCCGGCTTTAGCCGGACTTCATGTTCACGAGTGGGCTTAAGCCCTCAGAGACGAATTGAAAGCCCGGCTGAAGCCGGCTGATTGGGGAAATCGATGAAGACCTTTCCCCCACCTGAAGGTGGGGGCAAACAACGCCTTGAAGCCTGCTGAAGCAGGCTGGATCTCCGTGCCTCCGTGTTGAAGTAGTGAAAAGGACTCAGCCCCGAAATGAAGAACCTGATTCGCGCGCTTAAGCTCATCCTGCCGCATCGCGGCATGATGGTCTGGTACGTTCTCACCGCGCTGGGGCTGGCGGTGGTCAGCAGCGCGCCGCTGGTGCTTGTGAAAACGTTTCTGGATAAGCTGGAGCACAAGGCGCCGAAGGACAAGCTCGGCATATTCGTCGATCACGCGCTCAGCGATCTATTCGGCACGGGAAAACATTATATTTACGGACTGTGCGTTGCGATTTTCATTCTCTGGACGCTGAAGGCGCTCTTCGATTTTCTAAATAATTACATTTCCGCATGGCTGGCGCAGCGGCTGCGCATGGAAGCCATTGAGCGCGTCATGCATAAACTCCTGCGCCTCGACGAGCCGTTCTTTGACAAACAGAAAGTCGGCGACCTGGTCAGCCGCATGGTCAGCGACGGCGACAACCTGCGAAAGACCGTCAAGGTGACGCTAGACTTTCTGCGCCAGCCATTCCAGGTGATTTCGCTTGTGGCGGTGGCCGTGTATTACGATCCGCTGCTTTTTGCCGTCGGCGCTGTCGGCCTGCCGCTCGTCATTCTTCCGGTGCGCAAGATTATTCAGAACATCACGCGCCAGACCAAAAAGTACCAGGAGAAGACTGCAGGCCTCGCGCAGGCCATGCTGCAGAACCTCATTGGCATCCGCATCATCCACGCTTACGACGCCGCGGAACTGGAGTCACAGAATTTCTCTTCCATGGCGCAGGGCCTTTTCCGCACCGGCATGCGCCGCAATCTGTCGCGTTCGCTGCAGCGGCCGCTGATTGAAATCATGCTCGGAATCGGCCTTGTGGGCGTGCTGATCATCGGCGGTCTGCGCTCGCTCGAACCGGAAGGGTACAACGCCTCGAACTTCATTATGTTCGTCGGCGCGCTCGGCATGCTTTATGGTCCGATCCGCGCAATGATGGGCACCCTTGGTGAGTTGGCTGAACTAATCCCATCGGCCGAGCGCACGTTTGAAATCCTGGACGTCAAACCCACCATTTGCGACGCGCCGGACGCAAAGGAATGCCCGCAATTCAGGAAAGAAATTGTTTTCGAGAACGTGTCCTTCGACTACGGCCGCGGCGTGGTTCTGAAGGACTTGAACCTGACTATTCGCGCCGGCGAAAAGATTGGCATCGTCGGCCGCACCGGCGTGGGCAAATCGACGTTGCTCTCGCTGCTGCTGCGCTTTTATGATGCGTCCAGCGGCCGCATTCTCATTGATGGCGAGGATATCCGCGCCGTCAAAATAGCGAGCTTGCGCAGCCACATGGCTCTGGTGGCGCAGAATCCCTTTCTTTTCCACGCCACCGTCGCCGAAAACATCCGCTACGGCAGGCCGGGCGCGAGTGACGACGATGTAATCGCTGCGGCCAAAGCGGCAATGATTCACGATGAAATCATCGCCCAGCCGGAAGGTTACCAGACGCTGTGCGGCGAGCGTGGCGGCGAGCTGTTCTCCGGCGGACAGCGCCAGCGCATTGCCGTCGCGCGCGCGATCCTGCGCAACGCGCCCATCTTGCTGCTCGACGAAGCGACGAGCGCGCTGGATCCATTCAGTGAGCGGCGCGTGCAGGACGCGCTCGATCAGATGGTCCAGACACGCACCAGCCTGATCGTCGCGCACCGCCTGAGCACCCTGCGGAACGTCGATCGGATACTCGTTTTTGCCGACGGCGGCGGCATTGAAGCCATCGGTCCGCACGAAGAACTGCTGCGCACGTCCCCTACCTATGCGCGCCTCTGGAAAGAGCAGCAGGGGAGTGCGGCTGAACGGCCGGTGATCGCCTGATTCAGTTCAGAGCTCAGACCGCCGAGCTTGTCAAAATGCGGCGCTCTGGCGGACTCAAGCAATACTCTTGCATCGCTGCGTGAAAGCGCCTACATTTCCAAACCAGATGGTTTGTTTCTCCTTCAAACCGTGGAGGAAAGGCGATGGCGTCAGAGAAGTCTTCGACTCGGATTTCGGCACGCGGGATACAGACGCGCGAGCAGATTCTGCAGGCGGCCCGCAAACTCTTCGCGACGCAGGGCTACCACAACACCAGCGTGTACGACCTGTTTGAAAAGTCTGGGATCACCAAGGGCGCACTGTTCCATCACTGGAAGAGCAAAGAGGAACTGGCTCTGGCGGTGCTCGAAGAGATGCAGGAAAACTTTGAGAAAAACTTCTTTTCTATCCAAGCTGAAAATACTCGCGCACGTGAAAAAATTGAGCGCTTGTTGCGACTTTTATCCGAGTTAAGCCGCGATCCCAGTTGGAGTTACGGACGTATATTCGCGATATGGTGTACAGAGCTTCCCAATAATGAACCTGGCATTGGTACGCGCGTACACGCGTTAAAAGCGCGCTGGTGCGTGCTATGGAAAGACCTGATTCGCAAAGCGCAGCAGGAGCACGATCTGCGCGGGGATATTTCTTCAGAAAACTTGAGTTTTCTTGTGGTAAGCGCGATTTCCGGCGTCCAATTAATGTGCGGCGCGAGTGAGACGGAAAGCACCGGTAAGGTCGCCTACGAAACACTACGCAAGGCACTGTTGACCTGATTGCTTTGAAAACTGAAGAAAAAGTGGAATAAAACCGACCGGTTGGTCGTTATTAGATTTGACGATGGCCAACTCAGGTGGTTTAGTAAGCTCAGAAGTTTGAAAGCCGGTCAGTACGACGGCGCTTGAAAACTGAAGATTGAAGCAAATCGCTGTTCCCCGGGTGTTACTCGGAGAGACGGAGTCCCTGGAAACCCCTCCTCCACATCCGTCTAGACGGGTAACAATCCGGGGGCGGCGACTAGATGAAGAATTCCGCAAAGAAAGTGAAAAAAGACGGAATTCTGCGAGACCTTCATACGTTAATAAGGGTGTATTCCACAAGCGCGGGAGATTGAGTCGAGGATCGAGGCTGACCTACCGAAGTAAAAAGCATCACAATCGTACCAACCCTCGAGTGTAGTCCTCAAACTCTGCTGTAACTCAGATCTCGGTTTCCGGCCCCTTCTCTCGCGCTAGTAACTTCCAAAGCCCCTCAAAAAGGGGCTTTTTTATTGGTTAGTGAATTTGATCACTTGCACTTGGGCAGCAGGAACTGATCCCGCCGCTACTGATCACTTTCGTAAGATGAGGTCGTTAGCGAAATTTTTTTGAAAAAGCCGCGACAAATCGCGAGCGCTAAGCATCTCTTTATAGTGAGAGGAAGCCGGTGCGCGTCCTTTGAGGAGGCTCAACTGCACATGGTCCCGTTGGGAGCCGGCGTTACTCGCGGTCGACGGCGATGCTGATGCCCTGAATGCCGGCAGCGCGCACGACAGAGATCACACGCACCACCGAATCGTACGGCAGATTCCGCTGCGCTTTCAGCGTCAGTGTTTCCTTCTCATGTCCTTTGAGCAGCTTCGGCAGTTCGACGGGGACTTCGCTCGGTGCGATCGTGCGGCCGGCGCAGTGTACGCGGCCCTGGCCGTCGATAATCACGGAGAAAGGCGTGGCGCTCTTTCCGCCGCTGGTTCCGCCGTGCGCTTTAGGAAGATCGATATCGATGCCGTCTTTCAGCACGGGCGCGGTGATCATAAAAATCACCAGCAGCACGAGCATCACGTCAACCATCGGTGTGACGTTGATTTCAGCCACCGCTGCACGGCGCTTCTTGCGTCCGCGGCCGCCAGCCGCTGCCGACATGCTCATCGCTATGAACTCCTCACGGCTGTGTTGATCACTGCAGCGGGAGGCATAGGCGGCAGAGCGACAGTGACATCGTGCGGCGTGGCCTGGCTTTCAACCGCGGGAGCTCCTCCGTTCCAGCCGCTGGTTTTTATCAGCACAGCCAGGCGCTCGATGAAGCAGTCTGCATTCTCTTCGAGGTCATCTATTTGACCCAGAAACCAGTTGTAGGCCATAACGGCTGGGATGGCGACCGCCAGTCCCGCGGCGGTGGCGATCAGCGCCGAGGAGATGCCCGGCGCGACCACCTGGATGCTCGCGGACTTTGCGTTGCCCAGCTCACGGAAGGTATCCATGATGCCCCATACCGTGCCGAACAGTCCGATGAACGGCGACGTGCTTCCGATGGTCGCCAGAAAGCTCAGCCCGGTTTGCAGCTTGGAAAACTCTGCTTTCGACGTGTGCTGCATGCTGACCAGTACCGTCTCTTCCGTAGGCGAAAGCGCCTTCGGCGAGATGCGGCGCGGGTCACTGGGCGCGGCTTGCGGGCGTGCATTCTCCATCGCCTGTACGGCTGACTTGAAAATCGACAGCAGGGGAGAGGCTCCCACTGTGGCTTCGGCGGTCAGCACCGTTCCAAAACTATCTGCGCCGTTGAACACGGTCATGAACTTCTGCCCGTTCTTGCGGCATTCATAAAGCGCACAGATTTTCCAGAGCACCAGCGTCCACGAGATGAGCGAAAATCCCACGAGCAGGAAGAAAACCGCTTGCTCGATGCTGCCGGACTGCATCACCGTCCGGCTGATCAACGACCACAAATTCTCTTCCATTCGCTTCTGCCTCGTCCTGTAGAACCGCTTTAAACTGGGAGCATAATACCTTAACGACGCTGCCCGTCACGTCACCTTGAATTTCTTTTTCATACCCCGCACACCAAAAGATATTTATGCGTGCGGCGGGCACACAAAGCAGGAGGCGGGCCTTTGCTGCAGGCCCGCCTCCGTCGAACGGTTTCACTTCCGTGCGCGCTTTTAGATTTGCGCGCCGGCCGGAGCATCACCCTTTACCTGCTTGGGTGCTGCCGGAGCCGGTGCCTGGGCGGAGCTGCCGAAGCGCCGGTACCACCAGATCATCAGAGGAGAAGCGATGAACACGGAGCTGTACATTCCGACCGTGAAGCCGACCAGCAGCGTCCAGGCCAGACCTTTAATCGTCGGTCCGCCGAAAATCAGCAGACTCAAAACGGCACAGATCACCGTCGCCGCAGTAAGAATCGTGCGGCTCAGGGTTGCATTCACGGCTTCGTTGACAATGTCCTCATATTGCCGTGTCGGGTGTGCGGCCTTCACTTCGCGGATACGGTCGAAAGTCACGATCGTATCATTGACCGAGAAGCCGATGATCGTCAGCAGGGCGGCCACGATGTTCAGGTCGATTTTGATGGGGAAGCCGAGCATATTCGCAAGAGCGACTCCACCGGCTGCCACAAGTGTATCATGGATAAGCGCCAGGATCGCACCGAAGCCCCACGCGCCGGAGAACTCGAAGCGGAACCAGAGATAGATAAAGACGCCCAGGTTCGCCATGATCAGCGCAAGGATCGCGTCACGGAACATTTCGCCTGCCACCTGCGCCCCGAAGCTGTTTTTGCGGCTGATCGGGCCGCCGGCTCGGTCCTCCAGGCGGGCAGATTCGATCGCCGCGATCACTTTCCCACGCTGCTCGGGAACCGTGGGAAGACCGGTCAGTTCTGCCTCCAGGTACGTGCCCTTGTCTTCAATTTTTCCGACCCGCACTTCGGTCAGTGCGTTCGAGATCTCGCGGTTGGCCAGCTCCTTGGCGCTCTCGAGCTTGGCATCGTTGAGGCGCTTGGTCACAACTTCACTCGTGACCCCCGGATTCTTGTCGAATCGAACCAATATGGATGAGTCCGTCGCTACGACCGCCGGCGGCTCGAGATCAGCTTTGAATACCTCCATCAATTCCTTGCTGATCAGCTCGACGATGCCCGTGTCCGTAATCTGGGTGGTAATCGTGAAGCTGCGATAGTTGCCCTTCTCGTCTGCACTGCCGAAGGATTGCGTGCTGATGTCGATATTCTTCTTTTCCAGCTTTGCCAGTGCGTCCGCCGCCTTCTTTTCCACGGATGGAAGAAGCTCGGTGCGGATCTTGTTCTTCACTTCTTCGTCGCTCTTTGCTTTCCCGGGCGCGAAGTTGAACTGCATCAGCGTGCCGCCGGTGAAGTCCACGTCATACAGATCCTTTCCACTGAAGACCAGAACCAGCGAGAGGAGCGCTGTTGCACCCGTGAACACCATGGCGGGCTTGCGGTACTTCATGAAGTCGAAATTGCTCTTGGAGAACAGCTGCATCATGTTGATCTTGTCGATCGCGTCACGGCTCACCAGCCACTCCATGATGATCCAGTTGAGCCACAAGTTGCAGAACAGCGTGATGAGAATACCCATGGTCAGCGACACCGCAAAGCCGCGTACCGGGCCGGTTCCGAGGTAATAAAGGATTACGCCGGAAATCACCGTCGTGAGCTGACAATCGATGATCGTCAGGAATGCCCGGTCGAAGCCTTGAGTGACCGCCAGTCGCACGGTGCGGCCGCGTTCGAGCTCTTCACGCATGCGCTCCAGAATGAGCACGTTCGCGTCAACGGCCATACCGAGCGTCAGCACAATACCCGCGATGCCCGGCAGGGTGAGAGTCGCTTTGAAGAAACCCATCGCCCCCATCAGCGTAATGACGGTCAGGATCGTACAGAGGCTGGCGATCAGGCCCGAGAGGCGGTAGTAGATCAGCATGAAGCTGATCACGGCAACTGTGCCGATGGCCGTGGCGAGCATGCCGCTCTCGATCTGCTCGGCGCCGAGCGTCGGTCCGACAGTGAATTCATTTTCGTATTTCACCTCCGCCGGCAGCGATCCGGCCTGCAGGATGCCCGCAAGCTCCTCGGCTTCCTTCTGCGAGAAATTTCCGCTGATGCGGCAGCGCTCGTAAATAGCCTCCTGAATCACCGGCGCGGAATGGACGACGCCGTCGAGCATGATGGCCATCTGCTTTTTCTTGTTCGCTTCCGTCAGCTGCCCGAATTCAACCGCGCCCGCGGGGTTGAAGGTAACGTTGATTTCGTAACCGATGCCTTCCTGGCTGTGGCTGGCGGTCGCGTAAGTGATCTTCGAACCGTCCATGCCCGGCACGCGATGAATGACGACCGGCGTAACGTCGGCGTCTTCGGGCTTGTCGCTGAACTGTTTCTTTTTGCGGATTTCCTTCTTGATGTACTGGCCGTCCTTGGAGAGGCCGGTGGGACTGGCCAGCACTTCATCCTTGATCTGCTGATTGTCGGTCACGATGTGGAAGGTCAAGCGGCCCTGCGTCTCGATGGCCTTCTTGATGTTATTGACTTCTTCCGGCGTGGCGCGCGGAAGTTGGATGCGCAGGCGCTGCTTGTCGCTGCCGTAGGTCGTCACCGGAATGCCCTTCGTGCCGGTGGGATCGATGCGGCGGCGGACGACTTCGGCCGCCTTGTCCGGAGCAGTGTTCTTGTTCTGCTCCATCATCATCACCTGTTCCTGCAGCTGCCGGGTCTCTTTCGATTCAGGATCCTTTGCCTTTGCGGCGTTCAGGGATTCCTGAGTCTTTTCGATGTTGATGTTGGCTTGCGTGTAATCGAGCCGGTAAATGAGCTCGGATCCGCCGGCCAGGTCGATGCCCATCGGATACTTGCCGTTCTGGAACAGGAAGACGAAATAGGCGCCTAGAAGCCCGATGATCCAGAACGCGAACATCATGCGCCCGCTGAACTTTCCGAAGAAGTTCTTTAGCGAGCTGGAGAGAATGAACAGCGACGCCACCAGAGCTCCGAAGAACGCCAGCCCGGTCCACGAAGCGCCAAAATTGTAAAATCCGTATGACAAACCGCCGAATACAGCCAGCGCCAGCGTGAACAACGCCAGGGCTGCAGGCATCAGCGTCGTGATTGCACCTGCCATGAGTATTTCTCCTAAACAATTGACGAATGACACGAAAGCGTTTTACGAATGGCTCAAGCCGCGGCGACCGCGCAGCAGCTTCACACCAATCGGCAGAAGAGGTTTTTAAGAAAGGCCGGGCGGGCCGCGCGCGGGCGGCTGAGGTGGATCGAAGACGGAATCGAAGACGCGTACAAATTCGGCAGGTGGGGCGCGGCCATCAGGTTCGCTGGCAGCCGGAGATAGCGGCTGTGCCACGAGCGAGACAAACGACTGAATACGTGACGCGGATTCCCAGTGTTCGGCCAATAGCTTCAGCAGCCTGGGCGCATCATCTTTTTTCTGCTGGTCTTCGTTACCATTCGGAGAAGCGTCGGCGGGCTTGGATTCTTCTTCTGAGGCGGCTTGTGCAGGCTGGACTTCAGCAAAGGCGCCGGCCAGGACCAGCCGGTACTGCGTTGGAGCGTTGTCCCGCGCTTCGGTCACTTCCGCCACGCGGCAGAGCTGCGAGAGCGGCACACCCGCGGCGGCGAGCAGCACGAGCAGGGCGCAAAGCACCGCAGGCGCCGACGCGCCACGGAACTGCAATCGCTTTAATTCTGCTGCTGCCAAACGCATTACTTTTTCTCTTCTGCCGCCGCCTCGCCGCCGACGATTCCGTCAATGGCGCTGCGCCGGAAACGCATTTTAACGTCTTTCTTTGGGTCCACCAGCAGAATGACGTCATCGCCCTTAATGTCGACGATCTGCCCGTAGATACCGGTAAAGGTAACGACTTCGTCCTTCGCCTTCAGCTTACTGAGCATCGCTTCTTTTTTCTGCTGTTCCTTCTTCTGCGGCCGGATGACCAGGAAATACATGAACATGGCCATGCCCACGATCATGATCAGCATCTGCGGGAATGGATCGGGCGGAGGAGGGCCGGAAGGTGCGCCCTGCGGCGCGGGCTGTGCTGTCGTTGCCTGTTCTGCCAAAGTCGAATTCCTTTTCTGCTGAACGGTACTGCTTATTCCGTATCGCTACCGCTGTTCCACTGCGCCATAAACGACGCTGTAAACGCCGCCAGCGCCTTGTTCTTGATGGCCTCTCGGATCCCTTGCATGAGATGGAAATAAAAGGCCAGATTATGCAGACTAGTTAAAATAGCCGCGTTCATCTCACGAGCAAGCAATAAATGCCTCAGGAAACCGCGGCTGAAGTTCCGGCAGGTGTAGCATCCGCAGCTTGGATCCAGCGGCGCGTCATCGCGGGCGTGCTTTGCATTTTTGATGCGCAATGTCCCGCGCGAGGTGAATGCCAGCCCATTGCGGCCGTTACGCGTCGGCAAGGTGCAGTCGAACATGTCCACGCCGTGCGCGACCGCCAGCAGAATGTCGACTGGCGTCCCCATGCCCATCAGGTAGCGCGGCCGCTCTGCCGGCATGCGCGGGGCCGTGTACGTGATGCCCCGATGCGTGTCTTCGATCGTCTCGCCAACGCAGAAACCGCCGAGCGCCAGCCCCGCGAAGGGAAGAGCGGCGGTGGCATCCAGCGAACGCTGCCGCTCGCTTTCTTTGAATCCCCCCTGGACGATGCCGAAAAAGTTCGTGTGGCGATTGGCTTCCGGTCGCGCTTGAGCGTGCTTGATGGAGCGCTCAGCCCAGCGGATGCTGCGGTCGACCGCGCTGGTCAGCACCGCCGGCTCGCACGGGTAGGGCGGGCATTCATCGAGCACCATCGCCATGTCGGGCGCGAGAGCCAGGGAGATGTCGACGACTGATTCAGGCGAGAACAGACGCTGTGAACCGTCGACGGCGCTGGCGAAGAGGGCGCCCTCGTCTGTGATCTTGCGCAGCCCGGGCAGCGAGAAGATCTGAAAGCCGCCCGAATCGGTCAGGATGGGACCGTTCCAGCCGCAGAAGCGATGCAGCCCGCCCATCTCCTGCACAAGGCCTTCACCGGGCCGCCAGGCGAGGTGAAAGGCGTTCATGAGCAGCACCTGTCCGCCGTGTTCGGTGACCTGCAGAGGCGTGACGCCCTTCGGCGCGCCAAGCGTCCCGACGGTCATGAACGCCGGCGTGTCGAACGTGCCATGAGCGGTGGTGACTTGTCCGGAACGGGCGATTCCGTCGTGGTGGGTGATGGAGAGGGAGAGCATCGAGGAGTTTCAGATTTTCCCAAGCAGGGCACGAGCACCGAAAACTTTGATGTATAGTGCGGTTGACGCAATCAGGACAGCTATTCCGGAAAGTGCCTCACGCGTCATTTGATTTTCTGTTGGGATTGGTTCCCCGTTCAGTGCCATCATGTGACGTTCGAATCCGAATAGCCCAAGCAGTGAAAGCGTTCCGTGAAGAAAGAAATAGAAACCCGCTACCATTAGCATGATGCAGAAGTACTTGATTGCTCGCTTGTCGCGTTCGGATAGCACCTGGTTATCCATGAAGAGCCTCTGCGGCTTCCGGTTTTTCGCTCCCTGACGCGGCTTGTATTTGGTAAGCCAAGCTTCACTGCTTCGAGCGGTATTCCGCCAGATTCGAGCACCGCCGTTCAAGAATCAATTCCCAAATTTACGGCGATGGCTCGTAAGCGAGTCTTCTCCTGCACATCGGTTAGCTAATGTTACCGGTTGCTGAGCCAATACAACGCCTGTCGTCAGAAAGCGCTCACACCGTCATGATCTCTTTCGACTTCTTCTCGAAGTGGGCCTCGAGCTGGCCTTCGTACTTCTTGGTCAGGTCGTTTACTTCTTCTTCGGCTTTCTTCTCGGCGTCTTCACCCACGCCCAGCTTGCCCTTGTTTTCCTTCAGCGCCTTGAGCGCCTCGTGGCGGACGTTGCGGATCGTGACTTTGTGCTGCTCCAGGCGGTCCTTGATCAGCTTGATGACCTTCTTGCGGTTCTCTTCGGACATCGGCGGGAAATTCAGGCGGATGATTTTGCCGTCGTTCATGGGGGTGAGCCCCAGGTTCGCCGCGTTGATGCCCTTTTCAATTTCCTTGATCGTCTTCGGGTCGAAGGGCTTGATCGTCAGCATGCGCGCGTCGGCCTTGGTCGTGATCGCCACCGACTTCAGCGGCACGACGCCGCCGTAGGCCGGGATGTCCACATGAACATGCTCGACCATTTCAACGCTGGCTTGGCCAGAACGGACGCCCCGCAGGTGGCTGTCGTAATCGGCCACCGACTTGATCATGCGTTCTTCGGCATCCAGAAGAATTTCTTCGATGTCCATTGCCTGCTCCCTCTCAATCGACGCGGTTCATAGAAAACACCGCCAAGACGCCAAGGCGCCAATTACTCAATCTATCTATTCGTCGGTATGAACGATCGTGCCGATGTTGTCGCCCAGGACGGCGCGGCGGATATTGCCGGCTTCCTTCAGGCTGAAGACCATGATCTTCAGCTTATTGTCCATGCACAGGCTGATCGCCGTGGTGTCCATCACGTTCAGGCGGTCGCGCAGCACCTGCATGTAACTGAGCTTGTCGTACTTCTTCGCATTGGGATTCTTGATCGGATCGGAATCGAAAACACCCGGAACCTTCGTGGCTTTCATCAGCACTTCGGCCTTTAGTTCCATCGCCCGCAACGCCGCGGTGGTGTCGGTCGTGAAGTACGGGTTGCCCGTGCCGCCGGCCAGGATGACGATGCGGCCCAGTTCCAGGTGGCGCAGTGCTTTTCTGCGGATGTAGGGCTCGCAGACTTCTTCGGCTTTAATCGCCGACATCACGCGCGTCTCGGCGCCCATGCTTTCCAGCGCGTCCTGCAGCGCGAGCGCGTTCATGATGGTCGCGAGCATGCCCATGTAGTCGGCCGTGGCGCGATGCAGCAGGCCGGACTTGCTGGCCGCATCGCCGCGGATGATGTTTCCGCCGCCAATGACGACCGCGACTTCCACGCCGTACGCCCGCACTTCGGACACCTGTGCGCACAGGCTTTCGATCTGCGCCGGATCAATGCCCTTGCCCGATTCCCCGCCCAGCATTTCGCCGGATAGTTTCAGGACAACCCGTTTGTAAACAGGACGCCGGCCGTCATCGACGGCCGGTGAAAAACCACTTGGCGTTCGCGGCTGATCGATGTCGATCGACGCGACCGGCTTTTTAGTGCTGACGCTGTTGGGGTTCTTCTGCTTGCCGCTGGGCATAGGAGAAAGTCCTGAATGAGGAGTGCTGAGTACTGAGTCGTGAACACCGAGTTTTACTCAGCGTTCATCACTCAGTACTCAGCATTGAGTTAAATCGCGCCGACTTCAAAGCGCTCAAAGCGCTTCACGGTGGCGCCGTTTTCCTTCAAGATCTGTGCCACAGTCTTGGCGCCGTCCTTATAGTAGCCCTGGTCTGGCAGCACAAGCGTTGAGTAGAACTTGTTCACCTGTCCGGCCACGATCTTTTCCAGGATCTGCGGCGGCTTGTTGGCATTCTTCGGATCGGCTTTCAGCTTCTCCATCGCGATATCGGTCTCTTTCTTCAGCAGATCCTGTGAGACCTCGTCGCGCGAGAGAGCGCTGGGCTTGGCGAAGACGATATGCATGGCGATGTCCTTGGCCAGGTTCTGCGCCTTCTCGCCCGTGATGCCGGTAACCTCAACGATCGCACCCTGCTTGTTGTCGTGGTGGATGTAGAAGCCGATTTCACCATCGAACCGCACCACGCGCTTGAGGCTGATGTTCTCGCCGATCTTGCCGGCCAGGCTCTTGACCACTTCGCTCACAGGCTGCCCGTTCATCTGCATCGCGCCTAGCTTTTCGGCTGAATCGATCTTGTTGGTGTGCGCCAGGTGGACCAGATCAGAGAGCAGCTTGAGGAATTCGGCGTTCTTGGCCACGAAGTCCGTGTTGGCGCTGAGTTCCACCACCGTGATCACGCGCTTGTCGTCGGAGAGGAAATGGCCCAGCAGGCCTTCCTTCGCGACGCGTTCGGCCGAACCCTGGATCTTTTCGCCTGCCGAGAGGCTCTTCTTTCGCAGCCACGTCTCCGCGGCGGCGATCCACGCCTCTTCGCCCTGCGCGCTGAACTCGGCCTGCGTCTCGACCAGTGCCTTCTTGCAATCCATCAGCTTTGCGCCGGTCTTTTCGCGCAGCTTGGCGACCATTTGAGCATTAATCTCAGCCATCTTTTTCCATCTCCTCGCATTGTCGTCTACCGCGAAGAACACGGCGCACGCGAGGTCTCAGATGATCCCCGCGCGCCGTGGCCTTCACTGGCAAGTATAGGTTGTGCACCCCCGTGTGTACAACGGGGCTGGGTGATTACTTCGTCGCGGCCGGCGTTGAAAGCGTGGCCTGTTGCACGACCTGCTGCTGACGCGCCCGGTTGGCGATCTCCGGGTTGGTCTTGCGCAGGTTGGCGCCTTCCAGGCAGCCGTCGGCGATCTTCGACACGACCAGGTCGATCGAGCGGATCGCGTCGTCGTTGGCCGGAATCGGCAGGTCAATCAGCGACGGATCGGCGTCGGTGTCGAGCATCGCAATGACCGGGATCGACAGGCGGCGGGCTTCCATCACCGCATTATGTTCGACGTTCGGATCAATGATGAACAGCGCGCCCGGCAGGTCGTCCATCGTGCGGATGCCGTCGAGATTGCGCTTGATCTTGCGCTTTTCGCGGTTCAGCGAACTCTGCATTTTCTTGCTGTAGGTGTTGATTTCACCCGTCGCGTCGAGCTGTTCCAGGTCCAGCAGGCGCTGCACGCGCAGGCGGATGGTGGCCAGGTTCGTCATCGTGCCGCCCAGCCAGCGTTCAGCGACGTAGGGCATGCCGCAGCGCTGCGCGTGGATGGTGATGATCTCGCGCGCCTGGCGCTTGGTGCCGACGAACAGGACCTGCTTGCCTTCAGCCGAGACCTTCTTGCAGTAATGATAGGCCGCGACGATGCCGCGGACGGTCTCGCGCAGGTTGATGATGTGAATCTTGTTGCGCTTGCCGAGGATGTACGGTTCCATCTTCGGATTCCAGCGGCTGGTGCGGTGACCGAAATGAGCTCCGGTCGCCAGAAGATCTTTGGCGTTCACGATTGGCATTGGTACAAACTCTCCTTTTGACCCGCGCGAGCGGTGTCTTGACCCGTGTGAGCGCGGGACAGATGCCCGGCTGCAGGGTCAGCGATTGCGCGCCGCAGAGTGGATTCAGCCGTGAGCGGAAGAGACTTCCAGCCACAGCGGGGGTGTTCTGTTCACAGCCCCACTTCGATCCAGCGCCTGCGAATGGCGCCCATCAGGTGTTAACGCGGCCACACACACAGGCTTCTATCTGGCCGCAAATAGAAGCGGAAGGAGTGTAGCAGCGGGTATTCTGAAATCCAACGTCTTTTTCTCACCACAGAGATCACAGAGAACACGGAGGAGGGAGGTTAAGAATGAAGGCGACCATATCCTTCATACGACACGCGCGGAGGCACTCAATACGCAAATCTAAATCTGTTCTCTGTGTGCTCTGTGATCTCTGTGGTGAACACATCACATGATCCCGAAAGTGGCATACGCCTCAACGGTGCTCATGCCGTCTTCAATGGCTTTCTGCACACGCTTTTCGCCGCGTGCTTTCTCAAGCGCCCGGTGGATGACTTCCTCTTCGGCTGCGCGCGGCACGATGCAGACGCCGTCGATGTCGCCGAAGACGATATCGCCAGTTGCAACGCGCACGCCGCCAATTTCGATGGGTACCCGGAAATCGACAACCTTTCCGCGCGGTCCCTGGTCCTGCGCATAAGAGCCGTACGAAAACGTCGGAAAGTTCAGGCGCAGAACCCCGCGCGTGTCGCGCGAATAGCCATCCAGCACCGCCCCCGCGGCCTTGAGTTTCAGCGCGCGGGTGCTCATCAGTTCGCCCCAGAGCGCATACGCTGGCGAGGAGCCTGTACAGATGTAAACCTCGTTGGCTTTCAGATCGTCGAGCGCTCGGAACATCAGCCCGAAGGGCTGCGCGAGAAGCGGATTGGCGCCGCCTTCGATGCACTCGCCGAAAAAATCGGCTTCCAGCACCGGCATGGCGCGGCCGACGACAATCATGTCATCGCGCAGCGGGCGGATCTGCGGTGGGAGAAACTGACGCCGCAGACCGAGCTTATCCATGCAGTCGCCGACCACAGCCGTAAACAGCTCGCGGCGCATGACCGAGAACAGCTCGTCTTCACAGCTCCAGGCTTTCATCGTGCGGCTCTCCATAGGAATCCCTACTCTAAGGCACACTTATCAGCCCTTTTCTCCTGAGCGCTTCTACTTTTCAGTACAAAAAAAGAAGCAGCCGTGCGGCTGCTTCTTTTCGCAATGCTGTTTCAACCTCTGCTATCATCTGCCGACACCGAAGTTGAATCCGCCGATATTCACACCCACGCCTCGGTCGCTACGCCCGTAGGAGCGGCCGTAATTTCCCCGGTCGTAGCCACGCCGGTCGTACGTGCGGCCGTTATAGGTGCGTCCCCAGCGGTCTGACGAATATCTCCGATCCGAATCAGAGCGATAATAATTGCTGCGATTGCGGTCCGAGGTATAGATCCCGCGATTTCGGTCGTAACTCGACTCGCGCCACGTCCGATTGTCAGAGTAGTCCGGGCAGACATATCTGCCGTATGAATCGTAATAGCAGTTCCTCGAAGAGTACGACCCGTCGTCGTAGCTTGCCGCATAAAGAGCTGATCCGCCCATGAATGTGAGAGCTATCGCCGCACATTGAAGTAAACGCATAAACACCATCCTTTCGCCGAATGCCTGACGGAGGAGTCGCATATCAGGTGCCGCGTGAAAGGCTTTTTTCACCACAGAGATCACAGAGACCACGGAGGAGAATCTGGGAAAAACGTAGCTCTTTCAAGAACTAGAACAGATCGCGTCTGTCATTGAGAGTATCTGTCAGCAGTTCAATTGCGCTCGTCAGATCTGTAACCGCATCTTTGATCTCGCGTGTCGCAAAACGAACGTCATTGAATCGGCAGGCGATCGAAGCATGGCGCTTTGCGCTTTCAAGATGCATTCGCACTCGGCGCTTTTTCTCAAGGCTGACCACGCGATAATCTCCAGCTTTTAAAGCACTACGTGCGGTCTCTCAACGTGGTTCGGGAATCATGAAAAAAATCTCGGCGCTCTCCGCGTCCTCTGCGCCTCTGCGTTGAAGTCGTGTCAGGGCCGTTGGGAACTGCTTACTTGCGCCACTTGCGTTTCCCGTAAGGCGCGGGCGCTTCCATGCCGCGATCGGCCTTTGCGGGCGCTCCGCGCGGGCCGCGGCTCTTCTTTTTGCGCAGGCCGCCGATGCCGCGGTCGGGCACCTTCTCGCCTTTAAGCTCCAGGATCTTGTCGCGAAGGTGCGCCGCCTCTTCGAAGCGCAGTTCGTCCGCGGCGCGTTCCATCTCTTCTTCCATCAGCTTGATCTGCTCGGCTTTGTCGAGCGTCATTGCGCCGATGCCGCTGGCCTGCTCTTCGATCTGGCGCTGCTTGATGATCGCTTCAATGCCTTCGCCAATGGCTTTGCGAATGGAGATCGGCGTAATGCCATGCTTGGTGTTGTAAGCAACCTGTAGCGTGCGGCGGCGCTCGGTTTCTTCCATCGTTTCGCGCATCGCGTCGGTGACACGGTCGGCGTAGAGAATGACGCGGCCGTTCAGATTGCGCGCCGCGCGGCCGATGTTCTGGATCAGCGAGCTGCGGCTTCGCAAAAATCCTTCTTTGTCCGCGTCGAGCATCGCCACGAGCGAAACTTCGGGAAGATCGAGTCCCTCGCGCAGCAGATTGACGCCGACGAGCACATCAAAGTTGCCGAGGCGCAGGCTCTTGAGAATTTCCACGCGCTCAATCGCGTCAATCTCTGAATGCAGGTAGCGGCAGCGCAATCCGGCTTCGCGCAGGTACGTCGCGAGATCCTCCGAGAGGCGCTTGGTCAGTGTCGTGATCAGAACCCGCTCGCCTTTTTCGGAGCGCGCTTTGACTTCGCGCAGCAGATCGTCGATCTGCCCTTCGGTCGGACGAACTTCGATAGGCGGATCGACCAGCCCTGTCGGGCGGATGATCTGTTCGACGATGCGGCCTTCGGAGCGCTTCAGTTCGTACTCGGCCGGCGTCGCCGAAACGTAGACCGTCGGCGGCATGATCGATTCGAATTCTTCAAACTTCATGGGGCGGTTGTCCATCGCGCTGGGCAACCGGAAGCCGTGTTCGACCAGCGTGCCTTTGCGCGCCATGTCGCCGTTGTACATTGCCCGGAGCTGCGGAATGGTGACGTGCGATTCGTCGATAAAAAGCAAATAGTCGTCTTTCGGGAAGAAGTCCATCAAATTGTATGGGCGGCTTCCCGGCGGGCGGCCGTCGAAGTGGCGCGAGTAATTTTCAATGCCGCTGCAGTAGCCGACTTCTTCGAGCATCTCCAGGTCGTAGCGCGTGCGCATCTCCAGGCGCTGCGCCTCGAGGAGCTTTCCCTGGTCGCGGAGCACAAGCAGACGGGCGTCGAGCTCATCGCGAATGCCCTGCAGCGCGCGCTCGACACTTTTTTCGGGCATCACATAATGCTTGGCCGGAAAGATCGCGACCGACTCGAACTCGTTTTTGATCTCGCCCGTAAGCGGATCGATTTCCATGAGCCCGGAGATCTGATCGAATTCGAGTTCGATGCGGATGGCTGTCTGCTCGTACGCGGGAAAAATCTCAATCGCATCGCCGCGCACGCGGAACTTGCCGCGCGAGAATTCGATTTCGTTGCGCTGGTAATGGTTGTCCGAGAGCTTGCGCAGCAGATCGGTGCGCTCAAGCGGCTGGCCTTTATCGAGGACCACCGCCATCTGCGAATACACATCCGGCGAGCCCAAGCCGTAGATGCACGAGACTGACGCGACGATGATCACGTCCGAACGCGACATCAGCGCCGATGTCGCGGCCAGGCGCAGGCGGTCGATGTCCTGATTGATCGCCGCGTCTTTCTCAATATAGATATCGCGCGCCGGAATGTACGCTTCGGGCTGGTAATAATCGTAGTAGCTCACGAAGTACGCGACGGCGTTGTTCGGAAAGAACGATTTGAATTCACTGTAGAGCTGCGCCGCAAGCGTCTTGTTGTGGCTGATCACCAGCGCCGGCCGCTGCATGCGCTGGATGACGTTGGCCATCGTGAAAGTCTTGCCCGAGCCGGTTACGCCCAGCAGCGTCTGGTGGCGCATGCCGGCGTTCAGGCCGCCCACGAGTTTATCAATAGCCTGCGGCTGATCGCCTTGCGGCGCGTAATCTGAATTGAGTTCAAAGGCTGGCATGGCGGATTCCTGATGCGACCAAGCACGTTGCAATTCTAACGCAAAATCCGCCCAGAAAAATGGTTTATTCCCTCTCCCCTCCGGGGAGAGGGCGGACACGAGCTTTAGCGAGTGCCGGGTGAGGGGTAGCCGCGTCTTGCAAGCTTCGGTTACCCCTCACCCCGGTCTCGCTTCGCTCGCTCGGCCCTCTCCCCGGAGGGGAGAGGGTGAGCGCTTTTACTGCGCTGAATTACCCGCGGCGCTGGCCTGAGCGGCATTGGGTGCCAGCGGCGGCACCACGGAGCTGACCAGTGACTTCAGCGGATCAAAGAGCCAGTCCCGGAGAAGCGGCGTGGCTTCAGCCGTCTTCTCACCCGGCATCAGCACGCGGTCGATGACGTGAATCGTGCCATTGGTCGCCTTCCAGTCTGCCTGCGTAATCGACGCTTCGGCGACCTTCTTTGCGGCAAAATCGACCTTGTATTTCATCTCGCCGGCGCTGGCGACTTCGCGCGACGCATCACTGCTGGAGAGGTTCTCCTTAATCAGATGATTGTTGAGCATCTTCGACAGCTTCGCGGTGTCCTGCATTGTCGCGTCCCAGTCAGGCACGGCCTTGAAGGCGTCGTTGACGGGCGCAAAGAGCGTCCACGTTCCGGAGCGCAGGCTCTCGGTGAGGTTGGCCTTTTCAATGGCCTGCACCAGCGTTGTAAACCTGTCGTCTGCTTTCAGCGTATCGAGAATATCCTTATCCGCCGCGCGAGCCGACAGGCCGGGCACGCTCATGATCAGCGCAGCAACCGACGACAAGAATATCTTCCGCATACCACCTTCCTCCTTTCTTCCCTTCGCCCCTTTACCATGGTCGCGTCCGCCTGCGCGGGCGACAGATCACTGGCGGACTCAGCACGAGCGAGAAATTCCGTTAGCAGCACGCGTGCCAGCGGAATCGACCCTGAACTCGCACGAAATTGCTGGCAAACTGAACCGTTATTGGTCATCCTGAACCGCCGGATTTAGTCGTTTCGACCTGTTGCCATGCACTCGAAAAAGAGTAGGATTTCCGCACTCTGTTGCGCCTTATTATTGAGTCTGCCATGAAATTGCTGTGCGAATCAGTTTGTCTGGCCGCACTCTTCTGCGCGCTATCCGCGCACGCGTTGAACATTGACAGTGTTTCACGCGTAACGCCAGCGGCAGCACGCGTCCCCAAGTACACGAAGCTCGAACTGCTCGTTTCGCTGTCCGGGGTTACGGCCACAAAGTTCTACGATCCCGACCCGGCGCAGCAGGGACTGGATCTCTATGCCGAGTTCACCGATCCGGCCAACACCGTCATCCGTGTGAACGGCTTTTACGACGGCACAAGCTGGCGCATCCGCTTTTCACCGACTGCGGAGGGAGCGTGGAGCTACGTCGTGAAAGCGGCCGATGCGGGCGGCACAGCAACGTCCACCGCAGGAAGCTTCCAATGCATTCCCTCAACACACGCGGGCTTCCTGCGCATCGACGGGTTCTATTTCCGCTTCAGCGAAGGCCAGCCGTTTTTTGGCGTCGGCCATAACACGGGCTGGCAGTACGAGAACCCTGACGACATCGAAGAGCCCGTTGAACAGCCCTCGCTGGCAACGATGGCGGCCAATGGCATGAATCTGCTGAGCTTCTGGATGGCCACGCCATGGGCGCAGCCCTCGTGGGGTATGGGCACCGAGCCGTTCTGGCGCACGCGCGCGGCGATCGAAAACACCGAGGACGGCATCGGCAATTACAATCAGTACAATTGCCAGTACATGGATGAACTGCTCACGCGCGCGGAGGCGAACGGGGTTTATCTTCTGCCGAGTCTCTGGGCGCATGACCAGTTGCGGGCCGAAGCCGGCAATCCCAGCGGCTGGGGTCCGGGCAACTGGAGCAACAACGCGTACAGCCTGATCGATGCTCCCGGTGGTGCTCGCAAGATCACCGCGGACGAATTCTACATCACGCAGAATGCCGGCGTGGACACGACGCAGTGGCGCTACCAGAAGAATTTCTTCCGCTACATCGTCGCGCGCTGGGGGTATAGCCGCGCATTGCTGGGCTGGGTGGGAGTGGTGGAGATCAACGGCACGCGCGGCTGGCCAGGTACGCAGACGCGTTGCGAAACGTGGAACGCTTCCGTGCGCAACTATCTTGCATCGCTCGATCATTACCGTCTGGCCGGCGGAAAATATCCGTTCACGACCACGCGAACCGGTGGTCCCACGGGCAACGTTACCTCAAGCATCAATACGTGGAGTCCCGGATGGGACGTGCAGGCGCGGGATTCGTACACCGCGTATCGCGACGACATTAACATCGCTTCCGATCTGGCCTTCCAGGCCCTGCAGATGCGCACGACCGGCAAGCCGTCGTTCTTTGCGGAATTTGGCGGCGACACGAATCTCGCCAACACGCCGCACGCGACGCAGCCGCTTCACGTTCATAACGGCATCTGGGCCGGCACAGCGGCCGGAACGTGTCTCACGCCGCTGCTGTGGACCGACATTGGCGACTTTCCAAAACTGAACGAGACACCGCCCGGCCCGGCAATGCGCGATCAGTTCAAATTCCTGTCGCAGTTCATGAGCACCATCGATTACATCGGGCATCCGAGTCTCACCAGTGCGGCCACGACGTCGAATGCCGGCAATTGCCGCGGCTGGACCACACGCACCGCCGATCGCGGGTTCTGCTGGATTCAGTGTACGACTGGCAACACAGGGCAGGCGGGGCAGTCGCTGACGATCAGCGGGCTGACCAACGGCAGCTACATCGTCGAGTGGTTCGACACCTGGAACACGATTAGCACACCGTTTCAGACCGAGAACCTGACGGCCAGCTCAACCAACCTGGTGCTTGCACCCAAAGGCGCCGGGCGTGCGGACGTGGTTGCGCGCTTCCGGCTGAACAATCCTGTTTCATGGGATGGCGGCGGCGGCGCAAACACAAACTGGAGCCGCGCACAGAACTGGGACGTGGCCGGCGGCATCACCGGATCGGCGACGACCAGCGCGCGCTTCCCGGCGCTCGCCAGCCCTTACACCGCGAACAACGACACGGCCAGCTTCGATCTCAACCAGATGATCTTCGACAGCAGCGCCGCGGCAGCGAACACGATCAGCGGCAATTCGATCGAGATGCTCGGCGTGAATCCTGAAATCATCCAGAAGAACAGCGGCCCGGCGCTGATCTCCGCGCCTCTGGTGCTGACCGAGAGTCTGACGCTTTCAGGCTCGGGCACGGGAGCGGTCACGATCAGTGGCGCAATCTCCGGAAGCAAGAGCCTCATCAAAAGCAGCAGCGGCACCACGTATCTGAATGGCGCGAACACTTACACGGGCCAGACGCGCATCGTCTCGGGGACACTTTCCGGTACAGGCAGCCTCGCCAGCACAGTCGTTGTCACCAGCGGCGGAACTCTCGCGCCGGGTGCGGCAGGAGCTGTGGGAACGCTTGCCGTGGGCGGCGCAACATTCTATCCGGGTTCGACGCTGGCCATCCGCATACCCACCTCGACGAGCAGCGATGTGCTGGACCTGAGCAGCGGTGTGCTGACGGTAATGGATGGCGCAAAGCTGAACCTCGATCTCACGGGGCTTGGCGCAGTCGCGAAAGAATTCGTTGTCGCCAAATACAATACAGGCACGGGGCCCTCTTTTATAGTGAACGTGACGGGCAACGCTCTGAACCAGACTGTTGCGATGTCGTACCGCACCGACCTTACGCCCAGGGAAGTGCGCGTAGCGATTGGAATTTCGCCGACGCCCGTGAGGCTCGTATCATTCGAAGCCACTTCGCACAGCCATGGCACGCTGCTGACGTGGACGACGGCCAGCGAGTTCCGTAATGCCGGATACAACTTGTACCGCCGCAGCGCTGACGCCAGCGCGTGGGTGAAACTGAACCGCACGCTGATTCCAGGCAAGCTCACCACACCCGAATTTTCCAGCTATTGCTTCTACGATTGGGACGCGGCGCCTTTCAGTGAGTACCTCCTGGAGAGCGTCGATTTCGACGGCAAAGCCGAGCGGCTGCAGATCGCTTCCAGCGATCCCTGCCACCCGGATGACGGCATCGCTGCGGAGTTCAATCTGCTTTCGGCTGCGATCGACGCGGCGCTCGCCGAGCGCTCGCAAGTGCGCGCAGCCAAAGTCGCCACGCTTAGCGGCTTCGCTGGGACCGCCGGCGTCCCGCCGGCCCTTCGTAGCGCAGGCTTCCAGCCTGCGAGCATCGGCAGTCCTAATGCCTCGGGGCGGACTGTCAGTCAGGGATCTAGCCCTGTCGGGACGTCCGAGCCGCGGAGTGTGGTGTCGCGTTCTGTGGAACAAGTTGGCGACGCGGTCAAACTCGTTCACGCCGGCAGCGGCGTGCTGTGGATCGCGCAGGAGTCTCTGCCTGCCGGCTTCGACGCGCGGTTCGTGAGCGTGAGGCGTGGCGGCGAAGCGGTGACCGTGCTTTATGCGGGTGCCGACGGCCTCGCGCTTTTCGCGCCTGGCTACAGAGATGCCTACACGGCCAAAGACGTGTTTTTCCTGCGCCGCTCGGAAACGCCGACAGCGGTTACTCGCGCGCCGCCGGCGAAAGATCTCTTCAATCAGCCGCAGCCGCAGACAAGCACTCTCGCGACCGTGACGCGTGATTTTCACGAGGTCTATTTCGACTGGTCGCTCGCGCCGTACACGTTCACGCCGTGGTTCTCGAAGCAGTATCTCACCGACGGCGCGCTGCAGTCGTTCACGCTGGACCTTCCACAGTGCCGCAGCGAGGCGGCGACCTTGTCAGTGAATGTGTGGACTCTCAACGATTCTCCCGAATTCGATCCGGATCACGCGCTGATCGCCGTCGTCAACGGCGTGTCCGCGGGCCGTGCGGAATGGGACGGTGGCGGCCGCGCACTCTCTTTATCGTTTGATGTCCCCGCTGGCGTTTTGCGCGCGGGCGAAAACACGATCGAGCTGCTTACGCCCGATCTTCGCAGCGGGCAGATCGCGTTTCTGCATTCAGTCTCGATGTCCTATTCGCGCGCGCTCAGCGCCGCCGCGAGCTTCAGCGTTTCGGCCGCGGGGAACAATCAGCTGATCGAAATCAGCGGCTGCGCAAGCGATGCGCTGTGGATTTTCTCAGCGTCCAATCCGCAGCAGCCGGTGGCGATCGGCTACGAGTCGCGGCGTGAAACGAACGGAACCTTTTTCATCCGCTTCATCGCGCCTGTGGCTGGCGGGAACTATCACGTAATCGCGCGAGAGAGTCAGATCGCGCCGCTCGCCGTTTCACTTCGAAAGATCGCTCCTCCGCCACAGGCGGGCTACCTCGCCACAGGGCCGGCGCAATTTGCCGAAGCGCTGCAGCCGCTGCTGGAGCAGCGCAACGCAGAGAACCTGAACGCGGTTTTCGCCGATCAGGAAACGCTTTTCGATTACTTCGGTCATGGCCGCTTTGGTCCTGATCCGATCCGCGCAGCCGTGCGCGCACTTCGTCCGCGCTTCCTGCTGCTGGTGGGCCGTACGACATACGATTATCTCGACTACGAAGGTGCCGGCCTCGATCCGCTCTGTCCGTCTTTCTTCGCGAGTACCTCGTATCTGTCGCAGACATTAGCCGATCCGCTCTTTGGCGACCTGGGCAATGGCTTCTGCGAGGTCGCGATCGGCCGCCTGCCGGTGAACACACCCGGCGAGCTGAATGCCGCGGTTGCGCGCACGCTTTCGTACGCTGGACTGCCCGAATCCGGGCAGCGCGCGTTTGTCGCGGCCGATCGCACTGATCCACAAGCGGGCAATTTCGCTGCGCAGGCCGAAAGCCTCATCACGGCAAATCCGGATATTGCCTGGTCGCGTGCATTCGTGGGCATCACGCACGCCGGTCCGCAGGAGGTGAATGAGGCTTTGGCGCAGGCGTCGGCGACATCCGATCTGCTCCTTTATAACGGCCATGGAAACAGCCGCGTTCTGGGCCGCGAGATGCCGCGAATTCTGGATGTCTCATCCGTGCAGAGCTGGAGCGGCAACAGCGTGCTGCTGCAATCCACCTGCAATGGAAACTGGACCGGCCGCAACGAAGCGGGCTTCCGCAGCATCGCCAGCCAGGCGCTGATTCAGCCGCAGGGCGGCATCGCCGCTTCAATTTCGACAACGACGTTTATTGCGTCCGAGCCGGCCATAGCGTTCTTCTCGAAGCTGCTCAGCCATCCGCAGAGTCCCGACGTTCGCTGGGGCGATGCGCTGCTGAAGACGCAGCAGTGGGCATTCGACGTTTCGCGCGGATCCGCGCTGAGCGGATGGTATGCGGACCTGGCGCGCACGGAATGCATTCTCGGCGACCCGGCGCTGCCGATGTATCGCTCGCAGAGCGCCTCGGCGATTCCGTCCCCGCCGCTGGCGCCTCCGCCGCAGGGAAGCACCGTTCCGTCCGGCGTGGGCGGCGCGCAGGATGGCGACGGCGGCAAAACAGAAGCAGGCGACGGCTCTGGGCCCAGGCCGCTGCCGCCCATCAGCATGAGCGTCTCACGGCTGCGCGGCAGGCTGAACTTCGCGTCGACCGATCGAAGCAGCGTCTCGCTGGCCGGACGCGTGCCCGAATATCCACTGGGATCATCGCCCGCGCCAAAAACAGTGCGCCTCATGATCGGGGGCTACAGCGCCGAGGCGCAGCTTGACGCGCGCGGCCGTGGCCGAAGCAGTTCGCTGCATTTCCATCTGCTGCCGCGCGCTTCATTCGGCATGCGTACGTTCCGCGCCGTGGTGCGGGGAGCTCTCACCGACGCGCTGAGGGACGAAGGCCTGACCCCCGGGTCTAAACTAAATGCGCTGCTCTCAGTCGAGTTGAAATTCGACAGCCTGACACATGCCGTAACCGTGCCGATCGACTTCCATGCGGGGAACAAGTCAGGCCGCTTCAAAGAAAAATAAAAGCTGGTTTGCTTGGCGCTCTTGGCGTTCTTGGCGACCTTGGCGGTAAAAGTCAGGCCTTTAAGGCACCGCCGCGCCGCTGCGTGTGCCGCGCGCGAGGATGGGGCCTCGGGAGGGCGCTGAATTTTGGCGCGTCAGGTGAATGGGCACGCCGATCGCGCCGCCGCCGAGTGAAGCGCGGAACGAGCTCATGTCGAGGTTCCTGCCCGGACAATCGGTGCTCTTGCCTGGAACATTGCCGTGTCCGACCACTTCCGAAGTCGGCACGCCCGTTTTCACCTGCAGGAAGCGCACCAGCCGCCGCAGGCTGGACATCTGCCGCGCGGACGGGCGATGGCCGTGTTCGAAATCGCCGACGAGGCAGATGCCGATGCCGGCCTGGTTGTATTCGGCGTTTCCGGCGTGAGCGCCCTGGAGCTGCCTGCGCCAGCGGTAGCCGACCTCGACTTCGCCGTCCCCCGATCCGGTGCCGTTTCCAATGACGAAGTGATAGCCCAGGCCATCCCAGCCGCGGTCGCGATGCGCTTTATCGAATGCCGCGGCCGAGCCGTTGGCGCTGGCTGAATGATGAACAACGATGTGGCGCCACTCGCGCGTGATCGTCGCGTCCCAGCTTGGATCGGCGATAACGGCCGAGTCATCCGTCTCAGGCGCAAGAGGCACGGTTACTTCGCGCCGCGGAATGCTGGGGCGCGTCACGACGATCTCGGGCATCTGGTAGGCGGCATCGATCTCCGCCTGCGAGCGCGGCCCGCGGATGGTTCGTCCCGAAGACGTTGGTGGCGGCGCGGTTGTGACCGGCGCAGACGGCGCGGCCGTGTTCAGCTCGGTGCGGGCAATCTCGCGCAGTTCGGGATCAGGAGCGTTGGCGGCCGATTTCTTGCCGCATCCGGAGAAAGCGGTCAGCGCCAGGCCCACGCCAAGGACACGGAGGATCGAAGATGTTTTGAATGGCACGTTCATGAAAGCCCCCCGCCGCCGGCCGGCAGGGAGCTTGCGGACTCACGCTGCGCGGTCAGACCACCTTGTTGACAACCTTGCCCAGATTCTGAACTTCCAGCTCCACCACGTCGCCCCGTTTGAGCAGCCGCGGCGGCTTGAGGAACACGCCCACGCCAGAAGGCGTTCCGGTCGCGATCACATCTCCCGGCTGCAGGGTGATGCCGCGTGAAATATAGGCGATGATCGCATCGACCGAATGAATCAGCTTGCTGGTGCTGGAATCCTGGCGCACTTCGCCGTTCACCTTGCACGAGAGCTTCAGCGCATGCGGGTCGCCGGCTTCGTCGGGCGTC
This sequence comes from Planctomycetota bacterium, assembly GCA_035628505.1. GTDB lineage: Bacteria > Planctomycetota > SZUA-567 > H5-PLA8 > H5-PLA8 > DASPJR01. Next base: position 22,475 of record DASPJR010000068.1, on the reverse strand, counting down.
ACCAGCGCCGGGCCGAAGGGCGCGAACGTATCGAAGGACTTGCCGCGGAACCATTGCTTGTCACCAAACTGGCAGCAGCGCGCGGAGACATCGTGGAAGACGCAGTATCCAGCGATGTGTTTCCTGGCGTCGGCCGCCGAAACTTTCTTTGCCGTCCTGCCGATGATGACGCCGAGCTCGACTTCGTAATCGAGCTGCTCGACGCCCTCGGGGTACTCCACGTCATCGTTCGGTCCGCACGCGGCCATCGGAGATTTTCCGAACAGCAGCGGCACCTTCGGGTACTCGTGGCCCTGCTCATCGGCATGGTCCTTGTAGTTCAGGCCGATGCAGATGATCTGTCCAGGGCGCGGCACCGGAGCGCCGAGACGCACCTTCTCCGCGGCGACGACAGCCTTGCCCTGTAAAGATGAGGTATCGGCTAGAATGCGCCTGGTTCTTTCCCAAAAATCGCCCTGTAAAAATGGGATCATGCATGAGGGGATCGCGGCGTCTACGGCGTTGAGGTCGACGATTTTGCGCCCTCCGTCGATCAGCGCGCCCAGCCGTTCCGCTCCTGAAGGTCCAAAGCTAACCAGTCGCATGCGTTGTCTCCTTTTAGGTGAAGCGGGGGTTATAGCGCCGGACGCGGCAGTTTTCCAGCAGCTGGCGCCCTGAACCTGCCATTGCAACATGGTCGAGGGTCATTATCTGGCCAACGCCTGACGGACCTTGGCGGCGAGTGTTTCGATGCGGAAGGGTTTCTGGATGAAGCCGGCGAGATTATGGCCTTCAAACTGGCTGGTGGCATCCTGTTCGGCGTAGCCGCTGGTCAGCACCGCGCGAAGATTGGGGCGGATCTGGCGCATGCGTGTGTAGGCTTCCTCGCCGCTCATGACCGGCATCGTCAGATCCAGAATTACCAGATCGATCTGATCGGAATGCCGCGAAAACAGTTCGACGCCTTCGCTGCCATTTCCCGCGGTGAGGACAGTGTAACCGAACTGTTCCAGCCCAAGCTTGACGACTTTGCGCATCACTTCTTCGTCGTCGACCAGCAGGATGGTCGCCGCCGAAGCCGCCGCCTGTCCGGCCTGCATGGGTTCAGGCCGCCGCGGCTCTGGAGTCTCGCGTGTTGTGGCTGGGAAGAGGACCTTGAACGTGGAGCCCTGGCCCGGTCGCGATCGCACCTGGATTGAGCCCTTATGCCCGCGCACAATTCCAAGCACCGCCGCCAGTCCGAGTCCGCGGCCGGTAAAGCGCGTGGAGAAGAACGGTTCGAAGGCGCGATTGAGCGTCGCTTCGTCCATGCCGCTGCCGGTATCGGTGACTTCCAGGAAGACGTATTCACCGGCGGGCAGTTCGGCGGCCAGGAATGGGCTGTACAGATCTTCGGTGCGGGCCTTCAGTGTTCCTGTTGAAACGACAATCGAGCCGCTGCTCTCGCCCAGCGCTTCGGACGCGTTGGTCACGAGGTTGACAACGATCTGCCGGATCTGCGAGACATCGGCAAAAATGCGCGCAAGCGACTCGCCGAATCGGAACGAGAGCGATGCTTTCTTAGAGATCGACGCCTGCAGCAGCTGCGACATCTGCTTGAGCAGGTCGTTGAGCGAGAAGGGTTCGAGCACGAACTGCCCGTGGCCGGAGTACGCCAGCATCTGCCGGGTGAGCTCGGCTGCGCGCTGGCTGGTGGAGCGGATGTCGTCAAGGCGTTCAAAGAGCGGCGTGCCGGGCGTGAGGTCGCGCAGCGCAAGGTCGGAGTTGCCGAGGATGCCAACGAGCAGGTTGTTGAAGTCGTGCGCGATGCCGCCGGCGACGATGCCGAGGCTCTCCAGGCGTTGAACGTGCTGCACCTGCTGTTCCATGCGGCGCTGTTCTTCTTCGCGCAGCTTGCGCTCGGTAATGTCCACATTCACACCGAAGAGATGCTGGATCTTGCCGGCGGAATCGGGCAGCGTGCGGCCAAACCCGTTCACCCAGCGCAACGTTCCATCCGACCTGATGAAGCGGAACTCCACGTTGAAGATCTCGCCCTTTTCAATCACTTCCTGGAACTTCTGCTGCATCCGCGGCAGGTCGTCGGGATGAATATGCTGCATGAAGAAATCCTGGGTGCCGGTGTATTCAGGGCCCGGAAAGCCGAAGATCCTGCACGAGCCTTCGTCCCAGGTCGTCTCGAAATTCGAGAGATTGACGTCCCAGCTGCCCATGCCGGCGGCGGAAAGAGCCAGCCTCAGGCGTTCGTCACCGGCACGAAGTCGTTCCTGCGCGAGCTTCTGGCGCGTGATGTCCGAGGCTGTTCCGGCGGTGCCGATCACATTGCCGGCGGCATCGTAGGACGCGATGGCGTTGTAGCTCATGTAGACCGGCGTGCCGTCTTTGCGCAGGTGCACAGTCTCGTAGCGAATGCAACGCTCGCCCCGCTTAATGCGCTCGAATTCCAGCATGTCCCTGGCGGCCTGCTCGGGCGTTTCGAAATCAGTAAACGGCCGGCCCAGCATTTCCTCGGGTTCGTAGCCGAAAATGGATTTGGTGGCATGCCGGTTCAGAAACGTCCAGCAGCCTTTAACGTCGACGGCCCAGATCAGATCGTTGGATGTCTCGACCAGGTTGCGGTAGCGCTCCTCGCTTGCCCGCAGCGTCTCTTCGGCGTGCTTGCGCTCGGTGATGTCGCGGAAATTGGCGATAATCGCGCGGATCGACGGTTCGTTGAGCATGTTGTAACCGACGCAGTCGAGCCACCGGTACGTGCCGTTTTTATGCCGCGTTCTTATGGCTACTGTGCTCGTTCCGCCGTGCGTGCTGATAAGGCGCGTAAAAACCCGCGTGGCCTCGGCGACGTCATCCGGATGCAGCAGCTCGAATGTCTGCCGGCCGACATACTCCTCAAGGGGCCAGCCGAGCATACGCGTGATCGACGGCGTCGCGTAGAGCGCGACGCCTTCGGCTGTCAGCAAAACGGTGCCGTCCAGCGAGTTCTCGATCAGCGCCCGGAAGCGCTTCTCGCTTTGCCTGAGCGTGAACTCGGCTTCCACGCGAGCGGTGATGGCGCGGGCGTGGCGTTCGGAGAGGGCGATGCGGACTTTCAGCAGCCGCAGATCCAGGGGGCGCGTGAGATAATCGTCCGCGCCGGCCTCCAGCGCCGCAGGCAGGTCGCCTCCGAAGGCACTGCCGGAGATGACCACAAGCTGGCAACGTTCGCTTTCAGGCAGGCTGCGGATGCACTGGCACAGGCGCGTTGCATCTTCGGCGGAAATCAGCAGATCGAGCAGGATCAGGTCATAAAGCTTTGCCTGGCAACGCTCCCAGGCCGCCTGCGTTGAATTGCAATAAGTCGTTTGATGGCCGCGCGCCCGGAGAACTTCCTCAAGCACGACCTGCAACGTGTAGTCGTTGGTAACAATCAGCGTACGAATGGCTGATAATCTCCCACCAGCAGTGTTTTCCATATTCTCTGCTGCCCGCGGATGGCTCATACGCAGCCTGGGCGTTCAAAGCAGATACTTGGATTCAACTCTGTTTGGCAGGAAAGTCAAAAAACTCTGATGAAGATCGCGTTTTACGCCGAAAACTGCACGCTTGTCTGGAAGGATGCTAACGGGTGCAGCTTTTTATTTGCTGAAGGCCAGACAGAAAACCGCCGCCAGGACAACCGCCAGGCCGAAGAAGCCGCCGTAGGCGTCCATCAGATTGAGACCGAACCGCACGATCGAAACTTCCGCCTGCTTGGCCATGGTCTTTTCTCCCCTTAGCGATGTTTGATTTGTCCGCCCGCTAATGGGTACTCACCAGTGCTGCACGCGTTGAAACGAATTTTAAAAAAATAGTTCAGGCGCCATTGCGCGATTTACTTATTCTCCAGCGGCCGGCGCGGCCACTGCTTCTGTTTCGCGGGGCGCTGGGGGGCGCATGTTGAAGAATATGCGGATGGCTTCCAGAAGCACCAGCATGGCCAGCGCAACCAGAATGACTGCCGCCCAGGAGACCGTATCCGTCGGTATTTTCCAGGCGCCTTCCTTGGTCAGCGCTCCGGCCTTAATGAAGCGGAAGAGCGCCCAGCAGCTCATGATGTACATGAATACCGTGGGCACGCCGGTCACCAGCCACACCCAGTTGGCCTTGTACGTGCGGGACAGCCAAACGGTCACGCCGATCAGCGTCAGCGCCGCCAGGAGCTGGTTGCTGGCTCCGAACAGCGGCCAGTACGTCTTCCACGCCGAAACGCCGTTGTTGTTCTGCATGACGAAAATCAGCGGGATGAACGCCATCAGGGCGGTGCCGACCCAGCGCGAGGCCGTGCCTTTCCAGCCCGTCAGCTCTTCAAAAATGTAGCGTCCCAGGCGCGTGCAGACATCCAGCGTGTCGTAGACGAACGTCGTGAACGCCAGCAGGCCGAAGGAGATGCCGAGGGCCTTGGGAATGCCCAGGACCTCCATAAAGCTGCCCATGCCGTTGGCGTAGACCAGATTGGGTTTGCCCTGCAGCTTGGCCGAAGCTTCCTTCGTCAGCATCATTACGCAGCACAGCGAGACGATCGCCACCATCGCTTCCAGCAGCATGGAACCGTAGCCGATGACCTTCGCGTCCGTCTCCGTGCGCAGTTGCTTCGAGGTGGTTCCTGATGCGATGATCGAATGGAATCCCGAGCAGGCGCCGCACGCGATCGTGATGAACAGCAGCGGGAAAATGGGATCTCCATTCGCCGCCGTGAAACCTGTAAAGGCGGGGTATTCTATCGCCGTCGTACCCTTCAGGCTTCCAAAGATGAGCCCCAGCGCCCCGCCGCCCAGCGCCACGAACAGGAAGTAACCGCCAAGGTGCCCGCGCGGCTGCAGCAGAATCCACATTGGGGTGAGCGCCGCGACGAAGCAGTACACCAGCAGCAATACGTCCCAGAGCTTGATGGTTGCTGCGTCGCTGAGGTTGAACATCGCGCCCAGATCCAGCGGGATTTTCTGCCCGAGCCAGATCGCCACGCCGACCAGCGGCAGGAAAATCAACGTCGCCATGTTCAGTGAGAGCTTCGTGTACTTCAGCAGAAGACCCATGATGATCGGCAGCGCCAGATAGAGGAGGGAAGAGGTCGCGATTCCCCCGCCGCTGACGATCGTGCCGTCTTCCAGAGTCTGCTTGCCGACGAATGAGCTGGCCACGATATCGGTGAAGGCGACGATGATGTAAATTAACGCGATCCAGACGAACATCAGAAACAGGAGGTACGAACGTTTGGTCATGTGTTCACGCACGACCTGCGCGATAGACGAGGCTCTGTGGCGTACGGACGCGACAAGCGCGCCCATGTCGTGCACGCCGCCGATGAAAATACTTCCGACCAGAATCCAGATCAGCGCCGGCCCCCAGCCGAACGCCAGGCCCGCCAGAATAGGCCCGACGATCGGACCGGCCGCTGCGATGGCTGAAAAGTGCTGGCTGATAAGAAACTTGGCTTCGATGGGCGCGTAATCGACGTCATCACGCATTTCCACCGCCGGCGTCTTGACGTTCGGATCCAGGCGGAAAAGCCGCGCCAGCAGCGTGCCGTAAAGGCGGTAGGCGATCGCAAGAATGGCGCCCGAAGCGACCACGATTAAAAGCAGATGCATAGAGAAACCTCGCCGATTCAGGAACCCTGAATCAACCTACCCCGCCGGAAGCTTTTCAACAACTCAAATGAGCGCCCCCACAGTGTAAAACGCACTGCGTGCGCCCGGTTATAAGCTTCAGTTCAACAAGTATTTGTCCACGCACGCACAAAGCGTACGGTGATTTTCAGGCGCGGGGCTCGGCTCCGATAGAAAACGCGTGATCGCGGACCTTGGATCCCGGTTGTGCGGAACTAAAGGTCTAATTTTCTGTCGGTGTTTTCTTTCGGTCATCGGGTTCGACGCGGGATTCCGTACGTTTTGATGCCGCTGCGGCGCGTCCGGAGCGCTGCGCTGCGGCCTCCTGCGGTCTCTCGTGCGGGATACCTGCTTCTTCACGTTTCTCTTCAGTCAACGGCTGGGCGTTCTCGGCTGGCACAACGCGCGAGCCGTACTGGTTGGCGTAGACCTGCGTAAATTCGGCGCCGAAAAAGACGATCTGCGCCACGTAATAGACCCATAGCAGCACGATGGCGAGCGAACCGGCTGCGCCGTATGACGAGCTGACGCTAGTGCGGCCCAGGTACATCGCGATCGCCCATTTGCCCAGCACAAACAGCGCTGCCGTGAAAACTGCGCCGATCCACACGTCGCTCCAGGCACTCTTCACGTCAGGAACGTATTTAAAAATGAGCGCGAACATTAAAGCCACAATGCCGAATGAGATGACTGCATTCACCACCGTCCAGAGCGCCTCTCCGCCGGGCAGCGCACCGGCAAGATAGTTTCCGGCCGCGGTCAACGCTGTGCTGACGACAAGCGAGACCAGCAACAGAAAGCAGGTGCCCATCACCATCGTAATCGAGAAGAAGCGCTGCCGGATGATGGCCCAGATGCCCTGATTAGGTTTGGGCTTTACTTCCCAGATCGTGTTCAAGGCGCTTTGCAGTTCGCCAAAAACACCGGATGCTCCGAGCAGCAGAAGAACAATGCCAAAAATCGTCGCGACGATCCCCTGATCCTGCCGCGCGGCGCTGGCGACCATGTCCTCAACGGCTTTCGCGCCGGCCTGCCCCATCATTCCGCGCAGCGTTTCGTCGAGGTGGCCGCTAACGGCTTCCTGTCCAAAAAACACAGCCGCCACGGCGGTTACCAACACCAGCAGCGGCGCCAGCGAGAACACGGTGTAATAGGACAGCGCAGCGCCCAGCCGCGGGGCACCATCTTCGCTCCATTCGGAAAAGGTCTGTTTCAGCAGAGAAATATATTTTTGCGCCATGGCTCGCTCCATACCTTCATCGTCCCGCAGCGAGTTCTGTGCCAGAACTTTTGTTAAGGGACTGGCATCAGTTCACGCGTCGCGCTTTCTGCGCCGCCGTTTGCGTGACGTTGTCTTGAGGCCGGTCCAAGCCGGGGAGTTTTCTGGAATGACGATCGCGAACACTCGAAGGTCCCCTCTCAGGATCGGCTGCGCAGGCTGGAGCGTTCCGCGGGACTGCGCGGAACGCTTTGCGTGCCAGGGCAGCCACTTGGAACGCTTCAGCCGCGTGCTTAACGCCGTTGAGATAAACAGCACCTTCTACAGCATGCACGAGCCAGGTACGTTCGAGCGCTGGGTTGAAACGACGCCGGCCGCGTTCCGCTTTTCTGTGAAGCTCTCGCAGACAATCACGCACGAGCTGAAACTGAAGCGTGCGCGCGGGGAGCTGAAAAAGTTTCTGCTCGGCATTCAGCCGCTGCGGAAAAAACTTGGTCCTCTTCTGATTCAACTTCCGCCCAGCTTGATCTTTTCACCCCGCCTGGCCGAATCGTTTTTTAAACTGGTGCGCGAACTCCATGCCGGCACAGCCGTGTGCGAACCGCGTCATGAAAGCTGGTTCAGCCCCGAGGCGGGCACGCTGCTGTTCAGGCACCACATCGCGCGTGTGGCCGCAGACCCGGCGCTCAATGCGATTGCTGCCGAGCCCGGCGGGTGGCCGGGGCTGGTTTATTTCCGCCTGCACGGGTCGCCGCGGCGCTTTTACTCGTCCTATACGGACAGTTTTATTGCAGCGCTTGCTGAAAGGATCGCTGAAGCAGAAAAGCGGGCTCAGGTCTGGTGCATCTTTGACAACACCGCCAGCGGCGCCGCGGCCGGTGACGCGTTGCGTCTTCACGATCGATTAGCCAATACGAGACAATCACCGCGGCTTGAAATGCTTAACGCCAAAAACGCGGAGCGCGCCAAGGTCGCCAGGAAAAACCTTATTTAATTTTCTTGGCGTCCTTGGCGTTAAAATGCGCCGCTTTCACTTCTTCGCAGGTGCGCAGAGCCAGCCGAATGTTGCTGCCGAAACGCAAGTCGTCTGGTGGATCGTAAATTCGGCGCTCAGGGGTGAACAGCGGTTGTCAAACCAGCGCTCGTTGCCCGGCCAGTTGTCGATCGCCGGGTGAACCGTCTGATTTGGCCAGTCACTGTCCCACGGACCCTGGCCCAGCTCCTTGTTTTTCTTCCACGGGCCGTAAGGAATGATGCCCGGATGCGGCTGCGGCTTTCCGTTGTACCACGCGTCGATGTGGAACACATGCTTCGGGTGGCGCACGCCGAGGCCGGTGGTCCACGTCATGTTCAGAGCGTTGGTGCCCAGCACATAGTCGCAGCTGGTCACGACCGCGGCGTGGAAAGCCCGCGCTTCGTCCGGCGCTGATTCTTTGGTCAGCTCGTAGCCAACGATGCCTTCAAAAATCTGCGGCGTGGTCTGCTGTCCAACCAGCATCGGCAGCCAGAAATTTCCGCCCCAGCGTAGCGCGCGCTTATTTGAGTTCTCCAGAGCCAACGCGCGGCAGCTTTTCAGCACGGTTGCGCGCAGGCGGCTGACCAGCGCCGGATCGTATGTGCCTTTGCCGCCCCCCAGTACATGCACCCACGGTCCCCAGCGTGAATCGTATTCCAGCTGCGTGTCGGCCTTCATCCAGGCCGTGTCCTTATCAAGCCTTTCCTGGAACGACGCTTCGCCAGTCAAGCGGAACAGCGCCGCCGCGGCGTAAGCGCGAACGTCCCGCAGCTTTGATCCGGCAGCGGGCCTGCCTTCTTCGTCACCGGGCTTCGTGTTGGCCTCGGCCCAGCGGTAACTTTCCAGCGCCTCCTTCTGCCAGTCGGCCTGCTCCGGATCTTTCACGCCCGCTTTGTTCAGGCACCAGGCCAGCTCCGCCGCAACCGCTGCGTAGCGATACGTGCTCCACGGGTCTTCGCCCGAGACTATCCACTGCCGCTTCACATCCAGGTAGGACGGCACACCATCCCCATCGCCGCCGAAGTGATCGCCGCAGATGCGCAGCCCGATTCCGCCCGTGCCGTAGCCTTTCTTAACCAGCTCTTCGCGCAGGCGTTTGCAGAAGCGCGGCAGCCACGCGGCTTCATCCAGGATGTCCGGAACGCCATTGCCGCTTTCGGGGATGTTCAATTCGCCATCCGTGAAATTGGCAGGCTTCAGCTGCCAGGCCAGCATCAGCGAGCTGGGCACATTCAGGTGCGCGAGGTAGCCGTCCCAGTCTCCGGCATCCTGGTACCACCCCGAGACGTCGAGCGGTCCGGCGATTGCCTTGCTGATGGCGGGCTCATCGGACTTGTCCGCGTCGCCGTTGTTCCAATCCACGAAGCGCGAACGCGTGTACACAAGCTTGCCAGCGAAGCCGGGGGTCAGCTTCGGATTGTGCGGCGCGGGCCGCTCATACTCGGTGTACGGCTTCTTCAGTTCGATTCCGCTGCGGTTGTGATAGAGCCCGCGCGTGGTCGTGATGTAGGCCTCGCGGTAGACATCGTCGCCGATGCTGAACGGAAACGAACATCCCACGCCTTCCACGGACAGCACATATTTGCCTGGCGTCTGAAACGCGCTGAAGTCGCACTCGCATACATCTGCGGCAAGGAAATTTCCCAGAGGCGTATCCTTGAGGTGCCCTGTCTCCTGCTGCGTTTTAGGTGCGCGGAAAACAACCTTTCCGGTGAAAGCCGCATTGCCGCTGGCCACGTCGATAAGCCGGAAGGGCTTGCCTTCGTACGCTTTGACGTCGAGCGAACCAAGGTCTCCCATCCAGTGGTAGAAATAGCCGAATTTGGCGGGCGCGCTGGTGGGCCATCCGAGCAGGTTTACGTGAAGCGCTTCGCTCCGTGCCGTCTTCACGTCGAATTTCAGCGAAAGCTTGAATGTCTCAGGCACCAGTCCGCCGCACCCAACCGAATAAGTCGCACCCGGCTGCAGCGGGGTGGGCAATTCAAGGTAGATCCAATGATCTTTCGAATGGTCCAGGCTGACGTTTACGGCCCGGCCCTTTTCCCACTTTTCGGTGAGCCACGCGAAATCGGTGCCTTTCGTTTTCCGGCCGACGCGCAGCGGTGTGACTGGCTGCGCATACTTTGGATCGTCAGCGCTGCTCACCGACCACGTCTTTACGTTGTCGGCCTTTGCAGTGTCGATGGGCGTCGCAACGACCTTCTCTTTATTGCGCGGCTCGCCTTTTTTGTGATGTACAACGTGGCCGTCGTTGATGTGAACCATGAGCCAGCGCTCGGTCAGCGGCAGGACTTCCGCCACATCAATAGCCAGCGCCGCCGACTGCAGCAGTGACAGCAGCAGGCCAGCACAAATTGTTGTTCCACGCATCGTCGGGTCCCCTCGATAAATGTAACGTTACAACGTTACAACGTACACCCGGCCGGCTGCACGTGAGCAAAGTTTTGGCCGACTTTCGTGCGATACTGGTATGAAAACTATTGAGAATTCCCGCTGAACACGTAGCGTGCTCATCATTATTAAACTTCTCGAGGACCTTTATGCCCACACTCACGGCCGAATCCGTACGGTGCAAGCGCTGCGCGACGATTCTTCGCAATCGAAAGGTTTGCCCCTGCTGCAGCTGGGATTCAACGGCTCCGGCGGAAACGCCGGATGTGAGCGTCGAAAAAAGCGGGGCAGCGGCCAAGCCGGAACGCCAGCGCGCGCCAAGGCCGAGCATGAAACTGTGCCCCGTCTGCGTCTCGTCGATTCCCGAAGCCGAACTGGTCGAAGTCGAAGGCCAGCGCGTGTGTGCCGCGTGCGCGGAGCACCTCAAGAAAACAGGCGGCAGCGTTCCGCGCCCGGCGGCTCCAGCGGCGGCGAAAGCCGCCGCCCCGGCCGGGTCGGCCACGGCAACGTCAGCCACGCCAGAGCCCGCAGCCGCCCCGCCGGCGCAGGCGTCGGCGGGCGGATCGAATCCCAATTGGATGGAAGAACAGCTCAAATCGAAGCTGATGGTCACGAAGGTCATTCTCGTGATCAACGCCCTGATCCTGCTGGCCAGCGGAGTATTTGCGTGGCTGGGCTCGTCACTGGTTTCCTCGATTGGACAGGGAATGGACAAGTTCGGTGACACGCCGGAAATGCGGGCGATGTTGAAGAAAGACCTAGAGGAGGGTCTCAAGTACGAACTGGGCCGCGATCCGACGAAAGCCGAAGTTCAGGCGGCCGAGGACAAGATGGCCGCTGAGCGCCAGAAGGCCCGCGATCAGATGGAGCACGAAGCCTTCAAGCTGAAACTCATCTCAGCGCTGACGCTGTTTATCGGAGTAGGCCTTTTTGGACTGCTCTTCTTCATGAACAGTTACCCCTTCGAATGCTGCCTGACGGCGCTGATCCTGTATTCCATCGACGCTGTCGTCGGATTTATCACCAGTGACGAAATGGGCATGTTCACGATCGCCATCAAGGTATCGATCATCGCCTCGCTGCTTGCAGCCGCCCAGGCCGGACACCAGATCAAGACGCTCCGCAAGGAGCGCGGGGAGACGGTGTAGCGAAGAAAATTGCAGCACCTGCACGCTCCGCTTGAACTCTTCTCTTCAAACCTGAACGCAGCGGCGCATCCCCGCCGCTCCTGAAAACAGTATGAACATTTTTCAATTGCGGCCGGGTGCCCGCGCGCACTAGCATTCTTGCCCGATTCCCTGTTTTCGGAGAGGCTTATGAAAGCGCCTGATTTCTCGGTTCTGCAGGGCCAGCGCGAGCTGGATATGCGCAAGCTCGCCGCGACTCACGCGGTAGCGGAAATGAAAATGTGGCTGGGCGACGACCCGGCGCTACAGATCAGCCCTGGCTTCGGCGAAGTGCCTGAAGACGTCGCCAGCAATCCCGGCTACAAAACGTATGACCGGCTGCGGCACAAAAAAGAGGGCTTCTTTTCCTTTGGGCCGTATGAGCGCTCAACCGGCGAGCACTTCCGCGTGTGCTGGGTGGGAACAGTCTTCGATCGCGTGACCGATCCCGATGCCAAAGTTCTGAGTGTCGACATCTTTGACGCGGATGCCGACAAGGTGCTCGCAAAACACACCTTTTACGTGCGTGACTTTGCGTCCGACCGCGACGCCTTTGTGATCCAGAGCGAGCGCGATTTTCGCGCTCCGGCAAAGCACCGCCTCGAATACCGCATTCTCGCGCACGGCGTCGCCAGCTTGCGCCTGCTTAATCTCATCCGCCTCTCCATTCAGCGCAGCGACGGCGCTTCGCCCGAGCCACCCGTCGCCGAGAAAAGCAGCACTCTGCCCGAGCCGAAGTCTTACGCGTGGAAGGTTCACTCGCCCAGCCCCCAGGCCGCGGTGACGCACACGGCCAAAGCGCACCGCATCCAGATCAGCACCTATGTGGACCCCTGGGATTTCAGGAAAGGCAAGTTCCCCGCGTACTACCGGCCGCTGTGTCCGTCAGGTGATGAGCTGACAATTTCCTATTCGCTGGCCTCCCGCGCCGAATCGACCTGGGCCGGCCTGTTCCTCTGGGACGAAGATTTCAATGCCCTCATGGCAAACATAGACGGGGGCTATCACATCAACATTCGCGGTGTGCTGCCCGAAGACCGCCACTACCACGGCAACACGCCGGAAGTGATGACAATGACCGGCCAGTTCCGCGCGCTCTATACGCCGGGCAAAGTAAAACTGCTGTACCGCCACAAGCCGGAAAACCTGTGGCATGAAATCGAAACCATTGAAACGGACGCGGAATTTACGGCTATTGGCGTGATGGCCAAGCGCTGGGGCGGCGAAAACCTGGATTGCTCGTTTACGCTCGAGGAGGGCGAGACGCCTGTGCGAGACGGGCCGCGCCTGGTGTACCTCGCGGACCTGGACGAGCAGGAGGTGAAAGTCGGCTTTGGCGAGTTCGGCAAAAAGGGCGACATGGGCTATCACAACTGGCGCGTGGAGGTGAAAAACCGGCTGTATTATACAAACAGCCTCTCGCTTCATCCCGGCCGCGGCGAGCCCTCACACGTGGCCTACCGGCTCGGCGGCGCGTTCCGCACGCTGCGCACCGAAGCGGCCATGATCGACCACTGGAACACCAGCGAAAGCCCTATGACGTTTAAAGTGCTGGGCGACGGCAAAAAACTCTGGCAATCCAAGCCCATCAAGCGGCACAAGCAGCCGCAGCCGTGCGAGGTGGACATCAGCGGCATCGACAAGCTGGAACTGGAAGTCCACTGTGCCGGCGGCAACAACAACTGCGGCGCCGTCTGGGTCGATCCGCAGGTGGTGAAGTAAGCGGACGCTGCGGGGCGGCCCTATTCAGATCTGCGCCATCATTCTATTGAAAGCCCCACTGCTAAAGCGCCAGCAGGCGCGCACGTTGTAACCCGTCGCCTTAGGCCTTGAGCATCGGGCGATAGACCTCTATAAACGTTCGAGGAGTTCACATATGCTTCGCACTATCGCCATCTTTGCCGCGCTGCTTGGCGTGATGCTCTACGCAGGGGACGCGAAGCCGATCGGCGGAGCAAACGAAATCGAAGTTGAAACGCTGGAAAGCTGTTTCGATCGCATGAAAAGAAAGATGTCCATTGTCGCGGACAAACTGCCGCTTCATGATTTCATCGGACAATGGGTCTTAAGAACGCGGTTGAATATCTCTTTTTTCGTTGACTCGCAAAAAACATTTTCCGGCACGTTCAACGATGCGACGGCTGTCAGTGTGCTGGAAGAGTTCTGCCGGCAAATCGACGCGGATTGGACCATCGCCCGCGAAGATGCGGGAACCGGTGTCGTGATCTATTCTCGCGAAAAGGTAAAGGCGCTGAATGAAAAGAGTCCTAAGTCCGCGGCTCTCGTACAGAAGTTCCGAGAGGACGCAAAGTTCGATAGAGTGTCGGAGCACAACGCAATGATTTTCGAGAAAATGAAGGCTTTTATACAAGCACATCCAAAACTGAACATACCGCCCGCTTTTCCAAACCAATGGGAATACTCGACCCGCCATGTCTTGAAGCCGAAGAACGATCAACTTTCAAGGCAAGGACACGATGAAATTAAAGAATTGTTGGAAATGGCTGTTTCCGAAAAGTTCAAAGATGACAAGGAATTTCATGACATTCTTGAACTTTGGAAAAAGTGGGATTTTACCTATACAATGCCCGACGATCCTGTTCGGACAAAAGATGACGGTAAAAAGCGAAGAAAGTAGTGACTGGTGGCACACCAGTCTTCAAGCCAGTGTCACCGGCCATATGAGTTAAACCAATCTCGCTCTTCTATCTCGGAAGGGAGCCTTGATAATACTTGGGAAATTCTATTGGTAGAAGTTAAATTGCTATCGATTTCGTCTAAAGAAATGTTTAGTTCCGTCTTCATTTCTTCAAACAGGTCCAAGGAAGCTAAAAAATCGTGCAGAGCCAGCATTACATTTCTGCAACCCACACGTCTCGCGCCTAAAATGGACTTTAATTTGGGACTCTTTTCAATTTTTTGCCAGATATAGATCCAAGCCAAGTCGCCGTGATAACTATTTTTTAATTGGTATATTGACGTTCTTGTATCGAAATAGCGCTGGTAAACGAATAGTGGTAAATAGGGAGTTACTTCTATGATATCAAGCAACAGCATTCGCCAGCTCAACTTCAATTTCATGTCCTTATCAGAGCTGTTTGCAAGTTCAAAGCACAGGTATGGCATTAGGTTTAGATTGACGTGGATAAGCCACGCTACTGATTCTCGTTTATCATTGCAAACAACGTGGAGGTTAAGCGTTTGAGTCTCGTTCACACGGTGATCTTCCAAAAGTTCCAGAAGGTGGTCGTAGTCTTCCACTAACTTACGCTTGGTTGAAAGCGAACTCATCGTCGCATTAGCATCCACGCGTTCCAAAATAGAGCGCAACTGAACGTAGGCATCCTTCGCAGTCGCGTTCTCTAAAAATACGATGACTTTGTTTGAGATTAACACGCCCTGATTCCTATTCGTTTTTTGATATAGGTTGCACGACGCCTTCCGCGTGGTGTTCTTCAACCAGCGACGTGGAGACCCGGACGGGGCATTTGAGAATGCGGCCGACCTCGAGCGCCAGCATGATCGCGGCGCGGGCGGTCGTGCTCCCGGATTCCGCGGGCGGGGTGCCTATCAGCATGTCCGATTTCCGGCCGGCCAGTAAACAGACGCGAATTTTGCCGCTCTGCCCGTGATGCACGCAGACGCTGGAGATCTCTTCTACCGGCACAGGCGTGCCCCGGATCAGGCCCGCGGCGGAGCGGCAGAGTTCAGGCTCGATAACAATGCGTGTCCCGCCGGTTACCAGCAGATCCACAACGCGGCAGAGCGCCGCGGCGCCGCCCAGCAGCGTCAATGAAGTGATCCACAACGCCCGGTCTGCAAATGTTCCTTTCTCCCAATGAATAAGCACGGTTTGAATCCAGGTATAAGCCAGGAAAACGCCCCCGGTGCCGAGCGCGCCAAACAGCAGACGCTCCTTCAGCTCGGTGGGTTTTAACTCCAGCCGCCGGCCCGGCTGCCAGTCGTGAACGCGCGCCAGCCGCGCGATGTCGTCCGGGCTGAAAGGCATGGCTCGCGCCAGTTCTTCGGTGACTGCGCAGAGACCTCGTGGAAATTCACACGCCGAAATCGGAGGCACTGGGGTGCCGCCTGATTCCGGTGACGCGGTGAGTTTGTAACCCTCCCCGAGGGCCATCGTTACGGCCTGGCAGCCGTTAAGGCCCGTGGCATTGGCCACGCAGAGCGCAAAATGCGCGACGTCCTCGGGAGAATGAACAAAAAATACGGGGATGCTCAGCACGTTCACCAGATCATCTTTTCCGGTGGCGACGCTCAGCGTGTTTTCATCGCCAAACCAGTTTTTGTCCCGGTGGATGTAGAGCTCCGTGCCGTGCAAGCACTCTCGCCCGATGGAGAAAGGAAGGGAATAGAGAGGCTGACGTTCCACGCGAACACCGGAGCCCTCAGTAGGACTGAAGGTGAAGCGGCGCGCGTTGGAGATAAAGCCAATCCAGAGGATGAGCAGCGAGAGAGCAACTTGTGCCCCCGTAAGCCAGCGCGCCACCGCGAGCGGCAGGGGCGCCTTGAAGATAAAGCAATACAGCCCCAGCAGAAGCACCGGTAGTGCGACGATCAGCAGCAAAGCGCCGGAGGCAATGAACCACATCAACTTCTGGTCGCTGGATGATTCGATCACCAGCTTCTTCCCAGGCTCGTAGTCGGTAATATACATAGGGCTATGCCCGGCCCGCGAAGAGTTTGGTGTGCAAATATCAAATCCGGTCGGCCTGGACAATAGTACCGACGCGCCGCAGTTACGACAAGCCATCCAGGCACCACTCAATACGGGACACCACAGACAGGACCAATGCGGCTGGAACCAGGGTTCACGGCTTGTACACTCACCGGCATGCTGCGTTTTGCGCTCGCTCTGCTGCTCGCCGGACCGCTCCTTCACGCAGCCATGCATGCCGCGGATACAGCCGCGTTCGACTGGCCACAGTGGTGCGGACGGCTGCGGCAGCCACTTTCAGACGAAAGCAAATGGAAGCGAACCTGGCCGGCGGACGGACCGCGCCAGCTTTGGCGCGCCAAGGTCGGGAAAGGCTATGCCGCGGTGTCCGTCTCGAACGGCCGCGTCTTTACAGCCGGCAACGATGGGAACAGTGACACGATCTGGTGTCTGGACGCGCAGAGCGGCGCCGTGGTGTGGAAACATTCGTACCCGTGTCAGGGCGGCGGAGGAGGATTTCCCGGGCCGCGCGTGGCGCCCACGATCGACGGTGAGCTCCTCTACACGCAAAACGTACAGGGCACGCTGCTGTGCCTGGAGAGCGCGACGGGCAAGCCGCGCTGGGAGCAGGATCTGGGGAAGCTTAAACGCACGCGCGGCGCGAAATTCTGGCACGGCGCGTCGTGTCATCCGCTGATCGCCGGCGACGTGCTGATCATGGAAAGCGGCGGACAGCGCGGAAACCTGGCTGGCTTCAACAAGCTCACCGGCGAACTGCTCTGGCAATCCGGCGATTTCAAACTCGGCTACGGGACGCCGGTACACGCAGTCATCAACGGCGAGCCCACCGTCGTGGCGTTCACCGGTTCGGCGGTCGCGGGCCTGGCGCCGCAGGACGGAAAAGTGCGCTGGAGCTATCCCTGCGAGGTGGAATACCAGTGCTCGATTGCCACGCCCATCGTCAGCGCAGACAAAATCTTTGTCTCGTCGTACTATTACGATCAGGGCAGCGTGCTGCTGCAGATCGGCGGCGGCGTCGCAACGCCCCTCTGGCACAGCAAAGAGATGCTGAATCATTTCAATTGCAGCGCGCTCTGGCAGGACCATCTGTACGGCTTTCATGGTTACGCTCAGAAGCAGGACAAGAGCAAAGGCGCCACGTATCTGGGCTGCGTCGATTTCAAAACCGGCAAGCTGAAATGGTCGCACAACCTGGGCGGCAGCGGAGGCCTGCTGATCGCCGGCGGTACGATTCTGGCGCTGACTGAAAACGGAGAACTGCTCACGGCCGAAGCCTCGCCTGCCGGCTTCAAAGTCATCTCACGCGCGCAGGTTTTAGGCGGCACCTGCTGGACCATGCCCGTGCTATGCAACGGCCGCATCTACTGCCGCGATCACGCCGGCACGCTGCTATGCCTGGATGTAAGCGAATAAACAGCCGAGCTCTGCTGAACAGTGGAATGCCCAGCGATTATCTGCGCTTCGGAATTCCATTCACATACAGGTCTTCGACTTTGTCGCGCGCCCACGGCGTTTTGCGCAGGAATTTCAGGCTCGATTTGACGCTCGGCTCGTGCGTGAAGCAGCGAATCGGAATCAGCTTCCCGAGCTTCTCCCAGCCGTAACGCTCCACAAGCTCATTGAGGATCATCTCGAGCGTCTTGCCGTGCAGCGGATTGTTCCGTTGAGACTCTGCCATCGTTCACCAATCATGAAAAAAGCGGAGCAGATCCCGATGAGAGAATCTGCTCCGCGTTCTTTCCTTTGCGTCTTTGCGTCTCTGCGTGAGCTTATCCGTAGAAGACTTCGGCGAGCTCCAGGAACGAATCGGGCAGGTACTTGTAGCGCTTCTTTTCGCTCTGCGTCTCGCGCACCATGCCCTTCATCGGAACGGTCTCGACCTTCAAGCCCTGCAGCACGACCAGGTGCCCGAACTGATTCTTGATCACCGCGTCGGCCGCCTGAACGCCGTAGCGTGTACCGAGGATGCGGTCGTACGCGCAGGGCGTGCCGCCGCGCTGCAGATGGCCCAGCGCGATCGCGCGCGTCTCGAAGCCCGTGAGCTTCTCGATTTCCGCGGCAACCGCTTCGCCGACTTCGCCCGGCTTCATGACCGTGTTGCCGAAGCTGTCGCGTTCGACCTTGTCGGAGAGCGTCCAGCCGCCTTCCTTGTTCTTGACGATGCGCGGCTTCACTTCGATGCCCGCGATCGACGCGCCTTCCGCGACGACGACGATGCTGTGGAGCTTGCCCAGGCTGCGGCAGTGCTTCACTTCGCGCGCGATGTCGTTGATGTGCACCGGCTTTTCCGGCACGGCGATGTAATCGGCTTCGCTGGCCAGGCCCGTGTAGGCAGTGATCCAGCCGGCGTGGCGGCCCATGCATTCGACCACCATCACGCGGTGATGGCTCATCGTGGTCACGCGCAGATCGTCGATGGCCTTCGTGGCCTGCTCGACGCTGGACCAGAATCCGAACGTGAAATCCGTGCCGAGCACGTCGTTGTCGATCGTCTTGGGAACGCCGACGACATTCAGGCCATGGTCGCGGTTGAGGTAATATCCGATTTCAAGCGTGTCGTCGCCGCCGATCGCGACCAAGGCGTGGAGCTCGAGCTTCTTGTAGACGTCGACGGCCTTCTTCACATCGTCGGGATTCTTGTAGAGATTCGTGCGGGAGGTTCCGAGAATCGTTCCGCCTTCATGCAGGATTTCATCGACCTTGTTGGGATCCAGCGGCATGGTGACGTTGTCGCGCAGTCCGGCCCAGCCATCCACGACGCCGATCAACTGGTAGTCCTTCTTCTCACGGGCCAGGCGAATCACGACAGCGCGAATCACGGCGTTCAATCCGGGAGCGTCTCCGCCACCGGTTAAGATTGCAACCTTCTTCATTACAACGTCCTCCTGTATCTAAAATGGAGTCAGCACTATACAGCGCGGCATCCGTTTGTCATGTCAAAGCTTTCTCCGAGGCGGCCTGTTTACGCGGTGATTTTTTCAAATTGGCATTTGGGCCAGGCGTCGCAAGGCGCGGGTGCGTGTGCGCGGAGAGCCTTCGGGAACGCTACGTTTTCTAGCACGGGTCGCGGGTTAGAGAAGTGGAGATTCGTCGCTGTCCGGGGTAAAGGCGCTTTCCTCGCCAGAGTAGGTGTCCGAAGACACTCCGGCCCGGAATACCGAAGCGAAAAGCTCCCGCACGCAGAAATAGTTTGCGACAAGCAGCCCCATTCCTACGGGAATGATTAACAACACCGTTTCAAATTGTGCTGACGTTAAGGGCCGAAAAGATCCAATCACCGGATCCAGTATCATCGCGCCGAACGCCAGCCCGGCTATTCCCGGCGCCATGCCGAAGAGCGCCGCACGCGTGCCGGCGTACCAGGCTTGCCAGTAGCCTTCCAGGTCGGATTTCAGCGGCATCGTCGCGGTGATCGCGCCGCAAGTGAAAGGATAGGCGCACACCGTCGCAAACGCGGGATTTGCTTTTGCGGCGATGACCGTGGCGATGACAAGCGTACTGATCCCCAGCGCAAGCATGACCAGACATCCGCTGACGATACGCTGCTGTAGCGTCAGAGAGAACAGCGCGATCACGATGAGGGGAAAGAGAAAGAGCATCGTAAGGATCGGAAAGGCAAAAATCTTCACCGCAATGAAGCCGGCGATGGCACCGGCCGGCATCGCAACGATGCTGCGCCCGAAGTCGCCGACAGCCATCGCGAAGAGATAACCGTTTCCCGCGGCCAGCACGCTGAAGAATACAATCAGCGACTCTTCAGGGTTCACGCCCTTTTGCGACGCTGCAATTACGCTGCAGCCGAACGCCATGATTGGCACCGCCGCCGCAAGCGTCCCCCACGGCCAGAAGGTGAACTTGGGCTGGTTCACTTAAAGTCCTTGCAAAGACGATTGGGGTGGCCCGGACACAGTCCGGGTGCCGAAGGCACATCCAATCCTGCCTGGACTTACGCATTTCAGAAAACGTGGGTTCAGGAAAGTCGCCGTCCAAGGAGGGTTGACTGTCGCTGCGCGACCCGGACTCTCGTCCGGGCCACCCGTTCTTTATACTTTCACAATCTCTGCGAAGCTCCGCGTTCTCCGCGCCTCTGCGGTGAAGTCGTTAAACAACTTCCGACTTCGCGATCAGCGGCGTTTCGCGGCCGATCCATTTGCTGACGAAGAAGATCAGCGGCTCTTTGCCCGTGTTCTTGATGCCATGCAGCGCCCAGGGTTCGGTGAACAGCACGTCACCGAACTTGGCCGGGATCTCCTTATCTTCGTAGTACCAGATTCCCGTGCCGCCCATGATCACCAGAAATTCCTCTTCGACGTGGCGGTGCGGCGGATGCACTTCCCACCCGGGCTTGACATGCAGGATCGCCGAGAACATGTCGCGGCAGCTGCTGGTGTCGCCGATGTGATATTTGCGGATCTCGCCCCAGGGCTCGATCTCCGATTTCATCTGGTCCCAGGCCATCACGCCAGAGGGGAGAAATTTTGCGAGCACATCTGCTGCTGCCATGTTGAAATCTCCTTATTCAAAAAGGGACGTGTACATTTACCGCTTTTTGGCAGGCTCTGCCAGTGCGAGCGTTGTACTTCAAAAAGGGAGGGTACCTGACTATGCCGCGTCCGCTCAGCAAACTTGCGCCTGACTGGTGGGACTACACCACAATCGATCCGGAAATCCTGAATGATGCCGCGCGCCTGACCGAGCGCGACCTGCTGCAGCTCGGCCGCGAAGGCTTCTCGATCCGCGTCTATGACACGCTCGAAGATTTTTATCTCGCCGAAGCCCTCGAGTACGTCCAGGCCTGGCAGCAGTCCACGCCGGACAATCCCGCCGGCATCTGCGGGCCGATCGGTCCCACCGAGCAGCTCCCGCTGGTGGCGCGGATCGTCAACGCGCTGGGCATCGACGTGCGCGCCGGCCACTTCTGGGGCATGGACGAGTGGGTCGAGAACGGCGAGCCCGTTCCGGTGTCGCACCCGCTCTCGTTCGCCAAGGCCGACCTGGACATGTGTTTCAAACGCATTGACAAGAAGCTGCGCATGCCCGACAGCCAGCTCCATTTTCCTGCCGGCGATCTGAACGCGTACTCCCGCACGTACGACCAGATCCGCTGCGTGGTGATGCAGGGCGGGCAGGGCGACGTGAAGCACTGGGCGTTCAACGATCCGCTGCGGCGGCAGGGCAAGTTCAAGAACGAACCGCCCAGCCCGCAGGAATACCGCAAGCTGAAAACGCGCGTGGTCGATCTGCACCCGATCACGATCATGCAGAACGCCCGCACGTCCGGCGGCGGCAACGTGGCGATGGTCCCGACGCAGGCCGCGACCGTCGGTCCGCACGAAACGTGGAAAGCCGAGCGCGTCAGCATCTGGCACGCCGGCATGCACGACAACCCGCTCGGGATGAGACTGACGAGCCTGATGATCTCGAAGCGAATCCCCGACGCGGCCGTGCCGATGTCGCTGCTGGCCGACCACCCGAACGTGACATTCAACTTCTATCGCAAGGCAATCGGGAAGGTCGAAGTAGAGATGCATTGAGCTGTTCCCAACGGCTTAAACACGACTTCAACACGGGAACACGGAGGTCACGGAGACGGGACGGGGATGGACGTCGAGTTGAGCTGCGAAATCCCAACGGCTTGAACGTGACTTCAACACGGAGACACGGAGCGCACGGAGGTCACGGAGACAAGAAAAGGATAAAAGTCCGTGCTGAACCGCCGCAAGCCGGACAGGCGGCTCCCTCTCCCCCTGCGGGAGAGGGTTGGGGTGAGGGGTTAGCCGTCCGCGGTCGTGGACCGTCCAACAAGAACCTGTTTACGCCTCGAGCCAGGATGCCGCATCCGTAAGCCCGCGAAGCGGGCGGCAGCATAGTAGCCCCGGGCGCGAGTCCGGGGAACCCATCGCCCCCCGCAACCGTAAGCCCCGGAACGGGGCGGCAGACGGTCATTCTGACTTGTCAACCCTTGTCAGGTTATCAGCCCTCTAACGCCCTGTAACGCCCTCAAAGGCCTCAAGCGCTCTTGAGTCCAAAAATCAAAAATTCATCCGTCGTATATGAGAAGGGGTTCCGATTGCGGATTGCGGATCTCGGATTGCGGATTGGCGATCCAAATTTCAGTGCAGATGAGTGCGTTTCGATGCATTTGAGTGCGTTTCAGGTGATTTGAGTGCGTTTCAATTCATTTGAGGCGATTTCGATGCATTTGAGTGCTTTTCGACAACTAGACTTCCAAAATCAAAAATTCATCCGTCGTATATGTAGAGCACTTTAGTTCGGGCCTTCAGCCCTTAGAGGCCATGGGGGCACCGGTCCCTGGGGCTGCGCCCGGCTCGAAAGCCGGGCTCCACCCCAGGCTATATTAGCGCGCGCCTCCGGCGCTGATGTGGCG
>DASPJR010000067.1:0-133873 GCA_035628505.1 Planctomycetota bacterium | reverse complement strand
GTTTGTAGATGCTTGATAGCTCGGATTTCCCGCCGTCCCAATCCAGGCTGAACTCCATTCCGCCACCGGAACCATTTTTAGCGTCATAATAGTAAAAACGTTTTTTGTCGGTGCTTAAGTTGCCGCCGCCGCCATAGCGTGACGGGCCATACAGCGCTCTGACAAAAACGCCGTCACGCGTCCAGATGCTCACACGTTTGGGCGCGTGATCGTCTTCGGCTACCCAAACGTGCCCATCACTGGTGAGGGTCAGACCGTTTGGATTGCTCATGCGTCGCGGGTCGTACACGCCCGCAGAGGGCACGCCTGGTTTGCCAATCGTCCGAAGCAGCGCGCCGTCGGCCGAGAACACCTTTACGCAGTGGCTCCGCCCCCGATCGGAAATATAAAGCGTGCCGGACGCGTCGCTGGCGATTTGGCGCGGCTCGTCGAGGCCTGCTGAAATCAATACCGGTGCCGGCGGGAGCGTCTGAACCGGCGCGTGCCAGTCACGAGAGTCATGGCGCACGACGCGATTGTTCGCGATCGCAAGTAGTCGACCACTGCGATCGAACGCGACGCCGGTAGCGTCTGATCCAGCAATTTCGCTGATCAGCTTCTTTGCCTTGGCGTCGACGATCAGCATTTTGCCGAGGCTGGGAAGCGTCACGACGATGATGCCGTTGAATGCCGCCACGCCGCCGACGTAATTGTACTCGGTGTCCCAGCCGTGAAGTTCCCGCGCGGCGTCGCGATCAAACGTGTAAGGGATGATCACCTGCGGAGCTTTCGTGCGGCTCAAACCGAGCAGACGGAGTTCTGACTTTTTGGGATCATTGGATTTCCAAGTCGAACACGTGTACGCGTAGATGTCCGCATCGCGTGCGGGGCCTTCATCGCGCGTCAGAAAATGCGCCCCCGTCCATGCACCGCCGACGCCGTGGGCGCCCTTCAGCTTGCGGCCGTTCAGATCCGTCCACACGAGCCCGTCACCCTGCTCGGCGACTTGCGAGCCAATGAGAATTTGCGCCTCAGGATTTTTGTCATCGCCAGGAACGAACAGCACGGAACTGGGCGGCGAATGATCGGCGAGCCATTCACCGGCCTGGCCTTTTCCCGTGCGCCACGGCGGCTGGCCTGCGTTGTAGACGGTAAATTCATACTTCAGCGATAGGGCCTCGCGCGCAAGGCCGCGCACGCGGTAGCTTCCCGGTTCAATGGGCTTGCCTTGAATCTCATAGATCGGCCCGCGGAAATTTCCGGGCGTTTCATCCAGGCCGTCCCACCACACCACCTGCTCGCCGGCTTCAAAACGCGTTTCGCTCACCAGATTGCGTACGCGTCTTCCAGCGGCATCCTCTATCACGAGCGTTACAAACGACGGTTTCTGAAGAGTGAAGCGAATGGGAATCGGCGGATTCGGTTCCGTAGCTTCAGCAGCAACCAGGTATCCGGAAACCTGCGCAAAAAGAAAAACGTAACGTGACAGCATCAGTCGAACGCCCCTCCAGCGTGTAATGATGAAAACACCGCGAGAGGTGACGCGGATGAAAAAATCAGGCGCGCGCAAGGAGTTCTTTAACTTTGTTTTCAATCAGCGCGCGGATTTTTCGAAATTCGTCGGGCGGAAGGTTTTTCGGATCGGGAATTCCCCAATCTTCACGCTGCCTGGCGCGAACAAGCGGGCATTCGTCACCGCAGCCCATCGTGATGGCATAGTCGTATTCTACATCCGGAATTTCAGTCAGCGGTTTTGAATCGTGCTTGCTGAGGTCATAGCCGAGCTCGGCCATGAACTCGATGGCGCGAGGATTGACCTTTCCTGAGGGCCTCGAGCCTGAACTGTGCGCTTCAATTTTCCCCGTGCCGTGTATACGCGCGAATGCTTCGGCCATCTGGCTGCGGCAGGAATTCTCGACGCAGACAAACAGTACGCGTTTAAGTGCAGGACTCATTCAGCAGGCTCCCTGGGCGGCGTTGCAGCAGCATTCGCGGCCGCGAATGACACAGCAGCAGCCGACCGCAAGCAGCGCTCCGGCGACCGGCGCAAACAGGTAAATCCACACGTGTTGCAGCTGCCCTGAAACTAGCGCCGGCGCCAGCGACCGTGCCGGATTCATTGATGCGCCACAGATGGGGCCAGCGAAGAGTGCTTCGAGCGCAATCACCGAGCCGATCGCGATCCCGGCAGTAATTCCTTTTTCTTTAGCGCCTGTCGATACGCAGAGGATCACAAACATCAGGTAAAACGTGAGCACTACTTCGAGAACGAACGATTGCCACGGAAGTGTGCCTGCCGCAGGCGAGGTCGCGCCCAGCGTGGGATGCTCGGGAAAGAGAATGCGCAGCAGCCAGCTAGCCGCCACTGCACCGGCGAGCTGGCTGACAATATAAGGAGGAAGCGAGTGGCCTGGAAAACGTTTTGCCACCCAGAAGCCAATGGACACCGCTGGGTTTAAGTGCGCGCCCGAGACATCGCCCAGTGCGTAGATCAGCGACATGACCACCAGGCCGAAGGTGAGCGCTATGCCGACATGCGAAACCGCTCCGCCAGAGACGGAGTTGATCACGATCGCGCCTGTTCCAGCGAACACGAGAATGAAGGTGCCGAGCGCCTCGGCCGCACATTTCTGCAGCATTGATTTTCCTCGTGCTGCACGTTTAAGCGCAAGAGCACATGCCGCAAGCGTCTTTATCGAATCTTAATGTTAGCCGTGGTCAACTGTCAGCAACCTGCTCGAACAGCGGGAATCCTTCAAGGTGCGAGCGCACCGCACGCGTGAGGCTTTTCAGGCTTCGCACGCTTCCGCCTGGTATCAACTGCAGGCGCGGCACGCCAGCTTGCGCGAAAACGCTGAAGAGCTCGCGCCAGGCCGTCGCATCGCTTTCGCCCCCGAGCGGCACATCCAGAATCAGCGCGGGTGGCTCATCAAATGAAGTACCCGCGGCCTTTGCAAAATCGATGCGTTCGGCGAAATCATCGCTCCCATGTAAGAGCTTGACGGCGGGACCGCCGTCGTACATGGCCTGCGCATCAAGATTCACGCCATCGCGCAGGAAAAACTCGCGGTCACGTCGCCATAAAGCGCGCGTGGCCTGTAGCGGCGCGTGTCCAGCAAGCAGCAGCTCCATTCCAGTTTCGTTGCGGAGAGTCTCGACAGCACCGCGAACAACGGAGATGAGTGTCGCAGCCAGCGAGCGCGAATTTCGCGTGATATGCCGGCTTTCGAAATTCTCTCCCTGCAGCCATGCGGCTGCGTTCCACAATCCGGCAATGCAGACCGGCAACGGCCGGCCGCGAACCGGTGATAGTGAAAAATATTCTTCGCGTTCGCGGTGTGCCTGAGCGGCCACGGCAGTGGTCTGAGCCACCCGGACAGTCGCGCGCGTCTGATCGCGCAGGGCTTCGCGGACCATCAAGCCCGCGAGATTAATCGTGATCGGCGGCGCCGGAGAAAGAAGGCGCTGATTCTTCTGCGCTTCGGCGGGAGAAGCCAGTACGGGAGCGAGCATCGCAGGGGGCTGCGCGAGAAGAACATTGATCGACGCGCCGCTGGAGGCATCAGGAGCCAGAGATTGCGACAGCAGCGCGATGAATTTGGCAAGTTCGGCAGCGCGTTCCGGAAAATCAGCTCGCACCCAAAGCGGGCTAGCCGGGTTTCTGCACCACTCCCGCAGCGCTGTAGCCATTTCGGGCAGGAGCGGATTGAGGGCCGCCAGCCAACCGGAGCGCGGAAGCCCATTTGCAGAATGTGCGGCGCCAAGGGTGTTCATGTCTGGACGGCTGGGGTAGGGCTCAAGCGAAAGAATATTGTCGTGGGCTGCGCGCACGACATCCTGCGAATGCACCGCCTGAAGCCAGAACGACTGCAGCGCTGGACCGCCGGTAGGAAGTGGCAGGTCCTCGGCAATGACCGGGTCGTAACGCGGCACATGCATGGCCAGCGAAAACGAAATGCGCCGCGCAGCATACGTCTTGGTCTCCATCGCGCGCTGTGTGAGAACCATCAAGGCAAGCGCGTGGATCAGCGCCGGCGAAATGCGCTCCTGGCCAAGGTCCACAACGCGGCGCTCGACTTCGCGCGCGACTTCTCCGGCAGGATCGCGCGCGATGCCCGAACTGCGCAGCGACTCCAGCATGCGGCGCCGGTCCCACGGCGAGCCCGACGAACTGGTGAAGGGCGTTCCGGGTTCCACCACGCGGATGCGCCAGAGCAGACTTGATGCGGCACGGGAATGTTCGGCATAGGCGTCGGCGATGTCGTCATGTCCGGTCTGCCGCAGAAAACGCACCATACACGCGCGCAGATCAGCGCTGGCGGGAACAGGGCGCGCCTCGCTGATTTGAAATTCGCCGACGGCCATGGCCATTTCATGACCGATGCGTCGGGCGGATTCGAGCAGCATGCCGGATTCGACAGCGGCGCGCGTCACAGAGCCGGCGAGCTTGGCACTGTCGAACGCGACAATGCGGCCGTCATGCTTTCGGACGGCTTCGGGACACTTCATCTTTGGTTACCGCAGCGCTTTCGTTGGTTGACGCCGGAGCATGACCGGCATGCACTTTCATCAGGTTCTGAACGCCGGCTGGAAGCGCGCCGCGGCCTTTTACAAATTCCTCGAGCACTTCCATGAATTCGCTGACGTCCTTGAATTCCTTGTAGACCGAAGCGAAGCGGATGTACGCGACATGGTTCACCTTCCGCAGTTCGCGCATGATCAGCTCGCCAAGATAACTGGACGGAACCTCGCGGTCGTATTTTTCGAAGGCGTCGCTCTCGACCGTCGAGACCATGTGGTCGATCTGTTCGACGGACACATTCAGGTTCCAGCAGGCCTTCTCGATTCCGCGCCGGATTTTTTCGCGTTCATACGGAACACGGCGCCCGTCTTTCTTGATCACGCGCAGGGGATTTTCTTCCACCCGTTCGTAGGTGGTGAAGCGCCGCTTGCAAGCAAGGCACTCGCGGCGGCGGCGGATCGTCACACCGTCCTCGCCTGAACGGCTGTCAACGACACGGTCATTATCGATTCTGCAAAACGGACAGCGCATCAGTACTCCAGAAATTAGATAGGCAGAAATGTACTGAGTTGCCTGCGGGAATCAATGGTAGGAGAGTGCCGTCCCGTCAGGAGCTGAAGACATCGGCTACAGGAATGCCGAATCCCGGCAGAACGGTGGAGCCCGCCGTTGCGCCGATGTCGTGTTTTCCGCTGAGCACGTAAGCGCCATCCTTCAAGTTGAACACCTCGATACAACGGTCGCGATCATCGACGATCCAGTATTCGGATACGCCTGCGGATTCGTAGACGCTGAACTTCTTAACGCGGTCATAATTACGATTGCCCGGTGACAGAAGTTCAACAACAAGATCCGGCGTTCCCTCGATATAGGCTTTGATAATCGACTCTCGGGCCTTGCGTACGAAAACAATATCGGGCTCAACGGGAACAGGCTGATTCGGCAGACGTACACCCAGGGGGCCTGCTACAACCTTCCCCAAATCGAACTGCCGAGCATGTAAGCGCATGCGGACGAGGAGTTCGGCGCAGTGATCCTGGTGTGCAAATGTTGGTGGCGGCGTCACGTATAGCTCCCCATCAAGCACCTCGTACTTGTTACCGTCTTCCGGGAGCTGAACCCAATCCTCATACGTCCATTTGCCAGGTTTGGGCAATGGACGGCCGGGAAGCGAGAGATTCTTGGAATTTTCAGCGATCATAAGGACCACTCCGGGCGTGCTCTACGTGTTCATTAGAGCACGCCGAGGGGGCTGGTTCAATACTTTACTTGCTTACGGCCCTGAGCGCCTTAGCGGCCAGATCGCGTACCGGCTTGGACTTATGTTTGGTGCTCACCTCGGTGAGCGCGGCGGACGCTGCCTTGCCCTTGGGGCCGAGCTGAAGAATCGCTTCGCACGCGCCTTCAGCGGTGGTCTCATCCTTGAGTGCTTCAATCAGATGAGGCACAGCTTTTTCGCCCATGCTGACATAGATGTCGACGGCCAACGACCGGATATCGGGGAACTTTGCGAGCTGCGGCTTAATCGCCTTCGCCGCGTTGTCGTCGGCGCCGATTTCCTTGATCGCCATCAGACTCTTCGTCATCACCCACGTGGTCTTATCGTTCTGTAGCTCAATGAGCGCGGGCAGAGCGCCCTTCGCCTTCTCGCCCATTCTGCCCAGATCAGCCGCGGCTTTCTGGCGTATCTTTGGGTCCGCATCTTTTAGTTTCGCAACGAGTGCAGCGACGTCGGCGGGCATGTCTGCGGCTCTCAATTGAGTTGAAACGAGCGTGGCGGAGAGCAGAACACAGGTCACTGCGAGAAGCTTGGACACAATGCACCCCTTTCGTTTTGCCTGTTAAACTGATTACGTGACGAATCCAATTCTAGAATATTCGAAACATTGTGCAACCGAGTTGCTGCCGTTGCGGTTTACACATCCGTAACAATCCGGTAAGGTACGCCTTAAAGGAGACCCCGGCTCTTCCGCCCGATCCCGCACTATGAAAGAACAATATCTCATCGAGCTCGATTTGCGGCGTGTGCCTTCGTTTTCGCCGGATGTGGTCATCATCGGATCGGGCATTGCCGCCATCTCCGCAGCGCTCGTGTCGGCCGAAGACGCTTCCGTTCTGCTGGTCACCAAAAGTGAGCTGAAAGAATCCAACACCTACTATGCCCAGGGCGGTGTCGCGGTGTCGCTCGACCCGAGTGACGATCCGGAAGGACATCTGCGCGATACACTCATCGCCGGCGCCGGACTCTGTGATGAAGACGCCGTGCGGAAGCTGGTCACCGAAGGCCCCGCACGGGTCAAGGAACTGATTGCCTGGGGCACGCCGTTTGACCGGGAGAATGGCGAGATCGCGTTCACGCTCGAAGGCGGCCATTCGCACCATCGCGTGATTCATGCTGAAGGCGATGCCACCGGCCGCGCAATCGAAAACAGCCTGATCGGACGTATTCGCAACCATCCGAACATTTCTATTCTCGAGAATCATTTTGCGGTCGATCTGCTGCACAAGGACGATGTCTGCTATGGCGTCATCGCGCTCGATTCCGCAAGCGGCAAGCTGCTGAAGATCGAAGCGAAGGCGACCATTCTAGCTTCGGGCGGATTAGGGCAGATCTATCGCGAGACGACCAATCCGGAAGTCGCCACTGGCGACGGCATGGCCATGGCGTTTCGTGCCGGTGCGACGCTGCAGGACATGGAATTCGTGCAGTTCCATCCCACGACGCTGTACCTCGCCGGCGCCAAGCGGCATCTCATTACGGAGGCCGTGCGCGGCGAAGGCGGATACCTGATCAATTCAAAGGGCGAACGCTTCATGGTGGGCGTTCACGAGCGCGCAGAACTCGCGCCGCGCGACATCGTTGCCCGCGGCATATACAACGAAATGAGCAAATCGGGCGCAACGGCTGTGTTTCTTTCGATGGCGCATCTGGATCCCGAACTGATCCGCTCCCGATTTCCGAATCTTTGCAAGACACTGGCGCAGTACCGCCTCGATCCGACGAAAGATCGCATTCCCGTTCGACCTGCGTGCCACTATATGATGGGCGGCATCCGTACCGACCTTCAGGCGCGCACCGACATTCATCGCCTTCTCGCGGCCGGTGAAGTCACCAGCGTCGGCGTGCACGGCGCAAACCGGCTCGCCTCCAATTCGCTGCTCGACGGGCTTGTTTTCGGCCACGAGGCAGGCAGACAGGCCAGCCTTCTGGCAGCCGGTTCGCAGCCAACGTTTCCGGACAAGTGGGTCCGCCCGGTCCTGCCGAAGGACAATCTGCCGCTGGACGTCACCGACGTGCGTAATTCGCTGCGCAGCCTCGTGAGCCGCTCGGCAGGTTTGGTGCGCGATGCCGAAACGATGAACAGCGCACTGCAGATGCTCGACTTCTGGCAGAAGTACGTGTACGCCGAAGAATTCACGTCTGTGCCCGGCATGGAGCTGCAGAACATGCTCGCCTGCGGGCAGATGATTCTGCGCACGGCGCTGCGGCGCGAAGAATCGCGCGGCGCGCACTCGCGGACGGATTTTCCAGACATCGATGATGCGCGCTTTAAGCGGCATCTCACCATCAGCCGTAAAGATTACTGATGGCGGCGCCGGGTTCTCTTTGCAGTGCTGACAGGTCTCTGGCAAACTGAAAAGCGGCATGAATCAGGATCTGAACACAACGCGGCGCAATCGCATGGTGCGGCAGTTCGGAGACTTTATCATCGATAAAGAGCTCTGGCGCAGCGAGCAGTCCACGGTCTACCTGGCTCGTGCTGCGCGGGAAAAATGTGCCATCGCGCTGAAAGTCCTTTATCCGCGCGCACCGCATACGATCAAGGAAATCCTGCGCGGCGCCTCTCGTGAAGCAGCTATCCTGCGCGAAATTAAGCACGAAAACATCGTTCCTCTTTACAGAGCCGGTGAATTCGAGGGCGTCCCATATCTCAGTTTTCTTTTCATTCAAGGGCTGGGCCTGGATCAGATTCTGAAGAATCGCCGCCCGGAACCTGCCGAGGTGCTTGCCTGGATGAGTGCGGTGGCACGCGCAGTTCATCACGCGCACGGAAAGGGCATTTTTCACCGCGATCTAAAGCCGCGCAATATCCTGATCGACGATGCTGGAAAACCGCACGTGCTGGACTGGGGTCTGGCGTGGCGCAAAGGCGACATTTCCGAAAAAGGTGTTCAGAAGATCATCGGCACGCCGGCTTACATGAGTCCCGAGCAGGCGCGCGGAGAAGAGGAGCGGCTCACGCCCGCCGCTGACGTCTACAGCCTCGGCGCAATACTCTATCAGCTCGTTACAGGGAAGCCGCCCTTTGAAGCCGAGACCTCGTGGAAGACGCTGCAGATGGCCATGAGTCTTCCGCCGCAGCCGCCAACGGAGCTCAATAGTGCGCTCGATCCGCGAATCGAAAAAGTCATAATGACTTGCCTGAGCAAAGATCCGGGGCAGCGTTATTCCAGTGCGGGCGCGCTTGCCGACGATATCGATCGCGTGATCGAAAACAAAGAACCGAGAGGCCCCGGCGGATTGCTGGGCCGCCTCTTCAGCTGATCAAAGATTTCTCTCAACCATGCGACTATCCATCACAACCGACGACGTTTCAGCCGATCTGAATTCAGCCATCGAAGTGCTGCTTGAAATGCAGTGCAAGGAATTTGAACTGAGGCGGCTCGGCTTCGATCTGCTGCCCGATGTTGACGAACGGTGGCTGGTACAGGCTGAAAAAGCCGTGAATAACAAGCGGCTGCGCGTGACGTCTCTGGCGACAGATTTCTTCTCGAAGACGCCGCCCTCATCAGAGGCGAGCTCGAAATTGTTCGCAATCGCAAAACGGCTGCGCTGCAATCTCATCTCTATCGCTTACTATCATACCGAGGCGGTCCCCGCGGCCGAAAAGAAGGATTTCGAGGACGAAGAAGAGATCGCTGTTCCTGACGAAAGCGCGCTCGAAGCAGTGCGTGAATTCGTCACCGCTGCTTCTCGCGAAGGCTGCGAGGTCATGCTGCGGACGCATCCTGACAGCTATGCCGCGACGGCTCTGGAAGCGTTGGCGCAGCTAGAAGCGATTGGGACGGGTGAAAAATTGCTGGGCCTCGATTGGGACGTTGCCGGCTGTTTTGGCGCGGGCGATGATTCGGGTCTGGAACATCTCGAGGCCGTGCTGCCCCGGCTGAAAACACTTCGCGTGCGCGACGCAGTCCGGCGCGGCATGGATGCTGATTTTGTCACGATGGGCAAAGGCGTCATCCCCTGGGAAGACATCATTGAGCAGCTCTGGGAAGGCGGCTACCGCGGACCGGTGACGCTCGAACCCGGCGTCGCGCCAAAGCTGAAAGAAGCGCGCACGGCGCTGACGCTCGTCGGCCGCTGGATCGACGCCTGCCGCATCAAGCGCCGCTGAGCGGTGTATGTTGAGCTGACAGCGGAACACTAACGAGGAGCACTGATTGATGAAAAGCGTTTTTCCACTCGTCGTGGCGGTGATATGCGTCGCAGCCGCGGTATGTGCCCAGGAGCCTGTGGCTTTGATTCAAGGCACGGGATTGGAAGGCTGGAAAACGCCGACCAATAAGTGGATGAACGTCGGCGAGGTCAGCAAATCGGCAGAAAATGAAAAGCAGCTGGTGAGCAAGCCGGGCTCGGGAATCATTGTGAACGGGCCTGTCGGAAAAACGTCGAATCTCGTCAGCACCGCCGAGTTCGGCGATGTCGAGGCGCATATCGAGTGGATGGTGCCGAAGGGCTCCAATTCCGGCGTGTACTTCATGGGCCGCTACGAAATTCAGGTCTTTGACAGCTTCGGCAAGGCTAACCCGCAGCACAGCGACGCCGGCGGTATCTACCAGCGCTGGGACGCCAAGCGCGGCAAAGGCAAGGAAGGGTACGAGGGCCATCCGCCGAAAGTGAACGCGTCGAAGGCGCCGGGAGAATGGCAGAGTTTCGATGTGATTTTCCGCGCGCCGCGTTTCGACGCAGAAGGAAAGAAGATCGAGAACGCGAAGTTCATCAAGGTCGTTCACAACGGGCAGACCGTTCACGAGAACGTCGAAATCACGGGCCCGACGCGCTCAAGCATGTGGGAATTTGAGCCCGAAAAGCCGACCGGCCCGCTGATGCTGCAGGGTGATCACGGCCCCGTCGCGTACCGGAACATCACGCTTAAGAAGGTGGATCTTTCGAAGTAATTCTCTGCCTTAGCCTTTTCTCGAAGAGCGCCTGATGTAATTATTTGGCCGGCAACTGCTTCCCCACCGTGGCTATCGTTTCTTTCTGGCGTTGTCGCACGAATGCCATTGCTTTGGCGACTTTTTCTTTCGCGGCGCCGGCGTCTTTGGCGATCGCAAGCACGGCTGCTGCGATCTTTGATCCGTCTTTCTCTTCGTCCATGTCGAAGAGCCACTCGCCCAGGCCGATGTCACGCCACATCTGCGCTTTGACGGTTTGCGTCCAGAAGCGGCAATGAATCGCCGGGATGCCGTTAGCGACGGCCATGATTGGCGAGTGCATGTCCATGCTCAGCAGGCCCAGTGAACGGGCGTAGGTGCTCACGGCTTCATCGGTGAGCCAGTATTTTTCGCGCCACACTACTTTTGATTTGATGTTCTCGGGCAGCGGATCGATCAGGTTCTCTTTGCCGACCTGCATGTGGCTTTCGTCTTCCGGGCAGACGAGCACCTTCATGCCGGTCTCTTTGATAAACGTAATCATCGCTTCGCGCAGCTTCGCGTGGTCCTGCTCTCGATACTTCTCGTTGACTTCGTGCTTCTTTTTGTCTGTCTCGTTCATCTGGTTGTTATTCTTCATGATCCAGTAGGGCGAGTTACGCAGGCGTGGAATGGCGCAGAGAAACTTCCCATCTTCGAGCCCGTTCGCTTTCAGAAATGCCGCCGCCGCTTCATCGTTGCGCAGCTTGACCCCGAAAGCCGCATCGGGACCGAACTCCATCACAGGGCACTTGATGCCCGCATCCTGTGCTCCCTTTAAGGAGATTGTGTCGCGGAAGTAGATGAACTTTGCCGCGTCCAGCAGCCCGCGAAGGCCGTCGTCCAGTGGTGCATAGGTGATAAACGCCTCCGCTGTGACAGGTTTTGGCGTCACGGCCGGAAGGGTGATGCCGTAGATCCCGAACGGTTTGCCGGTTTCCTTGTGCCATCTGGCGAGGTGTGCCTGAGCGACGACCGAGGGCCCGGAGCCGTGC
Source organism: Planctomycetota bacterium (assembly GCA_035628505.1). Classification (GTDB taxonomy): domain Bacteria; phylum Planctomycetota; class SZUA-567; order H5-PLA8; family H5-PLA8; genus DASPJR01. The sequence continues at coordinate 122,179 of DASPJR010000067.1, read as the reverse complement.
AGCATGAAATCACATTCTGCGAACGCGGCCTTGATGTCATCAGCCGTCTTCACGAATGCGAGCTTCGGGAAATTCCTCCGCAGCATTTCTTCGACGCCGTTGCCGATGTTGCCCGGCCAGAGCCGCACTTCGACGCCCGGCAAGTGATCCTGGATGAGTTGCACGATGCCTGGCGTATGTGCAATGTCGCCAATATTGACAGTCTGCCACGACGAGCGCAGGAGTATGCTGCCGGTCCGCAACTCGCCTGCGACAGATTTAAGCGCCGCAAGTGTCCCGGCCGCGAGCGTGGTCTGCAGAAAGTGGCGGCGATTCATGCTGCATTCTCCGTGGATTTCTCAAATGAATTGTCGTGCGAAAAACGCAGCGTACGTTCAAAGCTGCGAATTTTGTAATTGAAATCCGCATAGGCGTGCGCATAATCCTTCCTTCCACTGGGGCGCACATTGCTGTGCGCCTCTGTTGTTGAAGGAGAGAGAAATGAAGATCAACATTCGTAATTCGAAGCTGAAGAAGCGCCGCGTCAGCGGCTTCCGCAAGCGGAACAGCACCAAGGCAGGCCGCAAGGTCATCAAGCGCCGCCGCCGCCGTGGCCGGACAGCGACTGTTTTCGGTTAATAAGAGTTTCTGGTTTCTAGTTTCTGGTTAATCGCTTCAATCGATAACCAGGAACTAGAAACTCAAAACTAGAAACATCAGTTATCTCTTCGACGGGTACGTGGCCGTAACAGTCGTCGCGATGCCGCCTCGGGCGTTGAACTCTCCCACCAGGGTCATGCGGCGTGGCCGGCAGCTCTTCACCAGATCGTCCAGGATGCTGTTCGTGACGTGCTCGTGAAAGATGCCGCGGTTGCGGTAACTCTGCAAATACAGCTTGAAGCTTTTCAGTTCCAGGCACAACTCGTCCGGCACATACGTAAGCGTCAGCGTGGCGAAATCAGGCTGGCCCGTGCGCGGGCACACGGCTGTGAATTCGGGCGCAACGATTTTAATTTCGTAATCGCGGTCCGGATGGCGGTTCGGGAAACACTCGATCGGGCCGCTGGCCGCCTGGCTTTGCTTCTGCTTTGAATCTGCTTTCACGTTTACTCTGCTTATCCTGTGGTTGGTTGTCAGTTGCAGGTGCCGTCTCTCCGCTTATCCTCTGTTCGACCTGCAGTTTCAATCACAAAACAACTGCGCAAACGGAGAGATTCCTGAAAATGCCTCAGCCCACCGTACGCGTCGGCCATTCGCCAGATCCAGACGACGCCTTCATGTTCTACGCGCTCACCTTTCCGCAGTTCGACACGTCGCCGGAAGTCTACGAGCATCACCTGATCGATATTGAGACGCTCAACCGGGACGCCGAGAAGGGCAAGTACGAAGTCACTGCACTGAGCTTCCACGCTTACGCGTATGTGGCTGACAAATACATCCTGCTGCCGCACGGCGCCAGCTTCGGGGACAATTACGGTCCGATGATCGTCGCCAAGAAATTTGATGGCAAGGCTGACGCAAGCGGCGCGGATGCCCGAAAATGGCTCGAAGGAAAAACCATTGCCATCCCCGGCAAGCGCACGAGCGCTTATCTCGCGCTGAACATTTTTTCGTGCGGCATTAACGGCCAGCCGGCCCGGCCGTCGACCGGCGATCTGATCAGCCGCCGCGATACAGACTTCTTCCGCTGCCACTTTAACACAGTCGTCGTCCCCTTCGACCAGATCATTCCGCGTGTCGCTGCCGGTGAGTTCGATGGCGGGCTGATCATTCACGAGGGTCAGCTTACGTATCATGAAGAAAACAGTGGCGCTCTGAAAAAGGTCGTTGATCTCGGCGAATGGTGGGGCGCGAAAACTGGTCTTCCGCTGCCGCTGGGCGGAAATGGCATCCGCCGCGATCTGGGCGCCGATCGCATCAAGCGCATCTCCCGCCACTTGCATGACTCGATTAAGTGGGGCCTTGACCACCGCGACGAAGCCTTGAGCTACGCACTCAAGTACGCGCGCGATATGGGCAAAGACAAAGCGGATAAATTCGTCGGCATGTACGTCAATGATTACACGCTCGACTATGGCGAAAAAGGCCGTGCCGCCGTGCGTCGCTTCCTGGATGAAGGCCGCCGCCTCGGGCTGATCACCATTCCCGCGCAACCCGAATGGACGGAGTAATTCGTTCCCTCTCCCTCCGGGAGAGGGCGGACAAGAGCGCAGCGAGTGCCGGGTGAGGGCTGGACGCGGCATACACCAGGCGGCGCTTTCCCCTCACCCCGCGTTCGCATTCGCTCACGTCGGCCCTCTCCCTCTGGAGAGGGACTGGCATATCGCGTGCGCATTCCGTGAGAGTGCAGTTTTCTCACGGCGAGGCGACTATGAACGCGGCAGATATTCTGGTTGAAACCATTCTGGATTGGGGCGTCGATACCGTTTTCGGAATTCCCGGAGACGGCATAAACGGCATCATGGAAGCGCTGCGCAAGCGCCAGGATCGCATACGCTTTATTCAGGTGCGGCACGAAGAATCTGCAGCGTTCATGGCCTGCGCGCACGCTAAATATACCGGCCGCCTCGGCGTCTGCCTGGGGACCTCTGGACCCGGCGGGCTGCATCTGCTCAACGGCCTCTACGATGCCAAAATGGATGGCCAGCCGGTCCTCGCGATTACGGGCCATCATTATCACGATTTAATCGACACCTACGCACAGCAGGATGTCAATCTCGACCGCGTGTTCATGGACGTTGCCGAATACAACACGCGCATCATGGGCCCTGACCACGTTGAAAACGTTGCCGATCTGGCCTGCCGTATCGCACTCAGCCGCCGCGGCGTGGCGCATATCACCTTTCCCAGCGACCTCCAGGAAAAAGAGCCCGCGCAGCAATCGCGCTCAAAGCGCAACATCCCCGGCCACACGTCGGACATCATGACGCGCCGTCCTGTCGTGCCGGCTGATGGCGATCTGAATTGTGCTGCGCATGTTCTAAACGGCGGACAGAAAATAGCGATACTTGCCGGCCGCGGCGCGCTGGGCTGTGCAAGCGAGCTGCTTGAGCTCTCGGAGAAGCTCTCCGCGCCCATAGTCAAACCGTTGCTGGGCAAAGCCGTCGTTCCGGATGACGATCCGCACACGACCGGCGGGATCGGGCTGCTGGGCACGCTGCCTTCGCAGAATGTCATGGAACGCTGCGACACGCTGCTGATGGTCGGCACCTCGTTTCCGTACATCGAATACCTTCCCGCACCCGGCCAGGCGAAAGCGGTGCAGATCGATTTGGATCCGGCGCGAATCGGCTTGCGCTACCCCGTCGATGTCGGGCTCGTGGGCGGCAGCCGCCAGACGCTGCAAGCACTTCTGCCCAGGCTGCAGGCAAAGAGCGACCGCAGTTTTCTCGAGCAAGCACAGCGGGAGATGCAGGAGTGGAACACGCGCATGGCCGAATACGAAAACTGCACGGACAAGCCGATGAAGCCACAGAGGGTCACGGCGGAACTGAGCAAGCGCCTGCCGGAGAATGCGATCATATCAGTCGATTCGGGCGCCAACACGGTCTGGTCGGCGAGGCACATCCGCATCAAACCGGGCCAGATGTATTCCTGCTCGGGCACGCTCGCGTCGATGGCCTGCGCTCTGCCGTATGCGATTGCGGCCGCGATCGCCCATCCAGACCGGCCGAGCATTGCGTTTGTCGGCGATGGCGGTTTTGCGATGCTGATGGCCGAACTCGCCACCTGCGTGAAATACGATCTGCCTGTAAAAGTCGTTGTGCTTAAGAACAATTCGCTGGGCATGATCAAGTTTGAGCAGATGTACATGGAAGGCAATCTCGAGTACGGCTGCGAACTGCAGCCGATCGACTTTGTGAAAGTCGCCGAAGCCTGTGGCGCGTCGGCGCTGCGCATCGACGATCCGGCTCACTGCGGCAGCAAGATTGATGAAGCGCTTTCCGCGCGCGGTCCGGTTGTCATCGAGGCCGTGATCGATCCGTTGGAGCTGCCGATGCCGCCGAAGATCGAGGCGCAGGAAGCCTACCGCATCACCAGGGCCATCGCGCGCGGCGAACCTCAGCAGCAAAAGGCCGCGCTCACGGCCATGGCGCAGAAGGTCAAGCAGTCGGTGTGAAGACGACTGCGCCCGTGAAAACACGACTTCAAACGGCTCAGAATTCCACGCGCTCCAGCGCGCGGATGCCGAACTTCATCGGCAGATACGCGGCCAGGCCGTTGAGCACGGTAATGCCGGCCATCACACTATAGTAGGCCACGCGAAAACGTGCTTCAGCCGCTTCTGAGTCGGTTGAGACCTGCAGCACGAGGTAGCGGTGGCAGACCAGTCCTTCGCCGATGATTGTGAAGATGACGAGGCCGATCGCTAGGATCAGCGTGAGCGTGCCGCCGAAGCCGGAGACGATCTTCGATGGGTTGCGTTCGTTGAAGCTCGGAAAAATTGCGCCCATCCCGACGCTCAGCCCGCTTAAACCCAGCGAGAGCAGCACGGCCGTATAGAACTGAATCTGCATAACGCGGCTGGGACTGCGCAGCATGTAATTGGACAGCAGCACCAGCGAAGTAGTCAGCAGAAGCGAGCCGCCGAGCGAGAAATAGAACTTGGACATCATGATGTCGCGCCGCTGAATGGGAACCAGTCCCAGCACCCAGAAGCGGCTGCCTTCGAGCGAGATCAGCGGAAAAATAAAGCGGCTGGTCATCGTCGCCAGCGTCATCGACGTCGCGCCGAGGTTCAGAAATGAGATCAGATTCTGGTAAAACGGCTGATCCAGCGGATACGAAAAGTTGCGCAGATTTCCGATGTAGAGAGTGAGAATGCCGAAGAAGATCAACACCTGCGACCATTGCGCCGGATCGCGCATGAACGTTTTAATATCCTTGATCAGAAGAATCATCACTTCGGGATAACGATTCGTCAGCGGCGCCAGGAGCCACTCCACGCGGCTGCGACCCTTTACGCGCTTGACGTAATCGCCACCCGCGGCAACGGAATAGGTCTTCTCGTAGACAATGCCCGAAATGAACCAGCCAAGCGCGAGAAAAAACGCGGCGCTGGACGCCAGCGCGCTGAAAAAGATCGTCGCATGAACCCAGTTCGGCTGCCCGGCGCTCATGGAGACCAGCCCGCCACCAACAGCGAGAATGCCGCTGGTGATCCAGAAATTGGGCGTCATCGGCTGCTGCGTGAAACGCAGGTGATCGAGCACCGCGTTGACGCTCGCTTCAAGCTCCGGATTGCGCTGGCGCTGCACATTCAGAATTGCCATGCCCACATACGAGGCAAGCACGAGCAGAAAAAGTGCGAGCAGGGCGAGAATCGTGCCGCGCTGCCGCGGCACGATGGCCGTCAGCAGCAATCCCAGCAGCGAGCCGATTGCCGCAGGAAGCATGACAAAGGGAAGCATGAACAGAAGCGAGAGTGGATAGAAATACCACGCCGCGTGCGTGTGCAGGCCATAGGCCAGCAACAGCGGAAGCCCGATGGCGAAGATCGCCCAGGAGGAAAAGAGCAGCGATTCGATGAGCTTGAAAAAGAATATCGTGTCGTGACGCAACGGCAGCGAGAAAAGAAACGCGGTCTCACTCGATTTAAACAGGCTTGAGAACGAGATGACCGTGTTTGAAAACACAAGCATGAATGTGAGCGCCAGGAAGAAAAAGCTCATCATGCGCTGTATGAGCTGCATGCCGATGCGTTCGCCCAGGTTGCTACCCATAAAGCGAAGGGATTCGCGGAAGATGAGGAAAAGGCCGATCCAGAAAAGCATGCCCAGGACGATGACAACCACGATCTTCAGCAGCGATTCACGCTGCATGCTACTGATTTGATTTGCCAGCATCGCCATGCGGTAGCGCAGCAGCGTGCAGAATGGCGAACCTCTGGAACTGAGGATCTGATCGGCATGGGCTTTGACATCGACTGCGTCAGCCATTTCTGATGTCCCCCTCATCCCGCGGTGTGCCGCGCCTGGTACGGGCGGCTAGAAGTGCCGTTCGATGTAGTTCAGAGCCGATTCGAGATCGGGCGTGATCTTGGTGCAGAACTTCACCATCCAGGGCGAGCAGTTTTTGAATTCGTACGGCGAGAAGCCGATCACGAACTTGCCGAGATCGTGGCTGGCATAGAACACTTCCATGGACGTTCCCACGCTCGCCTTGGAGTAATTCACCAGCAGCAGGTCGGCGTCGCGGATGTCCTGCAGATCGAACTCGACGATCTCATTTGCGCTGTCGATCTCATTATCGCGGAAGCTGCGCCGCATGGGATCGAGCAGTATAAAGCGGCCGGCGAGGCGCTCCTTCGCTCGCGTGCGCCAGTCTTTCGAGTCGCCGATCTGGCAGTCCATGATGGGTCCGCAGAGATAAATCTTCTTGGCTGTCATCGAGTCCTCGTAATGGCGTTGTTGATTCCTTGCTGGTTCGCGGCTGATGTTCTTCACGGCCTGGCTCCCACTGCTTCACGCCTTCGCGCCATTCACCGCCTGTTTCCTGGACCGCATTACCTTCTTGATCGCTTGCGCGATGCTGCGCGCCAGCCCGTTGACGTCTTCGTCAAACGACGGCCGGTACACAAACGCGGTGCACGCGCGCGAAAGCATCAGGTTTACGCCGCGCTCCTGGTTGTGCCGGAAGTCCGTGCGCACGCCGATCACCGGAATTCCCTTCGCATAGGCATAGCCCACTTCGAAGCACGTGCCGCTGTCAGCGTCGGGACCATCCAGCCAGGCGACGACGCAATCGCTTTCGTCCACGGAGGAGACGCAGCCTTTGAAAATGTATCCGAACGCGCGCGAGTCGTTGTAGCGTCCGTCATGCTTGAAATCCTGCGGCAGCAGCACCGTCAGACCGGCAACAGATTGCTCCAGCGTCTGCGCCAGCACGCGGTTCATGCAGCGTTCCTGAATCGTGAATAGCGGTCCGGCAAGGTATATTTTCACGCGTCGCTTCCGTGCCTTTCTGGCGGTCATTCCGGCTTCCACACGGCTTTGTCCGTTGCGTCCACCTGAACGGGGTTGAACTCGATGCACTCCTTCACGAAGGCGTCTGTTTTTTCCTTGTCGCCGAAGTCGCGCGAATAAATGAGGCGGTGGTTGCTGATTATGAAGCACTTTTTTCCGGTCACTCCGTAGTCTTTCGGGAAAGCCAGCAGCGCATAGCCCAGATTCATGTTGTTTCCGGTGAGATAACTGCGCGCACCGCCCAAGGCCGCCGCTCCCTGCTGCGTCAGGATGCGGAACAGATAGCCGCCGAAGGGCGTCACACCAGCCGGATCGGTGCCCAGCGGGCATTCGGCTTCGGCCAGTTCGCGCTGGATCAGCAGAATGTCGTATTCGACACCATTGTTCCCGACAACGCGCAGAAGCCCGCAGCGCAGTTCAAATTTCTGCTCGGGCGAGAGGCTTTCGATAATCTGCTGTGAAAGTACTTTTGAGCGCATCACCACTTCGGCGTCGCGAATGCGCGCCTGTGCCTCGAGCAATTGGGCGTAAGCCTTTACACCGAAGCGAAGCAGTCCTGCCGAAGCCGCCTCGCGCGCGGCGAAATCTGGCGCGCCAAGCATGCCGATCAGCCTGGCGATGTCCACGCGTTCGGCTTCAGCAGGCTTCTGCATGGCCTCGACGTTCGGCTTGCGTGCGGCTGCGGGTTTGCCGCCCATTAACGTCTGTGCAAACTCGAGCACGCCGTCACGGTCGTAATCGGTGCGGCGGAACATTTCCTGAGCGTGCGAGTACGCCATGCACATGGCCATCGCCTGCGTCTCATTTTTGACGATGTCATCCGCGCCGACGGCGATTACCGCGGCAGATAGAAGACTGAACAAGAGATGGCGTACGGCGGCAAGCTGCATCGCCATAACTGTATAACGCCGCGCCCGGCTGTCGAGTTCGGAGAAGAATAACAATGTCTCATATGAACGTCGCCGATTTGCATCGCTGATGGAGGCCGAAAAAACTTAATTTTGCTGAAATGACATTCGCGTAACGGGCGGTCTAAAAGACATCAGCCTCGCTTGTCCGGTGTCATTTGCAATCGGCTCAACGCCTCCGCCTGCTCTGTGTCAACTTTACGAACGTGGTGGTTTTTCGCCCCCGGACAAACCGGCCGATTGTTCGACCGTTCGCTCATTCATTTGAAAGGAGACTGCATGCTGAATGGAAGTATGAACCTTTCTGGACTGCTGTTTCTTCTCATGATGTTCGGCGCGCTGGATGCCCATGCGCTGAGCGTCACCGTGCCGATCTTCCCCGCCGATAACCCGTGGAACCGCGATATTTCACAGGACCCCGTGGATCCAAAGTCCAGCACGTACATCAATTCAATCCTGGCCGGCGCGAATAAATTCCTGCATCCCGATTTCAGCTCCGATCTCTCGAGCGGCATTCCGTATAACGTCGTAACGGGCTCGCAGACGAAAGTGCCCATCGAGATCGTAGACTGGCCCAGCGAAAGCGATCCGGGGCCCTATCCCGTTCCGGCCAATGCCAAGGTCGAATCCGGCCCGGACGGCCACGTGATTGTTGTCGATAATGACAACGCAATTCTCTACGAAATGTTCGCGGCGTCCTATGTGGGCCCGGGCTGGCGCTGCAGTTCGGCCGCAAAATTCGATCTGAAATCCAATGCTCTGCGCCCGGATGGCTGGACCTCGGCCGATGCCGCGGGCCTGCCCATCTTCGCGGGCCTGGCCCGTTATGAAGAAGTGGCTGCAGGCGAAATCAAGCACGCGCTGCGTTTCACGATCACCCGCCCGCAGAACAAATGGATTCACCCGGCAACGCACGGCGGGACGACCACCAGCACGAATGATCCGCCAATGGGCACGCGCGTTCGGCTGAAAGCCAGCTATGACATTTCAAAGTACACAGGCCAGGCTCGCGTGATCCTGAACTGTCTGAAGAAGTACGGCATGTACGTCGCCGATCGCGGTACCGACTGGTACATCTCCGGCGCACCCGACAGCCGCTGGAATGTCATGGATCTTCGGCAGCTCAAGGAAATCCCCGGCAGCGCCTTCGAAGTCGTGGCCGTCGGAACGACTCCCCCGCCTCCGCCAAGCGGCACCACGGGCACAGGGAAGGGCCTGCTTGGGACGTACTTTGATAACGAGAATTTCACTGGGACCAGCGCCACGCGAGTCGATCCCACGATCAATTTCGACTGGGGCTCGTACGCGCCAATCGCCGGATTCGGCGGCGACAGCTTCAGTGTTCGCTGGACCGGCAAGGTCGAAGCGAAATTCAGCGAAACCTATACGTTCTATACTCTCAGTGACGATGGCGTGCGCCTGTGGGTCAATGGACAACTTCTGATCGACAATTGGACCGTCCACGGCAGCACCGAGAACAGCGGCAAAATCACTCTTCAAGCCGGGCAGAAGTACGACATCAAGCTGGAGTATTTTGAGCGGCAGTATGGCGCGGTCATCAAGCTTTTCTGGAGCAGTCCGTCAACGCCGAAGGCGGTCGTGCCGCAGACGCAGCTTTACGCGCCGACTGCCACAGGAACAGGGAAGGGGCTCTCGGCAGCCTACTTCGACAACACCAATTTTACGGGCGCGAGCGTCGTGCGAACCGACGCGACGGTGGATTTTGCCTGGGGTGCCGCCGCGCCGACCACGGGCATTGCTGCGGACACCTTCAGCGTGCGCTGGAGCGGCCAGATTCAGCCGCAGTTCAGCGAGAACTACACGTTCTACACGCAAAGCGACGATGGCATCCGGCTCTGGATCAACGGGCAACTGCTGATCAATAACTGGACCGATCACGGCGTCACTGAGAATGTTGGCAGCATTCTTCTCACCGCCGGCCAGCTCTACAGCATCAAGCTTGAATATTACGACGGCTATGGCGATGCGACGGCCAGGCTGCTCTGGAGCAGCCCCTCGACAACAAAAGCTATTGTGCCGCAGTCACAGCTTTATCCAGCCACAACCACCAGCGGCAGCGGCGACGGCCTGATGGCATCGTACTATGACAATATCGATTTCACCGGCGTCAGCGTCACGCGCAAGGATCCGCAGGTGAATTTCGACTGGAGCAGCGGTTCGCCTGCCAGCGGTATCGCTGCCGATACGTTCTCGGTCCGCTGGACCGGCTTCGTTCAGCCGCAATATAGCCAGACGTACACCTTCTATACGCAAAGCGACGACGGTGTGCGCCTGTGGATTAATGGGCAGCAACTCGTGAATAACTGGACCGATCACGGCCTCACCGAAAACAGCGGCAGCATCGCGCTGACAGCCGGACAGCGCTACAGCCTGAAGATGGAGTTTTATGACCGCTCTGGCGGCGCGGTGGCGCGGCTGCTCTGGAGCAGCGCGTCGACGGCCAAGGCTGCCATTCCGCAGACGCAGCTGTTCACCACGAACGTGTCAGCTATCGAAGAAATCGCTGACTCCGGAAGCGGAATGGAAGGAGACAGCGACGGAGACGGTTTCAGCGATGATCTTGAATTTGCGCTGGGATTGTCTCCGACAGATCCGACATCCACGCCCTTTGGCGGAATGCCTGCCGGCGAGATGAAGCCGGTCACAACATCGAATTTGGATATCCGTCTTCACTTTTCAAAAGTGACAGCCAGCGCGGTTCTGTTCAGTGGCTCAATCGAGGCGCCGCCGATTGTGCTGGAAGGGCAGCAGATCGCGGTGGACGTCGGCGGAGTGGCCACCTTCTTTACTTTGGATAAGCGCGGTCGCGGTCGCAATCAAAGCGGCACTGTTAAGCTGACGCGGGCTAAAAATGGTCAAACAGCCATGCGCCTGACTGTTCGGCTCTCTGGAGACTTTAACGACCGTTTTATCGATGAAGCACTTACCAACATAGCGGCAGAGAAGGCTCCGCGACAGGTGCGCGTCACGGTTCTCTATAATCTCACCCAATATGTTTCCGTCGAAGACTTACGCTACTCGGTGAAGCCAGGGCGTACCGGCCACGCCAGGCGTGGCTGATTTCGTCAGCTGTCATTCAAGTAATTGCCACGACGCCCCGGAGATTTTTTCCGGGGTTTCGTTTTAAATCGCTAAGTTAATCCGTTCGGAGTACAGCGCAGATCGGACCCGCTTTCACTCGCGAAAGTCAGGCTGCGCCTGCCTTATGAACAACGAATTTGACTTAGCAAAAATTTTCCTGCGCCTTACATTCAGCGTCTCATTCACAACATTTCAGTGAGGACAGAGAGCACATGGCAAAAGGCAATGCGAAATCTTCCAATGGCGCAGCACCCACCGGGCTGGTTGGCAACGCTGTGTTCGCGCAGTCCGGCGGACCGACCGCGGTGATCAACTCATCGATGGCCGGCGGCGTGCTCGAAGCGCTCAAAAGCAAAAAGCTGATCAAGACTGTCTACGGCGCCAAGAACGGAATCCTCGGCGTGCTGCAGGAAGAACTCTTCGACTTCGGCAAGGAAAAGCTCGAGGACGTCAAAGGCCTGCGTGAAACGCCCGCTGCCGCGGCCGGCTCGTGTCGCTACAAAGTGAAAACCGAAGCCGATTACGCGCGCATCATCGAAGTCTTCCAGGCGCACAACATCCGCTATTTCTTCTACGCCGGCGGCAATGACAGCATGGACACCGCCGACAAAGTTGCGCGCCTGGCTCGCGACCGGAAATACGAGATGTGCGTGATGGGGATTCCGAAAACGATCGACAATGACCTGGCCCACACCGATCACTGTCCCGGCTTTGGCTCCGTCGCCAAGTACAACGCGACGATGATCATGGAAGCCGGCAAGGACACCGAAGCGCTCTACACCACCGACACCACGACCGTGCAGGAAGTCATGGGCCGCAACGCCGGCTGGATCGCCGCCTCGTCTGGCCTTGCCGCGCGTGACGGTGAAGATGCCCCGCACCTGATTTACGTGCCTGAAATTCCCGTGTCGCTGAACACGATGGCCTCGCAGGTCAAGGATTGCCTCAAGCGCATCGGCCGCTGCTTCGTCGTCGTCTGCGAAGGCTGCAAGAATGAGAAAGGCGAATATCTGTCGGAAGTCGGCGGCGCGTTTGGCAAAGACGCGTTCGGCCATAAGCAACTCGGCGGCGTTGGCGAATTCGTTGCGAACTTCATCGAACAGGAAATCGGCGTGAAGGCGCGCCGTAACAAGCCGGGAACGCTGCAGCGCGCGGGCATGCACTGGGCCAGCAAGACTGACGTGGACGAGGCCTTCATGTGCGGCCAGCAGGCGGTGCGCGAAGCGCTGCGCGGCACCACGGGGCACATGGTTACGCTCGTGCGCAAGAGCAACAATCCATACAGCTGCACGACTGGCCTGGCGAAACTTTCTGATGTCGCGAACGGCGAATCAATGTTGCCGCGCGATTTCCTCAACGAAGCTGGCACGGGAATTTCGAAAAAATTCCGCACGTATCTGGCGCCGCTGGTCCGCGGTGAAGTGAAAATCAAAATGGGCGCCGACGGCTTGCCGGTCTATGTTCGCCTCAAGCGCAAGCTGATCGCGAAGAAGTGCGGCGAATGGAAGAAATGAACGGCTGATGCATGATTCATGATTCATCAAGGGCGGCTTCTGGTTTTTCGCGAGCCGTCCTTTTCTTTTTATGCATTATGCATTATGCATTACACCCCATGGTTAAACCTATTCTTCTCGCGCTCGTACTCTGCGACACCATCATCCGTGAAGCCCAGACCAACAAGCTCTCGCTGATCGGCACCTTTAACGGCATTTTTGCGAGTGCTTTTCCGTGCACGCATCCAAGTCTGAGCGTGTACATCGCCATCACCGAAGGGCGCGGCCGCGTGCCCTGCAAGCTGCGCATGACCTCGCTGGACAACAACCAGGTGATTTTCGAATTGCCCGGGCAGATCGAATTCGGCGGCCCAACCAGCGTCGGCGAATTGGTCTTTCAGCTCCAGCAGGTCCAGTTCGCCGCGCCCGGGGTATACGCGATTGAATTCTGGGCCGACGGAGAACTGCTGGGCTCGCGCAAGGTCAGCGCGCAGAAAGTGGCACAGCCGCCGGTGTGATCAGGGTCCAGGGTCCAGGGTTTAGGGTCTAGGGTCCAGGGTCCAGGGTTCAATATGGTTTCCGGTGCAGCCTGAACCCTGAACCCTCAATCCTATACCCTGCTCTTAATGCTTCAGCGCGGCGAGCATCTCCGCGGCGGCGCCGGACTTCAGCGTCGCGCGTGCCTTCTCGAGGCCGCTCGTGACATCGGCGCTCACGCCGGAACTCCAGAGAATAACGGCTGCATTCAAGGCGATCGCTTCAGCGGCTCCGCGCGAACGCTCGTCGGCTTTCAGTTCGAACGCATCGCGTGTCAGGGCCGCGCAGACCTGCGGATCGGCGCCGACCGCGCGAACCTCCAGCATCGGTTCGATGCCCAGCGACTTGGGATCGATCGTTACTTCCGTCAGGGCCTCGCCATTGATCTCGGCTGCGCGCGTCGCGTGTTGCGGTGAGAGATCACAGCTGCCTTCAAGGCCCTGGACGATCAACCCGCGTTTGACTTTTAACTGCTGCAGCGCGCCGCTCATCTTGGCTAGATAAGGCCCGTGCGCGATGCCAGCCATGACGTTGCGGCACCCGCAGGGATCGAGCAGCTTTTCGGCGCTGGAGAAGGGCAGACGCAGGCCGATCTTCTCGCGGATCTCCAATTGGCCGTTCCAGCTCGGCATGAACTGTCGCGTATCGACATGCACGAATCCATGCGCGGTGAGAAACCCGCCGGCGTCGGACGTCCCGAGATGGACTGGCAGGCCCAGCGCCTGCAGCACGTCGGCGACACCGGGCGCATGCTTGCTTGGCACGCGTCCGGCGCTGTGCAGGACAACTTTCGCGCCCGCAGCAGCCGCGAGGAGTGTCGCGCCGGCACCCATGATAAACGTGTCTTCCCGGCCGTCGTACGGGTGTCCGATACTGATCAGATTGCTGGCTTCCGAGCGCAGTGGCGTAAAGCGGTCCTGCATCGCCGCGACGAAGCCGGCCATCTCAACAGGGTCCTCACCCCGGATGCGGCAGGCGAGCAGAAACGCGCCGCGCTGCTCGGGATCGGCTACACCGTCGAGAATCATGCCCATCGCTTCGCGCGCCGCGTCGAAGGAGAGCGCTTTAGCACGCTTTTCGCCCCGGCCGACGATGCCGATGAATTCCTTGAACTTTTCGATCCGCTCGTCCATGGCAGCCATCATAGCAAAAGGGGTGCACAGATTCAGCACTAATGATTTTTCACCACAGGGTGTGGCGAAACTCGAAGCACGAAATTCGAAATTCGAAACAAATTCAAAATTCGAATCCTAAACGTTCAAAACCAAGTGGCGCCTGGCAGTTTAGAGCATTCGATATTTGGATTTGAAGAATTGTTTCGGATTTCGAATTTCGAGATTCGGATTTTTTAGTTCAGGTTCACGCTATGCCCTTCTGTGTCCTCTGTGGTAGATGTATTTGGACGATGAAGACCTCCAAACCGCACAGCCTGCTGATCCGCAATGCGCACGAACTGGTCACCGTTGCAGGTGCTGACAAGGCGCGGAGCGGCCGGGCCCAGGGCCAGCTTGAAATCATTCCTGATGGCGCCATTTACTGCGAAGGCGAGCACATCGTCGATGTGGGCCCAAACGACGAGGTGCTCGCGCGCAATCGCAAAGCCGCGAAGGCTGCGCGGGTCATCGATGCCGGCGGGCACTCCGTCATTCCCGGCCTGGTCGACTGCCACGCGCATCCCGTATTCGCCGGTGACCGCAGCGATGAATATGCGCAGCGGCTGTCCGGACGAAGCTACCGCGAGATTCTGGAGTCCGGCGGCGGCATTCTGAAAACAGTGCGGCACGTGCGCGAGGCCACTCCGGCAGAACTGCTGCGCGGTTTTCGCGCGCGGCTGAGTGCGGCGCTTTCGTATGGCACGACAACCATGGAATGCAAGAGCGGCTACGGGCTCGACGAGAGCAGCGAAGCAAAGATGCTCGAAGTCATCCGCGCCGCAAACATCGGCCCCAGGCGACATCCGGTCGACGTCGTCGCCACGCTGATGTTCGCTCACGCGGTGCCGCAGGCGATGACGGCCGATCAGATGGTCGACGCGGCCGTGAAAGCCACGCCCAAGCTTGCGAAACTGGCTGAATTCGTCGACGTTTTCTGCGAGGGCGGCATCTTCTCTGTTGAACAGAGCCGCCGCGTTCTCGAAGCCGGAAAGAAAGCGAACCTGCGCGTTAAAGTTCACGCCGATGAAATGTGCCTGCTCGGCGGAGCGAAACTGGCTGCGGAGCTCGGCGCTGTCTCGGCAGACCATCTGCTTTTCACGGACGAGGCCAGTATCGCCGCCATGAAGCGTGCGGGCACCATCGCAGTTTTTCTGCCCGGCACGCCGTTCGTTCTGCGTGTGAAATACGCTGAGGCCAGGCGCTGGATCGACGCGGGAGTTCCCGTCGCAATTGGCAGCGACTTCAATCCCAACTGCTACTGCGAATCGCTGCCCTTCGCTTTCGCGCTGGCCGTGTACGAAATGAAGATGAGTCCAGCGGAGGCGTTGATTGGAATCACCATCAACGCCGCCGCGGCGATCCGGCGCGAGAAGGAGATCGGTTCGCTGATGCCGGGCAAACTGGCCGACATCGTTATTCTAAAGGGCCCCAGCTACCTGCATCTGGGCTATCACATCGGCGGCAATCCGGTTCAGACGGTGATCAAGCGTGGGCAGGTTTGCAGTACACGGCCGTAAAATCGGCCGCCGACGCGCACGGCATTGAAGCGGCGATTCTCACCATTGCCGATTTCTTAGGCAAGAAACGATGGTGTTAAGTATGAGCGCGGCACTCAGCTAAGTTAGCGAGGCAACGATGACCCAGCCTGACGAGTATACCGCTGAAAACATCTGTGGCGCGCTTGGCATTGGCGGTTTCGACAATCTTCCGCCGGCCAACGCTGTGCGCATCCTTTTTCTTCCTTCCTTTCACCCAGAAGTTTGCATCACAATCCATGCGTCTGGAAGCGAGTCCACTGTACATTTAATCGGCTTTGTAAAAGAGAGTTTGTGGGGCTCTGGTGGATCAGGAAAGTTGCAAATACATGAACGCTCCGTGGCGATCACATTTACCGATTTTACGCAGTACTGGGCAGTCATCCAAAAGTTAACCGAGATCAACTTTGAGGATCGCGGATTCGCCTGTCTAGATGGAATGCAAACCTCGTGTTTGTTGATCATTGATGGACGCAAAAAGATTGTCAAAGGAAACGTCGGTGTCGAGGAGGTAACAAACAAAGTAAGCAAAGCAACAGTCCGACTCGCATGGCAGTATCTTCACGATGAGCTCTCTTGTGAAATGTTGCGGAACATAGCTTTCTATCTCGATGAGATTTTACCGGATAAAGAGATTCTTGCGTCAGGTCCGACAAAGCAGACGTTGAAGATTGTCGTGTTAGATTCGAGTAATGAAGCACAGTAAAGCGGCGGTTGAAATCCTTCTCTGCTTTCAAATAAACCTTTGAGACTTTAAATTCTGTTCAGTTTCCTTGTACATACACCTTTTTTCATGGCCAACCCCTCCCTCTAACTCCCTCCCGCAAGGCGAGGGAGGACCGCCTGTCCGGCTGGCGCACCGATACGAATCCACTTTCATCCTTCCTCTGCGGCCTCTGCGTTCTCTGCGTCTTTGCGTTGAAGTCGTTAAAATAAGTGCCTGAAGGGTCAAGAAACGCGAAAAATAACTGAATCCGGCTTGACGAACGCACCGGGGACTGTAGATTGGGCAGTCCCTACGGGGTTGTAGCAGTAAAACCTCCAGGGCTTGAAAGCGGGATTGACACCCGTAAGTTCAAAGCCCGAGGCAAGTGCAAGACCTTAGGGTCGAAGTCATAGAGTGCTTCGGAAAGGCACAAACCGCGTAAAACGCGGACGCCTTAACCAGAAGTCTCGATGACGTCGGCTTTTTTGTTTTGGGGAAAGAAAATGAATATTCCGATTTTTAACGAGCAGGGCAAGGAAGTCGGCACGCTCGCGTTTGACGAAAAGATGCTGGGCGAGAAGGTCCGCACCAAGCTGCTGCACCAGGCTGTGATCCGCGCTGAAGCCAACCTTCGCGTCGGAACTCATGCCACGCGCTCCAAGGCGCAGCGCAGCGGTTCAGGCGCCAAGCCCTGGAAGCAGAAGCATACTGGGCGCGCCCGCGCCGGTATGAAGCGCTCGCCCCTGTGGCGCGGCGGTGGTAACTCCTTCGGCCCCAAGCCGCGCGACTACCACAAGGATATGCCGGTGCGCATGCGCCGCGAAGCCTTGAAGTCCGCGATTCTCTCGAAGATTCTCGACAAGCAGCTCAAAGTCATCGACACACTCGCTTACGACACCCCGAAAACCAAGCGCTTCACAACGGCTCTTAAGGCCCTGGGCCTCGACGCCGGCACCTGTCTGGTCGCCGTCCGTACGCCGGCCACGGCGCTGGTCAAGTCGGTCCGAAATATCGAGAAGTGCCGCATCATCCCCGCCCGAAATCTTAACGCCTACGACGTCCTCAAGCACAAAAACGTTCTCCTGACCAAAGAAACAATGGAACACCTTGCAGAGGTGGTGAAGGCATGAGCCATAATCGCGCATCGCAGCATCTTTCAGATCCCTACGCGGTCCTCCGCCGCCCCGTGCTGACCGAAAAGAGCCATGACATGGCCTCGGCCGGCGGCGAAGAAGATCCGAGCCAGAAGCGCTACACGTTCGAAGTTCACGTGAAAGCCAACAAGCAGCAGATCAAGAAGGCCGTTGAGGCCGCGTTTGGCGTGCAGGTCGAAACGATCAACACCATGATCGTCAAGCCGCGCGCGAAAGCGTTCCGCGGCGGCGGCCGCAAGCCGGGCTTCACGCGCATGAAGAAGAAGGCCGTGATCCGACTGGCCAAGGGTTCGAAGCAGATCGAGCTGATCTAGTACGTAATGCATGATGCATAATGCATGAAAGGCAGTCTGCATTTGGCATCGTTAAAGCGGGATTCGGCGGTATGGATGACCGGCCTGCTGAGAAGCTTGAAGTAAAGGCGCCCGAGTTCGCGGTGCAAGGCAGTACGGGAGAGACGGGGGCTGGCACGATCGCTGTGCCGGAGAAGCCGCCCGAAACGCCCGAAGAAGTGAAAACGCCAGACGGGGCAGGGCAGGACGACGAAGAAGATGCCCAGTCGGCGCTGAAAGAGTGGGTCGAGTTATTGATGCGGGCTGGAATCTGGGCCCTGCTGATTTACGTCTTCCTCTTTCAGATCTCGATCGTCGACGGACGCTCGATGGAAAAGACCTTTTTCCACGGCGACCGGCTGTTGATCGACAAGTTGACGTACCGGCTGGGAGACATTCGCCGCTACGACGTTGTGGTCTTTGAAGCCATGGATTCGCGCAGTTCGCCGCGCGTGCCCAAAGACTACATCAAGCGCGTGATTGGGCTGCCCGGCGAGACGGTGGAGATTCAGGACGGGGCTGTGTTCGTTAACGGCCAGAAGATCGAGGACAGTTTCGGACCGACGTACGCCAACCGGCTGCGCGATCCGGCATACAGATCGGTGTTCGTCGTGCCGCCCCGGCAGTATTTCGTGATGGGCGACAACCGGGAAGACAGCAAGGACAGCCGGATCGACGAAACGACATTCATGGGCCGCGAGACTCTCGGGTTCGTGGCCCGCAGGCAGATCCGGGGGCTGGTCAGGCTGCGCTTCTGGCCGTGGAAAGACTGGACCTGGTACGGACGGAAATAGGTTTCGGGTTTCTAGTTTCTGGGTTCTGGTTAACAGCCAGGACGCAGTGAACCAGAAACCAGAAACCAGAAACCAGAAACTAAGAAACTGGAGTAACACCCATGCCGTTGAAATTCTACAGACCGATGACCGCAGGACGGCGCAATGCGTCGGTCATTGATTTCCGCAAGGAACTGACCAAGGGCACGCCGGAAAAGACGCTCATCGAGCGCCTGCCGCGCACGGGCGGCCGCAATTCCAACGGCCGCATCACCAACCGCGCGATGCAGAGCAGCTACACGAAGCTCTACCGCATCATCGACTACAAGCGCGACAAGGACGGCATCCCGGCCAAGGTCGCCGGTATCGAATACGATCCGATCCGCTCCGCGTTTATTGCGTTGCTGCACTACCAGGACGGCGAGAAGCGCTACATCCTCGCGCCGCTGAACCTGAAAGTCGGCCAGACGGTTGTCTCGGGCGAGCGTGTTGAGCCGGACGTCGGAAACGCGATGCCGCTCAAGAACATGCCGCTCTCCACGCAGATTCACTGCATCGAACTGCAGCCGGGCGCCGGCGGCAAGATGGTGCGCGCAGCCGGCGGCGAAGCCCGCCTGCTGGCCCGCGAAGGCGGCAAAGCCACGATCGTGCTGCCCTCGGGCGAAGTGCGTTTCGTTCCCGAATTGTGCCGCGCGACGGTCGGACAGATCGGCAATCTCGATCACCAGAACGTCTCGGTCGGTAAAGCCGGCCGCAACCGCCACATGTTCGGCAAGCGTCCGCAGGGCCGCGGCTCGGCGATGAATCCGGTGGATCATCCGATGGGCGGCGGTTCAGGCCGCAGCAAGGGCCACATTCCGCAGTCGCGCTCGGGCGTGCTGTCCAAGGGCGGCAAGACGCGCAAGCCGAAGGCGCGAACGAACAACCAGATTATCCGGCGCCGCAAGGGTTCGGCGCAGCAGTCGTCAATGTAGTAACGACGGTTTACGGTTTGGGGTTCCTGGTTTCTGGTTAACCGCCAGCGAACCGGAAACCAGAAACCAGAAACTAGAGACCAGAAACCAAAAAAGCGGAGTTACAACAGATGTCACGTTCGATGAAAAAAGGTCCCTATGTGGACGAGAAGCTGCTGAAGAAGGTCATGAAGCAGAAGGACACCGGCGCGCGCGATCCGATCAAGACCTGGGCGCGGGCCTGCACGGTGACTCCCGACTTCGTCGGCCACACCTTCATGGTCCACAACGGCAAGCAGCACCTGAAAGTCTACGTGACGGAAGAAATGGTCGGCCACAAGCTGGGCGAGTTTTCGCCCACGCGCGTGTTCCGCGGCCACTCGGGCGCCGGCGGCGCAGCCAAACCGGCTGCAGCAGCTCCGGCCCCGGCGGCAAAGGCTTAAGCAGCGCGGCGTAAACGCCCCGCGGACAGAAGCGAACCGGACTATAGCGGACAGGAAAGATAAGCAATGTCACACATCGTACGCAGCAAGGAAGTCAGTCAGAAGCGGGTTGAGCGCAAGCACCCCGGCAACGAAAAGGCGCCGACGGCCAAGCTGGTCTACCCGGAAGGCTACTACGGCGCGACGCTGCGCAACATCCGCATCGCGCCGCAGAAGGTGCGCCTGGTCGTCGACCAGATCCGCGGCCAGAAAGTGGATCGCGCGCGCGAAATCCTGCGCTATTCGAGTAAGCGCGCCGCGTACTACCTGGACCGTCTGGTTCTGAGCGCGCTGGGCAACGCGGACGTGAAGAGCGAAGGGCAGGTCAGCCCGGACGAGCTGATCGTCGCTGAGTGCTACGCGGACGAAGGCCCGCGGTTGAAGCGCTTCCTGGCTGGCCCAATGGGCCGCGCCCGCCCGATCCTGCGCCGCATGAGCCACATCACGGTGGTGCTGGGACCTGAAGCGGTGAAGGAAGAGAAGAAGAGCAAGAAGAAGGGCAAGAAGGAACAGGCGGCTTAAATTTGTAGCGCAGGCTTCCAGCCTGCGAGTGGTTAAATTTGTAGCGCAGGCTTCCAGCCTGCGAGTGAATGAGAGATCGAGGTAAAGGGGATCTGGCAGCGCCAATCCCAACGGCGGGCAGGCAAGATGCCTGCGCTACGAAAGACGGAGGCATTTGTGGGTCAGAAAGTTCATCCTTACGGTTTTCGAGTCGGCATCACGCGCCCGTGGACCTCGCGCTGGTACGCCCGGAAGAAAGACTACGGCGCCTTCCTGGTTGAAGATCAGCGCATCAAGAAGTTTATCAAGTCGCGCCTGAAGCAGGCCGGACTGAGCAAGATTGAAATCGAGCGCACCGGCGATGAGACGCGCGTGTTCCTGTTCACCTCGCGCCCCGGCGTCGTGATCGGCAAGAAGGGCGCCGAAATCGACAAGATCCGCGAAGAGCTGCAGAAGTTCTCGAAGGATGGCTCGGGCAAGAAGGTGCAGGTCAACATCCGCGAAATCACCAAGCCGGAACTCGACGCGCAGCTGGTGGCCGAAGGCATCGCCGAACAGCTGCTCAAGCGCGCCAGCTTCCGCCGCGCGATGAAGAAATCGGTCGAAGGCACCATGGGCCAGGGCGCCCTGGGTGTGAAAGTGATCGTCTCCGGCCGCCTGGGCGGTGCTGAAATCGCGCGCCAGGAGCCGTACATGGTTGGCAGCCTTCCGCTGCACACCCTGACGGCAGACGTCGAGTACGGCTTTGCCGAAGCGGCGACCAACTACGGCGTGATCGGCGTGAAGGTCTGGATCTACAAGGGCAAGATCAAGAAGGAAGCCGTCGCAGTCGAGGCCGGCGCCGAAAGCTGAAAGCAGTAATACGGGCGCAAGAGCCCGTATCTCCGGTACGACCTGAAGAAGAAGCACGACTAAGAGATTGAAGGAGCAGTTCCCATGGCGTTGATGCCGAAGAGAGTGAAATATCGCAAGAGCCAGCGCGGACGCATTCGCGGCAACGCGACCGCCGGCAACTACGTGGCGTTCGGTGATTACGGCATCCAGGCGATGGAACCCGGCTGGCTGACGGCGCAGCAGCTCGAAGCCGCCCGCGTGGTGCTCTCGCGCTTCATCGGAACCGAAGGCCGCTACTGGTGCCGGGTCTTCCCGCACAAGTCGGTGACCGCGATCGCCGCCGAAACGCGCATGGGCAAGGGCAAGGGTGAAATCGAATACTGGGCGGTCGTGATCAAGCCCGGCACGGTGCTCTTCGAAGTCGCCGGCGTTCCGGAAACGGCCGCGCGCGAAGCGTTCCGCCTGCAGTCGGGGAAGATCCCCTTCCGGATGAAGTTCCTGAAGCGCCGCGCCGAGTTTTAAAGAACTGAAGTTTCTGGTTTATGGTTTCTGGTTTCTCGTTAACGACCAGGAATGCAGGAACCAGAAACCAGAAACTGGAAACCAGAAACAAGGACGTTAAACATGAGTGCCATACCCGCAAAAGCTCTGCGTGAGAAGACCAGCCAGGAACTGCAGGACCAGCTCATGCTGGAGAAAAAGCGCCTCTTCGACGCCGTGGTTAAAGGCGCGTCCGGCGAGACGATCAAGCCGCACGAGAAGCGCGAAGGCAAGCGCCTGATCGCCCGCATCCGCAGCATCCTGCGCGAACGCGAGCTGCGTCAGGAGCTGGACAAGACGATCACCGATCTGGCGCCAAAGGCCAAGGACGCGGCGCCGACGGCCGCCAAGTGGATCAAGCGCGCCGACGAGCGCAACGCGGAAATCAAGGCCGAGCTGGCCAAGCCGCGCGAGAACCGCAAGGTCAAGCCGCAGCTGGGCCGCATTCGCACGCGCAACATCGAATGCGTCACCGCTGCCGACCGCGCCGCTGTGCGCCTGGCCGAAGCCAAGCGCCGCCGCGCCTCGATCGACCGCGAAGACGTGGGCCAGACGCGCTGAGGCAGGCGCAATAGAGAGATTGGCGCGGGCGCAAGCCTGCGCAGAGCAGAAACGGACATCAGAGAAAAGAGAGTAGCAAGGGAGAGTTATGGCAAGCGAAACAACGGCGGCTGCAGCGAAGACGAACGATGCCACAGCGGAGCGTGGTGCGCGCCGCGTGGAAGTCGGCATCGTGCTCAGCGACGTGCGGCAGAAGACGATCACGGTGGAAATCAAGCACCTGGTCAAGCATCCGCGCTACGGCAAGTACATCTTCCGCTCGACGCACCTGCACGCGCACGACGAGAAGAACGAGGCCAAGAAGGGCGACCGCGTCGAGATCGTCGAGACGCGCCCCATCTCCAAGCAGAAGCGCTGGCGCCTGACGAAGGTGATTGAACGGGCCGCGGTGCTGGGCCAGCTGGAGATCAAGGAAGTGGACGTTGCCGCTCCGAAGAAGGAAGCGCCCAAGCCGGCCGCTCCCGCTCCGGAAGCGCCGAAGGCTTAAGGCTCGTACGGGAAGTGCTGAAAAACAAATGACCGCGGGCTTTAGCGCCCGCATCACGACGAACGACTGAAAGGCGATCATGATTCAGGTCAACACCAATGTGGTAGTCGCGGACAACACTGGCGCGCGCACGGCTGAGTGCATCAAGGTTCTGGGCGGCACGCATCGCCGCTACGCCTCGGTGGGTGATATCGTGGTCTGCGCTGTCAAGAAAGTGCAGCCCGGCAGTGAATTCATGACGACCAGCAAAAAGGACAAGAAGAAGCTCGTGGTGAAGGGCGTGGTGGTGCGCACGCGCAAGGCGGTCAAGCGGCCCGACGGATCGTCGGTGCGCTTCGACAACAACGCCATCGTGCTGATCACCCCGGAAAAAGAGCCGCGCGGCACGCGCATCTTCGGACCGGTCGCCCGCGAGCTGCGCCAGAAGGGTTTCATGAAGATTGTTTCGCTGGCGGCGGAAGTGGTTTAAGGACGGTTGCTGGTTTCTGGTTTAAGGTTTCTGGTTAACGGCAACGGAAGAACGGACGACGACATGATTAAGACGAAAATCTGCAAGGGCGACAAGGTCATCATCATTAAAGGTGAAGCGGCCAACGCCATCGACGAAAACACCAAGAAGCCGCCGGTCTGCACGGTGATCAAGGTGGATCGCATCAAGGGTACGCTGCTGATCGAGATGCCGCGTCCCAAGGCGAAGAAGAACGAACGCGCCACGCCGCTGCGCGGAGTCGAGCAGTGGAAGACCGCGCGCTACAACCCCAAGACGGGCGAAGCGGGCGGCCTGAAGATCATGAAGCGCCCCATTCACGTCTCGGCGGTGCAGGTGGTAGAGAAGGCTCCGAAGCGGGAATTCGCAAAGTAAAAAATAACGCCTGAGCGAAGGGTCCGGGGCAAGTGGCCTCGCGCCGCGCGCAGCAAAAGGAAACAGAGATCATGGCCGAAAAAGAAAAAGACGAAAAGAAGCCCGAAAAGAAGGGCGCCGCCGCTCCGACCGCCGCGCAGCTTGAAGCCAGCCGCGCCGCCAAGGAAGCGAAGAAGGCCGCCGCCGACAAGAAGGGCGCAAAGGTCGAAGCCGGCGCACAGGAAGCCTTCAAGATTCTGCGCCTGAAAGAAAAGTACAACAGCGAGGTCATTCCGGCGCTGATGCAGAAATTCAATCTGAAGAACAAGAATGCCGTGCCCAGGCTGGTGAAGGTCTGCCTGAACATGGGCTTCGGCAAGGCCGCGACTGACAACAACCCGAAGGTCGGCGAGCAGTGCCTGGCCGACATGACGCAGATCTGCGGCCAGAAGGCCGTGATGACGCTCTCGAAGAAGTCGGTCTCGAACTTCAAACTGCGCGAGAACATGCAGATCGGCTGCCGCGTGACGCTGCGCGGACCGAAGATGTACGAGTTCCTCGACCGCCTGTTCAACCTGGCGCTGCCGCGCGTGCGCGACTTCCGCGGTATTACTCCGCGCGCGTTCGACGGACGAGGCAATTACTCGCTGGGCCTGCAGGAGCAGACGGTATTCCCGGAAATCGAAGCCGATAAGGCCGAGGTAATCCATGGAATGGACATCACCATCTGCACGACGGCAAAGAAGGACGAGCACGCGCGGGAGCTGCTCAAGGCGCTGGGTTGTCCGTTCCGCGACCACTAAATGACGGTTCAGGGTTTCTCGTTTCTAGTTCCTGGTTGAAGCCAGGCGACGGAAAACCAGAAACCTGAAACTCGAAACCAGAAACAGGAGTTGAAGAATGGCCAGTATTCGCTGGAAGGCCAAGTGCAAGAAAGAACCGAAGTACTCGACGCAGAAGTACAACCGCTGCGAGCTGTGCGGCCGGTCGCGGAGCTACTACCGCAAGTTCAAGATCTGCCGACTGTGCTTCCGCCTGCTGGCGCACCGCGGCGAGATCCCGGGCGTGAAGAAGTCGAGCTGGTAATAAGGGCGGTTTCTGGTTTGGGGTTTCTGGTTTCTGGTCTGATGGCCAGCGACGACAGAGCCCGCTTCCGGAAACCAGGAACTAAAAACTAGAAACCAGGAACCAGGAATTAAAGAGCCATGCCAGTTACCGATCCGATTGCCGACATGTTGACCCGCATCCGCAACGCGGTGCATTTGCGCCGTGAGACGGTGAACGTGCGCAGCTCGAAGATCGTCATCGCGATCTCCGAAGCGCTGCAGCGCGAAGGGTTCATCAAGAGCTTCGAGATTGTGAAGAACCCCGAATCGCCGGCGCAGAACGACATCAAGATTTTCCTGAAGTACGGGCGCTCGGGCGAGCAGGTGATCAACCTGATCGAACGTGTCAGTAAGCCGGGGCGGAGAATTTACGCCGGCAAGGAGACGCTCAAGCCGGTACTGCGCGGCATGGGCTGCCTGGTGCTGACCACCTCCAAGGGCGTGCTCTCCGACAAGGAAGCGCGCGAAGCGAACGTCGGCGGCGAAGTGCTGGTAAAGATCTACTAAAAGAGTCCGGAGTCTCGGAGTCGAGAGTCTGGAGTCAGCGGTTTTAAGAATTGAAGGAAGACTGATCATGTCACGAATTGGTAAAAAGCCCATCGCCATCCCGGCCGGAGTCGACGTGAAGGTCGCCGGCAACAAGGTGACGGTAAAAGGCCCGAAGGGCTCGCTGTCGCAGGAGATCACCGGCGCCATCAGCGTCGAAGTCGATGCGGCCGCCAAGGAAGTGCGCGTCAACCGCCAGGGCGACGTGCGCATGGACCGCGCCAAGCACGGCCTCTACCGCGCGCTGATCGCCAACATGATCGAAGGCGTGACCAAGGGCTACGAGAAGGCGCTGGAAATCCAGGGCGTCGGTTACCGCGCGCAGCTCAAGGGCAAGAAGCTGGAACTCTTCGTCGGCTACAACACGAAGATTCCGGAAGTTTACAACATTCCCGAGGGCGTGACGGTGACCGTGCCGCAGCCGACGCAGATCAACATCGTCGGCATCGACAAGCAGCTGGTCGGACAGGTCGCCGCGTCGATCCGCCTGATTCGCAAGCCCGACGTGTACAAGGGCAAGGGCGTGCGCTACGCCGGCGAAGTGGTCCGCAAGCTGCCGGGCAAGACGGTCGCGGCGGCGGGAGCCTAAGAGTAATCGCTCGCGGGTGCTCCGGTCGGTCCGG
The DNA here is from genome assembly GCA_035628505.1 of Planctomycetota bacterium. Lineage (GTDB taxonomy): Bacteria > Planctomycetota > SZUA-567 > H5-PLA8 > H5-PLA8 > DASPJR01. The sequence goes on along the minus strand of DASPJR010000067.1, from coordinate 96,067 downwards.
AGGCCACAGAACGCGGGCGGCATAAGAAGTAAACGAGGAAGGGCGCGCGAAAGCGCAGATTACAGGAAACAAAGACATGAGCAAAGTATCACGCCAGGAACGGCGCGTCAGAAATCACGAGCGGGTGCGCAAGGGAGTGACCGGCACGGGCGAGCGTCCGCGCTTGAACGTTTTCCGCAGCTCAAAGCACATCTACGCGCAGGTGATCGACGACGTGAAGGGTGCGACCCTTGCCGCGGCGTCCTCTCTGAGCAAAGAGCTGGACGGGCAGTTCAAGACCGGCGCCAACAAGGCAGCTGCGCGCGCGGTGGGCAAGCTGGTGGCGCAGAAGGCGCTGGAAAAGAAGATCTCGAAGGTCGTCTTCGACCGCGGCGGGTACGTGTACCACGGCCGCATCAAGGAACTGGCGGACGGAGCGCGCGAAGGCGGGCTGAAGTTCTAATAATGCATGATGCATAATGCATAAGGGTATGCATGCTGCATTGATTGAATTGTTTAGGAGATAAGGTTGTGGGCGAACGAATTGAACCGGCGGGTCTGAACCTCGAAGAGCGCGTGATCGACATCTGGCGCTGCGCCACGGTGGTCAAGGGCGGCAAGCGCTTCTCCTTCGCGGTGATGTCGGTTGTCGGCAACGGCAACGGCGTGATCGGCGTCGGATACGGCAAGGCGCGCGAAGTTCCCAACGCCATCGAGAAGGCGGTGAAGGATGCCAAGAAGCACCTGATCCGCATCCAGACCTTCGGCAGCACGATTCCGCATGAAGTCCGCGGCCGCTACGGCGCATCGGAAGTCGTCTTTATCCCGGCGCTGCCCGGTACCGGTGTTATCGCCGGCGCGGCGGTGCGGGCGGTGCTGGAATGCATCGGCGTGCGCGACGTTCTGACCAAGTCGGTGGGCGGTTCGAACAACGGCAAGAACCTGGTGAAAGCCGCGATGGACGGCCTGCTGAAGCTGCGCAGCCGCGAAGCGATCAGCGAGCTGCGCGGGATCCAGCTGCCTCCGGACGCGACACTGGCAGCCAGCCTCACAGCGCCTGCTCCCAAGCCGCGCTTTGAACGCCAGGAACGCGGCGGTCCTGACCGCGGCGGCGGACGGCGCGGACGCGGCGGTGATCGCGGCGGCCCGGGCGGTGGAGATCGCGCGGATCGTTCGGGCACCACGGCCGCCGTGGCCGGCGGCGCCGAACAGAAGTAACGATTGGCGTAAAGCAGGCATAAAGAGCGGCTGCGTGATGCAGCCGCTGACATACTGAAAACAGATTCAAGTCATACACGAGATAGAGGCAAAACATGCAACTCCACGACGCTCGCAAGGCGAACCTTTCCAACAAGAAGAAGCTCCGCGTCGGCCGCGGTCCCAGCAGCGGCGTGGGCAAGACCGCCGGCCGCGGCATCAAGGGCGCGACGAGCCGCTCCGGTTACGCGATGAAGGTGACGTACGAAGGCGGCCAGATGCCGATCTTCCGCCGCCTGCCCAAGCGCGGCTTCACCAACGGCCGCTTCCGTGAGACCTTCAATGTGGTCAACGTGGGCGATCTCTCCGCGATTCCGGCTGGCAGCGTGGTGGGTCCGGATGAGCTCCGCGATGCCGGCGTGCTGCAGGGCCCTCCGGTAAACCCGGTGAAGATCCTCGGCGAAGGCGAGCTGAAAGTGGCGCTGACGATCAAGGCTGACGCGTTCAGCAAGAGCGCGCTCGACAAGATTGCAAAGGCCGGCGGCAAGGCCGAATGGATCGGCGGCGCTCCGCGCAAGCCGTCCCCGAACTTCAAGAAGATCGAAGCCGAGAAGAAGAAGGCTGCCGCCGAAAAAGCGAAGGCCGACAAGGCCGCCGCTCCGGCTGAAGGCGCGAAGGCTGAAGGCAAGCCCGCCGGCAAGCCGGCTCCGAAGGCGCCGCCCAAAGCAGAGTAAATAAAGAAGGAACTGAACACGACTTTACCACAGAGACACAGAGGACACAGAGTTTCACAGAGGGGATTTTTTAAATTAGTTTCAAAAAATCTCTGTGCGGCTCTGCGTTCTTTGAGTCTCTGTGGTAAAGTCGTGCGTCCTTAAAGTTGTGGATATTTGTTTTGCCTGGGTTTAAGCGGAGACGTTCTCCGTCTTGGAACTGGAACTCAGGACTTTGTCACTCACAGAAGGGGACCGGCATGTTTTCGGCATTCGCAAACATCGCCAAGATCCCGGAACTCCGAAAAAAGACCTTGTGGACGCTGGGCCTCCTGGTGTTCGCGCGCGTGGGCGTGTTTATTCCGCTGCCGGGCGTGAATCTGGATGCCGTGACGGCGCAGATCAACAGCCACAGGGGCACCGGCTTCGGCGAGTTCCTCGGGATCCTGGATATGTTTTCGGGCGGTGGACTTAAGAATATGTCCATTTTCGCCCTGGGCATCATGCCCTACATTTCAGCATCAATCATTTTTCAGCTGCTGACGGCCATCGTGCCGGCGCTGCAGAAAGTGGCCAAGGAAGGCGAGAGCGGCCGCCGGAAGATCACACAGTGGACGCGCTATTCGGCCGTCGTGCTGTGTATCGTCCAGGCTGTGATCATCTGCTCGACGCTGCAATCGCAGCGCCCGGGCGGCCAGCCGATGGTCACCAATCCCGGCCTGTTTTTCCTCTTCTCGTCGGCCATCGTGCTGACAGCCGGCACGAGCTTCCTGATGTGGCTGGGCGAGCAGATCGATGAATTCGGCCTGGGCAACGGCATCTCGCTGATCATCCAGATCGGTATCGTCTCGCGCCTGCCTGCCGCAATCCAGGAAATCGTCAGCCGCTTCGATCCGGCGCTGGACCGCGCCAATTCGTCGGCGGTGGGTCCGGACACAGTCTTTATTCTCTTCGCGCTCTTCATGCTGATGGTGATGGCTGTCGTGTTCGTCACGGAAGCCACCCGCCGCATACCCATGCAGACTGCGCGGCGCACACAGATGGGCTTCAAGCAGCAGCATTACCTGCCGCTGAAGCTCAACGCCTCCGGCGTCATCGCGATCATCTTCGCACAGTCTCTGATGGTGCTGCCGATGGTTCTCAGCCGCGTTCCGCTCGGCGAGACCTGGGCGCGCTTCATGGGCTTCTTTACCCACGGCTCATTCCTGTACGTCTCGATTGATCTGTTCCTGATTATCTTCTTCTCGTACTTCTACACGGCCGTTCTGTTCGACCCGAAGGAGCACGCGGAGAATTTCAAGCAGTCGAATATCTTCATCCCAGGTATCCGCCCTGGAAATGACACGCGCGATTATCTTGAGTCGGTTATGAATCGCATCACTCTGGCGGGCGCAATTTTCATCGCGGTCATCGCGGTAGTTCCGCAGATCATCCAGGCGGCGCTGCCGGTGAGTCCCACGATCTCCGACTTCTTCGGCGGTACGGGACTGCTGATCGTCGTCGGCGTGGCGCTGGACATGGTCAACCGCATCGAGTCGCACATGCTGCAGGAGCGCTACGACGGGTTCCTGAAGGGCGGCATGCGCATCCGCGGACGCAAGGGCTGAGCGGCGGTAAGCCGTCAGTAGCGATTTTGAAAATGGCGCGGGCGCAAAAAGCCCGCGCCGTTTTGATGAAAAAGAAGAACGGAGTACACTACTTTACCACAGAGGCGCAGAGGACGCAGAGCAGCGCAGAGAACAGCTTTTTAAGTAATGAATTGTGATGCAGCGCACCCTGAGTATCTTCTCAGCTTTTTTCACCTCTGTGGAACTCCGTGCTCTTTGCGTCTCTGTGGTTAAGTCGTTCTCATGAGCGTGTGAAGACTGGCTGACTATGTCCGAAAAACGCCTCGTACTCCTCGGACCGCCCGGCGCCGGCAAAGGCACTCAGGCGCAGTGGCTTTGTGACGCGCTGGATATTCCGCACCTGGCGACCGGCGACATGTTGCGCGGAGCGGTCGCGAACAACACCGAAGTCGGACAGCAGGTCAAGCCGTTCATGCAGGCCGGGCGGCTCGTGCCGGATGAAGTGGTCGTGAATGTCGTGGCCGAGGCGATCGACGAAGCCAAGAAGACATCGCCCAACGGATACGTGCTCGACGGTTTCCCGCGGACGATGCGCCAAGCCGACGCGCTGCAGAAGGTGCTCGCCAAGCGGCGTGAGAAGATTGACAAGGTGATCCTGATCAACACGCCCGACGAGGTGGTTCAGGAGCGCCTGATGCAGCGGCGCAGCTGCCCGGACCCGCTCTGCGGCGCGGTGTACAACCTGAAGAGCAAACCGCCGCGCGAAGAGGGCAAGTGCGACAACTGCGGCAAGACGCTGATCATCCGCGAGGACGACCGGCCGGAGACGATCCGCGTGCGCCAGCAGCAGTACTGGCACGACACCGAGCCGCTGATCGATTATTACCAGCGCAAAGGGCTGCTGGTCGAAATCAACGGTAAGGGCTCGCTGGAAGAAGTGGCCGGGCAGATCCTGATCGCGGTGTCGAAGATCAAGCGCGGCCCGAATCGTGATTCGCAGCGGCGCAAGGCGATAGAGAGCGAGAGCGCAGCGCCGGAGAAGGACGCCGAAAACAAGGACGCTGAAGGCGCCGACGACGCGGCTCCAGAAGCCGGCGCGAAAAAGTAAGCACAGCAGAGAGAACAAGGCATAGCAGTGGCACAGAATCTTTACTCCGAACGCCAGGTCAACCTCATCCGTGAATCCGGACGCGTCGTCGCGCAGTGCCTGAAGCTCATCGGCGAGATGGTTGCGCCGGGCGTGACCACGCGGCAGATTGACCGCCTGGTCGCCGAGCAGCTCCTGAAGGCCGGCGCGAAATCTCCGTTCAAAGGCTACCAGTTTCCCGGCAAGACGCCGTTTCCCGCATCGATCTGCGCGTCGGTCAATGACGTGGTCGTGCACGGACTGCCGGACGACAAGCCGCTGAAAGAAGGCGACCTGGTCTCGATCGACATTGGCTGCATCAAGGAAGGTTACATCGGAGATTCGGCCTGGACGTTCTGCGTCGGAACCCCGGACGCCGAGGCGAAAAAACTCATGGCCGCGGGCGAAGAAGCGCTGTACGCGGGCATCAAGGCCATGAAGCCGCGAGGAAAGCTGGGCGAGCTGTCAAAGGCCATCCAGACGCTGGTGGAAGGGCGCGGATTTTCGGTGGTGCGAGAATATGTCGGCCACGGCGTTGGCCAGTCGCTGCACGAAGAGCCCCAGGTTCCCAACTACGTCTCGGTTAAAGACATGCTGCCGCTGCTGGGCAAGACGCTGCAGCCGGGCATGGTGCTGGCTGTCGAGCCCATGGTGAATGAGCGCGGCCCGGATGTGGTTTCTGTCGCCGGGCAGTGGCCAGTCAGAACAAAAGATGGCGGAAGATCGGTTCACTTTGAGCACACTGTGGCAGTGCTCAGCGACCGGATTGAGATTTTGACGAAGCTCTAAGTGTAGCGCGAGCTTCAGCTCGCGAAAAAGCGCGTGCGAAGGGAAAAACCGCGCGAATTAAAGTTCGCGCCACAGAAACTAGCAATTTTCAGGACAAACTGAAGGATAATTGTTGACACTGTAGGGGTGTCTTGATAAAAGATTAGGCTTTCCATATCTCGGCCGCTTCAGGGACGGGGCGACCGGGGTTGGGCATTGGCATTTAGCAAGGGTGTATGGCAAAAGAAGAACCGATTCGCTTGGAGGCTACCGTACGGGAAGCGCTGCCGAACACCCAGTTTAAGGTGGAGCTCGCCAACGGGCACATTATCCTGGCTCATGTGTCGGGAAAGATGCGCATGAACTTCATCAAGATTCTGCCGGGCGATAAAGTTACGATTGAAATGTCCCCCTACGATCTGACCAAAGGCCGCATCGTTTTCCGAGGCTGATGGTGGAACGAAAATGCTCGCGCCGGCTGGGCCGAAACAAGAGCCTGACCGGGCGCGCGATTGATTTTCAGGTGCTGTAATAAAGAAGAGGAGCTGCATTCGTCATGAAAGTACGACCATCGATCAAGCGCCGCTGTGAAAACTGCAAAATCGTCCGGCGCAAAGGCCGCCTGCGGGTTATCTGCACCGACCCGCGCCACAAGATGAGACAAGGCTAAGAGATTGGTTTCTAGTTTCGAGTTTCTGGTTTCTGGTTAACGGAAGCCGCTGCGCGAAACGGGAAACCAGAAACCAGAAACCAGGAACCAGAAACCACGGAGTTCAGCAATGCCTCGTATCATGGGTGTCGACATTCCCAATGAAAAGCGAATCGAGATTTCGCTGCAGTACATTTACGGCATCGGCAAGTACCGGGCCCAGCAGATTCTCAAGGAGACCGGCGTCAACCCGGATCTGCGCGCGCGCGATCTGAAAGACGACGAAGTCGCCCGCATCGCCGCTTTCATCGACAAGAACTACAACGATGAAGTCACCAAAGACGGCCGCTCCGGCCCCGTCGAAGGCGCCCTGCGCCGCAAGATTCAGCAGGCCATCCTGCGCCTGAAGAAGATTGGCAGCTACCGCGGCACACGCCACGTCAAGGGTCTGCCGGCCCGTGGACAGCGCACACGCACCAACGCGCGCACCCGCAAAGGCAAGAAGAAGACAGTGGCCGTCAAGCGGTCAGTCAAGGAAATGCGCTAAAACGGCGGTTTGAGGGTTTCCGGTTTCTAGTTTCTAGTTACCGGAAGCCACGAACCAGAAACCAGAAACTAGAGACCAGGAACTTTCAGTCATGGCGAAGGCATACAAGAAGAAAAAGGTCAAGCGAAGCGTGGCACGCGGTATCGCCCACGTTCAGGCGACCTTCAACAACACCATCATTTCCATCACCGACACCGACGGCGATACGCTGTGCTGGGATTCGGCTGGAACGGTGAAGTTCAAAGGCGCGCGCAAGAGCACTCCGTTCGCCGCTCAGCGCACCGCTGAAGCCGTCGCCGAAAAGGCGTTGAAGATGGGCATGAAGGAAGTTGAAGTCCGCGTCAAGGGGCCCGGTTCGGGCCGTGAGTCGGCCATCCGCGGTCTGCAGGCCGCCGGACTGACGGTTCGCGCGATCGAAGACGTGACACCGCTGCCGCACAACGGCTGCCGTCCGCGCAAGCGCCGCCGCGTCTGATCTGGATCGCTGCGCACACAACGTGCGTTTCTGGACAGATTTGTAACGCAGGCTTTTCAAGTCATGGAACAGAGTGGTAAACCACATCACGTGCAAAAGTTTTCAGCGTGATGTGGAGCAACAAGAACGATTGATCGAGAGCTGCGACCGGTTTCAGCGCGTCGCGTCTTCCGCACTCTCGATTCTGGAACAGAGAAGACGAGCCGTTTTGACGGCGGCCGGAATAACGACAATGCGCAGAGCGTTTGAATACTAGCGACGCTCACAGCGTGGGCGGTGTTCGCAAGCTAAAGCTTGCGCCACAGCCACGGAGAAGGAAAACGAATGGGCAGGTATACAGGTCCAAAGTGCCGGCTGTGCCGCCGCGAAGGCATGAAACTCTTCCTTAAAGGCATCCGCTGCGAATCCGAAAAGTGCGCGATCGCCCGCCGCGATTATCCGCCCGGCCAGGTCAGCTTCCGCCGCGGCAAGGTCTCCTCGTTCGGCGAAGGCCTGCGCGAAAAGCAGAAAGTCAAGCGCTTCTACGGCGTGATGGAAGAACAGTTCCGCCGCTACTTCGCCGAAGCCTCCCGCTCCAAGGGAAATACCGGCGAAACGCTGATGACCCTCTTCGAGCGCCGCCTGGACAACGTTGTTTTCAAGCTGGGCTGGGCTGCCAGCCGCGCCGAAGCGCGCCAGCTCATTACGCACGGCCACATCAACGTCAACGGCCACCGCGTGAATGTTCCCAGCTACCTGGTTGAAGTGAACGATGAAGTGAAGACGCGCACGCGCGAAAAGAGCAGCAAGCGTGTCCGCTCGCGCCTGGATGAAACGAAGGGCCGGCAGTGCCCGTCGTGGATCGCCGCCGAGAACGACAACCTGGGCGGAAAGATCGTCGGCATGCCCACGCGTGAAGACGTCTCGATCCCGATCCAGGAACAGCTGATCATCGAACTGTTGTCGAAGTAATTGGTCCTTTGTCATTGGTCAGTGGGCATTTGCCGCAAGCGTGTTGCAATGCGTTTGCAAATGACGAATGACAGAAAAGAACAGATGTGTCTCGCAGGCAAGATGCCTGCGGTACAAAAGACGAGGGCTCCGGTACCGCATGCCGCGCGAGGGCGGTGAAGGGCCGGAGCCTTGACGAACGCACGCGATTGGCTGCGTTCAAGTTGCAGAGTCACCCCCGCATCGGCCTGGGCGCTACCTCTAGCCCGGCAGTCCGAAGCGATTCTGCATCCGGCGTTGTTAAAGAGGACGCGAGGACTCACTATGCGTATTCGCTGGCGCGGATTTGAACTTCCAACCCACGTAACCCAGGAAAAAGAAACCGCAAACGAGCGCTTCGGCAAATTCTTCGCCGAGCCGTTTGAGCGCGGTTATGGCGTCACTGTCGGCAACTCGCTGCGGCGCGTGCTGCTCTCCAGCCTTGAAGGCGCGGCCGTTTCGTCCGTGCGCGTCGAGGTCACTCACAAGGGTGAGGACGGCAAGCCCAAGACGTCGCATGTCTCCCATGAATTCACGGCCATTCCCGGCCTGTACGAAGACGTCACCGACGTCGTGCTGAACATCAAGGAACTGCGCCTCAAGCTCTTCACCGACGAGCCGATCACGATGAAGCTCGAGCGCAAGACGAAGGGCCCGGTCAAGGCCGGCGACATCGTCCGCGACGAGCGCTTCGAGATCGTCAACCCGGACCTGGTGATCTGCAACCTGACCGACGACGTGACGCTGAACATCGAGATGCAGGCACGCAAGGGCCGCGGCTACCGCACCGCTGAAGAGAATATCACGCCGGATCAGTCGATCGGCACGATTCCCATCGACAGCATCTACACGCCGGTCCGCCGCGTGCGCTACAAGGTCGAGAACACCCGCGTCGGACAGCAGACCGACTTCGACCGCCTGGTCCTGGAAATCTGGACCGACGGAACGATCACGCCGGAGATGGCGCTGGTTGAAGCCTCGACGATCCTGCGCAAGCATTTCAATCCGTTCGTCAAGTACTTCGAACTCGGCAAGCAGGTGGAATCCACCGGCGTCGAAGCCGCAATCGGCGAACTGGAAACGGGCCAGGAACAGGGCGTCAAGGAACTGCGCGACAAGCTCAAGCTGCCCGTCAGCGTGCTCGAGCCGTCCGTCCGCGCCGAGAACTGCCTGGCCGCCGCGAACATCCAGACGCTTGGCGACCTGGTGCGCATGGCCGAAGGCGACGTGCTGAAGATCAAGAACTTCGGCAAGACCAGCCTGAAAGAAATCAAGAAGAAGCTGGGCGACATGGGACTGTCGTTCGGAATGGAAGTCACGGAAGAAGCGAACGCTGGTGTTTGAGTCTTGAGTCTGGAGTCTTGGAGTCGGGAGTCGTGAAGCGGCTCCTGCTCCAGGAATCCTCGACTCCCGACACCCGACACCCGACTCTTAGACTGAGGTAATACAATGCGTCACATGAGTGCAGTCAGCAGCCTGAGCCGCAAGTCCGGACACCGCGCCGCGACGATGCGGAATATGGTCATGAACCTGGTTGAGCACGGCCGCATCCGGACGACCATCCAGAAGGCCAAGGCTGCCAAGCCGATCGCCGAACGGTTGATCACCCTCGGCAAGAAGGACACGCCGCACCACCGGCGCCTGGCCATCTCCGAACTGGGATCGACTTCCGCGGCCAAGAAGGCCGTGAAGAAGATCTTCTCGGAACTGAAGGAACGCTTTGCGGCGCGCACCGGCGGCTACACCCGCATCCTGCGCCTGCCGACGACGATTCGCCAGGCTCAGGTCGACCTGCCGCGCGGCCAGAAGTTCAACCGCTCGAAGTTCTACGGCACGCGCCTGGGCGACAACTCGACGCTGGTGCTCTGGGAACTCTGCGAGGCCGAAGTGAAGCCGCGCGAAAAGAGCCAGAAGCAGCGCAAGAGCAAGAAGCCGAAGGCCAAGGCCGCCGCGCCGAAGACTGAAGCCAAGCCGGCAGCACCCGCGGCCGAAGGCGGCGAGCAGAAGTAAGCGTTCGCGACAGACAATTCAGAGCAGTTCAGGCGGAGCGTTCTTTTAAGGGCGCTCCGCTTTTTTATGCGGTGGACCTAACCCCCAGCCCCTTCCCTGGGAGGGAAGGGGAGCCGGGGTAAAAATGCCAAGGCACCAGGACGCCAAGGACAGCGGGGTACCAACAAGCCGACTTTACCCAAGCGCGTAAACACGACTTCACCACAGAGGCACAAAGGACGCAGAGAAGCGCAGAGAAGTTTTAGAATATGGGACTGGCTCAACAGCAAATCCAAAAAAATCGTTCTCTGTGAACCTCCGTGTTCTCTGCGCCTCTGTGGTTAAGTTGTGTTCGACGTGCTGTAAAGCGTCTTCAGGTTCAGCGGTTGCGGATGACGACGGTGTCTTTGTCGTACTCGACAAACTTTGCATAAGCCGGCACGCTTGCGATGATCTGCTCGCGGCTCATCGCGTCGAAGTCTTTGTTCTTAATGCCCAGCATGCGCGCGTAATAGCGGCGCTGAACAAAGAGCGCGACCTTTTCCGGTCGGGCGAGCTCTTCTTTGACCACGGCGTCGAACGGCTCGTCCTCCGTCACGGGCGGTTCATTCGGCAGCACCGCTCCGGTTGTGCTGGCTCGACGCTTGACCACGCGGCGGCGGCGGGACTCGGCGATAGTGCGATCCAGGTAGTACGAGAGGCTTTCGACTTCGGCGCCGACAGACGCAACACGGTCGCAATCCGCGATTTTGTCTTTGACCTGCAGACACAACGAACGCGCGGAACGGTTCTCGAAGAATGTCGGGATCGCCGCCGGCGTAACCAGGAAGATGAAGAAGGCCTGGCCTGCGCACAGCGTTAGCGCGCCCGCCAGCTGGCGGCGGCGAAGAATCAGCAGCCACCCGCCGATGATGGAAGCGCCATACACCGCGCACAGCAGCGTGAAAGGAATGGCGAGCACAAGAGCGAATTCGCTGAACAATTGCGGAAGACTACTGAGGAAGAAGCCGCCGATCAGAAATGCCGCTCCAGAAAGAAGCGCCAGCACGAGCGTAAGGGTGCCGATAAGATTTCCGCTGCCTGCCAGGCCGATGACGTAGCGCGAGATCAGCAGCGCCGCGGCGGGCAGAGCTGGGAGTATGTACGTGGCAAGCTTTGCGTTGGGCACGCTGAAAAAGAAAACGATGCCCAGCAGCCAGGCAAGAAGAAAGCGGTCCGCCTGGCCTTCGCGTTCGACGGGAGGCTTTTCTTTCTCCTGCCACGCGGCGCCAAGCGCGCCGGGCAGGCCCAGCGCCCAGGGAAATGAAATGAGGAAGAGGGTCGGGATGTAGTAATGCATGCCTTCGCGATGCATGTCGCCGGCCAGGCGGCCCAGGGTTTCGTACTGCAGCAGCCGCTTGAATTCCGGCCAGCCGAAATTTGCAATCAGCGCCAGGTACCACCACACGCCAAGGGCGAGGGCAACGAAAAGGCCGGAAATCCACGGGAGCCCCTGTAGCCAGCCGGCGCCCGATTGAAACGCCAGGCCGGCCAGTATCAGCGCCGCAGTGCCGGCCATGGCGAGGCTGACAAGCTTGAAGCCATCGTCCAGTTTCCCAAAGCGGCCGGCGTGCGATTCGAATTCGGAAGCCGAATCAGGGTCGGCCTGCTGCTGATGCGCAGCGGTGGCATGGCGGGCTTCGAGGTGATTGAAGTAGAGCGCGGCACCCGAACACAGGACTCCGGCCGCTACAAGAAGACAGACGATCTGCAGCGCGCGCCGCTTGTCCATACCCGGTGAAAGCGCACGCTCAAAGAGAATCGCCGCGAGAACCGCAAGCGCAGGCGTGGCCTTGGTCAGAAGCGCGAGGCCGAGCGACAGCGCCGCGAGCCAGGTGAACAGAACAGGCGGGCCTGTACGCGTGAATGCGAGCAGCAGGAAAATGAGCGACAGCGCCATGAAGCTTGAGAGCGTCATGTCCGTGATGCAGCAGCGCGCGAGCGCAAAAAAGAGCGGCATCGTACAAAGCATGACGCCGGCAAGCAGTCCCGTCGCTGGCCCATAGATGCGCCAACCCGCAAGAACGGTTCCGCCGAGCATCAGCAGACCCATGACGACCGACGGCATGCGGCTGCTGGCTTCACTCGCGCCGCCGCCAAGAACATCGCTGAGCGCCACGAGCCAGTAAAAGAGCGGGGGTTTGTTGATGCGGGGATTGCCGTTGAATTCGGGAACCAGCAGCGAGCCGCCGCGCGACATCGTCCGCCCTGCCGCAGCATAGCGCGGCTCGTCGGGATCCAGCAGCGGAACGGTGTTGATATGAAAAAGTGAGATCGCCAGATAAAGGCCCAGCAACGCGGCACATCCTGGCCAGAACCAGACGGGTGTGGCACCGTCAGCCGCAGTCCGGTTTATCTCAGCGGGGAGTTCAGTTTTCACCTCGGGCACCGGTTGCACAGTAGGAAGACACAGGCTGGCGGGGCAGCTTCAATTTTTCTGCGGCACCGTGGAACCAGCTCCGCCTTTGTTCCACTGGCCTACGTACGTTCCGTCGGCGTTCATACGAATAGACTTGTTGTCCTGCTTGGCATGCAGGACGATTTCGCGCAGCCCGCCAATAGTGCCCACGCTGGTTTTTACCACCTCTGAAGCGGTACGGCGGGCGTCGATGTCGTCACGGGCTTCAAGGTCGATGAGGATCTTCAGGACGTACTGCGGCATGGTACGGAACTTCCGGTTCGAGGTTAACAGCTAGCGCTCACTGGCAGTGCAAACTGTACGGCTCAGGCAGGTTTTTTAAAGTTTGATTTCGCAATCGGCGGTTTCAACTTGCAGCAGACAGACTGATGAACATAATGGGCGAAGACCACATAGCCGTGTTATGTTGGTGTTACGTTTTGTTTGGTTGTTAAGTTTTTTCACGACGTGCTTGAGGACGCAACAGCCCAATGCCGCTGGCATCCAAGTACGGAATCATTTCTGACATCCACGCCAATTACACGGCCATGAAGGTCGCCTTGGACTATTTGCAGGCGGCCGGCGTCGACAAGATTCTCTGCCTTGGCGACCTCGTCGGTTACGGCGCCGAACCCTTCGAATGCATTCAAGCCGTCAAAGACAAGCCCAACGTTTATACCATCGCGGGAAATCACGATCGCCAGGTCATCGGCGACAAAGACAATCGCATGCGCAAGACCGCTGCGAAAGTCCTGGAGTGGACCGCTGACAATATCTCGCCGTCGAACGCGCGCTTCCTGCGCCAGATCCCACAAGGCATGACCGTCGACGATACGTTCATCATGGTTCACGGCTCACTGGTGGAGCGCGATGCGTACATCCTCTCCGCGCAGGAAATCAGCAAGAACCTGAACTGCATGATCAACGATTTCCCAGGCATGAAAATCTGCTTCTTCGGACACACGCACATTCCCATGCTTATCGGCACGAAGGCGGTGATCAGCGATCTGCGTGAGACCAAGAGCTTCCAGCTCGACCGCAACGATGTTTACCTGATCAATCCCGGCAGCGTCGGCCAGCCTCGCGATAAGTGCCCGCTGGCGAGCTTCGGCATCTTCGACGCCGATAATTGGACGATGACCTTCATCCGCAAGCCCTACGATTACCGGCTTGCGCAGCGCCTGATCATCGACAACGGCCTGCCCGAAAAGTTCGCGCGCCGCCTGGCCGTCGGAGTTTAAAAGCAGCTTTTCACCACAGAGATCACAGAGAACACAGAGTAAAGGCTGTGAAGGGTTGCTATTCTTCGGGGGGTGGCCCAGACGACGAAGTCGTCTGGGCGCGAAGCGCAAGAGGTTACTTCATACGCATGGCCAATGTTTAAACCGAATGCAAACGGGAATGACCTAACCCCCCAGCCCCCTTCCCTGGGAGGGAAGGGGGAGTACGATACGGCTATGAAGAGCCCCCCCAAACCCATTGCTTAGGAGAAGGGGGAGCACAGATACAGCTATGAAGGGTTGGTATTGACTGCTAAGTTACATCTGATGAAGCCGTCTCATTTATAGCATCTGGATTGATGAATCATGGCTCAAGCCACCTTTACGCTGAACCGTTCCGAACTTCTTCGCGGACTTCCGCGCCACCTGCTCTTCGCCTTGGTTCTCGGCCTCGTTGTTGGCCCCCTGATGTGGCTGGTAAAGGAAATCGAAGTGCCGGAAGGCTGGGAATGGATTGCTGGCATTCCCATCGCCGCCTTGTGGGCCAATGCCGCGGCGCTGCCGATTGCGCTTCCCGGCCGGCACTGGGGGTACGGGTTCATCTCGGCCGGAATGATCTTTCTGCTGCTGGTCGCCGGCGCCGTGCTGGGTGAACGCATCATGCTCTCGCACAGCATCGTCAAAACGCCGCTGGAAACGCAGCGCCTGATGAAAGTCAATCTCCTCACGTTCGAACTGGTTCTAAGCGGTGCGGGGATCGGGCTGTTCTATGGGTTGCTGGCTGGTAAAAAGTCGGCGATGTGGACTGGCCTTGCGCTTGGCGGCGCGATTGGATTCGTTCTCGGCATTGCCAGCCTTGCGGTAGTGACGCATGCAGTGGCCGGTGGCGCAAAGAAATTGAGCATGGACATGCTGATGAGCTATGACCGCTGGAAGTACGACACGTTCTACCACTTTGCCTGGCAGACGACGGCTGCCGCCGTGGCACTGCACCTGGCCGGCTGCATCGGCGCGGCGCTGGGAGCGGGCGCGGCTGCACCTGTTGCAGCACCGGTGCAAGGCACTGCGAAGGCCTCGCCGGCGCCGTAAAAGGTGCGGGTGGCTCAAAAGGTTCGAAAAAACTTGCTTGCAAGATATTCGCGTTCAAGGCATTGCGTGGGCGGCAAAGATTTTTAAAAGAAAGTCCCGACAAATCGAGAGCGCAAATCGTTTCTTTATAGTGAGGGGAGGGCGCAAGCACCTACCCCCCGGCCCCCTTCCTTAAGAGGGGAAGGGGGAGAATCCGGGAATAGCGTTTTCAGCATTGCTATTCGCGCGCACTCTTTATCTAATGTCTGGCGAACTCAACCATTCTCAGGAGATTTCGCCATGTCGCGTCTTGCTCTGCTCCTTCTCTGCGCCGTTCTCGCTCTGCCGCTCTTTGCTGCCGACAACGAACCGCCGCCGGGTTTCATCTCGCTCTTCAATGGCAAAGACCTGACGGGCTGGAACATTCCCGAAGGCGACAACGGACATTGGAAAGTGGTGGACGGCGTGATCGATTATGACGCGCAGAGCGAAGCCAAGGGCAAGAAGGACCTGATGAGCGTGCCGGAGTTCAGCAACTTCACGCTGATGGTCGACTGGCGCATCAAGGAAGCGCCGTATGTCAATCCGAACGTTTATTACGTGCTGCCCGACGGGAATGAGGCGAAGGACCCGTTTGGCAAGCCGCTGAAACTCTCGCTGCCTGATTCGGATTCCGGCATCATCATTCGAGGCGACGTGGCGTACCAGGTGAACATCTGGTGCTGGCCGATTGGTTCAGGAGAGATGTACGGCGTGCGCAAGAACGCGAAGATGCCGCCTGAAGCGAAAGCCGGCGCCACGCCGCGCACGCAGGCAGACAATCCGGTGGGCCAGTGGAACCGCTTCGAAATCACGGTTAAAGACAGCACGGTGACGGTGATGCTGAACGGCAAGCTGGTGATTCCCGAGTACACCGTGCCCGGCCTGCCTGCCAAAGGCTCCGTCGGCCTGCAGCACCACGGCGCGATGAAGGAAGGCAAATACACGAGCCCGCCGGCGCTGCTGCAGTTCAAGAATATCTTTATCAAGGAACTGAAGTAAACTACTTATACAGGAAAGGATCTATGGGACTTGGATTTTTCGTGCGGGCAGAACTAACGAATGCGCAGCGTGCTAAGACTCAGAAACTTCTTTCTGAAATCGCATCCACCGCAGGTAAATTGATAACGGACCCAATTTTCAAGCGGCTGATCACAATCCGGCATGGAAACACAGGCGCTGCCATCTCGCTACATCCTGCCGAGGAAGACATCGAGTTCTACTTGGACAAAGGTGGCAGTCTGATTTGTTCGGCGAAGACGTCGAACGCCGGTCCAGGTTATCACGCCTTTGCGATCGACTACGTGGATTCGATTGCCGCGAAATGCGGTTTTAGGTGGCTTTGGAATGATGCGACCGGCAAGATCGGGGATGAAACAGATTTTCACGAATTAAGAGATTTCTCAAAACTTCAAGATGAGATGTTGCGGCTATGGCAGGCAATCGCATCGAAGTTTAAGGATGAAGAAAACTATAGTGAAATCATGTTAGGCATGCCGCTTGGTTACCCGTTGGTCGTTCAAGAATTTGGCGCAATGACTCAGATGGGATTTCGAACTCAGAAATGGTTTACGGAGGTTGCAAACTCTAATCTGGCCGCGCTGAGGCAACAGGCTGCGGATCATTTTCCGTGGTGGGAGCGAGAACTGAACACTACGTTTTGGAAAAATGCCGGTCTCGTACTCGCTTGGACAAAAATCCCGTGGCATATTCCAGATTCAGAAGAGGAACGGGAGCTTTTTCAACTGGCGCTCGATTGCTTTGCTCGAGCAAGAACTTTAGATCCCTCGTGTAAGCTGCCCGAGTTAGCAATCAAGGAACTGGAGTCTCTGGCTGGGTCGCTCGGGCGGTCCGAGCCACCAAAGCGGGAAGGCATTGGCTACTATCGATATCCGATGTGTTTCAACTTGAGCGGGAAATGGAAAATCGACTTGCCGGGATACTATTACCACGAACTCCAGGATGAAGGCCGAACCGAGGCATTTTCGTTTGAGGGGCGCGCACTGTGGGCGAGTTCGTTAAGAGTTCAAAGCAAGGATGGAAGGACTAAGTCGGCTGCCGAGATGGTTAAAATGAGTGAGGTTTCCGAGAGCGCGTTGCGATTTGAAGAAGGTATGCGCTGCGGATGGGCGATGATTGAAGCGTTGACAGAAGAAGGGCAAAAAATCTTCCGCCTTACCGGTCGCATGGCAGTGCCAAATACGCTTTGCATTGTCACGATTGAGTTTGTTGAGCCCGCCGACCGCGATTGGGCTATCCGTACGTGGCAGAGCTTGCGGTGTACAGTTGATTAACCGCGCTTATTAGAGCGGCCAGCAATGAAGTTGTCCGGGCCACCCGATTACAGCGACGACTTCTTCGTCTCGAGCCCCGGCTGCGTGGAGACCTCGGCTTCTTTTCCGCTAAGGAGATTCAGCGCGCGCTGGGCGTGATCGCGGATCACGGCGTCTTCGCTCTTGGCGAGCTCATTCAAGCGCGCCTGGCCGAAGGGATCTTTGAGACGGGCCAGCGCAATCGCAGCGTTGTCCGAGACTTCCTTTTCTTTCTCCGTCTCGAAAGCCTTGCGGAGCGGCTCGCGGAAGGGCTTGAGCTCGTCGTCGCTCTTCTTCATTACAACGAGGTAACCGCCGATGGCTCCGAGCGCATTCGCGGCAGCGGCGCGGATCGCCGGGTCAGGCGAATTCTGCAGCTTGTCCACCAGCGCGTCACGCGCGGCCGGATCCTTGAGCAGGCTCAAACCGCGTGCGGCGAAAACGGCGACTTCCTTGTCGTCCAGCGCCTTGATCAGCGCCTCGAGGCCGCGCTTCTTGTCCGCCGGATCAGGCAGCATCGCAGCGAAATGTCCGACCATCGCCGCGGCCCACCAGCGCAGGCGCGACGCTTTCTCGCCTTCCTGCTTGATCATCGAGGTGGGCGACCAGAGTTCGGTTTCTTTATCGAGCTCGGGGTTCTGCAGGATGCCGATGAGCGACGTGAGCGTCTCGGAATGATAGATCTTCTTGTCGCCGATGTTCTCCGCCATCTCGCGGGCAGCCATCCAGCGGCGGCGCGCGTCCGGGCTGCTGAGCTCCTTCGCGTACTGCTCGGGCTTCTTTGAATCGAACACGGTCCACCAGCCCAGGAAGACGACAGCGCAGATCATGGCGCCAACCAGCGACGGGAAGAAGACCATTGAGAGCAGGAAGCTGCGCCGCACTTCCGGCGGCAGATCGGCGATGTGGACGTCCTGCTTCTGAACGCCTTCCGGCGTGGGCTTGCCGAGCTCCGTGGAGCCGGGCGGGGGGGGAACGTAAGCCATGACTTAACTCCAAAATTCGAATCTCGAAACTCGAAATCCGAAACAAGGCTCAAAAGAAGAAATGTTCGAAACGGGAAGGCGCCACCCGTTTCGAACATTTGAGTCTTTGAATTTCGAATTTGTTTCGAGCTTCGAAATTCGTGCTTCGAGTTTCCGGCCTTAAACGTTGAAGAAGTATTCCGTCACGTTGACGATGTACTTCAAGTTGAAGGCCCAGCGCAGATACATCTTAATCGGAATCGAGAGCATGACAACCAGGTGGCTGGCCACAATCACGTAGCGGATGAAGCCCAGTGACTGGTAGAACTTCTTAAAGACAATCGCGCCGATCACCGGCAGAATCGTCAGGTACGCGCCCATCAGGATGAAGCCGGGCAGCTCGCGCATCGCCCAGTGCATGCTCTTCGGATCGCGCGGCGCGCCGGCGAACATATTCATGACATCCTGCCAGAAGAGTTCTGAGATATTGATGTTGTTGGCCGCGATGATCTTGTGTTCATCCCAGGGCTCGTAGAGGCCGAAGAAATTCCAGTTCTGTCCGCGCAGAAGCGTTCCGACAAAGATGAGCACCACCCACAGCATCAGGTAGCCGAAGAGGAACGTAACAATCGCGAACTTGCGCTGCTCGTAGGTGTAGTAGCCCACACCCTTCGGATTCGGGTCGCAGTACGGCAAGGCAATGAGGCCCGTGATGATCATGCCCGGCAGCACGACGCCGGCGATCCAGGGATCGTAGTACACCAGCAGCTCCTGCAACCCAAGGAAGTACCATGGCGCTTTGGCGGGATTGGGGCTTTTTGCGGGATTGGCGAACTGTTCGAGCGGTGCTTCGAGTCCCATCGACCAGATGAACATCAACACCAGCACGAACGCGGCGACGATGCCTTCGATATAGACCAGGTACGGCCAGACATGCAGTTTTTCTTCAGCGGCTTCCGCCTCGTCCGGGCGCAGGCCCTGCTTGATGCGTTCGTCGTTATTGACTGCCTGGTAGAAGGCAGCCCATAGACAAAGGCCGGTCAGGTAAAGCATGATCCACAGCGGCACGTTGTCGGGTTTGGCCGCTTCGCGCGCGAATTGCGGATTGAAGGCGCTGATGCCGATGAAGACGAAGCTGGCCAGCAGCAGCCCGAGTGCGACCATGGGCTTGACAAAGATCTTGCGGAACGCGATGGCCGCAAAGAACGCCACGATCACGCCGGTATAGAAGATCACCGGCTGACACAGGAAGTTCACGAACTGATAGAACGGAACAAGTACGGACGGGCCTAAGCCACCAGCGGGTGCAGCCATGAAAACAGTTCCTGGTTTCTAGTTCCTGGTTTCTGGTCTCTGGTTCACTGCCACGCACTGATCTCCGTAACCAGAAACCGGAAACCAGAAACACCAGACTTCTTTTACAGCGGCGCGCTGAAGCCGTCTTTGCGAATGCGCCAGAAATGCACGGCCATCAGGAATCCGGCGACAACCGGCAGAAACACGCAGTGCAGCACATAAAAGCGCAGCAGCGTCGGAGGCCCGACCACCGAGCCGCCCAGCAGCAGGAAGCGGATGTCGCTCTTGGAATGGATGATCTGGAAATCATCATATCCCAGCAGCGAAGCGCCGGGGCCTTCGTGTCCGATGAACGGATGCGCGCGGGCCATGTTCGTACCAACGGTGATAGCCCAGATAGCGATCTGGTCCCACGGCAGCAGGTAGCCGGTGAACGAAAGCAGCAGGGTGAGAGTCAGCAGGATGACGCCGATGCCCCAGTTGAACTCGCGCGGCGCCTTGTACGATCCGGTCATAAACACGCGAAGCATGTGCAGCCAGACGACAATCACCATCGAGTGCGCCGCCCAGCGATGCATGTTTCGCATGAACATGCCCAGCGGGACGTCTTCGCGCAGAGCGATCACGTCGGCGAAGGCGTATTCGGGCGTCGGGCGATAGTAAAACATCAGGAACACGCCCGAGATCGTCAGGATCAGGAACATGAAGAAGGAAAGGCCGCCCATACACCAGGTATAGCGCATGCGGACGGCATGACCCTTCAGCTTGGCCGGATGCAGATGCAGGAACAAATTGGAGAGCACAACCAGCGTGCGGTTGCGGTCGGTATCGGGGAACCCGTGGCGAAACACGGATTTCCAAATGACGGACTTGTAGACGTTTTCGTCCAGCGCAGTCCGGATTTTATCGCCCATCTGGCTCATCAAAACACCCGCTAAAACGAGACTGAATTCAACAACAAAACGCCCTGGCCCTGTTTTGCAACATGCCGGAACACCCGACGCGCGTTTCTGATCTGGCGCTCGACTATATGCCCCCGCCCGACGCTGTCAAATGCGGATGAAAAGCGCTGATCCGCAAGCCGCTTTGCCGCTTCGTTCGGAGCTCCTGAAAACGACGCAGCAGGCCGAACGGACACACTTTGCATCCACTCGAAACGCCCGATCACAAACGCATTCCTCAGAAGGCAAGGAGTATGCCGAAATGAAAAATGTGCGCCTCCATTGGTATCGCAGCGGTCGGGGCAAAATGTGGGATTCAATCAGCAACGCCGCGTGCAGCAACTGGAGCAGAGATTTACTTGTTTTGCGCCCGCTTCGCGGTATCCCATCCCTTTCACCATAGTTCTTTTCAGGCACAGCCGCAGGTAAACACAATGCCGACCGAAGCCGTTGCAGCACGCCAGCAGATCAGCATCGATGCCGTTGAAGCGCTCTTCAATCTTCCATTCAATGACCTGATCTACAAAGCGCAGCAGGTCCACCGCGCACATTTCGACGCCAACAAAGTCCAGCTCTCGACGCTGCTCTCGATCAAGACAGGCGGCTGCTCGGAAGATTGCGGCTACTGCCCGCAGGCCGCGCGTTACCATACGGGCGTCGAAAACAAGGCGCTGATGCCGCTGGCTGAAGTACTCAAGGCGGCCAACGCTGCGAAGGCCAATGGCGCGACGCGCTTCTGCATGGGCGCAGCGTGGCGCAGCCCGAAACAAAAAGATCTCGAACCCGTCAAAGAGATGGTGAAAGCCGTCAAAGCGCTGGGAATGGAAACCTGCTGCACGCTTGGCATGCTCGATGAAGGCCAGGCCGAGCAGCTCAAGGAAGCCGGGTTGGATTATTACAACCACAACCTCGACACCGCGCCCGAGTTCTACGGCGACATCATTACCACGCGCGAATACAAGGACCGCCTCGATACGCTCGAGCGCGTGCGGCACGCGGGCATCCACGTCTGCTGCGGCGGCATCGTCGGCATGGGTGAGACGCGCCGCGTGCGCGCTGGGCTGATCGCGCAGCTGGCCAATCTCGATCCGCAGCCGGAGAGCGTGCCGATCAACAATCTCGTGCAGGTCGAAGGCACGCCGCTGCATGGCACGGAGCAGCTCGATCCGCTGGAATTCGTCCGCACGATTGCGGTTGCGCGCATCACCATGCCGCGGAGCATGGTTCGCCTCTCGGCCGGGCGGCAGCAGATGAGCGAAGCCATTCAGGCGCTCTGCTTCCTGGCTGGAGCGAATTCGATATTTTATGGCGAAAAACTGCTGACCACAGGCAACCCCGAAGCACAGCAGGACAAACAGTTGATGGAAAAGCTGGGTATTACGCCTATGTAATCGCAAATGGCGAATATTGCTGTACCTGGCAGAACATGATATCATTTCTGCCGGGTGAGGTTGAATTCTATGTCCACAACGCAGCATGATATCGAACCACTCGTCGCAGGCGACAAGCTGACATTCGAAGAATTTGAACGGCGCTGGGAGGCTACGCCCGACATCAAGCGGGCTGAGCTGATCGGAGGGGTCGTCTATATCATGTCGCCGCTTACCTGGAGCCATGGGACCAAGGATTTCGATCTGTCGAACTGGCTGGGCATTTACACTGCACAAACGCCAGGAACCCAAGGCGCGCATGCTCCTACGGTTCGCATGTTCGATGATGGCCCACAGCCGGACGTGGCTGCGATCATCAAGCCTGAATGCGGCGGGCGCTCGCATATGCTGGGCAAGTATGTTTCCGGCGCAATCGAGTTCGCGGGCGAAGTTTCGCATTCTTCCAGCGCCTACGATCTGCACCAGAAAAAAGATCTTTATCATGCCGCCGGCGTGCAGGAATACGTCACGGTCCTGCTTCGCGAACAGGAAGTCCGCTGGCATGTCTGGCAACCCGCTGCTTATGGCCTGCTCACGCCGGCAGCGGATGGCGTTGTCCGCTCGCAGGTTTTTCCGGGACTCTGGCTTGATCCGGTTGCATTCATGAAAGGCGACATGAAGCGTGTGCTTGATGTTCTGAACCAGGGCATTGAGTCCCGGGAGCATGGCGAGTTTGTCGCCCAACTCGCCGCCCGGATGGGTTCCAGCCGTTAATGCCAAACGCTCTCATCCTCGGCGCTTCAGGAACTCTCGGCGGCGCGATCGCGCGCGAGCTCATTGCGCGCGGGTACTCTGTCGGCCTGCATTACCACTCGCGTAAGGAGCCCTGCGAAGTGCTTGCTGCTGAAGCCGCGGCGAAGAACGCGAAAGCGGCACTTTACCCAGCCGACTTCAGCGATGCCGCTGCGCCGGCAGCACTCGCCACGGCTTTCCTGAAGGATTTCAGCACGCTCGACGCGCTGGTCTGGTCGGCGGGAATCGTGCGCGATGCTCCAGTGCTGACGCTCAAAGACGACGATCTGCTCGCCACGCTGAACATCGATCTCCGCGCGTTCTTTCTCACGCTCAAAGCTTTTTCGCGCCAGTTCATCAAGCAGAAGAGCGGCTCGGTTGTGGCGCTCTCCTCGCATGCGGCAGTCGCCGGGCGAGCCGGCGGCGCAGCGTACGCGATGGCTCATGGCGGCATGCTCGCGCTGGTGAAATCTGCCGCGCGCGAGTGGGGTTCGGTGGGCGTGCGCGTCAACGCCGTGCTGCCGCCGTTCGTTCAGGAATCTGCGATGGGGCGCACGGCCTCGCCTGAGTTCGTCGCGGCTGCCAAAGCGAAGCGTGTTCTAAAGAGCGACACTGACGGAGCCCGAAGCGTGTCGCAGACGGTTGCGGCGCTGCTCGAAAACGCGAGCGTCTCGGGACAGGTGGTCGGTGCCGACAGCCGGATATCCATATGAAGACGATTTCCACGCGTCATCTTCAGAATCTCCCCGCACTCAAAACACTGGAACGGCTCTGCCTTTCCCTCGCAACGCTCGATAAATTCGTCAGCACGGAAGATGACTCTGGTTATTGCTGGTACACTCGCGATTGGGATGAGGGCTGTAACCTCGCCGGTTTGAACTCTGGGTGTTATGACGAGGTGAATCTCTGTTTCATGCAATCGGGCGCCTTTATTGCCGGCTGCGACCACGAGGCTCCGATGAGTCCGAAGAAGCGCTGGTTTGGAATGCTTTATCCGGGGATTAAAGACGGGTTCCCGGAAATGTTTCAGCGCTTCTTAAACGAAGAGGTTTTCCATTGGGACGACGTGACGTTTCTAATCTGGAAGCGCTCCCCAAACAGCCGCTGGGAGATCGGTAACATTCAATTTCCCGAGGGACCGGATCCGGATGGCTCAGAGCGTTTGTTGCAGATTCTTGATGGCGACCCCCTTCACTATCAGCGGCACGCTTTGGAGAATTTCAAGGCGAACGTTTCACTAAGCGACATCAGCCGTGTTTACAGGCACGAGCCGATTACGGCGGAGCTGGTTGAACGGCTTTCCGCTGGCAGGAAGTCGCTGGACGACGACCTGCGCGAGGAACTGACGGAGTTGGGTTACCCAGTCGTTTGATTCTTACAGTCTCGCCAGCGCCGACTCGAAATCTTCAACCAGAACTTTCTTTCCGACTTGCACCACCGTGTGCCCTTCTGCTTCGAGCTGCTTTCTCTGTGCTTCGATGCCGCCTGGGTATTTTTCGTTGAGTTGCCCGCCGGTTTTCAGTGTGCGCCAGTAAGGCGTGAAACGCTTTTTTCCTTCAATGCGATCTTCTTCGGCCGCGTGCGCAGCAATCCATGAAAAGATTCCCGTAGTAATCGGACAGGCCATTGTGGCCTTGTGCTTCTTGGCCAGCGCAGCGCGGATCTCCGCGCTCGTCGTGAGTTTACCCTTCGGCACCTTCCGCATCAGCTCGTCTACTTCCACCGGCGCGGGAATCACCGCGGTACCTGTGCCCCAGCGTCTGGACATTTTGCCTTCGATCTTCACCACCTTCGGCAGATCTTTTGAGTCAGCCAGCTTCTCACGCCACGACTTTCTGGTTTTCATACTCTTCTCCAGTTTTGAGTGCTCTCTTGGTCCTCTGTGGCGAAAATATCAGGGCCTTGCCCACGGCAAAACCCATGGCCGCGCGCTGCCGGCAAGGGTCTGCTCGAACGTGCCGAACGCCAGGTCGCTCCCGTAAACTTTTTCCAGCACCTCGCGGCGCAGCACGTCGCCCGGCAAGCCGTCACTGACGACTCTGCCATCCTGCATCAGAACAAGACGGTCGGCGAACTGGCTGGCGAGATTCAGATCGTGCGTCACGACGACTATCGTGCGGCCCGCCGAGCGGTGCATCTCATGAATGAGCCTGTAAACAATGAGTTGGTGCTTCAGGTCCAGCGCGCTGGTGGGCTCGTCCAGCAGGATGGTGCGCGACTCCTGCGCCAGCGCGCGCGCGATCAGCACACGCTGACGCTCGCCCCCGGACATTTCGTTCATCGTTCGCTGCAGAAAACCCTTCGCGTCGACGCGCCGCAGGCACTCGGCGGCGACCTCGCGGTCCTGCTTCGTGTACAGCCGCCAGCCACTCAGGTGTGCATAGCGGCCCATCAGCACAAAATCTTCGACGCTGTAGCCGGGCAGCACGTCGAGCGACTGCGGCACGAGCGCGATGCGTCGCGCGCGCTCCTGCGAATCCAATTCTGCGAGTGCTGTGTCTTCAAGCTGGATGTCGCCGCAGTCGACGTTCTGCAAGCCGGTCATCGCGCGCAGCAGGCTGCTCTTGCCGGAGCCGTTGGGACCGATGATCGCGAGAAACTCCCCGTGCGCGATCGTGAGCGACACGCCATCAATTGCGCGGATCCCATTGGGGTACGTGAGCGCCACGCCGCGGACGGAAATCGCTGCTTTTTTCTGAGTGTCACTCACGGCAGCACCTGTCCTTCACGACTTCAGCACGGGGAGCACGGAGTACGGGGAGTTACAAATTTCAAAGTTGAGATTGAAGATTTGAAAATGTAAATCGAACAAACAATGCGATTGCCGTTGCCGTTCAATTTCAAATTTGAATTTTCAAATCTCAACTAACAAATTCCGTTCACCTTTATTCCGCTCT
The DNA here is from genome assembly GCA_035628505.1 of Planctomycetota bacterium. GTDB lineage: Bacteria > Planctomycetota > SZUA-567 > H5-PLA8 > H5-PLA8 > DASPJR01. The sequence goes on along the minus strand of DASPJR010000067.1, from coordinate 70,750 downwards.
GTGCTCTCTGTGTCCTCTGTGGTGAATAAAGTCCTTTCATGCCCCCAATTCGCGCCGGCCCTGCCGCAGCAGCAGAGCGAGGAAGAACGGCGCGCCCATCAGGGATGTTACCACTCCGGGTTGCAGCGAGGCCAGCCGCGTGAAAATGTTTGCAAGCGTCAGGTGTCCCGCGCCTTGAAACTGTTCGGCAATAATCGGCGCCGCGGCGTGCTGCAGAACGACGACAAGCACCAGCAGCGTTGCTCCGGCCAGAAATGATGCAGGCAGAAGCGCGCGATGGTGCGGGCCAACAATCGATCGCGTCACGTGCGGCACGAGCAGGCCCACGAAGGCAATCTGCCCGCTCACAGAAACGGCAGCAGCGGTGGCCAGCGCCACGCAGGCGAGAACCAGGGTTTTCACGCGCGCCGGATCAGCTCCGAGCGCCGCCGCATCTTCTTCGCCGCCGGACATGAGGTCGAGCTCGAGGCCCACGAACGGAATGGAAATCAGCGCGAGCACTGCGCCACAGGCAACGACGGTAACGTGAAAGGAGCTACGGTCGTCCAGCGTGCCAAAGCCCCACGAGATGATGGCGCGTGAGACCTGCCAGTCCTGCAGCAGCAGCACCTGGAGGCCAGCCATCATTGCACCCAGCAGAGAGTTGATTGCAAGCCCCGTGAGCAGCAGCATCGGCACGGAGATTCTGCCGGAGCGTGTAGCCAGGCGGTAAATCGTAAACGCGGATGCGAGCGCGCCGCAGAAAGCCATGATCGGAATCAAGCCCAGCGAATAGTAGCTTTCGAAAATGCCGGGCTCGGTTGTCGTCGTGGTGCGGCTCCAGAAATCCGGGCCGTAGCCGCCGAGCATCGCGATTGCTATCACCGCACCCAGGCTCGCGCCGCTGCCGATGCCAAGCAGCCCCGGCTCGGCGAGCGGGTTTCTGAAAAGGCCCTGAGTCATCGCGCCAGCCAGCGCGAGGCTTCCCCCGACGCCCGCCGCGCAGAGTGCGCGCAGCAAGCGCAGCTTGAGAATTTCGTGCTCGGGATGGATGTCACCGATGCCTGCAAGGCTGAACAGGAAACGCATGGCGACGACGATGCCTTCTTTTCCGGTCTCGCTGTAACCTGTGGCGATAAGAATAAGCAGCGGCAGCGACAGGAGCAGCACCGAGCCGAGCCAGAGAGCGCGCGCGTGCTTCATTTTAGCTCGTCAGTTTCAGAAATGTGCTGCGTCGGCTGTGGGGCAAGAGGCAACTTTGAACCTACTCGCGGGTCACAGTCCCACTTCAAACCGAATTTCGCATCGGGATGCAGTTGCTTCGCGAGAAGCTCAATCGCGTCCACGACATAATGCGAAATGGAGCTGTAGACGTTGTCGGGAATCACGGCCACTTTATTATTCTTCAGCGCGGGCAGCTGAGCGAGCGTTGGCTCGTTCATCAAAATTTTGATCTGCGGACTGTTCAGGCCCTGCTCGCCGGAGACGATCAGCCAGTCCGGGTTCAGCTTGAGCATCTGCTCGAACGTGAAATGAACGTGGCCTTTTAAATTCATTTCAGCCGCGGCATTAACGGCGCCGGCAATGGTGATGATTTCGTCCTGGCTTTCGCCCACGCCGACGGCATAGCCCTGGCCGTAGTTGCTGTACGAAAGCACGCGCGGACGCGGCCGGCCGGCGACGGCTATTTTCACAGCTGCAATGCGGGCGTCAAAATTCTCGACGAGTTGCCGCGCTTTTTCATTTTCTCCGACTGCTTTCCCGACAATCAGCACCGATTCGCGAATGCTGTTCATCGTCTTGTAATATTCAAAACGCAGCACGGGAATGCCGTTCTTTTCTAGTATGTCCGTGGTCGTCGAATCCTGAAACGAGTTGCTCAGGATCAGGTCCGGCTTAAGCGCCAGGAGCGGCTCGGCCTGGTACTTGCCAAAGCGCTTGATCTCTTTGTGTTCCGCGAAGTACTTCGTGTTTCCTGCGAAACCGTCGACCGTGTCGGGAACTGCCGCAATGCGTTCGGGCGGGATCAGCACCGAAAGGATATCCGCCATGCCGGCGTTCGTCGCGATGATGCGCATGGGCTTGCGCGGAATCACGACCTTTCGGCCATCGGCTTCGGTGACAGTAAGCGGATAATCAGAAGAGGAGCTATTTGGAACGGCAGGCGCTGGGCGCGCATCGGCATTCAAGCCCAGATAACCGACGTAACCGAGAATGCCCAGAAGAAACAGCGGCGCGAGCCAGAGCACGCCTTGCAATGAGGCGGAGCGGCGGGGATGAATGGTGCTGGAAGACATTGGTCGGGTCTCCCTTCACCCCGCCGGGCAGTTACAGCTTCAGCTTGCTCACGATCAGCGTGGCATTATGGCCGCCAAAGCCGAGACTGTTCGACAGGGCGTTGCGGACCTTATGATCACGCGCGCTGCCGGGGACGTAGTCGAGGTCGCAATCGGGATCGGCGTTTTTGAAATTCAACGTCGCATGAACTTTGTCTTCTGCGACCGACATGCACGAGACCACGAATTCGACGCCGCCCGCCGCGCCCAGCGTGTGGCCGGTCATGCTCTTGGTCGAGCTGACTGGAATCTTGCGCGCGCGCTCGCCCAGCACTGTCTTGATGGCGCGTGTCTCGATGCGGTCGTTCGTGGGCGTGGACGTTCCGTGCGCATTGATGTAGTCGATGTCATCCGGCCGCAGGTTGGCATCCTTCAGCGCGGCAGTCATCGCTCGCACGCCGCCGTCGCCGTCTTCGCACGGCGATGTGATGTGATAGCCGTCGCCGCTGAGTCCGTAGCCGGTGAACTCGGCGTAGATCTTGGCGTCGCGCTTCAGGGCGTGCTCCAGTTCTTCCAATACGACTACGCCTGCGCCTTCGCCCATCACGAAACCATCGCGGTCTTTGTCGAACGGACGCGACGCACCGGCCGGGTCGTCGTTGCGCTTGGACAGCGCGCCCATGTTGGCGAAGCCGGCCATGCCCAGCGGCGTGATCGCTGCTTCGGTGCCGCCGGCAACCATGATGTCTGCTTCGCCGTACTGAATCGTTCGCAGCGCCGAGCCGAGCGAGTTGGCTCCGGCCGCGCACGCTGTGACGATGCAGTAGTTGGGGCCGCGCAGCTTATAGAGAATGGAGACGTGCGCCGAAGCGGCATTGGCCATGAGCTTGGGGATCAGGAAGGGCGATACCTTGCCCGGTCCTTTGCTCATCAGGCGTTCTTTCTGTTCTTCAATTTCAGTAATGCCGCCGATCCCAGTTCCGATCAGCACGCCGCAGCGGGAGGTGTCCTCTTTGGAGAAGTCCAGCTTCGAATCGCTCACCGCTTCGCGCGCGGCTGCGACAGCCAGTTGGGAAAAGCGGTCGAGGCGGCGTGCCTCGCGCTTTTCGATGTAGTTTTCCGGAATGAAGTTTTTCGCCTCTCCGGCGATTTTCACTTCATGCTGGCTGCAGTCGTATGCAGTAATCGGTCCGATGCCGCTGACGTTGTTGAGCAGCGACTGCCAGGTGTCCTTCACGGTGAGACCGACAGGCGTGACAACCCCCAGGCCCGTTACAACCACGCGACGTCTTGCTGAACTCATGTGAACTTCTCCGCACTCATCCCTTAGCGCAGCCCTTTCTTCACGCATAGAGCTGCTGCTAGTAAGACTGTTCGAAAGGCTCTCTCTTCAAAAGCCCCTGTCGAATCAGGGGCAGGGCGTAACGCGGCAAGAGCCTCTGCGCGACCAGCAGCCGCGAACTTCCGCGGCGAGCGGGATCAGCCCTTGGCCTTCAGCTGGTCTTCGATGAACTTCACCGTGTCTCCGACGGTCTTGATCTTGCCTTCAGCGTCATCGGGAATATTGATGTCGAATTCATCCTCGAATTCCATGACCAGCTCGGCCTGATCCAGCGAATCGGCGCCCAGGTCTTCGCCGAACTTGGTCTCGAGCGTCACTTTTTCCTTCGCGACGTCCAGCTTCTGGCAGATGATGTCGATGACCTTGTCCTTAACCGCCTGGCTCTCCATGTGTTCCTCCAAAATGACGCCCACGTCGCAGGTGGGAAAACGCGTTGCTTCCGCACGCGGCGATGGGGACTTCTATTGCCCGAACAGCCCTCGCCGAAAACAGTTTCGCGCGGCCATCCGGTAACTTCAAATGAAGCTTAGAAATATAGCGGATGATCCGCCTTCTGCAACGGCTTAACAGCTTGACCTGACGTGGCGCGAACTTTAGTTCGCAAAATGTGCGAACTAAAGTTCGCACCACAAACCGCCGTTTACATCGCCATTCCGCCGCAGACGCTCAGCACCTGGCCGGTGACGTACGAAGCGTCTTCGGACGCCAGGAAAGCCACCGCGCCGGCGATGTCGCTGCCCGTTCCGGTGCGGCCGAGCGGTACTGATGTCATCAGCGCTTTCTTCTGATCTTCGGTGAGCTTGGCTGTCATGTCTGTATCGACCAGGCCTGGGGCAACCGCGTTCACGCGCACGCCGCGCGAAGCGAATTCACGTGCTGCCGATTTGGTTAGACCGATCAGCCCCGCCTTGGCCGCGCAGTAATTGGCCTGGCCGGCATTGCCGATCAGCGCCACGACGCTGGAGATATTCACGATCGAACCGCTGCGGGCTTTGAGCATGGGGCGGGCGCAGGCGCGGAGCATCCTGAATGCACCGGTCAGATTCGTGTTCAGCACCGCGTTCCACGCCTCGTCGTTCATGCGCACCAGCAGTCCGTCCTGCGTAATGCCGGCGTTATTTACGAGCACATCGATCTTGCCGAAGTCTTTGATGACCGCCTCGACAGTAGCGTCGATTTGCGCCCCGTCGGCGACATCGCAGCCATAGCCGATGCACTTGGCGCCGCGCGAAGACAGCTCGCTTGCCAGTCCCTTGGCTGCATCCGCATTGCGTCCGAGTATCGCGACGCTGGCGCCTCCTTTATGGAGCCGCTCCGTGACCGCCTTGCCGATCCCGCGCGCACCGCCGGTAACGATGACTACTTTTCCTTCGAAGCTCATTAAAGGACTCCTTTATTGTTCTCACCACAGAGACGCAGAGGCGCGGAGAACAGCGCTTATTTGTAAACCTCAAAGACGCCTTGCCACCCGTCACCATCAATTCAGTCAGCAAACGCCTGCACGTCCGCCCAGTTCGTTACGGCGCGGCACTCGGCTTCGGGCGCGATGCGCTTGATCATGTTGCTCACTGTGCTGCCGGGGCCGAGTTCCAGAAAATGCCGGCGGCCGGTGTAGACCAGGTTCCTGACCGTCTGCTCCCAAAGCACCGGGCTGGTGATCTGGCGCTTGAGTCCGTCGCGAATTTCATTCGGATCTTCCACGCGTGACGCTGAAACGTTCGCATAGACCGGCTGCTTTGCATGGCGGATGCTCGCCCGATCGACGAACGGACCAAATTCGTCCGCCGCCGGCTGCATCAGCGGCGTATGGAACGCGCCGGCCACCGCCAGCTTCATCACACGCTTTGCGCCCGCGGCCTTGCAGAGTTCCATGGCTTTCGCCAGTGCATCATTGCTTCCACCGATGACGATCTGCCCGCCACCGTTGAAATTGGATGGCGCGACGATCCCGCCGACTTCCTTCACGGCCTGCTCGCACGCGGCCTGAATTTTTTCAACGTCGAGGTTCAGCACCACGGCCATGCCGCACGGCACTTTTTCCGACGCCATCTTCATCAGTTCGCCGCGCTTGCGTACCAGCAGCAGTGCCTGGTCGAAGTCCATCGCATCGACAGACGCCAGCGCTGCGTATTCGCCGAGCGAGAGACCCGCGGCGGCGCTGCAGCCCAGCGGCTTGCCGCGCTTGATCTCAAGTGCTTTCTTTACCGCCAGGCCCATCAGCACGAGTGCCGGTTGCTGCACGGCGGTGTCGACCAGCGCCGTATCGGGACCTTCGAACATGGTTTTGCTGAGCGGAAATTTCAGCAGATCATCGGCGCGCGTGAAGAGTTCCCGTACCTCCGGGAGATTCTCCGCCAGATCTTTGCCCATCCCGACCTGCTGCGCGCCCTGGCCGGGAAAAACGAGTACCCATGTATCGGACATATTCTGCTCCACACCTGTTTTGAACCGCCAAGACGCCGAGGCGCCAAGATGGGTAACCAAAAATCAGTTCTTGGCGATTTGGCGTCTTGGCGGTTTTTTTATTGCCTTTACATCACCACTGAATGACCGCCGACGTCCACGTCAGTCCGGCGCCGAAGGCCAGCGTGATGATCGGCTTGCCTTTTTTCAGGCGACCGGCGCGGCTGGCTTCATCGAGAGCGATCGGGACCGACGCAGCCGACGTGTTGCCGTACATCTGCAGATTGGTGATGAACAGATCCAGCGGCAAATCCAGGCGCTCCGCGGCCGCTTCGATAATTCGGATGTTCGCCTGGTGCGGTACGATCGCACCAATGTCCTCGCGCTTGAGATTATGGCGCTCCATGGCGTCTTTGATCAGATCGACGGCCGTGATCACGCCGAAGCGGAAGACCTCCCGGCCGTCGAGGCGCACGAAATTCAGCTTCTCTTCAAGCGTCTCGCGCGTGTTCGGGCGCAGCGATCCGCCGGCGGGAATGTTCAGCAGCGTCGCGCCGCGGCCGTCGGCGTAGATGCGTGTTGAAAGAATTGTATGGCTCGGACCGTTCTCACGCGGAGGACCCATGACGACCGCGCCGGCGCCGTCGCCGAAAAGGATGCAGGTCGTACGATCGCTGTAATCCATCAACCGCGAAATGATTTCAGCGCCGCAGACGAGCACATTTTTAGCCATGCCCGCGCCAATGTACGCCTGCGCCGTCGAGAGCGCGTATAAAAATCCGGAGCAGGCTGCCGAAAGATCGAAGGCGCCGCACTTGGACTCGGCCAGGCCAAGCTTGTTCTGCAGCACGCAAGCAGTCGAGGGGAAGGGGTAGTCTGGCGTAATGGTGCCAACGACGATCAGGTCGATATCTTCGGGCTTGAGCTGCGAATCGGCGATGGCGGCGCGCGCGGCGTGAAGGCACAGGTCGCTGGTGGCTTCTTCAGGCGCGGCGATGCGCCGCTCCTTGATGCCGGTGCGGGTGGTGATCCATTCGTCGCTGGTGTCGAGGGTCTTCGAGAAATCGAGATTGGTCAGCGTCTTTTTCGGCGTATACGCGCCGGTACCGTATATGGCGGCACTCTGCATGTCGCTGGCCCCTCTGCTTCGACAACTGAACAGTTCAACACAAAGACACTAAGACTCAAAGGCACAAAGAATCTTCACTTTTTGTGCTTCGTTGCAGCGCGATAATCGCGCCTCGTTGACACAAAGACACGTAAAATCTCTGTGTCTTCGTGTCTTTGAGTCTTCGTGTTGTCCGTTTACTACTTCTGTTCGCTGCCGGCAGCCGCTTCCGGCTCGGCTTCGACCTTGATCACTTCCACCCCGCGATAATAACCGCAGTAACCGCAGACCTGATGCGAGCGGTTCTGCTGGCCGCATTTGGGACACACGCCCAGAATCGGGCTGGTGAGATTATCGTGCGCGCGGCGCATGCCCTTGCGCGAGGTAGAATGTCTTCGTTTAGGATGTGCCATGACTTGCGACCTTTATTCCCTTGCAGGCAAATGCCTGCGCTGCAACAACAAAAGCGGCGGCCATGCAAAGGCCGCCACGCAACGAGATCGCTAGACTATAGAGACCCCGATGCGGATGTCAACTTGAATTGTCTCGCTCCTTGTCTCACGCAAAGATGCAAAGGCGCCAAGATAAGGAGGGAACGGGGTGGCACAGACGACCACGTCGTCTGTGCGCGTCAGCGCCCAGACGGCTGGCGCCGTCAGGGCCACCCAGCCACTTTGCGTCTTTGCGTGAGACAATTCCCGCGAAAAGAATTTTTAAAACGCGGACTGAGCGTTACCTTCTAGGTGCACATCGACAAAAAAAGGAGGCTTTTGCATGGATCTGGATGCTCTGCTCGTTGAACTCGGTCAGCGTGGCGGTTCGGACTTGCACATCAAGACCGGGCGCCCGCCGCTCTTCCGCATCTCCGGCGACCTCGTGCCTCAGACCACGTACTCTGAAATCTCCGCTGAAGACATGAAAGCCACCATGGGCCGTCTGATGGGTCCCGAGCGCATGCGTGTGTTCACGCAGGAGCTCGAAGCCGACTTTTCGTACGAAATCCCGGGTTACGCGCGCTTCCGCGTCAATGCCTTTATTCAGCGCGGATTGATCGGCGCGGTCATGCGACTGGTGCCGCTGGAAGTGCCGACCATCGACGGCATGGGCCTGCCAGACGTGTTGAAAGATCTCTGCGACCACCCCAACGGGCTGTGCATCGTCACCGGGCCGACGGGCTCGGGAAAGTCAACGACGCTCGCGGCCATGATCCAGTACATCAATCAGAAATTCCAGAATCACATCATCACCATCGAAGACCCGATCGAATTCGTGTACACGGACGAACTGAGCACCATAAATCAGCGCGAACTGGGACTGGATACGCACGAACTTCACCGCGCGCTGCGCGCCGCACTGCGTCAAGACCCCGACGTGATCCTGATGGGCGAAATGCGAGACGCTGAAACCATCCACTTCGCCATCACGGCCGCTGAAACAGGACACTTGGTGTTTTCGACGCTGCACACCAATGATGCCAAGCAGTCGCTCGACCGTATTCTCGACACCTTCGAAGGCCCGGAAGCCAACCAGGTCCGCATGCAGCTGGCGCTCGTGCTGCGCGGCGTTGTCTCGCAGCGACTGGTCAAGCGCGCTGACGGCCAGGGCCGCGTCGCCGCGATTGAAATCATGCTCAACACCTCGTACATCAAGCAGCTGATCGAAGAAGGCTCGACGCGCGATCTTGAAAAAGCCATTACTGAAGGCGCACACCATAAGATGCAGACGTTCAACCAGGCTTTGTATGCGCTCTGGAGCAAAGGTCTGATCAACGAAACCGAAGCGCTGGCATCGAGCTCGACTCCGGAAGACCTCACGCTGATGTTCCGTGGCATCAAACGCGGCACGTCGGCGGGCGAAGCAATGGAACATGCGTCCGGCGGTGCAGCGCCCAGCGTGGGACCTTCGGGCGCCAGCGTCATCAAGCCCAAGCCGTCATTCGGCGGAGGCGCCAAGACGCTGCAGGGACCCGAAGGTCAGAAAAAGCCGCCCAGCCGCGGTTTTGATTTTTAATTAAACGAGTCTAGAGTCAGGAGTCTTGGAGTCTGGAGTCGGACTCTAAGATGCAGGACTCCGAGATTCTCAGACTCCCGACTCAAGACTCAAAAGATGCCCAAATTCAGGCTGACAAAAATTTATACGCGCACTGGCGACAACGGAACCACGGGTCTCGGTGGGGGCCAGCGCGTTCCCAAAGACAGTGAACGCATTGAAGCTTACGGAACGGTTGATGAACTCAACAGTTGCATTGGCGTCGCCGTCGCCGCCGGGTTGGATGGCGAGCTGACGGCGATGTTTCGCCCCATCCAAAATGATCTTTTCCATCTTGGAAGCGACTTATGCGTGCTGGAGGAGGACAAGAAAAAATACAAGATGGCGCAGATCGAAGAGCGCCATGTCAAGCAGCTGGAGAAGTTCATCGATAAGCTGCAGCTCTCTCTCAAGCCGCTGGAGAATTTCATTCTGCCGGGTGGCACGATGGGCTCGGCGCAGCTTCACGTCTGCCGCTGTGTCTGCCGCCGTGCAGAGCGCGAGATACTCAGACTGATGCGCAAGGAGTCAGTCGGCCCCTATGTCATCAAATACGTAAATCGACTCAGCGATCTGCTTTTCGTTATGGCGCGCTATGAAAATCTGAAGAAGAACGCGCCCGATGTGCTCTGGGATCAGAACGCGTGAAGGACGGCTCTTAAGCCACGAGCCAAAAACAACCTCACTGGAAATCGCACCGCTCATCCCGTAAGATGATGCACGTGCCGGAGGTGACGATCACTTCCGGCATTTCATTTGCGGCAACTATTGCGCGATTTTCTTTCCGGCAGCACACACGTCACGACGGGAGCGACTCCGATGGCTAAAAAGAAAAAACCAGCAGGCAAGAACGAAGCCTTTAACGAACTTAAAACGCTAGAATCGAAGTGGCTTAAAGACCGCCGTGTCGAAGAGCTTCAGCCGGTCCAGGTAAAGGTGATGGCGGCAAAGGTTGCGGCGTTTATCGAATTTGTCGAACAGAACGACATGAACGTCAATGTCAGTGACTGGCCGCTGGTCGGTGCCGAAGAACTCGTGAAGCTCGACGAAAACAGTTTCAAGCAGGGCATTTCGAATCTGCAGAAAGTCGGCGTGCTCAACAGCAGCCTGAAGTTCAAGAAAGTCGCCGACAAGAAGGTTGTCGAGATCGACACTGAAAGCGTCGACGGAATTCTCATCTATCGCTGCATCAAGCCCGGCGGCGTCAACATCGCTGATCGCGACGAGTACATCCTCGAAGATGCCGAAGTCACTTTCACCGAAGAAGACATCGACAAATCCAGCAGCCTGCAGGCGGCGATCGCCAACGAATGGCTCATGCGCATCGAGTCGCGCCAGGAGCAGGGCAACGCCTGATCTGCATCCCGGCCATGTGGCCGCGCACTCGCAACGCCTTCAATTCAGCGCAAAAATTCCAGCTTGCCGGCACAGCCATGCAGATGCAGATCTGCATGGCTGTGCTGCCAGTGATCATTCCTTTTTCTACCTTAAACCCGCTTTCAAGGCGTTAACAGACGGCATGGCTACGCTTTCCAGTTGCCAAAAGTCTCGCCGGCAGAGACAATAGCGACCGCATCAGTGTCAGATCTTTAAAGCGGCGGGAGCACTCTGTTTTATGCCCTCTTTGTTTACGGCAGCGCGCGCACTCATCGGCACGGCTGCCCTACTCTCCTTATGTGGTTGCCAGACGCCTGAACGGCGAGCGGTGCTGCAGCGCATGGATCGCCTGCAGATCGACAACAGCGCGCTGAAAGCCAGGGCCGAGGCAGAAGTAGCGCAGGCGAAGATGGATTCCATGCGCCAGCGCCAGCAGGATCTGCTGATGGTCGAGCAGATGAACAGGCGCTTTGACGAGCTCAACAAAAAGATTGAAGCCATTCAGTCGCAGCCGCGTTCGCAGGCGCCCGCGCAACCGTCTCAGCCTGCGCAGCCGGCGCCTGTGGAAGCATCGAAGCCGGACCCGGCCATACAGGCGGAACTCGAACGCGTGCGCGCCGAAGCGCAGGCCGAAATGAAGCGCATGGAAGAGGAACTGGCCAAGGCGCAGGCGAAAGCCGAAGCGGCGAAGCTGGCGGCACAAAGCGCCGAGAAGTCGCCGCAGGACGCCAAGAAGGACCTGAATCTAAAAGGCAGAAAGCTGCCGCTGACCAAGTTCATCGACTCGTCCGGCAAGCTGGTGGACCTGGGACAGTACATCGGCAAGAACATCGTCGTGCTGACGGTGATGAAAGGCTTTTACAGCCAGGGCATCTGCGTCTACTGCACGCGACAAACCGCGGATTTCGCGCGCAACCAGCAGGCGTTCAAGGACGCTGGCGTTGAGGTGCTGGTCGTTTATCCCGGTCTCGAAGAACACATCAACGCATTTGTGCGAAGCGTGCGCGACTACGAAAAATCCAGCGACCCGCGCTTTCAGCTGCCCTTTAAGGTGCTGCTGGACGTGAACCAGGACGCCGTGCGCGCGTTCAACATTGCCGGCGACCTCGCGCATCCGACGACGTTTATCATCGACAAGAGCGGCACCGTGGTCTACCAGTACGTTGGCCGAACGATGTCCGATCGCCCGACGTCGGCGGACATCCTGCAGGAAGTACGGAAACTCGGGAATACAAACTGATGAGTGCCAGTTCAGGCGACGACTTGAACAAGACGCTGACGGGGCCGCTGAAGAGCGCCGCGTCGGCGAACACGATTTCAGTCGACCTCGGCGCCACGCAGGTGCCCGGTGCCGCGCCGCTGGGCCAGAGCAGCCTGGGCGGTTCAGGCGGCGCCGGCGGGCACGTCATGAAGGGCGACGATGCCGCGCTTGCGAAGGCGCTGGCGACGCTTCCTAATTACCAGATCGAGAAGAAGCTTGGCGAAGGCGGCATGGGCGCCGTCTACAAGGCGACGCAGAAAAATCTGCAGCGCACCGTGGCCGTCAAGGTCCTGCCGCAGCGTCTGGCAAATAATGCCCTGTACGTCGCGCGCCTCAATCGCGAAGCGATTGTGCTCGCGAAAATCTCGCATCCCAATGTCACCGGCTGCTACGACCTGGGCGAACACCAGGGCATGCGTTATGTCGTCATGGAGTTCGTCGAAGGCGAAACGCTGGGCGAATTGATCGAGAAACGCAAGATCATCCACGAGCGCGAGGCGCTGCATTACCTCAAGCAGGCCGTCTCAGGACTCGATTACGCCAATTCGCTGGGCATCATTCACCGTGACATCAAGCCCGACAACATGCTGCTGTATAAGCCGCGAACCACGCAGACCACCGTGCGCATGGCCGCCGGCTACCAGCTGAAAATCGCCGACCTGGGCCTGGCCACGTTCACCACCGAGGAAGCCGAGAACACGCGCCTGACGACCGAAGGCAGCGCGCTGGGCAGCCCGCATTACATGTCGCCCGAGCAGACTGTCGGCGAGTCCGATCTGGATTTCCGAACGGACGTCTACGCGCTGGGCATCACCATGTATCACATGGTCACGGGCAAGACGCCGTTCACGGCCGCAACAGTCGGCGCGGTGCTCGCGAAGAAACTTTCAGAAACGATTCCCGATCCGCGCACCGAGCATCCGGAACTCTCGCCGGGCGTCTCGCTGCTCATTCAGAAAATGACGGCGCGCAAACGCGAAGACCGCTACGCGAACTACGGCGATCTGCTGATCGATATCGAGAATGTCGAGAACGGCCGGGCGATGAATGCCGTGCCCTTGCCGCAGGAGAAAGCCGGACTGGCGCTGCTTCCCGACACTGTCAGCAAGCTTAAGAAACTTACAGCCGGCTCCGGGAAACCAGGCGAGCAGCCGGCTCAGAGCGGAGCAAAAAATAATTCCGCTCTGGTGCTGGGCGCAGGAATCGCGGTTCTGATTGTTGGCGGCCTGGCGCTGGCTGCATTCGTGGGCAAGAAGCCCGGGCAGAATTCCCAGATCGTTGTCGTGAGCACGCAAACGTCGCCCAAGCCGCCCGCGCAGACACAGAATCCGGTACCGGTAGAGAATCCGGAAAGCAAAAAAGCGCCTCCTGCTTCCTCGTCCGAAACCTTCACGACGCAGCTGCTGATCGATAAAGAAAAGCGCTCGACGGCCGGCTGGACATATTCGGGCGATCCCAAGGACTTTATCTTCCAGGAAGGCTCGCTCTTCCTGCAGTCGCTCAAGGGCTGGAATTTTGCCGAGCGGCAACTGCCGGGCTCGGAATATGTCCTCAGCCTTGCCGTGCAAACGCCGATGGGCGGTGATAACTGTGAGCTTCATCTGGGCATTTCGCCGGCGTACTATGTCGCCTGCGGTATCCGTCTTCCTGCCGATGCCAAGAGAGTCACCGCGTACGTCGAAAAGCGCGACGCAAAAACGCACGCGGTGATCGAAGCGTTTGCGAAAGTGGATGAACTGAGCGTTGATGATCCGCAGTCGCTGCGCATTCAGGTCTGGGACGGCCAGGCAACCTGTTTCCTCAATGGCAAGTTCATGGTTTCAGCCGAGGTTGAGCCTGAAGGCGCGAAATCAAAGCTCCTGCGGCTGGCGGTGAAGAACGGGATCGCGCAGTACACCATGGTGGAGGTATCGCCGCGCCCGGCGAGCAAATAATGCAGTTGTCACGCGTCACCCTGTCCCCTGTCGCCTTTGCGGTGTTGCTGCTTTCCGTCGCAGGAGCCCTCCGTGGCGGCGAAGGCGTTTATTCGACGGAAAAAGCCGATCTGCCGAGCACGCCTTTTTCCGACGCGGCCGCGCGCGTGAAGAACATGCCGATCGTCGGCGGCTGGGAAGCTTCCCTGGGCGGATCGCTGCAGACGCGCGCGCAATCGGTGGATAACCGCCGCGACTTCCGCTACGACCAGAACGACGAAGACTTTTCGATCCAGAACCGCGTGCGCATCAACTTCGATCTGCACTACGGCGACCTCGCGAAGATTTTCGTTGAAGCACAGGACGCACACGAGTTCTTCCGCGACCGCCTGCCGGGCAACAACCCCAACGAAGACTCACTCGACCTTTACCAGGCGTATCTCGAAATCGGCCTGATGAAGGACGTAGTCGACAAGCCCTCGCTCATTTTCCGTCTTGGCCGGCAGGAGATGCAGCTGGGGCGCGAATACCTGATCGGCGACAAGGACTGGTTCAACCGCGGGCAGAGCTTCGATCTGGCGCGAGCGATCTGGAAGCCGGACGGCTTTGAAGTCGAACTGTTCGGCGGCGCGCCCGTGGTTTTTGACGACCGCAACTGGAACAAGACCAGCGACACCCATTTTTACGGCTCGTGGCTGCGCGCGGTTGGCATTCCCGGCGGCCACCTGATCGAAGGCGGCATTTTCTACAAAGTCAACGAAACCGACACGTTCACCGGCGAGAGCGGCAGCAAAGGCGCCGAGCGTATCTGGCTTTTCAACGGCCGCGCCGAAGGCACGTTTCATAAGAACTGGGATTACGCGCTGGAGCTCACCGGCGATTTTGGCACACGCGGCGACGAGCGCGTGCGCGCCTGGCGCGGCGATGCCAATCTCGGCTACACCATTCCAATCAACTGGCGCACGGTCCGCCTCGGAGTCGCGTACGGCTTGTCTTCAGGCGACGCGCGCCCGGATGACGGCCGCACCGAGCGCTTTGATTCGCTCTTTCCTGATCCGTTCATCTTCCACGGAAGACTGTTCGTCGCTGCCGGCGTGAATCTCGAAGACTACACGGCCAAAATCCGGGCCACGCCCTGGCGCGGCGGACTGGTTGAAATCGAATACCACCGCCTATTCCTGCAGCAGTCGCGCGATTTCATGTTTGATGCGGCGAGCTTTACAGGCACGCGCCGCGATCCGACAGGCCGCGCGGGCAAGGATGTCGGCCACGCCATCGACGTGCAGATAACACACAAGTTCCACGAGAATCTGCTGGTCACCGGCGGCGCCTTCATGCATGAGCCCGGCCATCGCTTTACTCACGTCGGCAACCGCGGCAGCGACTTCGCCCGCAATTATTTCGTGATGGTCCGCGTAGGATTCTAATCGCAGAGCAGACTTCCAGCCCGCGACGAGTAGCATTACATCGTGACCAAAGCGCGATTCCAATTCTCGCTTCTAGAATTATTCGTGGCTGTTAACGGCCTGGCAGGGAGCTTTATTCTGTTGAATGCCGCAGTTGCCAAATTTGATCCGCAAATCCCTACTCCAGCATTATGGTGCGGTTTATTTGTAGCGAGTCATTTTGCTTTGTGGCTGATTATGGATCGGCCGCTTTCACGAGCGGCTTCTGTTCTGCTTCTCTGCGGACCTGCATTCCTTGCGCTGTTCATTATGGCTGGCTACTGGTTGTTTGGGCCACAAAGCTGACAGGGACGTACCGGAACCTTTGCTTTCACGTTCTGATGTGGTTAGCTTTAAGCGGGCACAGCTATGAACCACAAATACACTCAGATCAAGCCAGATGCGCCACTGGATTCGGGTTCCAAAGTCATCAATGATGTGTGCCTGGTGCTGCCATGGTATGTTTTCCTGCGAGGAAAAGTAAAATTCTCGCTCTTTGAACTCTGGATTTTCGCAATGCAATGTGGTTTCAGCGCCGCGCCAATAGTTGCAATGGGCATACAGAACTCGGTTGCACCCATCGAGATACTGATGTCGATCTATATTATCGCCCATGCCCACGCCGCGGTGTTCACGAGCGTCGTCGACACGCTGCATTGGGATGAGCGCATGGACTACACCGTCTCGGTGCATCGGCTTTTTTATATTCTGGTCATCGCCGCGCCCTTGAACGGCATCAGCCTCCTGATTTACTCTCTGCACCGGTGAAGCATTGCCATCAGTTCTCGCTTCCAGCCGGCGAGTAGCCGTTCGTAGCAGGGCGGTCGACTGGGCAGTCTATTAGAGGCCTCTACCCTAACTAAGATGCTTGAGATTTTGATTTGCACCGAAAATCTCCATGGCAACATTGCTTGATGTAATTCGATTGAATTAAAGCACTTATAGGATGAGAATTTTTGCATTTTTTAAACAACTGCGCCTGGCTTCTGCGGAGAAGTCGTGAATCGCGCGTTTCTATTGCTGTGCCCGCTACCCCGACGCGATTGGCACTACTTTTGTATATCGGGTATCCTTGTTTTGGACCGCAGCGTCAGTAATGACTCGCGAGGGCTCCCGCAATGAATACTGTTTTCGCACCGCTCGATCTCACCGAAGAACAGTCCCTCGTGCGCCAGACAGCGCGCGACTTTGCGCAGAACGAGCTTAAGCCGCTTGCGGCAGCCATCG
This sequence comes from Planctomycetota bacterium, assembly GCA_035628505.1. GTDB lineage: Bacteria > Planctomycetota > SZUA-567 > H5-PLA8 > H5-PLA8 > DASPJR01. Next base: position 54,391 of record DASPJR010000067.1, on the reverse strand, counting down.
ACGAAGAACAAAAAATCCCGCCGCAGGTCTGGTCGCGCCTGGCTGAACTGCAGCTGCTGGGCGTCGCGATTCCTGAAGAGCTGGGCGGCATGGGCCTGAACGCGCTCTGCGCGGCCACAATGGTCGAAGAGCTTGCGGCCGTCTGCGCAAGCACCGCGCTGGCCGTCTCGGCGCATGTCGGACTGGGAACGGCGCCCGTCGCGAAATTCGGCACCGCCGAGCAGAAAAAACGCTTTGTCCCTGATTTCTGCAGCGCGCGAAAAGTCATCGCCTTCGGGCTGACGGAGCCGGGCGCCGGCAGCGATGCAGGCGGCACGCAGACGCGCGCGGTGCTCAAAGGCGATCGCTACATCGTCAACGGCGCGAAAATCTTCATCACCAACGCGCTGGTCGGAAGCACTTTTCTCGTCGCGGTCTCCACCAAGCCCGAGCTGAAGACGCACGGCATTACGGCACTCTTGATAGAGAAGGGGAGCAAAGGTTTCACGGTTAACCCCGGCGATAAGAAACTCGGCATGCGCGGGTCGGACTGGGGCGAGCTCGTTTTCGAAGACGTCGAAGTTCCCGTCGAGAACCGGCTTGGCGAAGAGAACCACGGCTTCAGCGTGTTCATGGATACGCTGGTCGGCGGCCGCGTCGGCATCGGCGCGCTGGCGCTCGGCCTTTCGCGCGCGGCGCTGGAAGCATCTGTGAAATACGCGCAGGAACGCAAGCAGTTCGGCAAAGCGATCGGTTCGTTCCAGAGCGTCGGGAACATGATCGCCGACATGGCCGTCGGCGTCGAAGCCGCGCGGCACCTGGTCTATCACGCCGCGCAGCTGCGCGCGGCGGGCAAGCCGCACACGCGCGAATGCAGCATTGCGAAGCTGTACGCCTCGGAAGTGTGCAATCAGATCTGCGACGATGCCGTGCAGATCCATGGCGGCTACGGCTACACGAAAGAGTTCCCCGTGGAACGCTACTTCCGCGATGCGAAGCTGCTGGAGATCGGCGAAGGGACGTCGCAGATTCAGCGCGTGATCATCGCTCGCGATGTGCTGGGGCGCCTGGAAGGCTGAGCTGCTGAACACGACTTCAACACGGAGGCACAGCATGGAGGTCACAGAGAGCTTTTGAAATAAACTCTCCGCGAACCTTGTTGCGCAATCAGCCGACGACTTTCTTCAGCACGCGCTGTGTTTCCTGCGTTTCGCGCAGGGCGGGGTTGCGCGCAAGATCCAGCAGGATTTCATCAGCGGACTTGAAGCGCCGCGCCACCTCTTTCTGCAGCGCCATCATGATCATCTTTTCAGTGAACACGGAAATGCCGGGGTTGTTGGCCTGAATGGGTGGCGGCATCAGCTTGAGGTTCTGCTGCTTCTGCGCAATTTCGGCGTCGGACATGCCGCCAAACGGCTGGAAGCCGGCGGCACATTCGTAAAGCGTGCAGCCCAGAGCGTAAATATCCGTCTGGGGCGTCGCCTTCTTGGTGCTGAACATTTCGGGCGCCAGGTACGGCAGGCTGCCGTCGAGCGAGCGGCCGAAGAGCTTGAACGCTTTGATGTTTTCAGCGAAACCGAAATCCAGCAGCTTCACAACTCCCGCCTCGCTGATCATGATGTTGTCGGGCTTCAGGTCCTTGTGGCAGATGTTCAGATTGTGAACCGCACGCAGCGCCCGGGCAAGGCCTTTCGTCAGCTTCAGGATGTCGAGATCGCCGAGCTTTTTCTTGTTTCGTATGATTTCACGAAGCGTCTTGCCGTTGACATATTCGAGCACGACATACGGCAGGTTTCCCGACATGCCGGCTTTGTAAAACTGAACAATGTTGTCGTGCTGCGGCAGCTTCAGTCCAAGAGCGCCCTCTTCCTGGAGACGCTTGTACTCGGTTTTGTTCGCCAGGTGCTTGCGGTGCAGAATTTTGATCGCGACCTGACGCCCGGTGCTTTGTTCCACGCCCGCGTAAATCTCGGCACAGGCGCCTTCTGCCAGCTTTGAATTGATCGTGTATCCCGGAAAATCAAACATTTATGCGCTCTTATGAGTTTTTGCCCGGCCAACCCTAAGGTGACGATGCCTGAACATGTTACGTATGAGATCGACGTTTTCAAAAAATTTTCGATAGAGGAAAAAAATAAAAGAAACCGGCTAATAAAAGCCGGTTTCATTTTGAGGGCTATTAGACGACTGCAGCGACTTACGGATTGCTGCCTGAGCTCGGCGTTGACGAGGGCGGCGTCGGGGTCGCGCTCGGGCCGGCCTGGCTGGTCGGTCCCGAAACGTCCACTGACGTGCTCGCGCCGGTCTGCGGGCTCACCTGTGAGCTCACCGTTCCACCGGGCGTGACAGTCGTCTGGGACGAGGTCGGCTGGTTGAACGAAGGCTGCGCGTTCGGAACGCCCGTGCCCGCATCCTGGGCCTGCGTGGCGCTATTGGTCGCGTCGGCGCTTGGGTTCAGGTTCGGGGCGTCAGCGTTGAACTGCGCGTCGGCGTCGGTCGTGCCGACCGGCTCACGCGGCAGCGCCGAGGCGTCAGTGCTGCTCTGCACGGAAGCACTCGGAGCCGACGGCGTGCTCACGCCAGTCGTCGCATCGGGAGTTGTGGGAGACTGCAGCGAGGTGTTCTGCTGATCGACGTCCGAAGCGGTTGTCGCGCTGCGGTTGTCGATACCACGCTGGAAGTTCGGGCTGGACTGCACGTCTGAACGCACATCGCTGCGGTTTTCGAGTCGCACGTCCCGGTTGGGCCGCGCGTTGAAGTCGATTTCAGACTGCTGGTTCACTTTGCCGGCGCGCTGTTCCGATTCGGTGCGCAGGCGCTGTTCGGAAAGACCCGGGCGCTGGATTTCGCGCGCGCGAATCGAGCGGTCCCGTTCCAGATCCACGTCGCTGCGCAGTCCGGTGTTGAACTCGGCGCCGCGGCTTGCGTCACGGCCACCGCGCACGCTGATGTCCTGAGCCTTGTCATCATCGCTCCTGACGGCGCCCTGCTCTTCACGAACGGCTGGTTTGTCAACATTCACGTTCACGTCGTGGCTGGAGCGCACGCTATCCTGCCGGTCCATGCCGCGGTCGTACACGTTGATGTTGGTCTTGTGATGATCGACGTCGCGCGATTCGAAGCTGCGGTCGCGGTTGTCATAAACATTCACGTTCACTTCATTCAGCTCACGGTTCAGGCGGGCTGATTCCATATCCAGGCGCTCGGCCCGGTCCGGATACATGCTGCGCTCGCGCTCGATCTCGATCAGGCGGTCCCGCTTCATGCGGATTTCACTGTCGCTCCAGCGCGGCGCGCCGGCGCTGGTGTCGAAGCTGCGATCCATACTGCGATCGAAGCCGGGTTCAACGGAAACGTCCCGGTTAAATTCGCCGCGTGATTCGCCGAAATGCGTTTCACCACCGACGGACTGGCTTCCGCCGCCGACGGTTGTTTCAGTCGTTCCATATTCCACCGGGCCATAGGAGACGTCATGCACCACGTCTTCACAATTGGGCTCACCACACGATACTTCCACTTCATGTTCGCAATCTTCATCACAGCAGCCCGAAAGGAACACGAGCCCGCCGCAGAGCGAGACTGCCGCTACTGAAGCGCACAATCGGCTCAACCAAGAGTTCATCATTTCATTTCTCCTTCAAGAAACCTTGAACCTGCCGTATCCATATCGTCCGCGGCACCTGACGCCCCTCGCAGCATCACCCGGAGATACGCTCCGGGTTTGCCGGCGCGCCTGCCTAATCGGCAAGGCTGCTCAACCGGCGCTGACAGTGGGTAAGCAAACATCAATCCAAGTGTTTCCCGAGGGTGCGGTGTGAATTTATTCACGCGCTTAGTACCATTCTGGTGAAAGCTTTAGGGCGTTTGTTTTCCGCTCTTGCAGGGGCCGCTTGTGAGGTTACTTTTGGCCGTGCAGCGCGCCTGGGGGCTCGGACCGTGAAAACGCCGCACCTGATTGCAGCATTGCTGGCGTCGGTTTTCATTCTGGCGTTTTATTACGACCAGCCGCCGCGCCGCGAGCAGACCCCCGAAAAAATCACAATCACGTACTGGGAAAAATGGACTGGCTTCGAAGGCGAAGCCATGAAGGCCACCATCGACGTTTTTAACCGCAAGAAAATCAAAAACAAAAAAGGCCAGGTCATCTTCTGCAAGTGCCTCTCTGTGACACAAGTGGATCGCAAGTCCGCGCTCGCCATCGCCGGCGGGCAGCCGCCGGATATCTGCGGCTTCTGGGAATTCAACACGCACAGCTTCGCCGACATGGGCGCACTGCGCCCACTCGACGATCTGATCGAGCGCGATAAAGATAAAATTGATGCCAGCAAATATATCCCTGTATTCTGGGAGATGTGCAAACATCGCGGAAAGATGTGGTGTCTTCCGACCACACCCGCGGCAGTCGCTCTGCACTGGAACAAGGACATGTTCCGCGAAGCCGGCCTGGATCCAGAGAAACCGCCGCGCTCGATCCAGGAACTTGAAGAATTTGCGGAGAAGCTCACGAAGAAGGATAAAGACGGCCGCATCATCCAGATGGGTTTCCTGCCGCCCGAGCCGGGCTGGTGGCACTGGTCGTGGGGCTATTTCTTTGGCGGCAAGCTGAACGATGGTCTTGAGAAACTCACTGCCAACGATCCTAAAAACATCGAGGCCTTCAAATGGGTGGCGAAGTTCGCTGAAAAATACGGGCGCGAAGACATGCTCGCGTTCCAGCAGGGCTTCGGCTCGTTCGACTCCCCGCAGAATGCGTTTCTTTCCGGCCGCGTGGCCATGGTGCTGCAGGGCGTGTGGATGGCCAACTTCATCCGCTTTCATCGTCCCGCAATGAAATGGGGCTGCGGTCCGTTCCCGAGCAACTTCGACGATGGCGGGCATCCCGTTTCGATTGGCGACATGGACGTGATCACGATTCCGCGCGGCGCGAAGCATGTCGATGAAGCGTGGGAAGTCATCAAGTTCATCAATTCCCCGGAAGGCATGGAGTATCTCTGCGGCAAGGCTGAAGATCCGACCACTGGCGAGATGAACAACGGCGGCCAGGGTAAGCTGACGCCGTTTCTGCAGGACCGCCCCGGTTTCATCGAACGCCATCCTCATCCTTTTCTGAAGGTGTTCATCGATCTGGCCAAGAGCAAGAATTGTGTTCCTCCGCCGAAGGTTGCGGTCTGGGATGAGTATCAGAAAGAGATGACCAATGTTTTCGAACTGGTGTGGCTCAACAAGATGTCCGCAGAGGAAGCGCTGAACGCCGCGCAGAACCGGCTGCAGCCGAAACTTGATCAGATTCTGAAGATTCAGAAACTGCGCGAAGACGAATGGAAATAACCTATGCCCGCCATTGAAAGCCGCTACAAGGGTCTGCTCTACGCGCTGCCGTGGATCATCGGGCTGAGCGTTTTTACACTCTATCCGTTCGCCGCATCGGTTTATTACAGCTTCACCGATTTCAGCGTGCTGCAGTCTCCCAGGTTCGTCGGTCTGTCCAATTTCCGCGAGATTGCCGGCGATGAGGTCTTCTGGAAAGCGCTGGCGAACACCTTCTACTACGCCGCCTTGTCGATTCCCGCGGGTCTCATCGTTTCACTCAGCCTGGCATTGATGATGAATGCCGCGCGCCGCGGACAGGTGCTTTACAGCGTCATCTTCTACCTGCCGCATCTGGTTCCCGCGACAGTTACGGCCATCCTCTGGATGTGGATGTACAACCCCGAGTTCGGCTTGCTTAACAGCATGCTGCGCCCATTCTTCGACTTCGCCAACGAAGTACGGAAATGGTGGGACCCGTCGGTTGTCGAACTGATGAAAGCCGACCCAAAGGTCGCCTGGGGGCCGCCTGCCTGGCTTTCTGACACGACGTGGGCGCTGCCGTCGCTGGTGTTCATGGCGCTCTGGAGCGTCGGACAGAACGCGTTTATTTATCTGGCGAAACTGCAGGACGTGCCGCAGGAAATGTATGAGGCCGCCGACATCGATGGCGCTTCGACGCTGCAGAAAATTCGCTACGTCACGCTGCCAATGATCAGCCCGATCATCTTTTTTAACATCATCATGGGAATCATCGGCGCCTTCCAGGTCTTCACGGAAGCGTTCATCGTCACAAAAGGCGAGGGCGGTCCGGCCCGCGCGACGACCTTTCTGCCGCTCTATATCTGGGACAATGCCTTTCGCTATTTCCGCATGGGTTACGCCAGCGCGATGGCCTGGCTGCTGTTTCTGATCATCCTGGCGCTGACCATCATTGCCTTCCGGCTCTCGAGAGATCGGGTCTACTATGCCGGAAAGTAAACTCAGCAGATGGCTCAGCGGGCGGTTCAGCAAGCGAATCGGACCCAAGGCTCCGGTGGAAGACGCCGGCGGCGGCTACGGCAACAAAGTTGGCGGCGGAAATCCGGTCGTACACGGCGCGCTGCATGTGATTCTGCTTGCCGCCGGCTCGCTGTTCATGTTGCCGCTGCTGTGGATGACCGTCACGTCGCTCAAGCCGCTCAGCCAGACCATGCAACTTCCGCCCACGTGGATTCCGCGCGCAACACTGGCGGTGCTCGGCGGAGAGAAGCTGATCGTCGAAAAGCAGAAGCAGCTCGAAAAGCCGCACGTCATCGCGGTGCTCAAAGGCGGCCACGACAAAGGTCAGCGCAAGCTGCTTGAAGCGGACGTCGTCAAAGATGGCAAAGCGATGGTCAAATACACGCTGGCCGGCCGCGAGGAGTACGAACCAGAGCCCGTTCCAGTGGAAATCGTCAAGGAATGTCCCGCCGGGCACTGGTATGTCACGCAGTGGCAGCCGGAATTCTCCGCCGAGCGTGAGAAGGACCAGGGAGAGAAGAAGTGGGATTGCGTGGCAGAATCCGAACTGAGCGAAGTGCCGCACGTATTCTGGTCGAACTACGCCGGCGCTCTGGAACGCATGCGCCAGAAGGACGATGATCCCGGCTTTTTCTCCGCCGGGTTCATGCGCTGCCTGCTGAATACACTCTGGGTCTGCATTCTGTCCGTGATCGGCGTAACCGTGTCCTGCACGCTGGTGGCGTATTCGTTCTCGTTCCTGAATTTTCCGGGACGGGATGTGCTCTTCGCGCTGACGCTTGCCGTCATGATGGTACCATTCCCGGCGACGATGGTGCCGATCTTCGACGTGTTCCGCTCGCTGGGGTGGGTGGGCACGTTCAAGCCGCTGTGGGTCCCGGCGTGGTTCGGCGGAGCGTTCTACATCTTCCTGCTACGCCAGTTTTTCCTCGGTCTGCCGCGCGATCTGCTGGACGCCGCGCGCATCGATGGCTGCACCGAGCTTGAAATCATCTGGCACGTGATTGTGCCGCTGGCGCGTCCTGCCCTGGCGATGATCGCGCTCTTTCAGTTCCTGGGCTGCTGGAAAGATTTCATGGGCCCGCTGCTGTACCTGACGGACCGCTCACAGTTTACACTTTCGCTGGGCCTGCAGCAGTTCCAGAGCCAGCAGGGCGGCACGCCCTGGCACATCCTGATGGCCGCGAGCATGATGTTCTCGCTGCCGCTGATCATCCTGTTCATTATCGCCCGCAAGACCTTCATGCAGGGCATCGCGATGACGGGGATTAAGGGCTAGCTGGTAGCGCAGGCTTCCAGCCTGCTGGGACCGCCGGCGTCCCGCCGGCCACGTGCGCCATCATCTTGGTTGCGCGAGTTTGAACTAGCGCAGCTTCGAGGCTGTGAGTATCTGTTTGCCTCGTCAACACTCGAATTTTTACCGGGGCCCGCGCACGCGAACCTTCATGTCCGTCACTGCAACAATGCACCCGCCCCAATTAGAAACTTCTTCGTTGTTGAACAGGGAATTGAGCTTATCGATAATCGCCTGGCGCCCTGGATTACGGATGCGGAGCAACAGCAGTCCATGATGCGATCCTGGCGGGAACATTCGGGCGTCGGAAAAGTCCATGTCTTGCGTTACGAAAAAGCGCTGAGCCTTTTGAGCTGCCGCCCAAACATCACCATCAGGCTGACCCGTTAACAGTTCATCATTGACGGTGTCGACGTCGTGCCCTAGCGCGGCAAGCGCAACTTTAACGCTCGCGGGAATGTTCTCATCCAGCTTAATTCGCATGCTGCAGGGGAATCGCACGTAGAGGCAGATCCTCATGTGCTGAGGCTGCTGCAAACGCGATGATCGCGCGTACGTCGTCTTCCTTTAACGAGGGAAAATCTTTAAGAATCTGCTCGATCGTTGCGCCTTCCGCGAGTGTCGCTAGAACGGTGCGCAACGTCACGCGTGTGCCTTTAACAACGGGCTCACCGCCACACACTTTTGGATCACGCGTGACTCTCGTGTTGATGTCAGGAAATTCCATATCCACTCCCTAACGTCTAACTATAGCGAAGTGCAGCCCCGAAAACAACGGGTACACTTCATCTCTCGCACATTCGACGCACAATGTGCGAACTAATCGAGCTGCCAGAATCTTTTTTATCGCATAACCCACGAACCTTCAGTCACTTGCGCGGGGATACAAAACTTTCTAAAAAAAAGTCCCGACAAATTGCGAGCGCAAAGCATCTTAGTATCAGTGAGGGGCGAGCGCATTCCTCCCCTCGAAACGACCGGCCTTACGCGTCGTCCAGCTCCTTCAGCTCCTTTTGAATTTCCTTGATCAGCGGCTTTACCGTTTTGGCGCTGAAGTCGAACTTGATCTTCGCGGCTTTAAAGAGCTCCGGCAGCGGGCGTGAACCGCCCAGCGCCAGCGCCTTGCGGTAATGCCGCACCGCATCGGCCACGTTCTTCTTTGAACGCAGCCAAAGCTGCAGTGCGCCGAGCTGCGCGATGCCGTACTCGATGTAATAGAACGGCATGCCGAACAGATGGCCCTGGCGGTGCCACATGTACGCCAGAGCATCCTCGTAGCCGCTGTAATCTTCAATGCCGCCAAAGCGCTTGCGCAGCTTAAGCCACTGCGTCTTGCGCTGCTCGCTGTTGTGGCCGGCATGCGTGTAGATCCAGTGCTGGAATGCATCGATCGTCGCCACCCAGGGTAGCAGAGCGATGATGCCTTCCAGGTGAGTACGGCGTGCGCGCGCCGCTTCCTCGGGCGTGTAGAACTCAGTCAGGTGCGGCGCGCCGAGCAGTTCCATGCTCATCGAAGCGACTTCGCAGAATTCGATCGGCGCCGAACGGTACGCGAGCACCGGTTCGCTGCGCGCGGCCAGCGCATGGAACGCGTGCCCGGCTTCATGCAGCATGGTTTCGACATCGCGGTGCAGCCCGACGGCGTTCATGAAAATGAACGGCAGCCTCGCCTCTTCGAGCGAACACTGGTACCCGCCCGGCGCTTTGCCCTTGCGGCTGTCGAGGTCCAGCAGGTTGTGCTGGCGCATGACATTGAAGTCCTTGGCGAGCGCCGGATCGATCTTCTTGAAGATGCCGTGGCACTTGTCGACGAGTGTTTTGCAATCATTGAACGGGCGCAGCGGCGGCCGGTTGCGAACGTCAACGCCTAGGTCCCACGGCCGCAGCTTGTCGACGCCCAGCAGTTTCTGGCGCCGCTTCTGCAGATCGCGCGCGAGCGGGACCGCCAGCTCGGCGACAGCATCGTGAAACGCTTCGCATTCTTTGGGCGTGTAATCAAAGCGGCCGCGCACGCGGAAGGCAAAGTCGCGGAAGTTCTTCAGCCCTGCATTGGTGGCGATCTTCGTGCGCAGCTTCAACAGTTCGTCAAAGATCTGCTCGATCTTGTCTTTATCCTGCAGGCGCCGTTTCGCGATCAGTTCCCAGGCGTTCTGCCGCAGCGAGCGATCCGTCTCTTCAAGGTAGCGTCCCATCTGCTGCAGTGTCTGCTCTTTGTCCTGAAACTGCACCGTCATTGCGGCCATGATCTTCTGGTATTGCTGGTCGAGCTTCGATTCTTCAACCTGCAGCGCCACGTTTTCCGGGCGGAAAAGCTCGACGTCATTCTTCACCGCGCGCGTAAAAACCTGCCAGCGTTTCTGCGGCAGCTTCTTATGCGCGGGAATGCTCAGGAAGATTTCTTTGATCTTGTGCCAGTGCGGCTTCGCTTTGGGCTCGAGATGCTCAATGAAATGCAGGAACGCCTTCTCAGTTTCGGCATCATCGGTGTGGCAGGTCATGCTCACGTAGCGCGTCGAGCCTTCCTGGTCGAGCGCGGCGCCGAGTTCGCTGGCGTTGAGCACCCAGCGTTCGAGCTCCCGCGGCGTGCGCACCGAGGAGGCCTGCGCTTTGAGTTTTTCAAAAAGCGGCTCCACCTGATTCCAATCGCCCAGGTCCGCATTTTGAGGTACAAACGCGCGCGGCTGGGCTGGACGAAGTTTGGTCAAAGCTTCGAGAGGCATGCTAGTTTCTCCGGAACGTGTGGCGTGCGCTGAACGCCTGAAAAGCTGAAAAGGTGGCGCCCGGCGCCAGGGTCCTTTCTCACAACTTAGGTGCATTCGCCGAGGCGGCAAGCGCAGCCGCTTCAGATTTTTCATCAATGACAACACGAGGAAACGACGTGAGCGCCAGGGCAGTAACCGTAGCAATCATAGGTGCTGGATTGCGCGCCACAGGTTATGCGCGTTACGCGCTGAAGCATCCTGAGCGCATGAGAATTGTCGCAATCGCGGAACCCAATCCGGTCCGCCGCCAGGCTGTCGGCGACGAGCATTCTGTTCCGGCCTCAATGCGCTTTGAGTCGTACGAGGATCTGCTTTCGCGCGAGCAACTGGCCGACGCGGTGATCAACGGCACGATGGATCATCTCCACCACGCGTCGTCCATGCCGCTTCTCCAGCGCGGGTATCACATGCTGCTTGAGAAACCCATCGCGCGCAGCGAAGCACACGTACGCGAGCTGATCGCGGCCGCTCGCCAGCATCGCCGCACAGTGATGATCTGCCACGTGCTCCGCTACGCGCCATTTTACGCAAAGCTTAAGCAGCTTGTTACGGCCAAGACGATCGGCGACATCGTTTCAATGCACACGTCTGAGAACGTTGCATACCATCATATGGCGACCTCCTTTATCAGAGGCCGCTGGAACAGCCGCGAACGTTCGAGCCCGATGCTGCTGCAGAAGTGCTGCCACGACATGGATATCATTGCGTGGCTGCTTTCGGGAGTTCAGCCCGTTCGCGTCGCCAGTTTCGGATCTCTGACCCACTTCCGCAGAGAGAATGCGCCACCTGGTTCGGCGCTGCGCTGTCTGGATGGCTGCGAGATCGAGTCGACCTGCCAGTATTCCGCGCGCGCCATCCACATCACGCAGAAACTGCATCAGGGCTACGCATGGGAGTCGATCGAGCATCTCAGCAATCCGACAGAGAAAGACAAGCTGCGCTCGCTGCGAACGGATAATCCCTATGGCCGCTGCGTGTGGCACTGCGACAACGATGTGGTGGACCGGCAGACGGTAATCGTCGAATTCGCCAATGGAGTCACCGTCTCGCACGATATGTTCTGCGCAACCGCACGAGCGACCCGGAACATCCACCTCGTGGGAACGCTCGGCGAGATCGAGGGCGACATGGAAGCGGCTGAGCTGCGCGTGCGCCGCCCACAGCGTGTTGCCGGACAGCCTTTCTCGGAGGAACTCATCCGCACAGACGCAGGCAGCGATGGCCATGGCGGCGGCGATGAACGGCTGATAGCCGATTTCATCAGCGTGCTGCGCGGCGATGCCGCATCAGCAGGCGCCACGCGGATCGAAGATTCGCTCGCCGGCCACCTGATCGCATTCGCCGCGGACCGCTCGATGCTGGAGCGGCGCGTGATCGAACTCACACCGGATGGCGCATGACTGAACGTTTAAGTCAAAGGACGCGCGACCGAACTCACACGGTGGCGCCTGAATTTTAAGCCCGCAGCGATGTGCAATTGACGAATCGCGCTGACGGGTTACAAATACGTCTTCGCTGCAGAAAAGCAGCTTGCCGAGGTGGCGGAACTGGCAGACGCGCTAGCTTCAGGAGCTAGTGCCTTCACGGGCGTAAGGGTTCGACTCCCTTCCTCGGCATCAATCAAATCTCATAGGTAAATTGCGCTTGAGGCGCCCCTCAAACCCAGCTCATGCAGCCGGGTTTTTCTTTGAATTTCCTAATCTAACTCCTAATATATTGACTGTTCCTAACCTATCCGCTAGGGGGAGGTAGCCGTGGGTAGAACTCGCAAGCCAATCAAAATGCGCCAAGAAAAAAGAGGAAAAGTTTGGGTGGCATATTTCCGGCATCCGGTGCGAATGCGGACGGAGCGTATTGCGCTCGGGGACAGTCAGGAGCCTGCTCAAAAGCGCCTCGAATGGCTCAACAGAAATTTTCTCAACCCGGAGTATTGGGAGCAGCCACATCCAAACACGCCTGAGGAAATCAGGAAAGCATGGCTAGGACCTACAGGCAGCGTGAAGATTAAGAAAGTCATTCCAGATCAGGGTGAAATAGCGTCACTCAAAATGGATGTGGCTTTTTACAAAGAGGAATGGGGTAAAGCGATCACAAGAATTCGGCGGTTGGAAAAGGAATTGGAGCACTGGCGGGGAAAAAAGATTCGCACAGGTCCTTGCCCCACTTTGGGGGACGCGTGCCGACTCTGGCTTGCCAATTACAAAGGCCGTGACGGCGATCATACGAAAATTATCGGCTACGATCTCTGGCGCTTCGTAGACCACTTTGATCCCCCGAAACCGGGTGAGGAGCACGGCGGAGACAGGATGGAAGTCGACGAGCTGGCAGGCCGAGAGCGTGATATTGACGCTTGGCTGCGCGGGCTCACGGTAAAACAGAAAAAGGAAGACAAGACGCCGCCTCGGCCGATCGGCGCCGGAAGGAGAGCGCAAATCAGAAGAGCGGTACTTCGCTTTCTGGAAGATTCTGGTGTTTCAGTCGCCCGTAAGGCTGTAACTTCTGTGAAGAAAAAAGAAGTGCGTGCTGATCGCGGCCGCATTCGGTGGTTGGAACGCGACCAGGCAGAGCTTGTGGCGGAAAAGTTGCCGTCACCCTGGTGTGATCTTTTTCGCGTTCAGGTGGCCCTAGGACTTCGTCCGGACGAGCTGATTACGCTGAAGCGAGACGACTTCGACAACGATTTAAGTCGGGTGGCCCTTTCTCCGCTAAAGCACCTAACGCTTAAGCAGGGATCGAGGCAGATCCGCGTGCCTACGGCCGTGCAGAAGATTATCAAGCGGCGGCTTGAAGCCGGCGACGTGCTTTTCAATGAACCAGAGACTGGCGAGCCCTGGGCAGATCCGAAGAATTACAACAAGCAGTACAACGCAGCGCTGAAGAAGGCGGCAGCCGCCGCCGGCGTGCTTACACATATGGACTGCCGCATTGGCCGGCGAACTTGCGCAAGCCTGTTGCTGCGCAACGGGCGCAACGTCGAAGAAGTGGCCGCGATTTTGGGAGACGATCCTGCGACTATTCGCGAGCACTACGCTTCGATTCTGCCGCACGAGGTTGACCCGACGCCGGCGGCGCTAAAGGAAAAAGCATAGGGTTGGATCGAGGAGGGGTGCAGTGCATTCCAGGTTTTTGTGGGCAAGGCATCCCAAACGCCCGATAATTTTCACTGTATGCCTATACCTGCGCTCACTAACGGGCTGCTACCTAGCGGCGTTCATGTTTGTACCCTGGACGAAATCGGAGGGCTTTTCGGCAAACCGAGTATTCAGCGAGCTACTTTATTCAACGATCTGAGGTTATACTTAGATGGGCTGAGGAAGGTTAAGCGTGTGCGGGCGTTGATCATAGATGGAAGCTTCATTACAGACGATCCTAACCCAGGCGATTTAGACGTACTCGTGGTGCTTGATCCTGAAGCCACAGAGAGATTACAGGCATTTGAATATTCGCATCTCTCGCAGCGCCTTGTTAACAAAAAGTATAAGGGGTCAGTTCACATCCACTTGGCGCGAGAGGAGAGTTCAGAGTACCGGCAATACGTGAGCTTCTTTCAGCAGGTGAAGCTGCGGCCGTCAGAAATAAAGGGTGTACTGAGGGTCAATTTATGATTTCAAATGACGCTCAGCTAAACGCCGCCATTCAGCAGATGCAACGCATGTACGCTGTGCTTGCCTCGCTCAAACAAGACGTTCTGCAAAAAGATGAAAGCTTGTACACCGTGATGGCCGAAGGTCCCCTTGAGGAAATACGCCAGCTTCAGGCCGATATAGATGCATTCACCGGCCGCACTGCCGCGATAGAGCATCAAGCGGAAATATGGATTCGGGTTCAAGGTCCAAATCTTCATTGGCCTAGAACTCCAACCAGCGTATTGACGGCGTTTCTTGATACTTTCCGAAAGGGAATCGCAGTCGTTGCTGAGTTTCAAGCGGGGTTCAGCATGCCTGAACTACCGGAAATTCGCCGTGCGTGCGATCTTCGTGTTGTTGCTCTTCTGCCTGGCAGTGTTCGCGTCGGGGTAAGTCTTCCAGATCAAATTGTTCGCTCTAAGGCCGGGAGAATTGCGCGCAAGTCTGTCAATGAGTACATGAGCGTCGCCTCTTGGGTTGACTCTGAAGAGACCTTAGGCGACTTGGAAAAAAGTGTAGCGGATTCAAATTACCGTCGGGCTGTGCTTAATGCATTACGGCCTATGCTACCGCGAGCAAATGGCGAGATCGACGCTGTTGAGTTCTCCGGTAAAACGATCGCAAGGCGGACAATTCAACTCACGAAGAGGGCTAACGAACGGGTGGAGTTTGCCATTAAACAGAGTATCGATAAGCGCTCTTCAAGCTTTATTGGAAAATTACGCGAGATCGATCTCGATGCCCTATCATTCATTCTTAGGCGTGAAGATGGATCGTCGATGCAATGCGAGTTCCCAAAGGGTTTGCTTCAGATTGCAAAGCTGAGCATAGACACAGAGGTCCGGGTGATCGGTGTTCAGATTTCAAAGGGTGGTGTTCGAACCAAAGCCCGACTAAGAGTTCAAAGTATTGAGCCGACCGAGCCTTAACGAGGGTCGATTTATGACGATTCGAAAGACATTTTCACAGAGGGAGCGGATTCGGCTTGGTCACGCCCAAAACGATGTCTTCCAATACGACAGCTTTCCAGAAGCATTTCGCAATCAAGTTGGCCATATACTGTATGAGGCACTCGGATCTGGTGGGCACAGTCTCTCGGCGACTACTTGGCAGCGCCTGGAACAACGGATTTGCAAGGAACTTGGATATTCCAGCCTCGATCCTAGAAAGCCGGTGCAACAGGCACTCTATGACTTTATAGTATTTCATGCGTCTCCGGCACAGCTCCTCGATATTATTGATGTTGCGTTTTACTATCTAACGCATGAGATTGGTTCAGCGCTTTTCGACGAACCGAACACCGGAGCTATCGTTGCGCCAGAAAAAGCCGTAGAAGACCTAAATTATCGGTTTAAACAGCATTTATTAGGCTATGCGTTCGAAAATGGCGAACTGCTGCGAATTGATAGTAAGCTCATTCACGCGGAGGTTATTAAACCCGCTCTTGCACTTCTAAAAGAACCTGGGTTTGAAGGACCGCTGGATGAATTCTTACAGGCGTTTCAACATCATAGGCACGCGGAGAACAAAGAAGCGATCAATTCGGCACTCAAGGCTTTTGAGAGTACGATGAAGTGTATATGTGCCCAACGGGGTTGGCCGCTTGATGGAAAGGAAACCGCATCCAGGTTAGTGGACATACTTTTCCAGAACAAGCTGGTGCCTGATTATCTTCAGACCGGCATAGGTGGCGTCAGATCAACATTGGACGGAGCGTTGAATACCCTCCGGAATAGAACTAGCGGTCACGGTCAAGGCAGCACGCCGGCCGATGTGCCCGAGCATTTTGTGTCGTATGCATTGCATTTAGCTGCTGCCAATATCGTGTTCCTTATTCGAAGTAACAAAGCAATGGGCGCTTAACTAAACCTTGCCGACTGGTGCTGATCAAGCAACATAGATTGCAAACTTTGCAAATTGAAGTCTATTAAAGGTCTTTTTTTTAGATTTACCTTGCTTTCCGTCTTTGATTCTGAAAAATCAAATCTGTACGTCCAAAAAGCGTACTTTGAACCAGATAGTTAAAATAGACCCTTCAGTGTGCGGTACCCGTGAGGGCCGCGACCAGTCCTCCCAGGACGGGTTTTTTGACACTGAATGGGTCTTTGTTTTTCCGGGAGTGTTTATGTCTAAAAAACTCCAGCTTCATTTGTGCTCATCCGAGAAGTGCGCAGAGCAGATGGCATATCTTGGGTATACAGCGACGGCAATGGTTGGTGGATTTTCGCAGTACATATTCACAGACTTAAAGCCTATGGTCTCCTTCAACGAGTTGATAATGTGGCCTCGACGTGACGCGCACCCGGATATCGTTGTATCTGTAGCAGCGGCAATTTCTAGTGGCTGGTGCCCGGAGGACAGAGGGAAACCGTGTCCTCTCTACAGACTCCCAGCGATGCTTAAACTGCTGGAAAGTTCGAGGGAGGCAGTTTCGAGTGAAGGTCCGTCAATCAAAGTCTTTGATTGGTCGGCAGATGAATGTAAAAAATTCAGAGAGTTGGGGGATGTCATCGACTGGTATCGATTGAATGGGATTAACGATGAGGAAATAAAATCAAGGATTAAGAAATTCATTAAATACAATTCTGAGGAATACTACCCTGGAAATTGTAGCGGACCGGAATCGATCACTCCTCAGCACGTCTCTGCCATCGGAGAATCGTTGCTTTCTAGAAAAAACCATCAGCCTCCAGCATGGCTATCTGCACTTAAACCCGGAAACATAAAGAACCTAATGGAACGTTTGGTGGCAGGAGAATCAGTATCGGTGCGGCAGGTAACGCAAATTTGTAATGGACGGCAACTAAGCAAAATAAAGCAGGATGTGGAGGTCTGGAAATCTAGTTCTGAGAAAACAAAAGTACTAGAGATGCTCCGTAAGGTTAAGGAGTAAACCCGTCTGGAACGTAGCGGCCGCATATCGTTTCATGTGGCGGCAGCGCATTCACTTACCTCCTCTCCGGTCCAGTCCGGTTTGCAAACGTTTGCATTCGGCTTTAGAATCCACGTGCCATCATCAGGCCGCGTAGGGCGAGAGTCGCGGCCACGGGTCTTGCGCCCGTTTCGGCTTTAGGCGTTCGCCGGTTCCAGCGCCGTATTAAAGGCGCGTCCTGAAGTTCCTTTCCGGTTCCAAAGAAGATCTGCTCAAAGCGGCGGTCGCCGCCCGAGCTGCTGTCCTCATTGCGAGCTGCTTCTTTTGGTGCCCAGACGTACTACTCAGTCACTGGCGTTGTATGCCCCTATGGTACTTCTCTACCACAGCGCCATCAGTGACTCAGATTATTAGCAGGCTTGCCGCTTACGGAAATATATACGGATAAATTACGGGAGCCGTATATTCACTCTTAGTATCAATTCCTCTATACCCACGTCACGCGTTTAGCAGACGTGGGCAACACCTGGCCGAAGAGCCAAAACGAAGTCTTTCGCTTTCAAATGTTCGTCCCTGCCGATGGCACCATCGGCACTCTTCGACCGGACCCCGGCGCTGCTAACGCCGGGGTTGCTTTTTATGTCCAGTTTAAATCCAAGTGGATCAGCAATACGCTCGCATTCAACGGGCGTACATCTCAATTACATTCTCAAAACACCTGACGGCCGAGAGCATCACGCAACAAAGGCGACGCTTAATCACGTCCTGGAAACCATCTGGGCGAAGTACGGTGAGGATGTTGTCATAGACGGCAGAGCTGTGTCGGGGGAACAAGGTGTAGGGCGGCAAGCGCCCTACTGCGACAAGGGTATGGTGTGACGCCAGAGCAACAGAAAACCTTCGACGAACACGTTTCGCTTGCGCTTAAAGTCGCGTCCTTCTGGATGACTCGCAGTAGTAACCGAGCTGCTCTGAAGACTCCCCAGATTTTCGAGAACGCGGCGCTTGTGGGGCTGTGGAGAGCGGTCTTAACTTACCAGGAAGGACGCGGCAAAAAGTTTTCATCGTACGCCATTGATTGCGTGAGATGGGCAATGTGCTCTGCGCGCGATTTTGAACGAAGAGGCTTTAAGGGGCTAACTATTACTTCCATGGACTCGGCGCCTGTTGAGGGCGCTGAGCCCAAACACTTTCTCCAAGCTCCAGACAACTCTTCCTCTTCCACATCAGCGCAACACATCGAATGGGTGCTCTACGCATCCAAGCTGGCCATAGCATCTATTCCCGAGGGTCGGCTGCGGGAGGTTATTATCTTGCGTTACATGGAAAAACTGACGCAACGCCAAATTGGAAAGCGATTCGGCGTTTCTGGCGCACGCGTTGAACAGTTAATTCGTGAGGCGCTTTCCATTGCCCGAAAGAGACTCAAGAAAAAGGGCCTCGAAATATGAGAGCAGAAATTTCTATCTCACTGGAAGGTCTCTCTGAGCTGGAATTAACAATTCAGGTGCTGGTTAGAGGGAGTGCGGCAGTGGATCTGGGAGTAGCGCCAGAAGAGTCTGGCAGAGCTGCTGTCCCAGGTGCGGCAGTGGATCTGGGAGCAGAGCCGGCAGAGGCTGGCGTAATCGTCCCAGGGAGTGCTATTAAGGACCGGGTACCAGCCCGGGTTTATGCCCAGTTCAAAAGAGGGTTATATAAGCCAGAGGCAATGAAGCGAGTATTGAGCGCGCCGGCGTTGACCCGACATCGGAAGAGGTTTTCGTAACCTCTCGTTACCTCGCAGAGTGCTTCCAAGACGAGTTTCAAACAACACCTTGCTATAAAAAATTGTTCAAGGCGCTTACTGCTATGGGTGCAACGAGAGAGCGGAAGGAGTTCTGCAACGGATATTCAATTAGCCCTCTAGTATTCGAAGCGCCAATTAGCGGAGACAGTGTTAAGCGCGACAATTTGAGGGAGGATCTCGCGGAAGCACAGACGTTTGTGAAGAGCCTGCTCGAGCTGGTTTGCGCCAAAGCGAGCTTGATCTACGCC
This sequence comes from Planctomycetota bacterium, assembly GCA_035628505.1. Taxonomy (GTDB): domain Bacteria; phylum Planctomycetota; class SZUA-567; order H5-PLA8; family H5-PLA8; genus DASPJR01. The sequence goes on along the minus strand of DASPJR010000067.1, from coordinate 35,515 downwards.
TCAGCAACTCCGGTCAGCGGAGAAGGCATAGAATGTTTCTCCGCGACGGCCGGCGGACCTTATCGTGTGACGCGCAATCCACTTAAGCCTGAGTTCGTTTCGTCTACGCAGATGCAGAGATACTGGCATCGTATCTTTGGGACGAGACGAACGTGTACAAAGAAAATCCTGCACATTATCCGCAGACACTGTGAGTCGCGGCGGATTGTAGGGATTAAGGAAAAGCGCACACGCGCGTGCAATGGGTATCTGATCCTTGAATCGTTGTTGCAGGACTTTGTGAACCAACACCGGGAGTTGTTCAAACGGGGGGTCGGTTTCGACGTTCCATTCACCGTTGACGGCGACCAGGGGGTGAGTCCCATGGCCGAGGGGGTGGGGAGTGGTGCTCGCGCAAATAACTGACTATGAGCAAATAACTTATGAGAAAACAGACAAAAAGAGATGGAACGTGTGGAACGTTTAGAAGTACCCCCTCACGCGCACCCGCGCGTGCGCGCGCAAGGGGTACTCGATCAACGCCCTCCACACCTTCCATCCCGGATGGGCATACCCCTGGGGTGCATCGGGTTTGCGGACGGGTGGGGTACGGGCGGGGTGCGTCAGAGGGTATGCAGGGGGTACCCCGTGGGGCAGGGGTGGGGTACAGGGGGGTACCCCGTGGGGTAGGGGTGGGGTACCAGGGGGGTACCCAGGGGGTCCTCCCGGAGGGGGGCCGTTCTGGGACGTTAACTCATCCAGGCCAAAATCTTGTCAGACCCCAAAGGCGGTTTTTGGTGTTGCCATTCCGGAATTGAAAGTCGCCTCGGAACGGCAGGGATCGGTGTCGTTTGCAGTCCACGAAGCTTAAGAAAATTAGGCGGTTCTGAAAATGAGTAAATCGGCACGGGAAATAGCACGAGAGATCGTGGCTCTTGAAGTTCAGACGGCCGCGCTGCGGTCTCAAATAAGATCCCGCGTTGATAAGGCAAACGCTGCACTCGATAAGTCACTGTTGCAGGGCACTCCCGCCAGAAGCGTAGAGGCAACCGTCGCAAACGCGGCGCTGGCTGCTGAGCGTACGCAGCTCGCCGGCCTAGAGGGAGTGATGCTCTGCAAGATTGGCGATCTGCGAGCGGCGGCCCAGGATGAGTACCGGCTTCGACACGCGACGTTAGCTAAGCACCTGGTACGTCTGCACGGATCGCGGATGAAGCTCGCGGCGAGCCGTGAGAAAGTCGCAGCTGGAGTAAGCGCCATCAGATCCGCCATTGAGCGTCTGCAAGTTCAAGGCGTCGACGGCCTCGTGCAACATCACCTGGAACACGCGCGTGAGGAATGTGCTGCGATCCTCAGTGGCGAATCTCTGAACTCGGAAGCATGCAGCCGGACTGTAGCAGTACTGCGGTGTGAGCGACGGTGAGGCCGATTTTTAGGCCGCGAATTTTCCGCCGCCCCCACCCCAGCCATAGTAAAGAACTGTTCGTTTCTTTTGTTTTTGAAAACGTTTGCAATCACCGAACCGGCCCCTGGTGGGCGGAAATTCGTTGAACACACACAACGGAACCGCACGCATGGGCACACTTGATCCGAGTTACCAGAAATCTCTAGAGCACGTGCAATTGCTTTTTAGCGGAGTGCCGCGCCAACAGTTGCGCGCACTCCTACCACATCTCAACAAAGTACTTGAGCAACTAACGGGAAATCCAAAGGTGGCATCGAAGATTTGCCGCGAACTCACCCAGCTCGATCCTCGTGACAGTGAAGGGCGTTCGATCTATGAGGCAGCGGACGCATTGACAGACGAGTTTGGAATCACGATCTCGCATTCAACACTCAAACGCATTCGCCATGCGATTCTGCAGGACAAGCTGCCGAGGGCAATTGAGATCGACGGAACGTGGGGGCTTGAGGCCGAAATGACCGGCGCTCGTGCCGTGGTGTCGTTGTCGAGCGACGAGAAGCTGATTATCAGCCAGGGCCGTGGCCCAAAATAATTTTTTTGGACCAAAAGTTTTCTTCGGGAGTTTTCATCAAGTAAGAGTTCAAGTGCAAACCAGGGAGAATAAACAAATGATCACACAGTTACTCGGTTCACGATTACACAAGAAAACGCTGGATGAATGCGCCGCTGAAGTTGTGCGGCTGTCCAATTTGAAAGCCGAACACGAAGTCAACCTCCGTAGTATTGAAAAGCAAAGCCTTGATCTCCGGACGCGCCGTATTCAGGGCGAAAAGATCGATGAAAAGAAACTTAAAGATCTCCGGGAACAAATCTCTGAGGAAGCATTGGAAGTCGAAGCCATAGAGATAGCTTTGGCGGCAGCAAAGCAGGCGCTGAGCGAAGCATCGGAATCGGAAATCCGGCGACGCGCGGATGAGATTAAAGCGGCTGAGGACGCTACGGAAACCATTCAAGCAGACATGTTGCAAAAATTCGCAAGCGCGATTGGCCCGCTCGCCGCCATTCTCAACACCGGCGGAATGAGTCTCCCGCACCCAGCTGCTGAGCCACGTCAGTTTCTAAATATTTTGCAGAAGTTTATCGCAGGTCTCGAGCACGGGCACATGGAAAATGTCGTGCTGTCGTTCAACAAACACTACGTCAAGTCCGCGAATACTGATGCTGCAAAGCTGTTTGCGAAACTTCGGGAACTGCAGTCACGTCCTGAAGTGTCGGCCGAAGACCTTACGGCGCAGGCGCTACAGCGCGCCGGCTTGGTTTCTGAGGTCAAGGAAACAGAGAAAAAGAACGTCGCTGTGTAGCGCGTTCGTGATCATTGGAATCTTGTGGAGCCAACGCCATGAACGGTCAAACAAGCATTAGAGCCGAAGAGAGGGTCGATGTTTCGCGCGAGACCAGCGCGCAACGAGATGACCGCATAAACGCCATTCGCACGATTGGCAAGGAACTCGGCGACAAGAACGGCGTAGATCTGTCAAGTACCGCGGACCAATTGATTCTCCGTGACTACTCGGTCGAACAGGCGCGCGAGGCGCTGCAAGATGAAGTCGACCGGCGGAACGATGTCCTGTGCCGCTCTCTCTGTTGCCCAAATGATGATGTGCCGCAAGGCGTGTCCAAATAAAGACTCACTCGTGATGCATAGATCAGGGGAACGCAATGGACATTGATCGCGCCTTTCTTAACGAAAGCAGCTCCATCCGTTCCGTGGATCATTCACGCAGAGCGGCAACGTTTGTTGCTGCCACAGAACGCGGTGTTGATACGGGGCGGGGTCGCGAATATCTGCGCATGGCTGGGTTGAGCTTAAGCCGTTTTAAGCGCAACCCAGTCGTACTGGACACGCATCGACGGCAGACGCTCGAAAACGTCATTGGAAGTGCAGAGGTAATTATTGACGGCCGCGAACTGATAGCGACGGTCACTTTCGCGACTACACAACGCGCCGAGACCGCGTGGCTTCTGGTGAAGGATCGAATGCTGCGCGCGCTCTCTGTTGGGTTCATTGCAGACACAGCGAGCATTACGGCGCTGCTCCCTGGGCAGACTGATGGCTCTGGTGAGGGTGCTGTCGTCGGCCCAGGACGCATCATCAATCGTTGGCAACTCATCGAAATATCAATCGTCCCGGTTCCGGCTGATGAGCACGCTATCCGCCGCGCGATCGCAATGACCACAAACCCTACGCCGGCAATTACGTCGCCCGCTGCCAAGGTTAATCCTGTGATCGCGCTGGAAAAAGAAGTCGCAGAAATTCGATCAATGGGCGCGCGCTTTCTTAGCAGAGATGCTGTTGACGAAATTGTGCTCAGAGCAAACGGCAAAGTATCTCAAGCGCGGCCGCTGCTGCTGAATGCGATGGTGGAGCGATTAAAGCCCGTCGGTACCCCTGAGCAACCGCTGTTTACACCCAAGAAAAAACCTTCTCCCAAAGTCAGCGATGAATCGCTACTTAAAAGTCTCATTCTTCCTAACGGGTAAAGTCGCGGCTCAAAAGCGCATTGAAAAGGAGAGACGCATGTCCTGGAAGTTACAATTCACCGGCACGCGCAAGGCTGTCGAACGGAAAATCGTGGCAGCGGGCTGTGAAGGTGATTCTACTCAGTTCGATCGAGCAAAACTTAGCATTCTTACTGAGTTGCGCGCACTGCCCGAGGAATGTCACGTCGCAGTTAAAGCAACTGGCGCCAATCAGGGCGATGAAGAGCCGGAGGTGTTGAGCCTTTCGATTCTTCGGCTTCCTGCGGCGCCTACGAGTGTCTGACACGCAGTGAGTGCTCCAGCCGGCGGTGAGGCTTGATGAAAGGTGATCCATCCCGCCCTCTCAAGGCAAACACCGGCAGCATATGAGTGGCTAGGGAATCCACCTCCAGAGAGGCCACTGCATACGCCGTCAGTCGGAAGGCCGTTACGTTAGGCCGCTCACCCAAACCTAGCGGCCTCCGACTGCTCGAGAATTGCAAACGTTTGCAAACCAGGAAATGCGAGGATCAAAATGAGACGATTCTTTTACTTCATTCCAGGACAGCGCTCGAAGCCAAACTACGAACGTCTTCGAGAATTAGGACTGTCGCATGCATTTAACCGCCAAGAGTCATTTGCTTATGTACCGATCGAGTCCGGCCCCGGGAAACAACAAGGCGCCTTGATAGCTCGCGGTAGCGAATCGAATCTTTGTTTCGACGAAGACGAACAGATTTGGCAGAAGATTGGACCTGAGGGATGCGTGTGGATCGGAATGAGTGCAAATGCTGATTTACGACCGCGCCCATTCGATCTCCAGCGCAGTGACGATTGCACGGAAGGTATCGATGTAGTTCTAGGAGACAACTGTCGCTGGCGTGTTCCAATCGTCCGGCGCATGACTGGGGGCACGGCGCTGCCGGTAGTTTTGACCTATGATGACAATGGAGAAATTATCCAATCCGTTTCAGGGAAGTATGAACGCCTTTATCAAATGGCAACCCGCATTCGAAGGGCTGTTTTTGACGAAGACAGCCAAGTAGAGATTTCATTCGCCGAGGTGTCGGGACGAGATCTGTTGCGGCTAGCCGGCGAGGCGCTCTCTGTAAATTACTTTGTCAGCGATTGGGAACTTGGGCTTCTTAAGGTTATCGACACAGTCAATGTTCGCTTCATCGGCGATGCCATTCTTGACGCGCAGAATCTGCGCGAGTTCATCAGCGAGATAAAAAAAAAAGAGGACGACGGACGGGAGCTTGGTCCCGGTTCATGAGCTGGCGGCAGCGGCAGACTGGCTATGTGCCGACCTGGGCTGAGTTACAGCTTGATGTGCTTCTTGGAACACCAGCCGAAGAGATGGCTACTGAGGTGGCTGAGATTCTTGTGCAATTCTTAAGTTCAACGCGGCGAGGGTAAAACAAATGTCAGATTTGGTCTTCAAACTCTCAGCTGAAGAAGGCGAGGCTGTGTCAGCATTTTTGAAAATCCTGGACGTACAGAAGAAGGTTGAAGAACAAGCCAAGAAGACCAAAAGCGTCTGGGATGAAATGCCGCGTTCTATCAAAAAAATAAAGGAGGACGCCGGTAAAGATCTGCAAGGCATGGCCGATTCGTTCGCGAATGTCGGCAACGGCTTAAAGCTTGGAATCGGTATTGTGAAATCAGCTTTTGCAGCGCTCACTGAAGAGATGCACAAGAACGCTAGAGAGGCAAAAGAGTTTACGGACAACTTTGTTTCTGCCATGGCAAAGGCTGGCTCGCTGCAAAACGTGCGGGAGAATCGTGCGTTTCTGCTCAATGCTGATTTGCCCGGAATAAACTTGAAAGCGCGAACAGATATTTTCAAGACGATCTCTGAGCAAATGCCTACTGCTTCTGATGAGGAGAAGAGAGCGGCGATGCTGCAGATTGGCAAAGCAAAGCAGACGGGCTTGTCTGACGCTGATCTGGTTGAACTCGCGGACACATATGGCAATCTGGCGCCGGTGCTTTTAAAGAACGGGAAATCAATAAACCAGAGCGCAAATATTTCCAAGCTGGTTCAGGAGCGTCTTGGAAAACGTGGCCAGAAGCTAGACAAGAGTGGCCGGCAGTCTATCGAATCGCTTATAACGGATGGCTTCGGCGTTGACGAAGCTGTGTCAATGGCTGTAACGGCTATTGAAAGTGGCGGCAGTGCCGAAGCTGTTGTTGGAATGGTAGACAAACTCAGAAATCTGAAAGAGGTCACGAAAGGGAAGGCGAAGGACCCAGCGGTGCAAGCCGAGCTCAGCAGTATCGACAAACAGCAAAGTGAAATTGATCAGGCACAGGAGTCGCTGCGCCGACGACAGGCGGACCTGAATGCTCGTGGCCGTTCTAGGCCGATGAAAAGAAGGGCGGCACAAGAATTAGAGGCCGAGGAGGAACAGCTCCGTCGCAAGGAGTTTGATCTTCACCAGCGCAAAGAAGAACTGGAAAAGAAACTAGAGCCAGTTTCGATCTTGGACACGATACAGAATGACCTTCTAAAGCTTAGTGTGCCCGATCGCATGCGCCGCATCCGTGGTAATCCGGCGCTTGCGCAGTATGTCTTTGGCGACGGCTTGGCGGCAAGTATGGGACGCCAGCCTGAAGCGATGACGGAGGAACTGCGAACAGCTCAAAACGATCTCATCTCTCGCCGATCCAGTGAGGCTTTGAATGATCCAGAGTTGCAGTCTAGCTTGAACGAGGCGAAGGATTTGGCTGAAGGAGATCTTGCGCAGATGCGCATGGAGCGGCAACAGTCACTTCGTTACCGCGAGGCGCGCGCTGCGCTTGAACGCGCTTCGAAAGAGGCCGGGGATGCACCACTTGATACGAAGCTGCGCCTCGGTGCGTTCGAGGCTCGTCAGGCGGCCGGCTACTCCGTTAAAGATTCACTAACAGGTTTCGACCAGAATCGCCCAGGCGCTAACCCGGTTGGACTGAAAGTCTATGACGAACTTGAAGAGCGATGGAAAAAGAAGCCACCGTTGGAAGTCAAGATCGTCAACGATGGCAGCAAACACATTCCCGCACCTGGAGGGGTTGAGACAGATAAGGTAAGGGGTTATTAAAATTGCGCGATCGCGGAGGATACATCCGGTACTTGGGCCTTCGTTTGAAGGTCCTTTCTCTCGCGGAGCAAATTCCGGTAAATACTCCTCATTACAATCAGAGTTGCGTTACCACATTCTTTTTCAACGCGAATGGCCATCTGCATCGCCTTTACTTCGAAACGTTGCGAAGCCGGAAGAAATTTACATGCGAATGGCTCGCTGCTGTAACTCCTCCTGCTGAGTTGATTCTCTTTCACAACACCAAGCTTGCGGCGGGCAGGCAACTTCTCGGAATGCTAGAAGAGATTCTAGGATCGTCTGGCAAGCAGATCTTTAGCTTCGATGAACTCGCCAGATTTAGAGACAATTGGCTCACGACTGATGCTGAAGAGCGGCATATCCCTCAGGAACTCTGCGCGTTTATGAAAGCCAACACAGTCCAGATCAAAGCCGCTTCTATGGCTGAGAGACTCCGGGCCCTCAACTTCAGTTGACGAAGCACAAGTCGTTTGTTGTCAATAATTTGTGTCATTTTTGCGTTGTCAAGCCATACCATTCCTGTAAATTTTATATAAGTCCTTGATTGGCAAGGAGTTGTATAAACGTTCATAGGGGAGGTGGAATATGGCGCACGAGATTTCCTTCAACAACGCAGGACAGGCCGAAGCGATGTTCGCTGGCACAAAGCCATGGCACGGTCTAGGGACGATGGTGAAAGAGATGCAGCGGCCACTTGAGGCGCTCAAACTGGCGCGCCTGGACTGGACCGTTATGAAGACGCCGCTGTATCTCGGCAACGGCGAAGAGATCGCTGATAAGGTCGCGATCGTTCGAGAGGACAGCGGCGCGTACCTTGGAACGGTCGGGACTGGTTACACTCCAGTTCAGAATCACGAGCAAGCCGAGTTCATTGAAGCGTTGCTCGGAACCGGCGAAGCGACGGTCGAGTGTGCGGGCGTGTTGCGCGGCGGTCGCCGGACCTTTTGGACGTGCAAGCTTGCCGACAATCTGAAAGTCACTGACGGCGATGTGGTCGAGAAGTACTTGATTCTCTGCAACGGCCACGACGGTACCTTGGCTTTCCGCGCGTTCTGGTCTCCGATCCGTGTTGTTTGCCAGAACACCCTCAATGCCGCTCTGGACGGCGTGAAAGACGGCGTTGTTTTTTATCACTTCCTCAACGTCAACAAGCGCATCGATGAGGCGCGGAACATTCTGCGCATCAGCAACAGCTACTACGACGCGCTCTGCACGTCCTTTCGCGAGTTGCAAGCAACACGCCTCAGTGACAAGAGACTCCGCGAATATCTGGAAACGGTCTTTCCCGTCTCGGAAGAATCCAAGGGCAAACCGGCAGAGACGATCGTTCAGAAGACGCGCAACCAGGTACGCGCAAACTTCTACGAAGGTCGCGGCGCTGATGTGGCCGGCAAGACGGCCTGGGGCGCATACAACGCGGTGACTGAGTACGTCTGCCACCAAAAGAAGCAGCTCGCAATGGACAGCAGCTCGGCCGGTGACCGCCGCTTTGAGCAGATCTTCTTTGGAACCGGAAAGGAACTTCAGCAGCGAGCCTTTAACACCGCGCTCGCGCTGGCCAACGCCTAAGCCGAAACGGGCGCAAGCCCGTCGCCGCGACTCTCACCCCACGCGGCCTGAGGATGGCAGGGTGAAACGCAAAAAACTTAGGAGGACTCGCTTCATGTCAAATAACGCGAAAGGTGCGCCGCACGAGGCGGCTTGCGGTAATTCACGAAAACTCTTTGATGACATTATCAAGCGACGCAACACGGATCTAATTGAACAAATTTACGTCGATACACGGTCGAACATTTCTTTGCATGGAGGCGAGGGTAGGTTGGAAGTGCTGCGGCTTCTAATTGCCGCACTTGAAGACATGGGTGCCGCTGAGACGCCACTGTACGGGAACATTCTCGTAACGCTCGCGTCCAACGACCTAAACGAACGTGACCGCTACCCTTGTGCTTTAAAGATTTTTGCTAAACATCCAGAGGAATTTCCAACGCTCGGGAGAGTCGCGACCTGGTACGCGGATACTCAACTGGAAGCTGAACGCTTTAAAGAGGCGGAGCGCTGGTATGTAGCGGCGTGGGATTACTGTGTAAAGTTCTCCGACTTCGAACCGCTGAATGAACACGGGTTTGACGGATATGTCCATTCATTGAGGGCGCAGGGCAAAGAGCAAGAGGCACAGATCTGGCAGGAATGGGATCTCCGGCTGCGATCGTATGGCAAGGAAGTTTATCCGGAGTGGGCCAAGGTTTGGTCAAAGAGAGGTGTCGCATGATAACCACACCGAAGCGCGGAAGTCCGGAATACGCCGAGATGAAGGCTGCGCAGAAGGCGCAGCGTGAACGCGAGGAAGCAGAGCGCTCAAAGCGCTGGAAAGACGGTGAGTTCCACGCTTCTAGCCTAACCTTGGAGGAGCTCTTTCAAGAACTCGGGAAGCAATCGGTAGCGCACGCCGTAGTGTTGCTGAAGCTGGATAAGGACCGGCGTGAAACGATAATTACAGACTACGGTGTTAATCCCGTTTGTATGGACGTGCTGATGCGGCTTACGTCGGATCAGCTCGAAGTTGTTTGCTCCAGGACTAAAGCAAGCAGATTTGAAGAGCCTGCTTTTCAACGTTACGCAGACCACGAGCGTCCAGATCACGCCGCCGCTTACCTACTGGCCGATCTGGAGCGGCGCGGGCTGGCATCGTTCGGGGTTGTAATGCTCGACGATGGACGAATCTTGCCGGCCGGAAATGCCATAGGTCTGATGGGCGATGCGCTGCTGTCGCGCCTGCAGAGTGGATATCGCGAAGAAATGCAGCGACGCCTCCAGGGCGCTGCAGAGTAGCTCTTTGTCAACCTGTTGATTGTTCGTTAGCTCGACAGCATCTGTAGTGAATGCAGATGCTGTTAGCATTTTTGAGAGAGGGCCAAAGGCATGAATGATACCGGCATCATCTGGACTGAGGCCACCTGGAACCCGATGAGCGGCTGTGAAAAGATCTCGGCCGGCTGCGCGTTCTGCTATGCTCACACTCTGGCAGAGAACAAGCGCGGCACCATGGCATTTCCAAAAGGCTTTGACCTGACGTTGCGGCCGCACAAGCTGAAAGAGCCGTTCGCACTCAAACGCCCTACACTGATCTTCTGCAACTCGATGTCTGATCTGTTCTGGCGCGAGATCCCGGACGAGTACAGGGACAAGGTTGTTGACGTGATCGAGCAGACGCCGCAGCACCAATACCAGGTGCTGACCAAGCGTGCAGACGTGCTCCTGCAGTACTCCAGGCGCCGGCGTCTTCCCTCGAACTTTTGGGCCGGTGTCTCGATTGAGAACCAGGACAACGCCGTCCGCGCGGATCTGCTCCGAGAGGTCCGAGCAGAGATCCGGTTTATCTCGGCAGAGCCACTCCTGGGCCCGTTACGAATCGATTGGAGCGGCATTCAGTGGGTTATCACTGGCGGCGAGTCCGGCAATCACCTGCTGAACCCGAAGCTGCGAGAAGTGCGCGCCCTGGTCACCTACGATGGCAAGACCTGGAGTCCTCGCGCGGATCGCATGGACTGGGTGCGCTGGATTCGCGACGATCTGAAGCGAAGCGGCGGAATGTTCTTCCACAAACAATGGGGCGGGCGGACGCCGCACTCAGCCGGCCGCGAGCTCGACGGCCGCACCTGGGACGAGTTTCCGTTGATGCACATATCGAAATCCAACAGGGGGGGCTACTTATGATCCAGTTGACCAAGGAAGAACGGTGAGGCCTTAAAAACTATAGCAGATTTTGTTCCGGTGAGCGTAACGATTTCTCATCTCCTGGGCTCGCCTAAGAATAGACTGGAGCGGCATTCATTCGGGACCATTACGCGACGATCTGAAACGCGCCGGCGGTGCATTCTAAATAAGCAATGTGTGGTGGTCCGTGAGTGTTGCATTCAGCCGGGCTCGACCCCTGGACGGCCGCACCGGCGGCGGGGGCAACCGCCGGTTTATACTAAACACGCCCGCTAACTTATTTGTCCTAACAAAACTCCTAATAAATCATGATTTACATAGGTAATTTCATAGGATCAGCCTGCTATAATTCTAACTTCAGGAGCTAGTGCCTTCACGGGCGTAAGGGTTCGACTCCCTTCCTCGGCACTCCCAAAAAACAATCCAGCAACGTTACAGCTCGCGAATCACTTAGCCGTGCGCGCGGAACTTCTTGGCGGACACGCGGGTACCTGCTGCCTGGTACGGCTGCTGAAATGCTTGCGCAATTTCTGGCGGGTACTCAGCCGGGGCAGGCGCACGCAGGCGGTCTGGCCGCTCGGCTCTTTTGCGGCTCTCTCTCCCGGCAGCTCCACCGGCGGGATAAAATCCCGTGCTTCGGGTATCGAAGCCAGCACCCATGCGGCGCCCCAGCAGATGCGCCGGCTTTTATGATGCATGGCTTTCAACAGGGGCGGAATTGATGCCGGCCCCATCGTCCGCAAGGCGATCGCGGCTGCGTGCGGCGTGTGGTCATCAGGTTCCTCGAGGGTCTTGATTAACTCGGGGATGGCTGGATCGCCGATCGTCGCCAGCTTGCGGATAGCGAACTCGCTGAGACCTTTTTTGTTTTCACGCAGAACGTTAATAAGAGACGAGATTTCCGGTTGTGTCGTCACGCTGAATTCCCTGTAATGATTTCATAAAAACCCCACCTTCGCGCGGCGGATTATTGCAATCGTCCGGCCACACGCGAAGGCGGGTCACTACAGGTTTTGTCGTACGTAGAGGGCCGGCGTTTAAGCAGGCTCAAGTGCATTAATTGCGCAAGCTGTTTCGAAGCTCGGCGTCGCCCTTCTCACGCACAATGTAATCGACTGTCACGTTACGCCGGACCTGCAAACCTCCCAGCACCAGCTCAAGAGGCAACTCCGCCGAGCCCGCTGCCGCTTCACGAGGAATTGTTCCGGCGCTGTGAATCCCGGTGCTCAAGTGTGCGCGCTTTGCGCGAAGCGTAATGTGATAGCCTCCAGAGCGCTTGCGGATCTTCATTGCGATTGAACCGGAACGCGACCCGGTGATATTCATCTCCGCCGAACCCAGCACGAGCCAGCCTTTGGCTGCCTTGACGTCGAGCGCAGATGAATGCTGTAACATTCCCCGCAAGACGAGCGAATCGCCGCCGCTCTCAGCGGGCCGCGTGCGCACTCGCAGGGTGGAAAGGACGAAAGCAGGCTCGCTCATCTCACTGGACGCCAAGGCCCCGCCACCGCCAGCAGGCGGAAAGAGCTGCGCCTTAGGAATGACCTGCTTAGCTACGCTTGGGCTGGACCACGAAAGCCGGATGAGTGCGGCGCTGGTGTTGTCGTAGAACTCAAGGACAACATCAACCTTCTGACCGGCAGTCAGAGCGATGCTGCCAGAGTTTTCAGTTGCAGGGTGAACGGTCCAGTTATCGATCAGCTGCTGCCCATTGACCCACAGCCGCACGCCATCGTCTGAAACTGTGTAGAAGGTGTAAGTTTCAGTGAATTGCGGCTCAATCTGGCCGCCCCAGCGGATCGAGAAAGTATCTTTGCCAATTGCTGGATCCGGTTGTCCACCGCTCCAGTTGAAGTTTACGGTCGGATCGACTCGTGTGAATTTGAGGTTGGTGAAATTCGCATTGTCGTAGTATTCCCCGAGCAGCCCTGATCCCGTTCCGGCCGGCAGGATCACAAAATCAGCACTGGCAATTGAACTGTCGGACATTCCGCCTGCAAAAGCAACGGCGCGGACCGTCGCTGTTTCCGTCACGCTGAATGGGGCCGTATAGAGGACACCGTTCGTTGATGAGGGATCCGAACCATCGAGTGTGTAACGCATGCTGGCGCCTGCCGTCGAGGTCGCGAGGGTTATTGCAACAGATCCGCTGAACGTTCCGCCGTTAGGGGATATTGTTGGCGTGGCAGCCACAGGCGTTGAAATGACAAAGTTGGCGCTGCTGACGGAACTGTCCCTCATGCCGGAAGCGAACGCAATCGCGCGCACGGTTGCGCTGGAACTGAGACTGAAAGGACCTGTGTAAAGCGTGCCGTTGGTCGACGAAGGCGTGCTGCCGTCGGTGGTGTAGCGTATGCTCGCGCCGGCCGTGGACGTCTCGAGTGTCACTGTTACGGGAGCGCTGAAATTTCCGCCGTTGGGCGAGATGGCAGGTGCGCTTGCCGCAGGCAATGGAGCCGTAGGATAAAGCTGAGACTGCGGAATGATCTGCTTGGCCTGGCTTGGACTGGACCACGATAGCGAAATCGTCGCGCCGTAGGAGCCTTCGAAGTACTCCATTTTTATGTCGACCTTCCGTCCTGCAGTTAATGCAATGGAACCGCTGTTCTGAACCGGTGCGTGAATCGTCCAATTGTCGATCAGCAGTTGCCCGTTAACCCACAGCCGCACGCCGTCGTCTGAGTAGGTATAGAAGGTATAGGTTTGCGTATAGCGCGGTTCGACCTGTCCGGTCCAGCGGATGGAAAAAGTGTCTTTATCCATCGAGGGATCGGGCGAGGCCGTGTTGTAATTGAAGTTCACTGTCGGATCCACACGCGTAAACTTCAAGTTTGTGAAATCCGGGTTGTCGTAGTATTCGCCCGTCAGGCCGGTTCCCGTGCTTCCAAACAGTCCGACGAGAGCGTCGTACCACTTCTGCGCCATCTTCTCTTCGCCGGCAGCATTCGGATGGACTGAATCCAGCATATCTTTGGTGGTATCAAAGCCGGTGTAATGATCGACCACGATGATACGCGACAGCGCCGTTGACTTCTCGGCCGCGATCCCGGGAATTTGCGAATTCAAATTGATCACGATGCTGTTGACGGATGAATTTGCGATCGGGATGATTTTCGCCAGAAGGATGGTCACGCTCGGGTTGTTGATACGCAGCAGATCAATGATCTGCTTGATCTCGAGAACGGTCGACTCGGCCGACTGTGACTGGTTGCAGTCGTTTGTCCCGATATGAAGCAGAACGATGTCGGCCGTGTAGCCCTGCATCCAGCCGGGCAGCTCAGCGACGATCTGGTCGGCACGATACGCGCGATGTCCTTCGTGGTCCATGTCGAAGTTCTGACCCAGATAAGGTGGAAAATCGGGATTGCCGCCTTCATTTCCGTACATCGAGCCGACGAAATCAAAACTGATGTTTCCGTCAAGCAGCTTCTTCCATAATGGATAGCGGTAGGTCTGCCGCAGCGTGGAGCCGTGAGTAATGGAATCGCCCAGCGGCGCAATTCGAAATTGGCTTGCAGCCGCAGGAGGGCTGAACAGGGAAACCAGCAGCAGGAGAGACACAGTATAGGACGCACATTTCCGATTCATAAACTCTTCCGTTGGAGCATTTCAGTGTATTGCGATACGACAGCGGCATTCAGCTTCCCGGCTACACGTCGTCACCGGGAACAACTAAGCCGCTGGCATCGAATGCGCAAAAAATCCACCAGAAATGAAGCGAACGAATAAAGAAAAGGTTCGCTCGATATAACGTAGAGCCTGTTCAAAACGGGTGAAAGAGTACTGAAGAGACAGGTGCTGCTGGAAGCATGTTCGACGGCAAATGTTACCCAGTGAGAAGCCGGATCGATCATGCAGGGTTGTTTCTTCAACTCTGGCGATTGCTATTGCCATGAGTTTCCCGCAGCTTATTCTGATCCATGCAAGAGTCCGTTATCACAGGCGAAAGGTGCCGCTTTGATAAAAACGCAAGGACTGACACGCCGCTATGGTTCGATGACGGCTGTCAGTGATGTCGAGCTCCACGTCCCGCGCAATACGATATTCGGATTTATCGGACCCAACGGTGCGGGGAAGACGACCACGCTACGCATGCTCGCAACGCTGCTGCGCCCCACCGCAGGCGAGATCTTCATTGATGGAATCAGCGCCGTCGACGATCCGGTAGCGGTACGTCAGCGGCTGGGCTATCTATCCGATAATTTCGGGCTCTACGACGACCTGAAAGTCTGGGAATACCTGGATTATTTCAGCGGCGCGTACCACGTCGAATCCTCACCTGAATCGCTCGACATGATCCTTGACCTGGTCCACCTCACCCACAAGCGCGAAGAGATGGTCGGAAAGCTTTCGCGCGGCATGCGCCAGCGCCTGGGCATCGCCAGAATGCTCGTGTACCAGCCAAAGGTCATTCTGCTCGACGAGCCGGCCAACGGGCTGGACCCTATTGCGCGCATCGGCCTGCGCGATCTGCTCAAAACGCTTCGTGACCGCGGTACAACCATCATTGTCAGCTCGCACATCCTCACCGAGCTGTCGGATATGTGCGATACGGTGGGGATCATGGAACTGGGCAAGCTGGTCGTAGCGGGGTCAATTGAGACCATCCTGGCGCAGACGCGTTCTCATTTTCAGCTCATCCTCGAGGTGCTTGGGCCGTGCGAAGCGGCGCTCGAGGTCCTGAAAGGAGATGCCCGTGTGCGGGATGCGCGCATTGAAAACGGAAAGATTCTGATGGGCTTCACAGGAACGCGCGAGGACTTGCCGCAGCTGCACAAGAGTCTGGCACTCGCCGACGTGCCGGTCATTGCCTTCTTCCCAAAGGCTGAAAACCTCGAAGATCTTTTCCTGCGGCTCTCGACGGGGGCGACAAACTGATGTTCAACAACCCCGAATTCGTGCGCCTTTACCGCACCAAGCTGCGCGGCCGGTCCTTGATGATGCTGGCGCTCTCAAGCTGCCTGATCTTCGGGCTGATGCTTGCGGTCATGCAGTACAACATCGACAACCGCACTGAACTTTACCTTTCGTATTTTTTTACAACCATTGGGCTGCAGTGCGGCATCGGTTCGCTCTACGCGCTGATCCTGGCCTCGCAGAACATCACACTGGAGCGCGAAAGGAACACCTACGACTTCCAGCGCCTTGTCGCCATGGGTCCGTGGCGGCTGGGTTTTGGAAAGCTTCTCGGCGCCGCGTGCGAGGCCTATGTGGGGCTTGCGGTTGCGGGAGTGTTCGCGTTCATTCCGGTGCTGGCCGGAGTAGTTCCGGGCTTGATCTGGTTTAAATCACAGCTGGTTGTGCTTGTGTTTACCACAATGGTCTCAAGCTTCGGCCTGCTCGCCTCCAGCGTAACGATGAAAACCGCGCACGCTTCTGGCATCACCGTGTTCCTGATGTTCATCATGCTGTCCACCATTGGATTTGGCATCATGCGTTCGGGGAATGCAATCTGGTTCTCGGCCAATCCGTCGCGGGTGTTTGCCGAGTTCCACGCGGAGATTACGCAGGCCAGTTACGTTCCGCCCCGCTTTACGTTCTTCGGCGGATGGATTCCGCTCATGGCGGCATTCCTGCTGATCAATCTTTCGGCAACGGCGCTGTTTTTCGTGCTGACCGTGCGGCGGTTGATCGACGAGGAGCTTTCGTATCTGCGTCCCAAGCACGCTGTCGCAACCTTCATCATTTTTGAAGTCCTGGTGCTCGGTTCCAGTTGGGACATTTACACCTATCAGAGCCAGCAGTCTGGCTTGCTTGCCACCTTTCATGCGGTCAATCTGGTTCTGCTGATTCTTCTGGCATTCGGCCTTACGTCCTCCGCGGAATTGCTGCGCGGGCGCATCTCGCGTGGCGGGCCCAATGATCACTGGAAGATTACGCTCGAGCGCGCCAATCCTCTGCAGGACTCGCCGCCGGTCATGGCCATGATACTTTTCGGCGCCGCGTACGCGGTGCTCGCGCTGGGGCTGACGCTCTCAGTGGGACTGTTGACTGGACCGTCACTCGCCGCGATCGTCATGATCGCATCGAGCGGCGTTGCCACGGCGGGACTGTTGCTTTACACGAATGTCTTTCTGGAAAAGGGAGGCTTGCGCATCGCCGCGGTAATCATCGGAGCGGCGTTCGCGATTCCGCCCATGTTCGTTAGTTATTTTGTCGTGGAGAAGATCACCGCGATCAGCCCGATCGCCTGGCTCGTTTACTTTGGTATCAGCGCCGACATGGATAAGAGTCCAGGAGGCTACATCCGCGTCTCGGAGATACCTTCGCCTTATACCTGCCCGGGGCTGTGCCTGGCGCTTGCCATCCTGCTCGTCACCCTTAGCGCCATGCGAATCCGATTCCTCCTGGATATGGACCAGGCGCAGCGCAAACGTGAAAAAGCCACGGCAGAATCCGCAGGGAAAGACGAGCACGTTTTGCGCGTGGAAGCAAACCGGGCGCTGCTCGGCGCCGCGCAGGCACAGCCTGGGGAGCAGACTGAAAACGAGACCACGAAAACCTGAGCGTTTTAGTCCAGAATGTTGGGCCAGCGCTGCCACAGATGGGCGACGCGGAGCTGCCCGTTTTCTTCCACCAGAACCATCGTCAGCAGACAGATGTACTCTTCATCGGGGGCGGGCTTGCCGGCGGGACGCACATTAGCCGGCAGCGTGGCCGGATCGAGCACCACTTCACTTCGCACGCTGGCCCGGCGAATGTCGAGTGGTACGCTGTCCGGCAGAGTGCCAACCGCGTCGAGCGCGACCATCTTGCGGATGCCTTCTTCGACTTTCGGATCCAGGTCAGAGTCCGCGTTCGGTTTTTTCGGCGGTTTGTAATTCGGACCGGCAAGCTCCTCTTTCTCGGTATTCACTGAAAAGACAGGCTTGATTTTCAGCGGCGTTCCAAATTCCTTTCGCAGCTTCTGCTGTGCCGATTCAAACTCTGCTTGCGTCATCTGTGCTCTTAGATGGCTGGAGCAGAGCGCGTACGCCGCGGCGTAATCCTGCTTCACAAGCAGAGCCGTAAAGTCATTGCTCCACTGCGCATACTTTTTCTCTTCTGGGCTCGACCACTCGTCGTCTTTTTCCGGTTGCGCCGCAGGCGGCGACTTCGCCCACGGTGTGGTAACAGTTCCGCATCCGCAGAGACAAATCACAAAGATGAGTATTGTCGCGCGCACAGGATGTAAACCTTTCCTTCGGGCAGAAGATCAGTTGAAGCTGGTGATACCCAGTTTACGGAGTTCTTTCTGTGCTTCTTCGTGGCCCTGCGCGGCGGCTTTCTTGTACCATTTCACCGCCTCACCTGGATCTTTCTGGCAGCCGCGGCCGTCAACGTAGCACACCGCCAGATTCCACTGCGCCAGCATGTCACCGCCTTCTGCGCCCAGCCGCCACCACTTGAAAGCTTCAGCGTGATCCTTCTTCACGCCGCGCCCGTTTTCATACATGAATCCCAGCCAGTTCTGGCCGCGCGGATGATTCTGCTCGGCCGCTTTGCGGAAGAGATTCAGCGCTTCGTTGTAGTCCTTCTGAGTGCCCATCCCGTTCAGGTACATGAGGCCTAAATTGGTCTGGCCGCGCGCATCGCCGCGGTCGCTGGCCATGCGGTACCACTTCATGGCTTCCTCATAGTTGCGCTTAAATCCCAAATCTTCGCGTTCGTACATGTAACCGAGATTATTCTGTGCCGGCGCATGGCCCTGCTCGGCCGAGCGCTGGTACCAGCGGGCCGCTTCGGCGAAATCTTTTGGCAGCCCTTCGCCGGTCTGATACATGTAGCCGATGCGGTCCTGCGCCACGGGATCGTTGTTGTCAGCCGCGCGGCGGTACCAGCGCGCTGCTTCGCCATGATCCTGTCCGATGCCCTGTCCGTAATAGTACATGTCCCCGAGGTTCCGCTGCGCCATGATATAGTTCTGCTCGGCCGCCCGCTGGTACCAGTCGCGTGCTGAGCTTGCGCTGGCGCGCGTGCCAAGGCCCTGCTGGTACATTGCGCCCAGCCAGTTCTGCGCAGCAGCGATGCCCTGCTCGGCGGCCTTGCTGAACCATTTGAATGCTTCGTTGTAATTCTGCGCCACTCCGTTGCCACGGTAATACAGCAGAGCCAGCTCATGCTGCGATTCGGCCAGTCCCAATTCTGCGGCTGCCCGGAACCAGTCGGCGGCCTGCGCGGGATCTTTCAGCACGCCTGTTCCAGCCAGATACTTCGTGCCGAAGCGGTGCATGCCCTTGGATGTATCGACAAGGCCGATTTCAGCCTCTTTTGCACGTGGCCGGATACTTAGCGCTCGATTGAAATCAGCAACGGCGTCTTTCCAGCGTTCCCGCGAAATAGCTTCCCGCCCTTCGTTCACTGCGGCCGTGAAGCGATCCTGGAGATCACCTTCTTTTGCTTTGTCGATTCCCTTGAGCGCCGCCACATCGCCAGCACGCTCCCTCAGCGCCAGGTTGAACACGGTTGTCGCTTCGTTCCATTTATGGCGTTCAAGCAGCGCGCGGCCTTCCTTCATCGCGTTTTCGTACCGGTCTTCCGAGGCACCCGCGCGGGCAGCGGTAAGTCCGCGTTGCGCCGGTTCGTCTCCGGGAATCTCCTTGAGCGCTCGCAAGAACGCCAGCTCTGCGCGCTCCCAGTCCCGCTTCTCATTGGCCTCGCGCCCCTGCTTCATGGCTTCGTTGTAGCGGTCTTTGAGGGCGTAGCTCTGGACTTCCTCGATGCCAGTCATGGCGGCAGTGTCCTGCGGGCGCGCGATCAGCGCCTGCTTGAAGGCCACTTCCGCCTGCGCCCATTTCTTTTCTTTGAGCGCAGCGCGTGCGGTGGTGATCGCGGTTTCATACGATTCATCAAGCGCCGCGCGTTCGGCCGCGAGCATTCCCTGCCGGGCCTGGGCGTCGTTCGGCTTTTCGCCGAGCGCGCGAGCGTAACAATCCTTGGCTTCGGTCCATTTCTTTGCGGCCATCGCGCGCTGCGCGTCAGCGATGTGCGCTTCATACGACTGCTGCGAAAGGCCCTGCATGGCAGCCTGCAGACCCATTTCGGCCTTCTTGATGTCAGGCGCGTCCGGCCACAGCTTGCGAGCGTCTTCAAAAGTGCTGCGGGCCTTTTCGAACTCCTTCGCCTGCAGAGCTTCCTCTCCGCGCTTGATGCGCTCGGCAAATTCGCCAGGTTTGCGCTGCTCGGCTTTTGCAGTTGCCAGCAGGCCTTCGGCGGTGCTGCGCGAGGGATGCGGCTGCGTGCCCAGCGCCACCATTGCTTTGTCGATGCTCTTTTCGACCGCGACCCAGTCGCCGCGACTGGATGATTCACGCGCGGCATCGAGGTGCTGTTCAAATTCCTTGCGTTGCGCGGCTTCCTGTGCGTCGCGTTTTCTCTTCTCGTAAGCCGCGCGCGCCAGCGCAAGCTCCTTCTCGCGATCGGCAAGGCTGGGCGTCATGTCTTTGATCAGATCGGGAAAACTCTGCCCGCCGTCGTTTGTGCCGATGCTCCTGGCCTTTTTCAGCGCCTGTTCGGCGCCGTCGGGGTCGCTGTCCAGGAGCCGCTTAAAGTCCTTGATAGCCGAATCGAACGATTCGCGTCGGGCAGCCAGCGCGGTGCGCCGTGTTGTCAGGAGATCCAGCAGGTCATGAACTTTCGAGCGTTCCATTGCCGAGCGGCTGCTGAAGCGTACCTGGAAATCATCGAGGATGCGGATGCCCTTTTCGACGCTCTTGTCATCACCGTCGACGCCCTCCTGCGCCATCGCGAGCGCCTGCGCCATCTGCGTCGTAAAGGTGTACTCATTCCATTGCCAATAGCCGACGCCTCCGGCGGCTGCGAGCCCCACAAGCACCAGAATCGTCGTGAGCACGCCGGCGCCGCGGCGCTGCACGACCGGTTCGTGCGCATGCCGCTGCGGAGCTGGAGCCGGCGCGGGCGCAGGAGCCGAAATCGGCGCCGGCGCCGGTGCGGATACGGGTGCAGGCACCGGCGCGGCATAGTCGTTGTGGGGCCTGGCGCTAAGCGACGCGCCCTGCGAAACGGCGCGCGAGCGGGGTAGAGGCGGCGGCATGCTGATGGGCCCGCCCGCTCGCGATGTCGTCGGCAGTGACGGCGGCCGGAAGGGATCGGCGCCTGCGAGTGACCTGGGAAGCGGCGGCGGCTGCGCTGTTCTGCTGCGTGGTACAGGGGATTGCGGAATGGCTGGCGGTTGGATGTGCCCCGGAATGCTCGATTCGATTGCCTTGCCGACCTCGTGCGCATTCCGCAAAACCGTTAGCTGCTCGATGGCCTGGAAGGTGACGGAGGGCTCCGAAACAGCCTTGCGGCAGACGCGCAGTGCTTCGAGCAGCGCCGATGCATCCACATAGCGCTGCGCCGGATCTTTGCTCAAGCAGCAATCGATGAGGGCCGAGGTCGCGGAACTGATCTCCGGCCTGAGCTGGATGACCGGCACATGCGGGTTTTGCACGGCCGCAAACATGATCTCCATGGGCGTGTTGCCGGTGAATGCCGCATGCCCGACCAGCAGCGCGTAAAGCGATGCGCCCATGCTGTAGATGTCCGCGGGCTTCTTGACCTTCCGCGCATCCATGGCCTGCTCGGGCGCCATGTAGCCCGGCGTTCCGACAGCGGCGTTTGAGCCCGTCAGCGACTGCCCGAATTCTTCGGCACGCGCGAGCCCCAGATCGGCCAGCTTTGCCGCGCAGAAGTCGTATTGATTTCGGTCACGCGACAGCGGCAGAAGAATATTGTCGGGCTTGATGTCGCGGTGAATGATGCCTTCAGCGTGCGCGATCGCCAGGCCCATCGTTGCAGCAATGCAGAGATCAAGGGCGTCCGATTCATCAAGTCCGGTCTGGCCGGACTTCTTGAGCTGGCGCAGATAGCTTCCGGCCGACTTGCCCGTTACGTACTCCATAACCAGGTAGAACAAGCCGTTTTCTTCATTGACGTCCGAAACGCTCACTAGATGCGGCGATTTGATCTTTGCCGCGAGCTGAGCTTCGAAAAAGAATCGCTTCACCAGATCCGGCTGCGATGCGAGAAGCGGGAAGGGAAGAACTTTTACAGCCACCTCCTGCTTCAATCTGGGGTGTATGCCATAATAAACAGCGCCCATTCCTCCCTGGCCGAGCTTGGCCAGCAGCGGAATTCCGCCGAGCGTAGGCACCGCGCTGTTGTTGAAATTGCTTTTTGGAGCACTGTGAACGAGCTTATCGCCGCTCAGATCCTGAATCGGAATTGATGGCGTGCCAAAACCGGCGCTGCCCTGCCCAGACGGCGATACGGCCGCGGCTTCGCCGGAAGACGGGATATGCTGCGGATCGGATGCCATAATTACAGGTATCTTACGGAGATATATCTGGAGTGTCCAGCCTGAACTGTGTGGAGAAAAGCACCATGAAGAGTCCTTCCGCGGTCCTTTTGGGCCTGGCTCTGCTTTGTTCAGCAAGCTTCGCAGCCGATGGAACATTGCAGATCCAAATTTTCGACAAGGCGACCAGGAAGCCGCTTCATGCGCGCGTTTCTCTCCTGACGAGTGACAAGGTGGCCCGCTGGGGCAAAGACGTCTCCGGAGTGGACCTCGCCTATGGCGGGCTTCCGCGCTTCTGGACTGCCGGCGAATTGAAACAGACGCTGCCGGAAGGTGAGGTCGAGGTCGTTGTCTCTCGCCCATTCGATTTCCTGCCATTTAAAACAAAGCTTTTAATTCGCGCCGGGGAGACTACGCGCGTCGAAGCGGCACTCGAACGCTTAGTGGACATCCATGGCAAAGGCTGGTTTGGCGGCGATGTACATGTTCACGTCGTACACGGCGAAATGCAGTTCAACGTCGACATGGCGCGCGTCATCCCCATCGCGCGGGCCGAAGGTGAGGACTGGGTTTCGTTCGCGCAGGCCTGGAGCACCTGGCATGCGCCGCAGATGACCCCGCAGCAGCTTGACACGCTTTCGCGAAAATCGTCCGACGCTGATTTTCTGTGTACGTGGGGCATGGAGCACCCCAAAGATCACCTCGGCCACATGGCCGCTTTTCCGCTCGGCGTGCCGAAGACGTACCAGGAAGCCGTGGGCGGCAATGACTATCAGGCGTTCAGCGGAAAAGCCGGCAAGCACGAAGGCTTCACGCACTTTGAAATCCTGCGTGCCATGAAAAACCTGGGCACGCTGGCAGTCTACAGCCACCCCACACGCGAATATGGTGGAACAAAGGAAAGCGTTGGCAACATTGCACGCGAACTGCCCTTCGACGTCGTGGGCGCGCCCTGGTCGCTGGAGGCACTCGATATTTTCTGCGACGCGCCAGGCCATGCGGCCGACGAGAAACTTGCCTATTATCTGTTCAACCGCGGACTTCGCTTCGCGATCTGCGGCTTCACGGATGTTTGCTACGACCGCAAAGGTGAGCGCCCGGGCGACACGCGCACCTTTGTTTATCTTGGCAAACGCGAGCAGCCGGAAATTCCGCTGAGCATGCCAAAAATCATTGAGGCCGTGCGCAAGCGCAAGACCTTCGCAACGACAGGCCCACTGGTGCTCTTCACGGCCGGCGAGCACGGGATTGGCGACGTTATTCCTGCCGGAGTGCAGGTGCTGAAGGCGCGCATCGAGGCCTGGAATGGTGTGGACTATGCCGATCCGCGCAAAGACGTGGGCGTGAGCAAAGTCGACGTGCTGCGCAACGGCGCTGTCTGGAAAAGCTTCGCTGCGCCTGCCGCGGCCAAATACCATACTGTAGAATTCGACATCAAGGAAGAAGGCACCGCCTGGTACGCCGTGAAAGTCTACGGCACAGATCCCAAAACGCAGTTCGCGGTGACGAGCCCTATCTTCTTTGAAGGCGCCGACTACAAGGCACCGGCTGTGCCTGTTTCTACTGTGCGTGGCACTGTGAAAGACGAGAAAAGCGGCGCCAAGCTGAACGGAATTGTGCGCGTGATTGAATACAGCGCCCAGGGCCGCACTGAACGTTCAAAGAGCGCGTTCAAGGATGGCGCTTTCGCAGTGCAGTGTCCGGCAGACTGCCGGATCGAGATTAGCGCCGAAGGTTACATGTCGCAGCTCAAGTCGCTTTTCCTGGATGTGGAAAAAATTTATGCCGACATGTTCCTGAAGATCCACCGCCCGGCGCTGACGGACGATGCGTTCTACACAAAACTGCAGGAAGCGCTTAAAGAAATCGAATTCAACATTCGCCTTGTGCCGGCGAAGTAGAACTGGGCAAGCGGCGTAAAGTCGCGCAACTGTACGAGCGAGACGCCCGTACTACGAAGGCTCATTTCACGCTGCGCTACAGAGGCTCACACGTCGCAGATCCGCGCGGCCTGGCGGAGTGAAGCGATCTTGTCTTCGCGCTTGGGTATGAATTCCTGCCCGACAAATCCTTTGTAACCGACGTCCAGCAGCGCCTTCATGACCGGCGGGTAATTGATTTCCTGCGTCTCGTCGATCTCGTTGCGGCCGGGATTTCCGGCTGTGTGGATGTGCCCGATGTAATCCTTGCATTCCTTGATTCGCGCGATGATATCGCCATGCATGATCTGGACGTGGTAAATGTCGAAGAGAATCTTCATGCGCGGCGAGCCCACTTTTTTGCAGACTTCCATCGCGAAGGGCAGGTTGTCGCACTGATAACCGGGATGCCCTTTCATCTCAACGTTGACTTTGCTGTTGAGCATCTCGATGCAGAGATTCACCTTTTTCTCTTCGCAGTAACCGATCACTTTCTTGATGCCGTCGACCGTGTTCTTCAATCCTTCTTCGTCGGACATCTTTTCGCGCATTCCTGAAAACGTGATCACGTTGGGGCAGCCGAACTCGGCCGACGCATCGACGGACTTCTTGATCTTTTCAATACACATCTCGTGGTTTTCAACGTGATTGAAGCCTTTGACAAAGCCGTGGCTTCCAGCGATCGCGCAGGTCAGGCCGTACTTTTTAAGGATTGGCCATTCCTCGGGCGGAATCAGTTCGACCGACTTGATGCCCAGTTCAGCCGCGGCCTTGGCCAGTGTCTCGAGGGGCATGGGTTTGAAGCACCAGTGAATCACCGATTGCGTGATGCGCCCATTCTTGATCTTCCAGGCCGGATCGTCATCCGCAGCGTGAGCGTTCTGCGGCGCCAGGAGCGTTCCGCTGGCAGCAACTACAGCCGCGCCTGCGGCACCTTTGATCATGTCGCGTCGTGAAAGTTCAGCCATGGGCATTCCCCTCCATTTGATGCTGTAGTTATTATCCAATTCCACCGCGCAGCGAAAGAAGATTATTTGGGCTTTGGAACGCTCAGCTCGATGTCTTCAGGCCACGTCGCGCCCTGGTTGATCCACTCCCGGAGTGCCTGCTTGTCTTCTTCCGTCAGCAGACGCGGCGGATTTTTGTCGTGAACTCCCGGAGAGAGCAGTGAGCGGTAGAGCGGGCTGGCGTCGCCGTCGTACGGCACGATAACAGGACCTTTGGCGCTGCCTTTCAAGGCCTCCTCGCGCGTGTCGAGCCGTACGCCACCTTCTTTTTTCTGCGATTGGTGGCACTGCAGGCAGGACTGCTGCAGAATTCCGCCGACCACCGAAAAAGGGATCTTGTCCACGCGCTTGAGCTCGATGCCCTCAGGCCACTCGGCGCCTTCTTCAATCCAGCGACGGACATACTCGATCTGCTCCTTGCTGACGGCTTCGCGCCCGTTGGGCGGCATCACACGCGGATTGTCGCTGGCTAGTACGAGCGTCGTGTAGAGCGAACTGCTGCGGGGCTTGCCTGGAACAATCGAAACGCCGTTGTCGCCGCTCTCGAAGGCAAGCTCTTTCGTGTCAATCCGCAGCCCGCCGTGCCAGCGATCTGCGCCGTGGCATTTAACACACGCCGTTTCAAGGATGGGCTTGATGATGCGCGTGAAGCTGACTTTCGGCTGCTCCTGGGCTGGCGCAGCCGCTGCAGAAAGGATGAAGCAAAAGAGAAACAAGCCGCGCATCGAATTCTTTCCCGCCTCTGCCGCTAACACATAAACCGTGGCGGGAGGGGATGCGCTGAAAAACGGTCTTACTCCACGGGCACGATCTGCACCGCGTCGACGATGACGTGCCCGTCCGTATCCTTGTTGGAAATCGTTACAATCGCTTTAGCGCCCGCTTTGAAGCTGAACGTGCCGACTGAAATGAAGCCGTTCTTCAGCGGCGGCGCTTTGCGCTGGTCGATTTTCACGGTCTTGGTTTCATCAGCGCCTGCTATGGTGATGGGCGCATTTGAGGCGCGATTCGACAGCGCCGTATAAGAGATGCGGACATCGTAGCGGCCTTCCTTGTTGATGTTCGCGGTAAACTTCACCGTCTTCTCGCCCTTCTGATCGTTGCCGTCGTGAATGTAACCGTTGCCCACAAAACCGGGCGCGGAAGCGCTCTGTGTCCATGTGCCGGTCACCGAGGCGTCGGAATCATCGACTACGATGCCTTCAAGATCTTTGACATTGAGCCCGGCTGCAGCCGATTTTCCGCTCGGCTGTCCTGTCGGAGCCGTCCAGAAGAGCACTTGCCCATCGGCGAGCAATCGTTCCTGCAGCTTTTTGTAATCAATCTTCTGCACCGCCACTTTTTCATCAATCGCGTGTACGGCCGCGGTCGCTGCGGATTGCCCCAGAACCATGAACACGGGCTCCATGCGGATCGACCCATAGGAGATGTGCGTAGCCGAGAGGCATACAGGAACGAACAGATTGCTGCACTCCGATTCCTTCGGCACGATCGAGCGGTACGAAATGGGGTAGGGCTTGAAGCCGCCCACCTGCACGTCGCCCTCGTTGCGCACGAAGCCTTCTTTCGTGACGTACCGCTGGACGTGGTGAGAATCCATCGTGTATGCGCCCATACCTACTGAATCTTCCGCGATCTGCCGGGCCTGGCAGTTGTGCTGCGTCATCACGTAGTCGCTGATCATGCGGCGCGCTTCACGGACGTAAAGCTGGTGCGGCCAGCCGCCATAGTCCTTGAATTCATCTTTCGCCAGGCCCCACTTGGATACCTTGGCGCGAAGTTCTGCCGGAACGCGCGGATGGTTAGCCAGCGTCCACATCAGCCCCATCTGGTAGTCCTTGTGCTCCTGGATGATCTTCTCACGCAACGCGTAGTCGCCCTCCGGGTACTCGTAATTCATGCCGATGTTGTCGGTCGAGACGGCGAAATTGTTGTTCGTGTCGGTTTTGCGATTGGGCATCATTACAGGGTTGTACGGCACGCGCAGGTCGCCGGCTTCAACGTTGCGCAGCAGCAGCTCAAAGCGCTTCTCGTCGTAATTGGCCGGCTTAGGCCAGGGAATCATGTTGTCGGGCACGTCCGTCATGCACATGCGGAAGTTGTACGCCTGCACGCGCTTGTCTGCCGCGCCCTCTTCGCCCGGACCATCGGCCTGAATGCCGGCGATGAGGCCGCTCTTGGGGTCGCCGGGCGTGATGTACGGATCAACTTTTTTGGTGAACTGGTGCGAGTGCGAATATTTCACGGCCACGCCGTTGAGTGTCTCACCGTACTGCGCATTGGCTTCGCGGCCGACAGTATAAGACACGCCCGCTTTCGCCATCAGGTCGCCTTCATACGTGGCGTCGATGAACATTTTCGCGGTGAACGTTTTGCCGCTTTCCATCGTGATTGAAACGATGCGCGTGCCTTCCTTTTTCACGCCGTTCTTCAGATCCAGCCGTTCGCTGCGGAAGACGGGGATTTTGAATTCGCGGACCATGTCTTCAAAAATCTTCTCGGCCACGTGTGGCTCGAATGTCCAGGCTTCCTCTTTGCCGTAGACTTTGCCCAAGCTTTTGTAGAACCCGCGCGCGAGCCCGCCAATCGCTCCTTTATTGCCGATGTCCGTTGCGCCGAGTCCTCCCGCAGACAACCCGCCCAGATGTTTGCCGGGTTCAATGATCGCGACGGTCTTTCCCATCTTTACGGCCTGGACAGCGGCGGTGACACCTCCCGAGATGCCGCCGTACACAACAATGTCATAGTCTTCAGCCCGGCAGGACGAGCTGGCGATCAGCAGGAGCAAGGCAAAGCAGAGCGAACGAAGCATGCGGCGTTTTCCTTTTTGTTGTCGGATCGACTCGAAACCGTATTGTACGCAAATCGCGCGACCGTACGGGTGTATTTTTCAGCGCCCGTCCTGGGGATACCCCGCAAGTTCGCGCCGTGCCTCTTCCAGCTGTGGATTTTTTGCCAGCGCATCGGTGAGCACTCGTCGCGCTTCGGTGCGTCTGCCGGATGCGGCCAGCGTCCGGCTGAGCATCAGGACGCCGCTTCCATGCACGGGATTCAGACGAAGTATTTCTGAAAAGTGACGCTCGGCCTCACCATACTTCTTCGCCTCGAAGAGATCGATGCCGAAATTCAGACGCGCCTCGATGAAATCCGGCTTGATGCCAAGCGCCTTTGAATAGAGCTGCGCCGCTTCGTCTTTGCGTCCCAGTTCAGAATACATATTGGCAAGATTGTAGAGGCCCATGACATTCCCAGGCTCGATCGTCACGGCGCGCTCTAAAAGCTCCCGCGCTTTCTCAGGTTTGCCTGTGCGCGCAAGAAGCGCACCGAGGTTGGCAAGCACATCGGGATTTGTCGGATTGAGCTGTTCAGCGCGTGTCAGAGCGGACATTGCAACATCGATCTGGCCGCGCTCGGCCAGAGCAATTCCGAGATTGGCGTGGCCGCGCGCGTTGGCCGGATGCTTGCGCACAACATCAAGCCAGACGCTCGCGCTGCTGCGGTATACCTCGTTGCGCTGAAACGTCAGCACGCCGAGCACCGCGCTGACAAACACGATGCCGGCACCTGCAGCGCCTGCGGATGGACGAGGCATTGTTCCGGCGCTGCTCAACAGCATCGCCAGCACACAGTACACTGCAGCAAACACAGCAGGCATTGCCAGGTACATGCGGTATTCAACAGCGATGTCGGGCAGCGGCATGAAACTGGATGTCGGCGCCAGCGTAACAAAGAACCATGCACCCAGAAAGCCCACTGCAGGCCGGCGCACGATCGCGACAATTGACAGAACGCCAAGCAGCCCGATCAGGAGCAGCGGCAGCAACGCTTCATTTAATGACGCTGCCGCTGGCCAGCCATAATCAAACGAGAGGTTGCGCGGAATGAACATCAGCCAGACGTAGTGCAGCAACGCTCTGGGCTGCGATAAAAAATAATCCAGCGCCGTCCACGGCAGCTTCGAGACGCGGGCGCCTTCAGCTGTGCCGCCCGAAAGCACCAGCGCGATCAGCAGCAGCCACGTTGCGGCGAGCCCGGCATAAAGCCCTTTCGAGCGCCGGAGCGCTTCGCTGAATGATCCGGCGGAAAAGGTTCGATCGTAGAGCAGCACCAGCAGCGGCGCGCCGACCATCACTTCCTTGCTGCCCATGCCGCAGAGACACGCCAGAACCGCGCACGCCTGCCAGAGCCCGCGTCGTGCGGCCGGCTGCCAGCTGCGGATCGAGCAGTAGAGCGTCAGCAGAAAAAAGAACGCCATCAGCAGTTCGCAGCGCTGAGCGATGTAGTTGACCAGCACCGAATTGACCGGATGAAGCGTCCAGCTCAGCGCAACCGCGAAGGCGATCGCACCGGCATTCTCTTTTAAAGAAAGCGGGATGCCGCCGCCTTCGCGCAGCGTCTGGCGTACAACGCCGAGCAGAAGCAGGCCGGCGAGCAGATGGATCAGCAGATTGCCCGTGCGAAAGCCCGCGACGCTCATGCCGCTGAGTTGATAATTCACCGCCAGGGAAAAACAGGGAACAGGCCGGCCGGAATTTGTCGTTCGTGGCGGCGCGCGGAAGGCATCGCCAAGCGGCCACAGCTTTGTGATGTAGGGATTCCCTTTTACAGTCCCGTTGTCGTCGAAAAAGAACTCGCCTTGAAAGCTGTTGGAATAGGCGGCCAGTCCGCAGATGACGAGCACTGCGCCATAAAGCGTACTTCGCTGCATCTGTTTGCCGATCCTGCTTTCTGCCGGATTCTCCGGCGGCTCACAATCCGACACGGCGGTGATAGACCCACCATTCCAGCATCAGCAGCACGCCGGCCGCAATCGCCAAATCGCGCCAGATCTCGCGCTTGGCTTCGATCGCCGCGCGGTTGGAATCGATCTTTACTTCTCCGATTTTCAGCGCACCCTGCCGCGCATTATCCGATTCTTCCCGCGCCGCCAGGTTCACGGCGAAGATTCGGTCTTCGCCGCCTGTATCTTTCAACGTGTAGAGTCCCGCTTTGTCGGTGCCCTTCACAAACGTGTTGCGCTCCTGCGATAGCTCGATCTTTTCACTTCCGCCGCCCGGACGGATGAGTGTGGCCACGGGCGCGCCAAGCCCGGGCGGTATGACGAGCGGCTCGCCGGTGCGCTGCGTCGTTGGATGGCGGCGCGGAGAAGCTTCGGCGATCCAGGGAACGACATTGCGCAGGAACAGCGGCAGCGAGGGGCGGTACGCCCAATCTGAAGAGAACACGTCAAAGGCAATTCCCACCGTGCGGAGCCGGTCGGTCTCGGCGGCAACCGCGAGTGGTCCGCCAGTGCCTTCGACAAGCACGCGGGTGGTTTTCGGAACGGTCCACGCCTGCGCCTTGGCTACAGTGACATTGCCGAAATTGACGTAGCGCATGGTTGCATGCGAAACATCCCAGTCGACAACGGCAGGCCATTCCACGGGCTTCTCCGCTTTTGCATAGCCCGGCAGCGGCGGCATTGCTCCAAGAAACAGAGCGCCTCCTTCGTTCCATGAAATCGGCGCCATGCCTTCAAAGATACTCGCGTCATAGGGCTCGACGGCCTGCTGCGCCTTCTGGTCCCAGAGTTTCTGAAATTCCTCGGGGACCATCGTCGTGACGCTCACGCCTTTCATCGCGCCGAGCGCCTTTTCCAGAAAATAGTTTCCTTTCGAAACAAGCAGCAGCTTTGTGCCTTCGCTCGCACCGATTACGCAATGCGCCGTGTTGTCGGCGGCAAGCCTGTCCTTGGGACCATCGATCGACGCCGTTACTACGCCTGAACTTCCCAGCGGCAGGCGAAAGACCTCCACAGACCGTGAGGCTTCGGACGTGTTCGAAGTCACACTGCCACCGAGCGTCTCCGCTCTAGTAGGACGGCCTTTCAGATGAATGACCTTCGGCGGGAACCGTTGCGTGCTCGTTGCCAGACTCAGCACGACATCGCGGTCGTCGTTCGAGAAATTCTCAACCATGACGAACACCTGCGTTTCAACGGCGTCCACGCGCTGCCCGTCTGCGCCAATTGCCTTAACCGGCCGCGTGCGCGCATCAATCTGCGTGATGCCGACATTGTCCGACTCGTCAGCCCCGTAGGATACGAAGCGGAAGTTGCTGAGCTTTCGCGCGAGCCGTTCCAGCGGCGTGCCGCCGGCCGCCTGCGTGCCCTTGTCTTCGATGTTGCCCTTGATCGTTTCTTCGGGCTCTTTCATGAGCTTGAGGTTCCCGAAGCAGCCGTCGGAAAGCACGAGCACGCGGACGTCGCGGTGGCCTTCGCACAGCGAGATGGCCGTCTCGATGGCTTCTCCGGCGCGCGTGGGAAGATCGGCCGGCTTTAAATCCGCAAGAATGCTTTTGAGCAGCGCGCGATCGGACGAAAATTTGGAGAGTTGCCGCACGTCGCGGTCGAACGCAACGATCAGCATTTCATCCTGCGCGCGCATATCGTCGATGCGCTGCTCGGCGTCGCGCACCGCCGCTTCAAGCCGCGTAAGTTTTTTGCCCGGACCTTCATCGCGCGTGCCCATGCTGGCCGACGTGTCCACGAGCAGGATGGTCTTGCTGCCGCTCGATCCCGAGAAATTCAAATAAGGCCGCGCGAGCGCGAAGCCCAGCAGGGCAATCATCAGGAGCTGAAGGAGCAGCAGCAGCGAATACTTGAGCCGCTGAAACGGCGAATTGACCTGCATGTCATCAATCACTTTTTTCCACAGCAGAGTCGACGGAACGGTGCGATGCTCGCGTTTAAGCTTGAGGAAGTACAGCGCGATGACCGGAATCAGCGCCAACAGGCCGAGCAAACCCCAGGGTTCGAGGAAGTTCATGCGTTCGTCCGTGGTCCGTTGTTTGTCGTCAGTTGTTGTCTGAACAACTGGCGACTGCCATCATCGTACAAGCCCGGCACTTCGCAAATAATTCAGCACCAGCGCTTCAAACGGCAAATCCGTTGATGCGAACAGGTACGATATGCCGCGCGAAGAGCAGAACTGCTGCAGGGACGAGCAGAAGCCTTTTACAGTCTTCTGATAATTCTCGACGAGCCGGCGCGAAGCGGTCACGTCCAGCTTTTCCCCGGTTTCGCTGTCGATCAGCAGGAAATCGCCCGTGAGGACCGGATCAATTTCTTCCTTCGCGAGCACATGGACGGCGAACACGTCCATGCGGTTTCCGATCAGCGTTTTCAGCGGACCTTCGAAACCCTCCGGATCGAGGAAATCTGAAATAATCAGCAGCACGCCCGGCCGGCGGTTGCGAATCACGAAGCGGCGCGCAGCCTCGAGCAGATCCGTTTTGCCGTCGGGCTGAATTTTGGAGAGAAAATCAAACAGCCGGAAAACCTGTTTCTTGCCGCGCAGGTTCGCCAGGTTGTACTCCTTGCCACCCGCGTTGACAGTCAGCGTCACGCGATCGAGATTGTTGATGCCTACATACGCCACCGCGGCCGCAACTTTTCGCGCGTAGTCGAACTTGTTCACCGAGCCATAATCCATGGAGCGCGAGGCATCGATAAACAGGTAAACGCTCAGGTCTTCCTCGGCCAGGAAGAGCTTAAGAAATAATTTTTCGAGGCGGCCGTACAGATTCCAGTCGATGCGGCGCAGGTCGTCGCCCTGGGAGTACTGGCGGTGATCGGCGAATTCGAGCGACTCGCCGCGCTTCTTGCTGCGCCGTTCGCCGCGCAGTTTGCCGGCCAGAATTTTTTTGCTGACGACGCCCAGTTGCCCCAGCTTGGCCATGAATTCAGGCGTAAGAAGCTGCGGAATACCGCCGGGCGCTGCTTCCACGGGCTGCGGAACGGGTGCGGGTGCTGCTGCGGCTTCGCTCATCCAGTCGTTTTCTCCGCCACATAGTCTACTTCACCGTTCCCGAAAAAAGGAGAGCGTTCAATCACGCCGCTTCTTCCAACTGCTTGGGCACGCCTTTCAGGATTTCTTTCACCACCATGTCTGTATCGATCCGTTCCGCTTCGGCTTCGAAGTTGAGGATGATGCGGTGGCGCAGCGCGGGGAGCGCGACGGCCTGCACGTCTTCGAAACTGGCGTGGTAGCGGCCATCGAGCAGACCGCGGATCTTCGCAGCCAGCACCAGCGCCTGCGCTCCGCGCGGCGATGAGCCAAAGCGAACGTACTTGTTCGTGGCTTCAGGGGCGAACTCTCCGCCAGGCACCGTCGCGAGCGTCAGGCGTACGGCGTAATCGAGCACCGGCGGTGCGACCAGCGCCTGGCGGACGAACGTGCGGTAACGCAGCAGCGACTGGCCATCGATGACCTTGCCGGCTTCGACTTTTGCCGTCTCGGTCGTGCGGCGCAGAACTTCGGCCAGATCCTGCCGGTTCGAGTAGCCGACATTGAGCTTGAAGAGGAAACGATCGAGCTGAGCTTCAGGAAGCGGATACGTTCCTTCCTGCTCAATCGGATTTTGCGTCGCGAGTACGAAGAAAGGCTGCTCCAGTTTATAAATTGTGCGCCCAACAGTGACGGAATGTTCCTGCATGGCTTCGAGCAGCGCCGATTGTGTCTTAGGCGTCGCGCGATTGACTTCGTCGGCGAGCACGATCTGGGCGAAGATAGGTCCAGGCTGAAAGCGCATTTCGCGTTTGCCGTCTTCTGATTCGGTGACGATGTTCGTGCCGATAATGTCCGCGGGCATCAGGTCCGGCGTGAACTGGATGCGCGAGAATTTCAGATCAAGCGCCTGCGAAAGTGTTTTGACCAGCATCGTTTTGCCAAGGCCGGGAGCTCCTTCGAGCAGGCAGTTGCCTCCGGCAAAGATGCAGGTGAGCACGCCATCGATGATGCCGCGATGGC
The DNA here is from genome assembly GCA_035628505.1 of Planctomycetota bacterium. GTDB lineage: Bacteria > Planctomycetota > SZUA-567 > H5-PLA8 > H5-PLA8 > DASPJR01. The sequence continues at coordinate 1,800 of DASPJR010000067.1, read as the reverse complement.
CCACCATTACTTTCCCGATCTCATCCTGAAGCTTTTTGAAAACGTCGCGGAATTCGTTGGCCTGCTGGGCGATCGGTTCTGCGGACATGTTGTCTCCCGAAGCGTTGGGTTCTCGATACGTTCTCTAAACTATATCATCATGTGTCACTTTCCACCCCAACGCGCCTGAAAAACGGCGTGCTCGAGCCTTGCGGACTCAACCGTGTTACGCGCGGCAAAGTCATAACTCTCGCCAAATAAAGGAGAGAACTGCAGCAAAATTTTTTTACGACTTAGCTTGCGACAACTCAAAAGCACAACCTATTGTGTTTCCATCGTGCCGGTCTACGCAAGCAGTTGCGATAATATAAATTCTTGCATTTCATCCACTTACCTCTTGACCATCAAAATAGTGCAAGGTATCTTTCCTGTACTCAAAGTAGTGAGAAATAGTGAGCTTTAGTGAAGGCGAGCACAGATGAACGAGCCGGGCGCAATAAATGGAGAGGCGAGGGGTGTTCAGCCCGGCAGCCGCGCCACGTTCTACGGTGTCGCCTATCACAAGGTATCGGGCCGCAATCAGGTCGCGATTCCCAAGCACATGAAGCGCACAATAGATGAGGCGCAAGAAGGCCCCCTCCTGTTGATGCGCTGGCAGAACGAGTCTTTCCTGCGCCTTTACACGAAGAAGCAATTCGACAAAAAGCTCGACGAAGTGAAGGACAATCCGGCGCTGACCAATGAGCAGAAAGCGATGGCTGTCTCGCTGATCGCTCGCGCCGCCGAGCCGGTTGAACCCGACAGCCAGGGACGTTTTGTACTGCCGGGCAAGTGGTCCGATGCGCTGGCGATCGGGGAAGAGGTCGCCTTCTGCGGAGCGTTCACTTACATCGAAATCTGGCCAGCGGAGAAGCGCCGCGACGTGGAACGCGCGGAGCAGGAAAAGCTGGCGCCGGTCAGCGAGCAGCTGACCAGCATTCTGAATCTGTGATCGGGGTCTGGTCTGTGGAGTCCCGCAAGGGACAGGGACAAGCAATCATGAAAACGAAGTCTTCGTTCGATCGAATCAAAGCTCACCTGGCGACGGGCGGCGCGGAACGCGCCGTTCCCGCGTCCAAGCGCGAGGACCTGGAGATGCTCGTGCGCCGCGTCGATGAGGTGCGCAGCCTCGGGCGCGAGTATGGCGAAGTGGAACTTTCGCCTTATATGAGCAGCCTGCTGCGCGTGTCGACCGCTGCTCCTGCGCGCATTCCGGCCGTCAGCGCTCCGGCGGTTGCCAGCGTTTGAAGAATTCCGGAATAGATGTCGCGACGTTTGTTATCGCGTTGCTGCAGGCATTTGCCTGCTCGCGCAAACGCGCTGTTTGCGCAACAATGAGATCATGAACGCCGAACCGGACAAAACTGAAAATTTATCGCCCGCCGCTGCGCATCGCAGCGTTCTTCTCAACGAAAGCCTAGAACTTCTTCAGCCGCAGCCAGGACAATGCGTCGTCGACTGTACACTTGGCGCCGGTGGCCACAGCGCGGCGCTGATTGATCGCATTAAGCCCGGCGGACGTCTCATCGGTCTTGATGTCGATCCTCAGGCGCTCGCACTGGCTCACGCGCGGCTTGAGCCGCTCGCGAATGCGGCCGGCGTTCAGTTGCAGCTCCTGCAAGGCAACTTTCGCAATGTCGCTACGCTGCTGAAGAATGCAGCCGCGCCGGCACCGCATGGCATGCTGGCGGACCTGGGCGTCAGCTCGATGCAGTTCGACACGCCTGAGCGCGGATTCAGTTTTCGCTTCGATCATCCGCTCGACATGCGCATGGATCCGAC
>DASPJR010000066.1:0-32497 GCA_035628505.1 Planctomycetota bacterium | reverse complement strand
GAATACCACATGCCGTTTTCGCGAAAGACAGCGCCCTGCGAAACGAGTGACTCGTCGCTGCGGCCCTGGCCACCGGGTGAGAGGATCGGATTGCCCGCATGCCGCTTAATATTCGCAAGCGTCACGTCGCTGTATCCATCTTTTCCGGCCGGACATGTGACAAGCCCAATGGCGTCCACATTCTGCGGTGTGCGGCCGGTATAATAGATCCAGTACTCGTCGCTGGATTCATTGTAGATCACCGTATCGACCCGAATCATTCCAGACTCAAACGGCACCTTCGGATCGAGCTTAAGAATGGGATTGCTCTCATCTTCGTGCCACTTGAACGGCTCGTTGATATTCGCCCAGGCCTTACCGATACTGCCAATACCGCCCTGGTTCTGATGAAGCGCCCCACCGTAAATCATGATCAAGCGCTTGGGATCCTTGGGATTGACGAGCACGCACGGCTCATGAACCTGACCGTTCTTCCAGCCACCGCCGCCATAGTTGATGATCAGTTCGTTCTGAACAGGCACGTCCTGAGCCGAGACGCAGAAGACCGCAAGCAGGATCAGCGATAAAAAGTAACGCATGGCCACAGTCTAAAGAACTTTTTGCACTCCCGGCAAGCGCCTTTTCTCAGGGTGGCCCGACAACCGCGTCGTCTGGGCGCGTCAGCGCAAGAGGTTACTGCGCGCCGGCCGTGTTCAAATCTCGCGAACCGGTAAGCGTCACTCTACCGATTATAGTAGTAGACGCGCACCCATTCATACGTGCGACCACGTTCGGCGCACCACTTACCGAAGTCCTGCTGCTCTGTTTTCCGGAAAGCGATCCAATCATTTAATTTGTTGCTCGCTAACGCGAGATCCTGAGTGAGAGCGATCTGCGTCTTCTCGTCGCTCAGGCGACCACACAGCGCTTTTGCTTCGCGAAGCACTTCCGACACGTCATTCGTGTCTCCGATGAAGAAATCAGGAAGGTGATGCATGGCGTATTCTGCGGTGCCAATCACAGAGGTTGAGGTGCAAGTCCATAAGCGTTGCTGCCAAATTGCAGGTGCAAACGGCAGATCCAATCCACAAATGTCCTGCGCTCGGCAAAGTGCCAAGTGCATGCATTGTTGATAAATTTTGCCAAATGTTCAAACGCAAACTTGCGAAGACCTCGTTCGCGATCTAAGCAGTAGTTCGCGTACTCGTCCCATTCCGGTTGTGCTTCCTGTGCCGCCCGACGCAAACATGCATTTTGATCTTTTGAAATCATGATTTTCCAACGCTCGTTCCAGTAGTCCCGCAAAGAGGCGTTCAAGATTCCTGGGGGTGTAAGGCGTGTGTCCAGGATGGGTTGGATAATGGGGATAACAGCGCATCTTGAAAAGCTCAAAACACACTCCTGGTTCTACGAACGGTGTAAACTGTTGCGCTTCGCGCCCAGACGGCTGCCCCTTCTGGGCCACCCGCCGGTAAAACCAGCTTTCCTCTGTGAACTCTGCGTCCTCCGCGTCTCCGTGTTAAAGTCGTGCGCCGTTGCTGTTTCCTCGGTCTTTATAGTCTGGAATTTCGCGCGGCAGGGTGTACACTTTTTCCTCTGCGCCCGGCAATGTGCCGGGCGCTTGTTGTTTTGTTTTCAGATGAGAACTAAAAGCACCGCCGTATGAGCACTGAACTGACACGTAATTTCTGCATCATCGCACACATCGATCACGGCAAATCGACGCTCGCCGACCGCCTCCTGCTGAAATGCGGCGCAATCACCGAGCGTGAGTTTCACAATCAGATGCTCGATGACATGGACCTTGAACGCGAACGCGGCATCACCATCAAGGCCAGCGCGGTTACGATCGATTACAAGCGCCCCAGCGACGGCAAGCTTTATACGCTCAACCTGATCGACACGCCCGGCCACGTGGACTTCAACTACGAAGTCTCACGCAGCCTGGCCGCCTGCGAGGGCGCGCTCCTTCTGGTCGACGCCACGCAGGGCGTTGAAGCGCAGACAGTCGCCAACGCGCTGCTGGCCAGCGAACATCATCTCGACATTGTCCCGGTGCTCAACAAGATCGACCTGGCCTCGGCGCAGATCGACGCGAGCGCGGCGGAAGTCGAACAGGTGCTCGGCATTCAGCAGGAACGCTGCATCCTCGCGAGCGGTAAAGAAGGCATCGGCGTCGACGAAATCCTGGAAGCGGTTGTCACGCAGATCAGCAAGCCCAAGGGGGACGAAACGGCGCCGCTGCGCGCGCTGATTTTCGACTGCAAGTACGATGACTACCGCGGCGTGATTACCTATGTGCGAATCGTCGACGGCAAGGTGAAAAAGGGCGACAAGATCCGCATGCATCACTCGGGTCAGACGTATGAAATCGCCGAGATCGGCCGCTTCCGTCCCAAGCCGACGCCATGCGATTTGCTCGTGGCCGGCGACGTGGGTTATCTCACCGCGACCTTGAAAGACATCCATGAAGTGAAAGTCGGCGATACGATCGAATCGGCGCTGACGCTGAAGGGTTCGATTCCTCCGCTTCCGGGCTACAAAGAACCCAAGCCGATGGTGTTCTGCGGATTGTTTCCGGCGAACGCGAATTCATTCGAATCCCTGAAGCGCGCGCTCGACAAGCTGGCTCTCAACGACAGCGCCTTTATCTACCAGGCGGAAAATTCGGACGCGCTGGGCTTTGGTTTCCGCTGCGGATTCCTGGGGCTGCTGCACATGGAAATCGTGCAGGAGCGGCTTGAGCGCGAGTTCAATCTCGAACTGGTCCAGACCGCGCCGAACGTGACGTACGAAATCGAGCTCAACGACAAGAGCACGATTTTGATCACCTCGCCGAGCAAAGCGCCGGACCCGTCAAAGATCAACGCCTATCGCGAGCCGATCGCGCAGGTGCAGATTATTGTCCCGACCGAGCACATTGGATCAGCCATCAAACTCGCCGAAGACCGCCGCGGAAAATTCCTCAAGCAGGAATACATCGGCAGCAAACGCGTGATCGTCGAATACGAACTGCCGCTGGCTGAAATCGTCTTCGACTTCTACGACAAGCTGAAGTCGGCGACCAAAGGTTACGGCACGATGGATTACCATTTCATCGGCTACCACGAGGCGGACCTGGCGAAGGTCGACATTCTCGTTCACGGTACGCCGGTCGACGCACTCTCGATGATCTGCCACCGGCAGACGGCCGAGCAGCGCGCGCGAAAAGTGCTGATCCGCCTGCGCAAGCAGATTCCGCGGCATCTGTTCGTCATCGCGCTGCAGGCGGCGATCGGCGGAAAGATCATCGCGCGCGAAAGCATCTCGGCGACAGCGAAGGACGTGACGAGCAAATGCTACGGCGGCGACATCACGCGAAAGCGCAAGCTGCTCGAGAAGCAGAAGGAAGGCAAAAAGAAGATGCGCAGCCGGAACATTGGTGCGGTCGAAGTACCGCAGGAGGCGTTCCTGGCCGTGCTGGACAACCGGGACGACGGGGAAGATTAACGGCGGGCTCACGCAAAGACGCTAAGAACGCAAAGAACGGCGGGAGAATAATTAGCGGAAGGGCGGGGACAGGCGTCTTTTCAGTTGTGGTGAAGCGGGTGGAAAGTGCCTGCTCTACTAAGGTGAGATGAATGGCGGCAGCGGCAGACGACGCGAACAAAGAAAAGAAGCCGGAACAGTCCTTCTGGGATTCGATGTGGGGACTGGGCTTTCTGATCTGCTCAATTCTGCTCGGCCGTTTTTACGTTCTCGAACCCTTTAAAATTCCATCCGGCTCGATGGAGCCCACGCTGATTGGCCATGAAGACTACGGCGATCGCATCGTTACCAATAAGCTCGCGTACGTCGATCCGAAAACGGTCGGCATCGTGCTCGCGGTGGCGGCAGTACTGATCATCATCGGTTTTTTCGCCTCGAAGGCGCATCAGCGCACCAAAAGCATCATCAAGTGGGCGCTACTGACGATTGCCGTCATCGGCGGCATTGGTTTTTCCTGGATCAACGGCGCGGTTGCCGGCGAGCCCAAACGATTCGAAGTGGTCGTTTTCTACTACAACGAAGATTGGGAAATCGTCACCCGGGACGACGAGGGCGCTGTTCGCCAAAAACGCGCCAGTAAGAAAATTAATTATATTAAGCGTCTTGTAGGTTTGCCCGGCGAAACCATCGTAGTTTCAGGCGGCGATCTGTTCAGGCGCGAGGCCGGAGCCGACCAGATCATCCGCAAGAACGACGAGAATGCGGATATTCAGGACGTCCTCTGGTATCCGATCAATGAAGCGTGGAAGAAGCAGCGCCACGAGCTACCGGCGAAAAATGATCCCAATGCAGAAGCCATTCAGGCCCAGCTTGAGGATCTTGCGTTTCCGTGGGAAGTCACTGGAAACACAGGCGGAAAAGCGCTCGACCACGGCCTACAGATCGATGCCGCCGATGCGGTAAAGCTCACGTACAAATACCCAATCACCAATATCTATGTGAAGCAGGGGCGCTGGCCGTTCCGGCACCTGGACTGTCCGGCTGCGAAGAGCCCCGAGGGCTCAAAAGTTCGCATGCCCGATCAGAAAACCGAGCATATGACCGCGTACATCGAACACAGCTGCAACGGCGTGCAGTGTTCAAATTGCAGGCAAGTGCTCTTTCCGCTCGGCGGACCGCGCCTGGATGGCAAGCCGCAGATCATGCCGGAGCTGTTCAATACCTTCAAAGGCGGCAACATGATTATGAACGATCTCAAGCTAGAAATGGAGATCGATGTTCAGACCGCCGGCGCGATGCAGATTCAATTGGGAAGCGCTCTGCACAGCGCGCTCTGGACTTTGGGTGGAGCGGATAGCTTTCCAGCCGTCGAGGGGACCGGCAGCACGGTTCATCCAGTCAGCAAGCTCGTACCGGTGCTCAGTCCCGGGCGCCACACGCTGTCGCTCGCGTACGTAGATGGGACAGTCACTGCGATGCTTGATGGCCAGCAGGTTGAAAAAACGTTCGTCGAGGTCAAGCCCGCGGGAACGGCGGCATTCAAGAACAGCAGCATCATCACCGTGTCGTTCAAAGGCCTTAAGGGAACGCTGAAGCAATTGAATATCTTCAGGGATCTGTATTACCTTTCGGATACGACTCAGATCCAAATGTCTTCGCGGCAGAACACGATGCAGCCGTCTTTACGCAATTTCGAGGATGAAGGCACGACTCTCGTCACACGGCTGCCGCAGGACAATTACCTGATGTTCGGAGACAATTCACCATCTTCCAAAGACAGCCGCACGTGGGGAACGGTGCCGAAGGAAGAATTGATCGGTCGGGCCTCTTTTGTGTGGTGGCCACCGTCGCGCTGGCGGTTTATAAAGTAGTCATCGCAACAAGATTTCAGGAGCGTTCAGCGGACTTGATTCAGCCTGATCCGAACAATTTGCCAGTCGACAAGCCGCGCGATACCGCGAGCGACAGCGCACCCGTGCCGGAGGCGGAGAAGAGTTCAAGCAGCAGCGAACCGACTCTGCTGAATACGCCTGCCGAAGCCACGCTGATGATGTCGCCGCCGGTGCTGACGGAGAGTTCAGGACTGCCGGAAAACACTACGTCGTCCGAGCCGACGCTGATCCAGTCCGCGCCACCTGTGCTGAAAGACGAACCGAAAAAAGTTGTCCCCCTGGCGCCCAAACCGGACTCGCCGTTTTCGGGCGAGCCGCTTCCGGACGACTCCTCTCTCGACCAGATGTTGCCGCTGCGCTCAGGCGTGATGCCGATTTCCTCCAGCGCGCAGTTGCGCCGCGTGACCGGCTCGGTTCCGGTCAAGCAGCCGGACGCGGTGCTCGAGGCAAAGGGTCTGATCAAAAAGTTTGGAAAGCGAACCGTCGTCACGGGCGTAGATCTGCAGGTCGGCGCCGGCGAGATCGTGGGACTGCTGGGCCGCAACGGCGCCGGTAAGACGACGACCTTCCGTATGATCATGGGCTTGCTGCATCCGGATGGCGGCACGGTGACGTTTGAACACCGCGACATCACGCGCGCGCCGATGTATGACCGCGCCAACCGCGGCATTGGCTACCTGGCGCAGCAGCCAAGCGTCTTTCAGCGCATGACCGTCGAAGAAAATTTGCTGGCCGTCCTTGAACTGCAGGAACCTTCGCGCGAGAAGCGCAAGGCAAAGGTGGAAGAACTGATCTCAAGCCTAGGCCTGGGTGTCGTGCGCAAGAGCATGGCGGCGGTGCTCTCCGGCGGTGAACGCCGGCGCCTGGAAATCGCGCGCGCGATGAGCCTCAATCCCAAGATCGTGCTTTTTGATGAACCGTTTGCTGGCATCGATCCGATTGCGGTGAGCGAAATTCAGGGCATCCTGCGCGTGCTTAAATCAAAGAACGTGGGCGTGCTGCTGACGGACCATAACGTGCGCGAGACACTGGCGATCACCGACCGCACGTACATCATGGACGAAGGCAAGATCTGGATCCACGGCCCGCCACGCGAGATCGTCGACAACGCCGAAGCGCGCTCGCGCTACCTCGGATACGACTTCCGGCTCGATTTCTAAATTGATGTGAGGTGGCGAGTGACCGGTGACGAACCGCCAAGACGCGATGAACGCCGCGTTTAAACTCACGAAATAGTGTGCGACCAAGCGTGCGCGCGCGCTGTATACTCCATTAAGAAGCTTGCGTCGCATCCTCGCATCCATAGCGCCGCAGACGGAGTTTGCTGATGAACTTGCCTGCCGACGTCGCGTTTCAAATAAAAAGTACTGAGAGCGAGTTGGATGCCGAAGCTGACTTTGGAAATGAGCGCAGAGCTGTTCGAGAGGCCCTTTCCGCATTTCCCATTACATTTCATTACCCAAAAACTCACACCAAGGGGCGCATTATTATTGTTCCCGGCTGGAGCGGCACACGTTGCGGGCCCGCCGATTTATTAGTGTTCCTGGCGAGTCGCTTATCCGGGGCCGGATGGGAATGCGCCAGAGTTGAAATGCCCGCGCGTGGAGACTCTCGGGGTCAGTTTGATTCCACTACTCTTGACGACATGATTGCAGTTGCCGCTGCTCTTGCACAGTCGCCCGCTGATCAAACATTCATTCTGGGCCTCTGCTCCGGTGGAAATGTTGCGCTTGGCGCGGTGTCGCAAGCCAATCCGCAATCCGCAATCCGCAATCCGCAATGTAACGTCGGCGTCATCGCCATTTCCACGCTCCCGTTTCAGCCCGCGCGCTCGAAAGAATTCGAACAGAAGCGCCGCTGGAAGAATATCAAGAACTACGCCGCCAAAGCGCTTTCGCCAAATACGTGGCTGCGGCTGCTGAAGGGTGAGATCAACGTCGATCGCGTGAAGAAAAATGTCAGCGCGTCGGAGAAGCCCGCAGCGGGCGAGCGCAACTTAAAAGACAGCGCACGCGACATTGAAAAAGAACTGCTGAGCTGGAAAGGCCCCGCGCTTTTCATCTGGGGCAGCGGCGATGAAGAAGCCGCGCTCGCTCGCACGCATTTCGAAAAGTTACATCAAAAGGGAATGGGCGCGCGCGACCGGACGCACTTTCAAACGATCCAAGGCGCCAACCACAATTTCTACTCCCGCGGCTGGCGCGAGGAGCTATGTGCGAAGATTCTGGATTTTATTGAGCAGAAGGTGTAGTTCGTCACTCGTCACTCATCACTCATCACTCATCACTCATCACTCATCACTCATCACTCGTCACTTCTTTTCTTTCGGCGGTGGCACGGCTTTCACCGTCAGCGGCGGAACGGGCGAGGGCGTTGCAGCTCCCGTGAACTCGTCGGCGCTCTTCTGGATAACGTCGGCCTTGGGCATCTCGCCGTCGGCAACCAGGAAGCGGTATTTGAACGTCGCCGTCTCGCCGGCCTTGATGGTTGTGACTGGGAATGCGCCGAAGCGGCCGTAATCGCGGTATGCCGAATAGCGCGTATTCTTAGGATTACCAGGGTGGTTGACGTGGACGATGCTGTACAGCTTTCCTTTAAGTGAATACGTTTCGCCGACCCAGGCGTAATCGACCTCTTTAGTCGGTTCTGCGTTTTCTTTCGGGAAAACATAGACGGTCTTCGATTTGTCCACTTCATCGGCCGGGCGGTAGTGAATTCCCGCGTGCTCTGGATCGCCGTCGAGCTTCGTGTCGTTTGCGGCTTTGAGCTTTGACGTGAAATCGATCGTCAGGCGCAGCGGTGCCGGCCCGCGACGGATCGTAAAGGTGCGCTCTTCTTCGAGTACAGGTTTGTTAGCGGCATCGTTCCAATTGATGAGTGCCGTAAACGTCGCATTGTCAGCTCCGGCTTTCTGTTCGCCGAATTTCTGGTGCACCATGCTGGTGTTCTTCATATGCCAGAGATCCATCGTCTTGCCATCGACGGTTACTTTGTTCCAGCCGATAAAAATGCCGCGATGATGCGTAAACTGTCTGCCCGGTCCCTTGGTAATCGGCGCGAAGCCCTCGGCATCGAAAACATGCAGATAAGGTTTGTACGTGTCGTGCTGGCGCGCGGGCGTTGACGTATCAAAGGCGTACATGAAGCGCACCGCCGGCTTGCCATCCAGCAATACATCGAGATACTCCCCGGCTTTGTCCTGGAACGCGAAGCCGGCATCGCCGGCCAGCAGCGGCACCGACGTGAGAAGCAAAAGCGCAAGCGGGCTGAATCGTCGCAGCATGGATATCCTCATCGGGAAAACAAAGTTCAGTCCGCTGCAGGCAGCAGACCGCTGCCGGTGGGCAGCATCAAGGTTGGAGAGACCGCCAGGCGGATCGGGCCGGGCTCGTTAGGATGTTTAATGCGCCACACGAGCTGGTCCACGGCGCGGTGCGCAATGGTGGAGATGCCCACTTCGATGCAGACCGGTCGCGGCTTGATCCACGGGTAAAGCAGCGCGGCATTGTCGCCATAGATGACTTCGACATCGCGTCCGGGCGTCACGCCCAGTTCGGCAAAGGCTGCATAGGCAAAAGGCAGCGGCGACGAAATGAAAAATGCGGTGGGCTGCGGGCGGCAGTTGAGCAGCGACGATATGTGCGCCTTCATAACGTCTTCGTCGGGCAGCAGCGTGAGCGCCGGATCGGTGTTCACCGGTCCCTTCTCGATCATCGCCACGGTTGCACCGGAGAGCTTCGCGTGCGACGCGAAAGCTTCGCCGCGCTTGCGGAAAGCAGGGTACTCGGTCTGAACATTTACATAGCCAAGATTCTTGTGTCCGCGGCTGATGAGGTAATTGGCTGCCATCTCGCCGACTGCTCGATTGTCGGGTTCGACCGAATCGGCCCAGAATGATTCGCTACGGCGCGTGAGCATCCACACCAGCGGGATTTTGCGCAAAATCTGTGCGGCTTTGCCGCTGGGTTCAAGCCCCTGGATCAACGCGCCATCAATCTGCTTGAGGTTGATAATCGACGGCACGTTCGACGGGTCTTTCATCGGCACATAGATGAGGCTGAGGCCATGCTCGGCGAGCGCCTGCGCAACCGGACCTGGAGAGGTGAGCTTGGTAACCAGCGCGTCCTCCATGCCTACCAGCAGCATGGCGATATTGCGGGTGCGAATTCCCTGGTTGGCTTCGGTTTTGGGACCACGGCGCAGAGCGGGCGGAGCGGGGGCGTAACCGAGATCCTGCATCGCACGCTTGACGCGTTCGACAGTCTCAGCGGCGACAAGCGGGCTGCCGTTGGCAACGCGCGCCACCGTGGAGGGCGATGTGCCCGCGTGCTTGGCAACGTCTACGATGCTGATGCCCAAACGCGCGTCCCCCTTGTCGGCTCACTGATAGTACTGCTCATCTCTACACTTTGTTAAATCTTTTTTTTCACTTTAATTGCCAAATTCACCAGGTGCATTGCGCGGCAATCGTGGCGGCAACTAAGAAAATCTATGGAACTGCAGTAGACCAATCGCGCCTTAGCGTGCAAAACTACGTTAACCACCAGACCTACTAAAGTAACTGGGGCGCGGCAAGCGGCAGTGGCTGACTTGTGCGCGTGGCGTAAGAGCCGGAAGAGGAGCTTTCATGAAACGTATGTCGATGCTGCTTCTGTTCGTTGCATGCGGCCTGTGTGCCTTCGGCGCCCTGGCTCGCGAAGAAACTTTCTTTACAGTCACCTCGGAACCTTTTGGAAAAACGCCGCAGGGCGAAGATGTCGAACAGTACATCCTCACCAACCACAAAGGCATGACAGTCAAGATTATGACTTACGGCGCCACAGTGACGTCCATCCAGGTGCCGGACAAGAAGGGAGAAAGCGCCGATGTCACGCTCGGCTTCGATAGTCTGGCGAAATACGCTGAGCCGCATCCGTATTTCGGCGTCACTGTCGGACGTTACGCGAACCGCATCGCCAATGGCAAGTTCTCGCTGAACGCGCGGACTTACAGGCTGGCGGTCAACAATGGTCCGAATCATCTGCATGGTGGGCTTAAAGGTTTCGATAAGGTCGTCTGGAAAGCCGAGCCGCAGCATTTTCAGCACAATGTTGGCGTGAAATTCACCTATTTCAGCCGCGACGGTGAAGAGGGCTATCCCGGCAACATGACCGTGAGTGTCGCGTACATTCTCAGTGAAGACAACGAGCTGACGATCGACTATGCGGCAACAACCGACAAAGCCACGCCGGTGAACCTGACGCACCACACGTATTTCAATCTCGCCGGCGCAGCTTCCGGCAAAACCATCCTTGACCACCAGTTGCGCATGCCGGCGGCCACGCGCTACTTGCCGGTGGACAAGGGCTTGATCCCGACGGGCGAGCTTAAGGACGTTGCCGGAACGCCGATGGATTTCCGCAGCCGCTTTAAAATCGGCGAGCGCATCGGCAGTGTGGAAGGTGGCTATGATCACTACTACGTTCTAAATCGGAAGAAGCCGGGCCTGATGCTCGCCGCTGACCTCTACGAGCCGGAAAGCGGCCGAGGGCTGCTGCTGTATACGACCGAGCCCGGCTTGCAGTTCTACACGGGCAACTTCCTGGACGGCGTGGTCGGCCGCGACGGCGCGACGTATCAGAAGAACGCCGGCCTGTGCCTTGAGCCCACGCATTATCCCGATTCACCCAATAAGCCCGAATTCCCCAACACCATCCTGCAGCCTGGCCAGATCTACATTCAAAAGTCGATGTTCAAGTTCTATGTGAAGAAGTAAACCGCCAAGACACCAAGGCGCCATGATGTTGTTGTATAAACCGGGCAGCATCGCTGCCCGGTTTGTTATGGTAAAGAGACTGCCAGCGAGACGCCGCATCACCACGGGGAACTCGCAAGCTGTTACTTCTTCAGCGCGCGCTGATGTTCCAGCAGTCGCGTGAGCTGCGTTTTGCGGAACATGTTCACGACGCGATCGCGTGCTTCCTTCCACGTGTAATGAATCGGGCAGGCGGTCTCGTCTGAACATTTCTTGTGGCCAAGAATACAGGTCTCGTAGCGCTTCATCGGTTCGACGGCGGAGAGGATATCGAAGAGGCAGATTTCATCCGGCTTGCGGTCCATCCGGAATCCGCCGTTGCGTCCACGTAGCGAAACCAGCAGGCCCTCGCGCGCCAGCGCCTGCAGTACTTTGCCCAGGTAGTTCGGTGGAATACCGAGCTCCCGGCCCATGTCCTTGGCAAGCGCGTATTTGCCTTCCGGAAGTTGTGCCAGGTAAGCCATTGCGCGGAGCGCATATTCTCCTGTCGTTGTAATCATAGCTGACCTTGCTCCAGCCTGACAGACGATAAAAGGATACGCAAGTACGATTTTATCGTCTCTTTTCCAGTTTAGTGGTAGAAATTGCAGGTTTTCCCCGGTCAATTTTTGTAATACAAAAAGCCTTGGACGCTCTGAGCGCGATGGTGTAAACACAAGTGAAACATAGCGGCGTTTGAGACATCTAGCGGGTGACGGGGCTTCGCATGAGCAGAGCTGACGTGCATTTTTCGGGTAGTTCTTTCCGCTTCACCGAGCTCAGCGTTGCACGCGCTCCTCGGCGCCACTGGCACCTGGGCATCTCAGCCTTATGGCTCCTGCTGCTCAGTGTCCACGCGGCTGAGCCGGCCGACGGAATAAACTTTTCGCGCGATATTTTGCCGATTCTTTCCGAAAACTGCTTTCACTGCCACGGGCCGGATGAGAAATCGCGCAAGGCCAAGCTGCGCCTCGACACGCACGAGGGTGCGTTCCGCCCGGTTGATCCCGCGATTGTGGCCGGTAAGAGCGCTGAAAGTGAGATGATCAAGCGCATCCTCTCGCCCGATAGCGAAGAGGTGATGCCGCCGCCGAAGTCCAACCGCAAGCTGACCAAGGCGCAGATTGAGCTGCTCAAAAAGTGGATTGATCAGGGCGCCAAATGGGGCAAGCACTGGGCCTACGAGGCACCCGTGAGGCCGGCAGTTCCAAATGTGAAGACCAAAGACTGGCCGCGCAATCCCATCGACTCCTTCATTGTCGCGCGTCTAGAGAAAGAAGGGCTCAAGCCTTCGCCGCTAGCTCCCAGAGAGACTCTGATCCGCCGTGTCGCGATGGATCTGACAGGCATTCCGCCAACGCCAGAGGAAGTTGATGCGTTCGTCGCAGATAAATCACCGGACGCGTACGAGAAGCTCGTGGACCGCTTGCTCGCCTCGCCACGCTACGGTGAGCGCATGGCATGGGACTGGTTGGACGCTTCGCGCTATGCGGACACCAACGGTTACCAGGGCGACAATGAGCGGACGATGTGGCCGTGGCGCGAGTGGGTGATTCGAGCTTTCAACGAGAACATGCCCTACGACCGCTTCACCGTTGAGCAGCTCGCCGGCGACCTGCTTCCGGATGCGACACGCGATCAGAAACTGGCGACAGCATTCAACCGCAATCACATGATCAACGGCGAGGGCGGTCGCATCGCGGCTGAGAACCGCGTCGAATACGTCTTCGATCAGACGGAGACGATGTCCACGATCTGGCTGGGCGTGACGATGACCTGCTGCCGCTGCCACGATCACAAGTATGATCCTTTCTCACAGAAAGATTATTTTTCGCTGTATGCCTTCTTTAACAACACGCCCGTTGACGGCGGCGGCGGCAGCGGAAAAACACCGCCCACTCTCTCCTTTGCCACGCCCGAGCAGGAAACGAAGCTGGCGCAGCTGAAAGAGAAGGAAGCGGAGACGAAGAAGCAGCGTGACGAGCTTGAGAAGACGGTACGGGAGGGCCAGAGCGAATGGGAGCAGAGCTTCGCTCTGGACCAGGGCAGCGGCAAGCAGGGAGAAATCAAGTGGGTGCCGCTGGTGCCGGATGAGATGTTCTCCGACGGCGGCGCGACGCTGACGAAGAACGACGAAGGCGTGATCACCGTCAGCGGAAAAAGCCCGCCCAAAGACAGTTTTGTTATCACGATCAACGCGAAAATGAGCGGCATCACGGGCTTCAAGCTTGAAGCACTGCCGGACAAGTCGCTGATCAACAACGGCCCGGGCCGCGCAGACAACGGCAACTTCGTACTCAGCGAGATAAAGCTGCAGGGCAGCGGCAAGCCGGTGGACCTTGGTGTTATCAGCGCCGATTTTGAACAGCAGGGCTGGCCGGCCTCGGCGGCGGTCGATAACAATAACAACACGGGCTGGGCGGTGATGCCGCAGTTCGGCAAGTCGCACGCGCTGCTTCTTGAGGCGCGCAACCAGGTCGGTTACGGCGGAGCGGAGACGCAGCTTTCATTCCGCCTGGAATTCCAGACGTCCAACGTGCAGCACGTGCTCGGCTGTTTCCGGCTGTATGCGACGAGCAGCAACAAAGCGTTGCTCAAGCCCATGGCAGAGAACGTCCGTAAAATTTTATCGATCTCTCCCGAGAAGCGCTCAGCGCAGCAGAAGAAGGATCTGACCGACGCCTACCTGGCGCAGCATGGCGGACTGTTTTCAGCAAAGCAGAAGGCTGATGACGCAAAAAAGGCTCGTGAACAATTCGAGAAAGATCTGCCGCAGGCGATGATCATGAAGGAAAACCCGAAGCCGCGCGACACCTTCGTGCTCGTGCGCGGTGCGTATGACAAGCCTGCAGACAAGGTGACCATGGCCGTGCCCGCCACGCTGCCGCCGCTTCCCGAAGGCGCGCCGGTCAACCGCCTCGGCCTTGCGCAATGGCTTGTGAGTCCCAATCACCCGCTGACCGCGCGCGTGACGGTAAACCGCTACTGGCAGATGTTCTTCGGGATGGGCCTGGTGAAGACATCCGAGGACTTCGGCGTGCAGGGCGAGAAGCCGTCGCATCCGGAACTGCTCGACTGGCTAGCTACAGAATTTGTGCAAAGCAAATGGAACGTGAAAGCGATGCATAAGCTGATCGTCACCAGCGCGACGTACATGCAGCAGTCCAAAATTACGCCCGAGCTCTACGAGCGCGATCCGGAGAACCGCTTGCTCGCCCGTGCGCCGCGCTTCCGAATGCCATCGTTCATGCTGCGCGACCAGGCGCTCGCCGTCAGCGGCCTGCTCGTGGAAAAAATCGGCGGGCCGTCGGTGAAGCCTTATCAGCCCAGCGGTATCTGGGAAGAAGCGACGTTCGGACAGATCCGCTACACGCAGGACAAGGGCGAGAAGCTCTACCGCCGGAGCCTTTATGTGTTCTGGAGGCGCATCGTCGGACCCACCATGTTCTTTGACAACGCTTCACGCCAGGTTTGCACCGTCAAACCGATTCTGACAAACACGCCGCTGCACGCGCTGGCGACGCTCAACGATACCACGTATGTCGAAGCCGCACGCGCACTCGCCCAGCGCGTCATGGAAAGGAGCGCTGATTCAGCCGCACGCGTTGAACAGGCCTTTCGTCTCGCGACCGGCCGCAAGCCGACCACAGCCGAGCGCGACATTCTAATGGGCCGACTCGAAGCACTGAATAAAGCCTATGCGGCAGATAAGGAATCGGCGCAGAAGCTCCTGAAGATCGGCGAATCACCGCGCAATGAGAAGCTGGACGCCGCTGAACACGCCGCGTACACGGGTGTGTGTTCGCTGATTTTGAATCTCGACGAGACCATTACCAAGGAGTAGCAATGGATCCTCTGGACGCTAATCGAGCCCACATCACGCGGCGGGCCTTCTTTGGCAAGACAGCCCTCGGCATCGGCTCGGCTGCGCTCGCTTCGCTGCTGAATGGGCGGGCGTTTGGCGAGGAAAAGCGCGAGCGTATCGGCGGACTTTCCGATCTTCCGCACTTCGCACCGAAGGCCAAGCGGGTGATTTATCTGCTGCAGAACGGCGCGCCCTCGCATGTGGATCTGTTCGACTACAAGCCCAAGCTGAAGGAGTGGCACGGCAAGGAAATCCCAGCGGAAATCCGCCAGGGAAAACGCCTGAGCACCATGACCAGCGGACAGAGCGCCAAGCCGGTGCTTTCGGAAATCACGAAGTTCGAGCAGCGTGGAAAGAGCGGCGCGTGGGTGTCTGATTTTCTGCCCGAGACCGCGGCAATCGCCGACGATCTGTGTTTCGTAAAGTCGTTGCACACGGAAGCCGTCAATCACGCGCCGGCGATCACGTTTTTTCTCACGGGTGGAGAGCAGCCCGGGCGGCCCAGCATGGGGTCGTGGCTGACGTACGGCCTCGGCACCGAGACACAGAACCTGCCCGCATTCGTGGTGATGACTTCGCGCGACAAGGAAGCTTCCTGCGGCCAGATCTTCTACGATTTCTACTGGGGCAGCGGCTTCCTGCAGTCCAAGTTTCAGGGTGTTAAATTCCGTGGCAGCGGCGATCCGGTGCTGTATCTCTCCAACCCGGACGGCATGAGCCGTGAGATGCGGCGCGGCATTCTCGACGACATCGCGAAGATTAATGAATTGAAGCTCAAAGAGTTCGGCGATCCGGAGATCGCCACGCGCATTTCGCAATACGAGATGGCGTACCGCATGCAGGCGAGCGTTCCCGAGCTCACTGATTTTTCGAAGGAGCCACAGCACGTTCTCGACATGTACGGCCCGGACGTGAAGCGCCAGGGCAGCTACGCATACAACTGTCTGATGGCACGACGCCTGGCTGAGCGCGGTGTGCGCTTTATCCAGCTCATGCATGCAGGCTGGGACCAGCACCGAAACCTGAACACCCAGCTGAAGATTCAATGCAAAGACACCGACGCACCGTCCGCGGCGCTCGTGAAAGATTTGAAGCAGCGCGGCCTGCTTGACGACACGCTGGTGATCTGGGGCGGCGAGTTCGGCCGCACGCCTTTTTTGCAGGGCAAGATCGAAGAGACCAACCAGTGGGGCCGCGACCATCATCCGTACGCGTTCACGCACTGGTTCGCCGGTGGCGGAATCAAGGCGGGCCTCAGCTACGGCGAGACGGACGAGTTTGGCCATAACGTGGCCAAAGACGGCGTGCACGTTCACGACTGGCAGGCCACGATTCTCCATCTGCTCGGCATAGACCACGAACGGCTCACGTTCAAGTTCCAGGGTCGAAACTTCCGACTGACGGATGTGCACGGCCACGTCGTCAAACCGCTGCTGGCGTGAACGGCACTTTTCACCGCAGAGGTCACAGAGGACACAGAGGAAATCAGATGGAAATATCGCGGCGAAATTTTGTCTGGGGCGCGGCGGCTGCCGCCGCAGGATGCGAATTTCGCTCGCGAGCTGAGGACGCCAAGCCGCTCGTCCTCGGTTCAGGTGCGCATCGCTACGAATGTATTCATGACTGGGGGCAGTTGCCGGAGACAATTTCCTGGGGGCTGACGCACGGGATTGCTGTCGACAAGCAGGGCTTCGTCTATGTTCTGCATACCTCGCGCAAGACCAACGCGTGCAAGGACACCGTCGTGGTCTTCGACAAAGACGGAAAATTCGTGCGCTCGTGGGGTGAGACGTTCTTCGGCTCGGCGCACGGCTTTGATCTCGTTGTCGAAGACGGACAGGAAGTGTTTTACATCACGGACATGTCGCGCGGGCTTTTTAAGACAACCCTGGACGGAAAAGTACTCTGGCATGTGGCCAAGCCAAATGAGTTCTACGAAGGCAAAACGCTGAAGTACACCCCGACCAATGTGGCCGTCGCTCCGGACGGCCGCGTCTTTTTTGCCGATGGTTACGGCTCGTGGCACATTCACCGCCTCGACAAGACTGGAAAGTATCTCGGCACGTTCGGCGGGCGGGGGGAGGGATCGTTGGCGACGATTCACCCGCACGGACTGTACGTCGATACACGTGGCAAGGAGCCGCTCGTAGTCCTGGCGGAGAACGATCCCACGGGAAAGAATCCCGGCAAGCTGCACGCATTCGACCTCGACGGAAAACATCACAGCTACCTTGAGACGCCGGTGCGCTCACCGCGGCATTTTGATCGGCATGAAAACCTTGTTGTTATTCCCGATCTCGACGCGGTGGTCACACTCATCGACGAGAACAATAAAGTCGTGGCGCAGCTTGGCGATGGCTTCACTACCTTTGCGGAAGTGCGAGCGCTGCGGACGAAACCGCGCGATCAGTTCAAAGCCGGCAAGTTCATCTGCCCGCATGACGCCGCGTTCGGAAACGACGGCAGTATTTACGTGGCGGAGTGGGTGGACGTCGGGCGCGTGACAAAGCTGAAGCGGGTGTAACGGCTACTTCCACCACAGAGGACACAGAGAGCACAGAGGACGGCTGAAATCGCTCCGACGCCGGGCACGGTTTCTATTTTATCTATCCCTCCTCCGTGTCCTCTGTGTCCTCTGTGGTGAAAAAAGTTGGTGTTCGCACAAAAGAAAAACAGGAGGCTCCCTTTCGAGAACCCCCTGTTTCTGGTCTGCTGGTTGAAGCCGGTCGAGCATGACGCTAGCAAGGCGTCGGGTCGGTCCGGTACATCAATCGGCTGTCAGACTACATTCCGGTTCGATCAGGACTGAACAGGAACGACGTTCTGGGCTTTGGGGCCCTTGGCGTCTTCGACGATGTCGAACTGAACGACCTGACCCTCAGAGAGGCTGCGGAAACCCGTAGCATTGATGGCGGTGTGGTGGACGAAAACGTCCTTGCCACCGTCATCACGCTGGATGAAACCGAAACCCTTCTGATCGTTGAACCACTTCACCTTGCCCGTGGCCATGCGAGCGACTCCTTAAAATAAGGCCTGATCCTGAAACAAAAAAACCCCAGGCGTCAGGACCAAACGCCGGGGGCTTAAATACAATTGTAGGCACTTCACTGACATCAAACCACGCACCACTTTCACGACGTACATACGTACGCTTTAGTCAAACGTCAACTTACCCGCTTAAAACGTGATTAGCAACATGAAAACTAGATTGTCGCAGGCGTCCATTCCCAACAGAAAAATCCGGCCCCGGACAAGTAAGCCGGCCCACGCCGTAAAAAAACGTGGGCCGGCGATGTAACATAATTGCCCGCGATCAGTTGTAAAGCTTGGCGATCTCGCTCAGCGGCTTGACCTTGATCTTGCCGGCCTGGCCAGCCTGCCCGAACTGAATCATACGCTCTTTGCAGACGGCCTGCATGGCCGTGCGTGCGGGCGCCAGGTATTCGCGCGGGTCGAACTTTTCGGGCGTTTCAGCGAAGACTTTGCGGATCGCGCCGGTGATCGCCAGGCGCAGGTCCGTATCGACGTTGATCTTTCTCACGCCGTTCTTGATGCCCAACTGGATTTCCTCGACCGGCACGCCCCAGGTCTGCTTGAGCTTGCCGCCGTACTTGTTGATGATGTCCTGCAGCGCCTGCGGAACGGAGCTGGAACCGTGCATCACCAGGTGCGTGTTCGGCAGCTTCTTGTGGATTTCGATGATGCGGTCCATCGCCAGGATCGCGCCGTCGGGCTTGCGCGTGAACTTGTAGGCGCCATGGCTGGTGCCGATCGCGACGGCCAGCGCATCGACGCCGGTCTGCTTCACGAAATCGGCGGCTTCATCGGGGTTGGTCAGGAGCTGCTCGCGCGTGAGCTTGCCTTCAGCGCCGTGGCCGTCTTCCTTGTCGCCCATTCCGGTTTCAAGATTGCCCAGGCAGCCCAGTTCGCCTTCGACGCTCACACCCTTGGCATGCGCCATCTGGCAGACCTTCTTCGTTACAGCGACGTTGTAGGCGAAATCGGCGTGCGACTTGCCGTCTTCCTTCAGCGATCCGTCCATCATCACGCTCGTGAAGCCCTGCTCGATGGCGCTCATGCAGGTTTCCGGGCTGTTGCCGTGGTCCTGGTGAAGACAGATGGGAATCTTCGGGTAGAGTTCGACGGCGGCCTGCATCAGATGATAGAGGAAGCGGTCGTTGGTGTATTTCCGCGCGCCGCGGCTGGCCTGGATGATGACTGGGGAATCGGTTTCCTTGGCGGCTTCCATGATCGCCTGGATCTGTTCCATGTTATTTACGTTAAACGCGGCAAGGCCGTAATTGTTCTCCGCGGCATGATCACACAACTGACGTAACGACACCATTGGCATGACAGAACTCTCCTCCTGAATTGTCTGACAGCAAATTTACACGCTTAAGAACGGCGGAACAGTCTAATCCTCACGTTACATGAGTAAAACATAAATCCAGGGCATAGAAGCGCATGATTTTATGAAATTGAACGCCCTCCAGCGCGTCTGGTAGCATGGCCGTGATCCATGCTGCCGTTGGGAGCGAACTTCAACCTCGGCCAAAGCGGCGACGGCTCGGCAACACGTGCGCGCTATAACTGGTCCGCACGTGGTGCCTTCGGCGCGCGGTGGTTTATGGATTGCGTATCACTACACGTCCCCGGTGGATGAGGCTGCCGGACTGGAGAGCAGGGCATGTATCCAAACTGGGCTGATGCATCGCAGAGATTCCCGGCAGTTGAGCGCCAGCAGACGCGCATCCGCCTCAACCGTAACGAGCAGCGCCTGCAGGTAAGCGAGCGTACGATCCGCCAGGTCGCGCGGCAGGAATGCGGCAGCAACATCGCGATGATCCTGCTGCGCCAGGCGTTCTATGAATACTGGCTGCGGCTGTGGAAACACACCTCTTTTCGGCGCAGCGAAAATGGCGAAGCGTGCAAGGCGTACTGCGCCATGAGTCGCGCCGAGTTTGAAGCGATCAACGCTCGCCAGCGCTGGGCCAACTGGCGCACGATTCCACGCGGGATTTCCGGACTTCTGCCCAACAGGCCGTTGACGATCATCGATCTCTGCTGCGGCACGGGAGATTCGACGGCTGTGCTGGCCTATTACGCTCACCCGGGGTCGCGCATTGTCGGACTGGAAAACAACCCCGCCTTTGTGACCGAAGCGCGCTCGCGTTCGTTCTGGGATGAACGCGGCCATCCTTGCACCGTGACATTCAATGTGCAGTCAGTGCTGGAAAAATTTCGCGACGCTGACGGCCAGATTTTTCAGGATGGCAGCGTCGACTGGATTAATTGCTGCGGTGCGATCGGCTGCCATTTTGATAAGGAGGCCACACGCAAGCTGTCAGACGAAATCGCGCGCGTGCTGCGTCCACGCGGGCTGGCGACACTGGATTCCGGCGAATCCGGCACAAGCGAGCAGGACCTGACGGCAATTATGCTCGCGCGCCAGATGAAGCCGGTGCACCGCGCCAAGAGCTGCATCTTTGACCGCTACACGCAGGTGTGCTTCCAGCGGCGATGAGTTTCTTAGTTTACAGCAAAGGCGCACGAATGAACGGAAGAGCAGCGATTTCGGTTTAATCCGGAGTTAGAAATTTTAAGTAAGTTTTCTCAGCGTCTTGGCGTCTACGCGGTTAAAGTCAGTCACTTCTCGTACGGCACAACCTTCGTCACGCCGTTGATGCCGAAATAGACGCGGCCTTCGGCGTATTCCCAGATGTAATTTCCGCCGTCGATGCCGCGGATGCCTTCTTCATAAATCGTCTTGTAGCGCGAACCCATGATGCGCAGGACTTCGTTGTTGCCCATGCCTTTGCGCACCTGGTTGATGTCGTGAAACATGTTGGCGCCGGTCAGAGATGGCGTCTTCGGCCTGGCGCAGCCGCCTGCGATTCCACCCAGGATCACCACCAGGATTGCCGTGCAAGCCGTGCGCATGAATGAAGCCCCTCCAGCGTTACTTACTTTGAATGCTTCTCAATCCAGGCCTTTATCTCATCCTTGCCGCGAGCGCCTTCAAGCTGATCGGCTTTCTTGCCGTCCTTGAAGAGCATCAGCGTGGGCAGCAGATCGACTTCCCACTTTTTCGCCAGCTCGGTGTTCTTATCGACGTCGATGTTAGCAAGTTTTACAGAGGGAGGCAATTCGGAAGAGAGTTCTTTCAGCGTGACCGCAATCAAGCGGCATGGCGCGCACCAGCTCGCCCAGAAATCCACTACGACCACGCCTTTGTGCGCCAGCACTTCACTCTCGAAAGTGGCTGCGGAGACGGCCGTGCCGACTGGCGCATGGGCGCTTGTCTTTTCTCCGCCGGAAGCTGACGGTTTGGCCGTCTCAGGCGCAGCAGGACCTAAGGGGCCCGGCGCCGAACAGCCCGCCAGAAAGAGCGCAGCGCTCAGCAGAAGCGTAACGGTCGCGTTTGCATTCATGTGCTCAGCCTGCTTCCTCGCCGGGAGATGCGTCGTCTCCATCCGTCGCGGAGGTGCTTCTTCCACCATCGCTGTCGGACGCTCGAGCTTCCTTGATTTTATTGAGCACCGAGAACGACTTTTCAATGGATTCATCCAGCTCGATTTTGACATGCGGCGTCGTGCGCGTTTTCAGGCGCTTTGCGATACGCGACTGGATCAGGCCGCGCGCGTCTTTAAGCCCGTGCATCGTGCGCGACTTGTCTCCGGCATCTCCCAATACGGAGACGTGGATGGTGCAGTACGCCAGATCGTTGGTCAGATCGATTCGCGTGACCGTGCAGAAACCGATACGCGGATCGGTAAGATGCTGGAGTATAACCTCGGCCGCTTCTTCGCGGATCACTTCTTTGAGACGTTCGTTGCGTAAACTCATGATGACTTCCAGTTATTAAGAGCCAAGAGGCAGGAGCCCGGCTTTACTCCTGACCGTAATTTAAAAAATCCTTCTGCACACCCGTCACCTGCACATTTGGATCGTTCTGTGCATAGCGAGATATCTCGCTGACGATGTCCTGAAGCAGCGGCTTTTCGTTCGCGACCGTTGAAATCCCCAGCGAGGCCCGATTCCAACTCTCCAGATCACCGACTTCCGAACAGGCTACGTCAAACCGGCTGCGCAGCCGTTCCTTAAGGCTGCGAACGGCCTGCCGTTTGTCCTTCAGCGAACGGGATCCGGGAATCAGAAGATCCAGACGAATGACGGCTATCCACATATCAGAATTTAAACAAACGACTTCAGCACAGAGGCAGAGAGCGCCAGGCCGTTACGAAGCGATATAAATTCCGCTCCGCGCAACGCCGGGTGCTCTGTGTCCCTGTGCTGAAGTCGTTTCAGTTTCCGTTTCTCACTTTCCATCCAGCGTGCGCTTGACCTGCTCAGTTGTGAACGCTTCGAGCAGATCGCCCTGCTTGATGTCGTCAAAACCATCAAGTTTGATACCGCACTCAAAGCCCGAGCGCACTTCCTTGGCATCGTCTTTTACACGCTTGAGGCTCGCCAGCTTGCCGGACCACACCGGCTTGCCGTCGCGGATCAGGCGCACACTTGAGTTGCGGGTGATCACGCCGTCAGTGACAAAGCATCCGGCGATCGTTCCAATCTTGCTGATCTTGAACGTCTGGCGGATGGCGACATGTCCCTGGATGACTTCGCGTTCGATGGGCTTGAGCAGGCCTTCGAGCGCCTTGCCGACGACGTCCACCACCTCGTAGATGATGCTGAAGGTGCGGATGTCGACATTGCGTTCTTCAGCCAGGCGGCGCGCACCGGGGTCGGCCGTTACGCCGAAGCCAATCACAATGGCGTCCGACGCGTCGGCCAGCAGCACGTCCGTTTCGTTGATCGCGCCCACGCCGTCGTGCAGGATATCGATACGCGCATCCGGCCGCGAGAGCTTGCTGATTTCGTTGCGCAGCGGCGCCAGCGAGCCCATCACGTCGACCTTCAGCACCAGCTTAAGCGAGGCGACCGCGCCCTGCGCCAGCAGGTCGCTGAGCGTTTCGAGCGTGACGTGCGCACGCTTGATAAGTCCTTCCTGGCGCATGCGCATGGCGCGCTGTTCGGCAATTTCGGCGGCGTCCTTGATCGAGTCCATCACGTGGAAGCGTTCGCCCGAAAGCGGCACTTCGTTCAGTCCCGTGACCAGCACAGGCGTGCTTGGCCCAGCGATTTCACGCGGCTTGCCGGTGTCTGAGAAAATCTGGCGCACGCTGCCGTAGGCATGTCCGCAGATGATCACATCGCCCTGCTTGAGCGTGCCTTCCTGCACCAGCAGCGTACAGACGATGCCGCGGCCCTGGTCCTTGTGGGCTTCGATCACCGTTCCGAACGCAGGCTTGTTGGGATTGGCCTTGAGCTCGAGCAATTCGGCTTCGAGCAGGATGCGGTCAAGCAGGTTGTCTACGCCGAAACCGGTCTTGGCGGAGACTTCCACACAGCCCACGTCGCCGCCGTAGCCTTCAACAAACAGCTCTTTGGCGGCCAGCTGTCCCTTGACGCGGTCCGGATTGGATTCCGGAAGATCAACCTTGTTAAGCGCGACGACGATCTTTTTCGCCGCCTGCTTGGCGTGGCTGATGGCTTCCTCGGTCTGAGGCATGACGCCATCGGTTGCGGCCACCACCAGGATGACCACGTCCGTGACGTTTGCGCCGCGCGCACGCATTTCAGTGAATGCCTTGTGACCGGGCGTGTCGAGGAACGTGACATCGCCTTTGGTGTGATGAACTTTGTACGCGCCGATGTGCTGCGTAATGCCGCCGGCTTCGCCTGCCGCCACCTTGGCGTTGCGGATGTAATCGAGCAGCGAGGTTTTGCCATGGTCGACGTGACCCATGATGGTAACCACAGGACCGCGCGGCCGCAGGTCCTCGGGCTTGTCGGCAACGTCGGCCTTCTTGAGCAGCTCTTCTTCGACGTCGCGCGCCTTCTTGATTGTGATACCGTGCTTGAGCGGGTCGAATTCGAGCGCGTAAATTTCGGCGTCCGAATCGGGCAGAATGGTGTTGATCGTCACCATCTTGCCCTGTTCGAGGAACTTGCGGATCAGGTCTGTGGCCTTGATTCCCAGCGCCTCACAGAGCGCCTTGATGGTCACCGGCGAGGTGACGTCGGCTGGGCCTTCACGGCGAATCAGCGGCTTGGGCGCAAGGTTGCGCTGCTTGGGCCGGCGGGCGCCGCGGAAGCGATCGTCGTCGCCGCGCAGCAGAGCCACGCCGCGGCGTGGGCCGGAGCTGAATCCTTTCATGCCGGCGGGCACGGCGCGTCCGGGCCTGCGCAGACCAGCGGCACGCGCGCGACTCTCTTCGTCGTCAGAGCCGCCGCCTCGGAACGAATCGGGGAGGCTGGGGTAGGAGACCTGCGGCTTGAAATCGTCGACCTTCTGCGATTCGACCTGCTGCGAGCCTTTACGGGCCGCGGGTTTGGGTGCTTCCTTCGGCTTTTCAGGTTCCGGTGGCGCAGGCGTCACGACGCCAAAGCGGGGATCGCTGCGTGCCACGCGCTGAATTGGCGGAGCCACTTCCGGACCGGAAAGAATTCGCTTGGGAGGTGTGCTAATTGGCGGCGGAACGATGCTGCGTGTGTCGAGAGTCTTCGGTGCTGCGGGAGCCGGACGTGCGGGCGCTGGCTTGGCCGGCGGAGGCGGCGTTGGAGGCACTGCCGACGCGGGCGTAACCACGCCAAAGCGCGAGGGTGCGGCCGGTCTGGCTTCTTCGATCACCGGCTTTTCCGGCGCAGGAGGAGCTTCGGCTGCAGCCGGTTCCTCAGCCGGCGCCTGTTCTGCAACAGGCGCAGGTGCAGACTCCGGTTCCACTACCGCAGCTGCGGCGGCTGGCGCCGGCTGCAGTTCCACGTCAGGCGGCGTGACGCTGCTGGTGGATTCAATCTCTTCGGCGGGACTCGACGGCGCTGCCGGAGTCTCTGCCTGTTCAGCCGCGGGTGCCTCCGCCTGCTGCTCGGCGACGGCTGCTTCCGGGGAGCCGCTGCCATCATCGGCGGGCTCTGCCTGCTTGCGCACAGAGACGCGCGTCTTGCTCTCCAGCTTCTCTTTAAGCATCTTGCTGCCGCCGAGCTTAGCGCGTAAGCGGTCAGCCTGCCCGAGAGTAACGGTGCTGGAATGGCTCTTCACCTTCATGCCTAATTCGAGAGCTTTCTCGAGCAGCATTTTGCTCGGAATGCCCATCTCCTTGGCAAGTTCGTGAAGTTTAACCCCTGTGGGTACGGCTACCTTTTCGGTCTTGCTGCTCATCCAATCCTTCCGACCCGCAGCTGCGCCTTTGCGCGGTACTGACGGGCTGCCAATGCATGCCGAGGTTAGCCCCCGGCATCCCTCGGCCGGAAGGCAATCAACTAACCACGGCTACCACTTTCTATCCATCCTGGCGGCCGTGCTGCTGCCGCCTGGCTGGGCGCCTTCAACCTTGCTGGCGCCCGCATGGACCTTTTCTTCCGCTCGAAAACGCGTGGCCTTGCACGCGCTTTCAGCGCGGCAAAACCGGCGTGTCTCCGCGCGGCTCACTGCGCTTCCCCCTTCGCGGCTGGCGCCGCTGTCGCGCCCGCTGCGGCCGTCTCAGCGGTGTTCACGTCGCCCTCAGGCGAGGCGCTGATCACAGGCTTGGCTCCGCTGGCTGCGGCTGCAGCCTGGGCCTCGCTGCGTTCCGCAGCCAGTTCCTCTTCGCGCTTACGGGCGTACTCAACGACCGCCTGCGCATCCTGCTCGCTGAGGCTGTACATCGTGTGCAGGTACTCGGCGCCCTTGTAAATGAGCGATTTGAGGCTCGTCAGCCCGGCCAGCAGGAACTTCTCGGCCACGCCCGCCGGCAGCATCGGGATCTTGTAGATCTCGGCTCGCTCGGCTTCGCGCAGCTTTCTCGCCTGCTCTTCGGTCATGATGTCGATGTGCCAATGCGTGAGCTTGGCAGTCAGGCGCACGTTCTGGCCCTTTTTGCCGATGGCCAGCGAGAGCTGGTCTTCCGGAACAATCACGCGCGCCCGCTGCGTTTCGCGATCCAGTTCGACGGCGGAAATTTCGGCCGGCGAGAGCGCGTTACGGATGAACAGATCCTGCGATTCGTTCCAGCGTACGATATCAATCTTTTCGCCATTGAGTTCTTCGACGATATTGCGGATGCGCGTTCCGCGCACGCCGACGCAGGCGCCGATCGGGTCGACTTTCATGTCGGAGGAGTGCACGGCGATCTTGGTACGATGGCCCGGCTCGCGGACGATGCCCTTGATTTCGACGATGCGGTCGCCGATTTCAGGCACTTCGACCGTGAACAGTTCCTTCACCAGGTTCGGGTGCGTGCGGGACAGAATGATCATGACCTTCTGACCCTTCTTCTGCACTTTCACGACGTAGGCGCGGATGCGGTCGCCGGGGCGGTACTGCTCATTGAACACCTGTTCCTGGCGCGGGACGATGCCTTCCGTGCGGCCGAGGTTAACGATGATCGCGCCCTTGTCGAAGCGCTGGCAGGTGCCGTTGACGAGCGTATCAATCTTGGCTTCGTAATCTGTGTAAATAACGTCGCGTTCGGCTTCGCGGATCTTCTGGATCATGATCTGCTTGGCGGTTTGCGCAGGAATGCGGCCGAAGGTATTCGGGTCCATGCGGCGGCCGTCTTCGTAGGCCTCGATGTCGCCTGTGAAGCGATTGATCTTCACTGAAAGATCGCCGTGCGGCCCCCAGCGCTTGCGTGACGCCGTAAGGAGTGCCTGCTCGATGGCCTCGAAGAGAAGTTCTTTTGAGATGCCTTTGTCGCGGTGAATCGAGTCCACCAGTCTTAACAGATCATTTGCTTCCATGCTTATCCTCACCTGCTATGGGTTGCCCTTCGTTATCCCCGGAGCCTCGCAAGAGGATGGGGTGAATGGGCAACATTTTGTCCCTATTCACTTTTTGCCGTACGTTACGGCTAAATACCCAAACCGGCAGGCTCCGCCAAAATTTCGCGGAACTGCACAGGTCTGAGGCTTGGCCGATCGGTCTTGCCGGGGATAAGTTGCCGAAGCGAACAGATGTCCCACTGGCCCATACGGCGTCCAATGCACGAGTGTAACCTGTTCAGAGACGTTGGCAAGCACGATACTCTAAATGGCGACTTTCCGAAAATGGCGAAGCGGTCAGGACATAATTGCATTTTCGCTTAATTTAGGATGCGCTCGGCATTTATTTTTTCGCACAAGACATAGGACTCGCCGAGCAGCAGTGCACGAAGGGAACCGGAATGGGGTACCCATGCGTTTCCATTCCATCTTTTTGCCGGGCGCTCTTTTAATCTATTTGTCTTAACACCATGTTGTTTGAAGGCGGCTTCGTATACATCAATGATTCGGACAGGGCCGTCTGCAATGAGGCCGCATGTGCCGCTAAGCAATTTCTTCAGAGGCATGCATGGATTCAAATAATTGTTAAACGGAATCCATCCCTGGGTTATTTGCTGATGGGCCTGGTATAAGGCACCGATCATTGCATCCGCGTTTTCCGGGCGGCCGTGAAAGTAAAGCTCCTGGCGCGGTTCGATCTCAGCCCAAATGAGAGGATGATTGTCCCTGACATAGATAGGGAGGAAGTTTTCGTCCACGAATCGGTATCGCAAGGGATTTGAACATCTGAGTTCCCATGTGTGCTGGTTCTCGTCACAATCCGTCGTTAGTTGGTCAATGCGAAGAATCAAAGTGAGTTCGCCGTGCTGTAAACGGATATTCTCTAACGTTCCAAATGCAGCCTCATAAATGTCTGTCTCGGGGTTCAGTAGATCGTCGGACATATGCTTGCTTTCACTAACTATTTAAAACGCCTTCTGCCGTTTATTCAGATACGCCAGCAGCGCGGTGCTCAGCATCTCGCTTGTGGAAAGCGGGACGAAATCGATGTCGCTCTGACGGCAGAAACGCTTGATCTTCTCCGTGTGCGCGGTCATCGCCTCTTTATAAGCCTTCGCAATGTAGCTTCCCTGTGCGGTGATAATTTCGTTTGTTTCGGCATCCACGAATTCGGTGTTGTCGCGATAAGGGAATTCGCGTTCTTCTGGCGCGAGCAGATGAAAAAGCAGAATCTCATGGCGCCGGTAAGAAAAACCTTTCAGCGCGGAGATGATTTTATCGGCATCGTCGAGCAGATCCGAAATCATGACGATCAGACCGCGCTTGGGAAAGCGCTCCGGCAGGCGTGCGAGACCTTTTTCAGTATCGGTCGTCTTCTCCGGCTGCAGCTTCGAGAGTAGCGTGTAGAGCTGGTGCAGGTGAACGGTGCTCGAGCGCGCCGAAATCACATCGGCCATGGAGTCGCGGAAAACGGCCAGACCTGCCGCGTCACCCTGATTGATCATCAGGTACGCCAGCGCGGCCGCGAGATTGCGGCCGTAAATCCACTTCTGAATGCCTGGAGAGGTTCCCTCGGTCAGCGCGCCTTCGCCGCCGAAGCGCATCGAGCCGCTGGCATCCAGCAGAATGTAGCAGCGCGTGTTGGTGTTCTCTTCGAACTGCTTGATGTAAATGCGGTCTGTGCGCGCGACGACTTTCCAGTCGATGAACTTGAAGCTGTCACCCTTGGCGTATTTGCGGTAGGCGCTGAATTCGGAAGAGAAACCGTGGTACGGGCTTTTATGCAGCCCGATCAGAAAGCCCTGAACGATCAGCCGCGCGACGAGCTCGATATTGGAAATGCGCGCGATCACTTTCGGATCGAGAAAGCGCGTGTCTCCATCCGTTTTGGGGGAGCGCAGGTCGTTGGGTGGACTGATGGTCGCGGCAGCCATGTTTCTTCATCCCGGCAAGCGTTGCGTAACATCCTTACATTCACCACGCCGGGCACAAGCGGAAATCCAGCCGCATGTGGCGAGATGGGTAAAATCTTTTCATTTAAGAACGCTTCAGCTTCGCCCGGAAGCTACCCGCGAAAGGCCCAGTGTTCGCTCCATCGCGAGTCGGATTTTTGTGCCGCGAGAGGATGTAATGAACACATTTCCCACTTTGAACTCAGTCGCGCGTCTTCCGAACCGCATTCTCATCCGCCCGCTCATGCGCAGCGCGGAAGCAAATCGTTCCGGGCTTGTGATGCTTGCCGTTCTGGTGAGCGTCTATGCGCTGCTGCGCTTCTGGAATGCGTCGACCCAATGCCTGTGGGTCGATGAGGTGTACAGTGTTCAATTCGGACGGCAATCCTGGAGCATGCTGATCGATCAGGTTGCTGACGACATCGTTCATCCGCCGCTTTTTTATATGGCCATGCATTTCTGGATCGCTGCCGGTGGAGAAAGCGTGACGTGGCTGCGGCTCTTCCCGATTCTCTGGTCTCTCGCCGCGCTCGCGCCGTTTTTCGGCATTTGCCGTCAGCTTGAAATAAGGTCTTCGACGCGCAACACGGCGCTGTTTCTGATCGCTGTTAACAGCTACCTGGTTTACTACTCGCAGGAAGTGCGCATGTACAGCATGCTGCTGTGCGTCAGCCTCTGCTCGCTTTACCTGTTCCTGCGCTTCATCCAGCCCGCGCGGCCGCAGCGCTGGATTACGCTCAGCCTGTTCGCCGTCAACCTGCTATTAGTGTACACGCATTATTACGGCTGCCTGTTTGTCGCGACCGAGTTCCTCTATGTTCTGCTGTTCCGCAGGACAAAGCTCGCTTCGTTCTTCGTCTCGTGCGCGGTCGTGGGGATCTGCTATCTGCCCTGGGCGATGCTGATTCGCGATGCTGTCGCGGCGCACCGCGGGCTGGATTCGAATCTCGCCTGGAACGCGCGGCCTGGCGTGCTGCAGATCGCGCGGCTGTATGCAGGAATGAATGGCGCGCTGGATTTCCGCGGCTCGGGAAATGGATCGTTCGTTCTGTGGAATCTGCCGATCGTGCTGCTCAATCTGCCACTGCTTTACTGGGGCTGGAAAGCGTGGAAAGGCGAAGTGTATTCACGCAGCCACAGCGCCACCACGTTCTGGCTGCTGGCATTGCTTGCGACACTACCGGTCGCCGGCGCATTTCTGCTGAGCCATATGCTGTCGCAATCGATCTGGGGCGACCGGCACCTGATCATTATTGCCGTGCCGTATCTGCTGCTGCTTGTGCAGGGAATCTACCATCTTGCCCCGCCGCTGCGGACCGTTTGGCTGGGCGCTGCAATCGCGTGGGCGGTGACCACGAGCGTGCTGGACGCCAATTCGCGCACGCGCTGGGATGACTTCACCCAGGCAATGATCCAGACCGAGCAGTCGTCTGAGCCCGTTACGATTTATTCCACCGACAAACACCTCTCGTGGCATTTACGGTACTACCTGCCACGGTTTAACGAGACGCGATTTGTCGTTCGCGACGTACAAGATTTCAGCGGCATCAGAGACGGACACTGCTGGCTGCTCTTTCTGAACCGCTTCTCGAATGCCGAAGAGCCAGTGCTCAAAGATATTCAGGAGCGGGGGTATAGGGTGGGCGAACTCATTCACGCGGGGGCGATGAAGAACCGCGTTACGCTGGTGCCCATCTCAGTAAAGTAACGCCTGGGATGAGATATCGCCTTAAGCCACTTCATGCGCCGTGGTGTAGCCGTTTACTTCTTGGGCGTCGGAGGGGATGGAGGTAGCGGCGGAATTTTCTCGAAGCCGCAGATCTGCTCCCACGAGAATTTTCGCTTCTCCAGCAGGCCGTCGCCCGCGCGGTAGATTTCGAGCGTCGCCGAGGGCTCGGCGCCGGTCGTGTCGACCTCGTAGATGCTGTACATCTTGCCCTCGCCATAATTCAAAAACATTTCGGGCAGGTTCTTTGTCGGATAGTTCTTGCTGCCAAGCGGGCCGCTGGTGGCTTCTATGAAGCGGCCTTTGACCTGGTAACAGCCGGTGAAATGCCGGTCGCCCGAGAGCAGCATCACGCCGCTGATTTTTTTCTCTTCAATAAAGTTGAACAGTTCATCCCGCTCGCGGGCGAAGCTGGTCCAGGAATCTTTCGTTCCATGGCTCTGCCATTCGCTGCCGTGAGCCAGGAATTTCACCGTTGCTGTCGAGAGCAGCAGTTCGCGTTTAAGCCACTCGAGCTGCTTTTCGCCGAGCATCGTTTTTTTGCCATCTTCAGGCGCCTTGTTTGGCGTGCGGTGATAGCGGCCGTCGAGCATGAAAAAATCCACATCGCCGCGCGTCAGCCGGAAATAGCAGCCCGGGTTGTCCGTCTCGCCATACGCTGGATTAGGCCAGAACTGTTTGAACGTCTCGAGCGAAATTTCTTTGCCTGCGGCGGTGCCGTCGCTGTCGTTGGGGCCGAAGTCGTGATCGTCCCAGATAGCGTAAGTCGCCACGCGACTGGTTACCTCTTTGAACCCGGAGACCGCGCGGTGAGCGTAGTATGCCGGCCGCTGCTTTTCAGGCGAGGTTGAATCGGCATAGTGATTGTCGCCGAGCATCAGGAGCAGATCGAACTTCGCGCGTGCGGCCATGTCCGCCCACGCCGCGGCAGGTTCATGCGAGTTTCGTCCGATACACGAGACGAAGCAGATTCGTGTCACACCTTTCTTGCCTTTTTCAGGCGCCGTAGTGAAAGAGGGGTATGGCGGGAACATGGCGGGTTTTCCGTTCAAAAGCACGACATAAGAATACTGCGTCTCGGGTGCGAGATTGGGGATCGTCACGTGCGTCATGAAATCCGTCGCGCTGCTGGGCTCGGGCGCTTTTACCGTAACGTCACGATTTGCGGCATCGGCACGCCAGAAGCGGATTTCCACCTTCGCCTTTTCGGAAGCCTTAACCCAAACGCGTGCTTCAGTCGCGCCAACATGGCCGAGCATCGGGCCAAGCTGCAGGTATGGCTTTTTTACTTCAAGCGCATTCGCGGCCAGCGCAGCGACGGATAGAGCCAGGGCACAGATTAACGGTCGGAGCCGCATAGAGTTCTCTCGCATTTGATTCTTATTTTCGAAGCGTCGTACTAAGCCGCACGCCGGGAGATCAGCTTGGCTTTTTAACGTGACCTAACAGCCGCTTGACGATCTCGTCCGCGTTGATGTTTTCGCTTTCGGCATGGAAGTTCGTGACGATGCGGTGGCGCAGCACCAGCGGCGCAATGGCTTCAACATCGCTGCTCGAAGCTGAGAAGTTCCCACGGATCGCGGCACGCGCCTTCGCCGCCAGGATCAGGTACTGGCTGGCGCGAGGGCCTGCGCCCCAGCGCACCCACAGCTTCACGAAATCCGGAGCATCCGGGCTGCGTGGACGGGAGGCATCGACCAGGTCGACCGCGTAGCGGATCACCGCATCGCTGACCGGAATCTTGCGGACCACCTTTTGGATTTCCAGCACCTGAGCGGCGTTCAGCACCGGCGTCAGCGTCGTGTCGCGCAGCGCTGTGGTCGAGCGCACGATATCGACCTCTTCCTGTTTCGTCGGATAGTCGATGCGCACTTCAAACATGAAACGGTCGAGCTGCGCCTCAGGAAGCGGATACGTGCCTTCCTGCTCAATCGGGTTCTGCGTTGCGAGCACAAAAAACGGCTCCGGCAGCTTGTACGTCTGTCCGCCGGCCGTGACGCGGTGTTCTTCCATCGCCTCCAGCAGCGCGGCCTGCGTTTT
>DASPJR010000065.1:0-41289 GCA_035628505.1 Planctomycetota bacterium | reverse complement strand
TAGTCGGGGCGCTATAACTCTTAAGCACTAGTAACCAAATATATAGTAAAAATGGGAGACCCACTGCAATAAAAACGTTCGCAATCATTCCTGCAAATAAAAACACTTTGTGTGGGGTTCGATCGCCGAGTGTATGCCCCTCTGCATACCAGATGAACGGAAACCCCTTCGTGGCCGTCACGTGCAAGACGTCGGCTTCAAAAATCTCATTATGCGGGAGTGGCAGCATATTACCCATCACAAAAACAAAAAACACGCAAATCCAAGCGCAAACAGAAAAGTATTTATAAAGTTGAACGTTCATTGGTCTGCCACTCAAAAGTTTTCCGCCACAAACATCAGCACGACGCAGGTGCTCAGATGCAGTTGGAACCAGCGGCGTTTCATGGCGGCGTGATCCTTGTGTCGTTCCCATTCGCGTGCCCGGAGGGCAACAGAATCATAGCCACGGCGCGAGCCGTGGGAAGAGGCATCCGTTCCGGTTTTTCCAGAGCCCCAGACGGGCGCGCGCGAAACTGCTGGAAAAGCTTCGGACGTCTCCGGTGTTCCGTCATCGGCGCTATTTCGCCGTCGCCGATGTTTCGTGGTCGCCGTTATTTCTATCCGGGAACATTAGGCGGCAATGGTTGTGTGCGAATGCGCCAGCATGGTGCTGCTGGCGCTGGGGATTTTTTCCAGCGCCAGCGCCGCGGCCTCACGGACGGCAGGGTCCATGTCGCAGAGAGCCTGACGCAAGGCAAGCGCGGCGGGCGCGGCCCGTGCGCGCAGTTCGCCCAGCACGCGCGCAGCGCGCTCCCGCACCCGCCAATGGGGATCGCTTAGACAGGGGATCAGCGCCGCGCAGGCGTCTGGCCCGTTGACACTGGCAAGGGCATCGATCGCAGCCTCCCGCACATAGAAGACCTCATCCGTGAGGCGGCGGTGCAGCTCGGGCAGCGCCGCTCGCGCCGCGCGTCCGAGCGCACTCAGCCCGGCGCACGCACGAAAGCGCATGCCCGCATCGCCATGATTGAGTTCACTGCAAAAACGCGCCACGGGATTCAACTGACGAACCATCGGCATCCTCCACACGTTTACGAAGCTTTTGCTTTCGGGCGCGGCAAAGCCCGGGTCGTCGCAGATTTGAGCAGCCGCATACCCGATCGTCCGGTTTGCAGGCGGATTTTTCCCGCAAGGATCTCCTCGGCGACAATGTCCCATGGATCTCTGTTCTCAGCGGCAACCAGCGGCGCGTCACCGCGTTCAAGCTGCCGCAGGCGCTTCTGAAAAAGCACCGTGAGCGCCAGCCGTCCGCCGGCGACCTGTTCCAGTTTTTCGCGCATCGCTTCAGAAAGCATAGCTGACTCCGGTCACACGAATCCTGCTATATGTGCTACTGCAGTAATAAGACGTGAAAATCTCATCTGCCTTCACGCATCGAATATCTGGTTCAGACTGGCCGGCTGAGGTCGAAATGACGGGCCGCTTTGAGCCGGGAATGTCGCATGAGCGGTGCCGGCCTGCGTGCGCGCGCTCGGCGGAGTGGCATTCCGGATGCTAAGCGCGATTTTTGCAAAAACGGGCGACGAAAGGAAAGGAGGTGAACGAATGTTTGCTTTCAACCGTTTAGCTCCGCTCCTCGAGTTATCCGAGGCAGATGAGCTTATCGATGATGTTTTTCTGGGCGCGAACGGCGCCGTGCATGTCTTCCCTGCAGTCAACGTGTGGAAGAATGCAGAGGCAATTATCGTCACGGCCGAGCTGCCAGGCTACCGGGGCGAAGATCTCGAAGTGCTGATCACCGGAAAGCTGCTCACGATTAAGGGCGGGCGTGGCTGTGATGAGGCCGCAGCAGATGCGCGGCCGTGCCGGATCGAGCGCGAGATCGTCTCCTTTGAGCGATCCATTCCGTTGCCGTTCCGGGCGGAACAGAAAGACATCGAGGCTGTGCTGCGAAACGGCGTGCTGTGGATTAAGGTGCCGGTCGTCGCTGACGACAAGCCTCGCAAGATTACCGTAAAGTAAAGGTGCTTCAGAAAGGAGGAACGAGCCATGACCCATGCCATAACGAAGGCCGACGAGCAGATGTCGATGGCTCCGTGTGCGCGAAAGACATTCATGCCGCTGGCCAATGTTTACGAGACGCCTGAGGCGTACATCGTGATCGCCGACATGCCGGGCGTCGATGAGAAGTCAGTGGATATCAGCCTCAAGCAGAACCTGCTGACGATCCGCAGTTCCATGAAGCCGCTCGAGATGGAGGGCTTCGAACTCGTTCATTGCGAGTACGAAAATGGCGACTACGAACGCACGTTTACGTTGCCGGACGTTGTCGATGCGAATGGCATCGAGGCCACGGTGAAGAATGGCGTGCTGCGAGTCACGCTGCCGAAGGCTGAAGCGGCGCGGCCGCGCAAGATTGCCGTGAAGAGCGAATGAGGCTCTGGCTTCCCTTCCCTGTAGGTTGGGGAAGGGAGTCCATAAAAAAAGGAGAGACGCGATGAACTGGAGAACACTGCTTCCCTGGAACTGGCCACTCTGGAAAAAGCTGTCGGCGGGACTTGAAGCGTGTCTGTCGCGAGTTCGCACGGACTGGCGCTGGCGCAGGAACTGAGAACAGAGAGGTCCTTTTTGCAAGAGCGATGGGGCGGTAGGAACTCCTACCGCCTTTCTGTTTTGCACGTTGTGCGTTTTCGGACAAATTGATGTGTGCCGCCGATGGACTCTTCTATAAGGGGGAGAGAAATGGCCAGCTCACGCGTGCAACTTTTGTAAAGCTACTGCGGCGACAGGGTTCACCTTGCGAACGTTCCACGTGGAACATTTTGAAAATGCGACTGCGGGCGGTTGGCGGTTGACGGAAAGCGTGCCCACATCCATACTTCCCGGTCCGTCATTTAATAAAGGAGGCACGCGGTTCATGAGCAAGATTAAGAGCGCGAGGAAACCTGCCGTGAAAAAACCTGGCCCTGTTCTGAAGACTCCGCCGCCCGCCGCGGCTGCCGCGCCCACCGAGGCGCTCGATCAGCTCACGCGTGAGGCGCGCCTGTTCAAGCCTTCCAAAGAATTCTCGAAAAAGGCGCACGTAAAGTCGCTCGCCGACTACAAGAAAATTTACGACGAATCGATCAAGAACCCCGACAAGTTCTGGAGCAAGATCGCCAGCGAGCTCCACTGGTTCACGCCGTTCAAAAAAGTTCTGGATTGGAAGCTGCCGAATGCCAAGTGGTTCGTCGGCGGCAAGACCAACATCACGTACAACGCGATCGACCGGCACTTGGAAACGTGGCGCAAGAACAAGGCGGCCATCATCTGGGAAGGCGAGCCGGGCGATACGCGCGTGCTCACGTACCAGGATCTGCACCGCGAAGTCTGCAAGTTCGCCAACGTGCTGAAGACCATGGGCGTGAAGAGCGGTGATCGCATTGCCATCTACATGCCGCTCGTGCCCGAGCTTGCGATTGCGATGCTCGCCTGTGCGCGCATCGGCGCGGCGCATTCGGTTGTCTTCGGCGGATTCTCAGCAACGGCGCTCGTGGACCGCATTCACGATTGCCAGGCCAAGATGGTGATCACGGCTGACGGCGGCTACCGCCGCGGCAATGTCGTCGAGCTCAAGAAAGCCGTCGATGAAGCCGTCGATCGCTGCCCGACGATTCAGAACGTCATCGTCTACCGCCGCACGGGAACGTCGACCGTGATGCGCCCAGGCCGCGACCACTGGTGGCAGGAACTGATGGCCAACGCGTCGACCGTCTGCCCGGCCGAAGAGCTCGATTCTGAACACCTGCTTTACATTCTGTACACGTCCGGCTCGACCGGAAAGCCGAAGGGCATCTTCCACACGACCGGCGGCTACATGGTAGGAACGTACCTCACGTCGAAGCTCGTGTTCGATCTGCGTGACGAAGACACGTACTGGTGCACGGCCGACATCGGCTGGGTCACCGGCCACAGCTACGTGGCGTACGGGCCGCTGCTGAACGGCGCTTCGGTGATGATGTACGAAGGTGCGCCGAACTTCCCCGAGCCCGACCGCTTCTGGGCGATCATCGAAAAGTACAAGGTCAACATTCTCTACACGGCGCCGACCGCCATCCGCGCCTTCATCAAGTGGGGCGAGCAGTGGCCGCGCAAGCACGACCTCTCCAGCCTGCGCTTGCTGGGCAGCGTGGGCGAGCCGATCAATCCGGAAGCGTGGATGTGGTATCACAAGGTCATCGGCGGAGAAAAATGCCCGATCGTCGATACATGGTGGCAGACAGAGACCGGCGCCATCGCGATTTCGCCGATCCCGGGAGCTGTTCCGACGAAGCCGGGATCAGCGACGCTGCCGATGCCGGGCATCGTTCCGGAAATTGTGGACAAAGCGACAGGCAAGAAGCTGCCTCCGGGCAAGGGCGGAGTGCTCGTGATCCGCAAGCCGTGGCCGAGCATGCTGCGCGGCATCTGGGGTGATCCGGAGCGCTATAAGGCGCAGTACTGGAGCGCGGTGAAGGACGCGTACTTTGCCGGCGACACGGCGCATTGCGACAAGGACGGCTATTTCTGGATCGTCGGCCGCGAAGACGACGTGATCAAGGTCTCCGGCCATCGCCTGGGCACGGCGGAAATCGAAGGCGCGCTGGTCAGCCATCCGGCGGTAGCCGAAGCGGCAGTGGTGGCCAAGCCGCACGAGATCACGATGCAGGCGATCGTCGCGTTCGTGACGCTAAAGGATGGCCAGAAGGCCAGCGAAGAGCTGAAGAACGGGCTGAAGGCGCATGTGGCCAAGGAGATCGGCGCCATCGCGCGGCCTGAGCAGATCCGCTTCACGGGCGCGCTGCCGAAGACGCGTTCGGGCAAGATCATGCGCCGCTTGCTGCGCGACATCGCCACGGGCAAGGAAACGATCGGCGACACCACGACGCTGGAAGATTACAGCATTCTGGCGAAGCTGCGGGATGATGAGGAATAGACTTTTCGCAACATTCGAGACGTAAGCAGAAAGCACAGCCGGAAGCGGCTGTGCTTTTCTTTGCGGTGCGGGAAAAAGTGGCCTCGTTTGCCAGTACGGGATATACTTCTATTCGAGGTGCCTATGCGAACGGACATCAAATTCACTTATAGAGAATACCGCGCCCTGCCGGAGACGGGGCCGCGTTATCAATTGATTGAGGGGGAGTTGGTCTTGAGTCCATCGCCTAATTTTAAACATCAAAGCATCCTAATGTATCTTGGTGGCGAGCTCTACCGTTTTGCAAAAGACAGGAAATTGGGGACAGTTTGCGCCGCGCCATTGGACGTGATTTTAAGCGATGAAGATGTTTGCCAGCCTGATATTTTTTTTATCGCTGCTGCGCGCAAACATATTATTTCCTCCGAGGGTGTGCGAGGCGCCCCGGATCTCTGTATCGAGATTCTCTCGCCCTCCAACCGCGATCTGGATCTCGAAACCAAGCGCGTCATTTACGCGCGCTACGGCGTGACGGAATACTGGATCGTCGATCCGGATGCTGACACGATCCTGGTCTACCACCTGCAGGACAACCCGCGCGAGCCATTCAAAACGCTGCGCGGGGGCGATGCGCTCAGTTCCCTCCTGCTGCCGGATTTCACTCTCGCTGTCTCCGCTGTTTTCGCTGAAGCCTGATCGAATAAACAGATCTCTAGATTAGTCTAGTTCAACGGACACGTCCGCTTGCGGTATGTTTCTGATAAGACACTGCTGAGGCCGGTGTATTCATTCGGACGCCGCGGCTTTCGAAAGCTGTCTGGTGCGATCTGAACAGGACCAAAGGAGAGGGAATATGAAGCGAATTGTACTGCTTTGCGCGGTGATGCTGCTTTCCATTGTGGCGCGCGCGGAAGATAAAGACGGCTGGGTGACGATCCTTGACGAAAAATCCTTCAAAGAGTGGAAACTGATGCCCAACGACGCAAAGGCAACGGTTGAAGAGGGTGACGGCGTCAAAAAGTTCGACAAGGGCCAGTGGACGTTCAAGGATGGCGTGCTGAAAGGAGAAGGCAACGTCAGCCACATTTTCAGCCCACGCGGCGACTATGAAAACTTCCACTACAAGGCCGAGATTAAGATCAACGACAAGGGGAACGGCGGACAGTATTTCCGCGCCAAGCTCGGCAATGGCTGGCCGAGCGGCTATGAAGCGCAAGTCAATAGCACGCACAGCGATCCCAAGCGCACGGGCAGCCTCTACAATTTCGTAAACGTCTCCGAGCGCCTTGTTGAGCCCGATACGTGGTTCACGCAGGAAGTGATCGCCGATGGCAACCACATCATCATCAAGGTGAATGGCAAAGTGACTGTCGATTACACCGACGTCAAGAACACGCACCAGAAAGGCCATTTCGCTTTCCAGCAGCACCATCAGGGCAGCGAAATTTCCGTCCGCAACGTTCAGGTGAAGGAAATCAAAAAATAATGCATGATGCATGATGCATAAGAGGGCTCAGCAATGCGGTTGCGTTCACTGCCGGTCGTATGCTTGTTTTTCTGTGTGGCGGTGAGCGCTGGCGAGCCGGCGCTGCTGATCAAGAATCTTGAGGCCGGTAAAAAGCAGCACTTGGTCACGTACGGCACAAGCCTTACGCATGGTGGCGCGTGGGTCGGTCAGCTTAAAGCTGTGCTTGAGAAAAAGTATCCGGGATTGTGCACAGTCACCAACAGCGCGCAGAGCGCCATGTGGTCTAAATGGGGCCTCGATAATCTCGACGCGCGCGTGCTGAAGAAAAATCCCGATACGGTGCTGATCGAATGGGCCATCAACGATGCGTTTCTGAAATACGACACCAGCGTTTCAATGGCCCGTAAAAATCTTGAAGAGATGATCGACCAGATTTTAAAGCAGAATCCCAACTGCGAAGTCATCCTGATGACTATGAATCCGCCGATCAGAGAGCATCTGGAACGCCGGCCGAAAATTGAAGAGTACTACCAGATGTACCGCGACGTCGCGGCCGCGCGCAAGCTGCGGCTGATCGATCACTATCCCAACTGGAAAGCCGTGCTCGATAAAGACAAGGCAGCCTTCGATGCGTATGTGCCCGACGGCATACACCCCAACGCGAAGGGCTGCGAGATGGTGATTTTGCCGGCGCTTGAAGCGTCCTTATTTGCCAAGAAATAGCACAAGTAAAACATGAGCGAAGCGCAGTACGTTCTGTTCAAAGATGGCGCGCCTAAGGACTGGGCGCGCGCCGCCGATGCGCTGTGCCAATCGGGAGCCGGCCTGAGCCGCGGCGATGCCACGAAAGCCTGCCGCTTCGGCCAGGGGTTGATCCCCCTGCCGCTCACGCCCGAACGCGCCACGGCTATTGCCGGAGTGCTTTGCGCCGCCGGCTTCGCTGCAATGACTATTCCGTATTCGAAACTGCTCATTGCCCCCGAGCCGTACCACACGCAGGCAGGACGGCTGGATGAATCGGGATTTCACATCCAGGTAGACGCACACGGAAAGCTGCGCACGCTACCCTGGGAGACGATCCGCGCGGTCAATGTTTCATTCGTTCGACCCGGTGGAGTAAGACTAGCGTTGCCGAAAGAGCTGCCGGTTCTTCCGCCCGAGCCCGCGAATGACAATGAGCTCGCTGATAGCCCCGCCATGCTCGACGGCATAATTACCGAACTGGGCATTACGATGGCATCGGTAGCCGTGGGCGTCGCTGTCGGACCGCGCGCAGCGGGGCTCGGCAGGCTGGCGGCGCGACAAATGATGGGTGTGGATTCAGCGGATGCTGCTCCGCCGCTGCGAGCCGAGAGCCAGCCTTCGGATCCTGAAGTGTGGCTGGAAGTGTTCTGCCTGGAACCGCTCTTCCGCCTGCGCATCCGCCAGCGCGCATTTAATTACGATTACCTCGGCGCGAAACGCACGCCGAACACGCGCGGAAACTTCAAGCTGCTTGCGGCCGACGTTATGAAATTCGCAAGCGGTGCCGCGCGGCTGCATCACGCCGGGGCGGCCGGCAACGGGACGAACATCGACAATGAACGGTTCCTCATGGACGAGCCCGCGCACGAACTGAGCCTGACGGCGCTGCTGACGCGCGAGGCGCTCATCGGATTGCCGCGCTAGGGCGCGGGTGATCCGGTTGGTGCGAGCGCGGTTTGGATGGCTGGATTCACCGCTTTCGCCGCAAGCGATAGGGGCGTGTTTCCCAGATTGTCGCTGATCGTGCGGCTCGCGCCCTCTTTAAGGAGCAGCTTGACCAATTCAACATCCTCGGAGCGGATCGCCAGATGCAGCGGCGTTTCGCCGTTGGCATTCAGGGCGTCAACGTTGGCTTTTGCCTCGAGCAGTGCCGTCGCGGGCCAGGTACTGTAGTTGCCCTTTCTTGCCAGCGCGTGCAGAAGCGTGTTGCCGTCGGCGTCCACCAGTTTTGCATACTCGGGATTCTGCTGCACCGCGCGGGAAACGAAATAGTAGTCGTTCTCGGCGATATCACGGAAGAGATCGAAGACGCGCATTTTGACAACAAGTTCGTTTGCAGCGGCAGAACTGGGAGTGAACATCGCCGATTCCTGCAGCTTATAGCCATCCTTTTTGGCGCCGACAGTAACGTAGCGGCCGCTGAGATAATGAAAGAAGCTTTTCATTCTTCCGGTCATGATGCTGCGTTCGGGAAAAGTGACCCTGTTGCCTTCGGTAGTGAGCTGATCGCTGTTATTATCGTTGTGAGTGATACCGTCGCTCCAGGAACGGATGATTGTGACTCCGTTCAATGGACTTCCGAATTCGTCCACCACGGCCACCGTGCAACCTGGGGCTACGATGAGCTTGCCGGGCAGCAGCAGAAACAGCAGCAGCCCGAGCAGAACGGCTGGAAAAAAGAAGCGGTGGCGCAGCATAGGATGATTAACACCTGAATCGGCCGAAAGTAAGCGGGAAGTTCTTCAATCCGCCATTCACTTCTGCTGGCTTGCCGGAGCAGCAGTTGGCGCTAGACTTTGGAACTCCTGATCGAAGACGCAGTCGGGTCGCATTGAAACGGAGACCGTCCATGCCCAACCACAGCCAGGCCAATCCCAACTTCTCGCGGGAAGAACTTCTCCTGTTCTGCCGCGCCGTCGCCAACATCATCGCTGCCGATCGCAAGGTGTCGACTGAAGAGCGGCTGCATCTGTCGGAACTTATTCAGGAAACCGGCTTGTCCATGCGCGACCCGGACGTGCAGGCGGTGATCGACAAGGAACTGGCCCACCCGGCGCCGATCGAAGAAGTCGTGCGAGCGATGAAGAACCCGGTGCTTCGCAAAAATCTCTACCGCACGCTAATCGAAGTGGCGCTTTCGGACGGGCTGGCACCGGAGGAGGATAAGAAGCTGGCTGACCTGGCAAAAACCTTTGAGCTCAACCAGCAGGCCGCACGCGAACTGATCCAGTGGACGCTCGAGAGCGTCGCGCTGGATAAGCGCGAAGAAGAAATCCTGCAGCGGCTCTAACACACTCGCAACTCGAATAGACGCGGATTCAACATTAAGGAGGTCCCATGCGCAACCTGACTCTTCTCGTCGCCTTTCTGCTCGCTCTGCCGGCTCTGGCCGCCGTGAAAGTGGATACCGTCACTTACAAGCAGGGCGATGTCGAGCTCGAAGGCTTCATGGTTTACGACGATGCGGCGCAGGGGAAGCGGCCGGGGGTCCTGATCGTTCACGATTGGATGGGCAACGGCGAGTTTTCAAAGAAGCGCGCGGAAGAACTCGCGGCAATGGGATACGTCGCTTTCGCGTGCGACATCTACGGAAAAGGCGTGCGGCCCAAAGACCGCACGGAAGCCAGTGCGCAGGCCGGAAAATTCAAGAGCGACCGGGCGCTGCTGCGGGCGCGTGTGAATGCCGGGCTTGAGGTTCTTAAGAAGAATCCGAATGTCGATGGTGCGCGCACGGCGGCGATGGGCTACTGCTTCGGCGGCACGACCGTTCTGGAGCTGGCGCGCAGCGGCGCGGAAGTCGCCGGCGTAGTCAGTTTTCATGGTGGCCTCAGCACGCCGACTCCCGAAGATGCCAAAAACATCAAGGCCAAAGTCCTTGTGCTTCACGGCGCTGACGACCCGTTCGTGAAGCCTGAAGAAGTGCTGGCCTTCGAAGATGAAATGCGCAAAGCCGGAGTCGACTGGCAACTCGTCAGCTACGGCGGATCTGTCCACTCCTTCACCAATCCTGCTGCCGGCAACGACAATTCGAAAGGCGCGGCGTACAACGAGAAAGCCAACCGGCGCTCGTGGGAGGACATGAAGGACTTCTTCAACGAAATCTTCGCCGCTAAATGATGCAGTGCGTGCGATCAGGCACATGCTTCTCGTGCTGCTTGTCCCGCGTCCTGTACGCGGGGCAACTGTGCTGAATTATCGAGCTGCACCGAACCTTCCCATGGAATCGCTGAAAGTCGACAGCGTGCATCCGGCTGAGCCCGGTCAAACTGCCATCGCAGACGCGGCATCGCGGCAGCTCAACTGATCATTGCGGCGTTAAAGTAAAGTCTGTCTTATTTACAAGCCTGCTTCTAGCAGTAGACTCGTTGCAGTGCCGCGCCGAGGTTCCGTCTTAAGCGGATCGATTATGCAACTCTAC
Source organism: Planctomycetota bacterium (assembly GCA_035628505.1). Lineage (GTDB taxonomy): Bacteria > Planctomycetota > SZUA-567 > H5-PLA8 > H5-PLA8 > DASPJR01. Next base: position 30,744 of record DASPJR010000065.1, on the reverse strand, counting down.
TATTGCGACCGCTGTGGACTGCGCGTATCCGACGAAGAAATAGCGTCCGGGCTCGCGCGCCGAAAAGACGAAAACAGTTACATCTGTGCGAAGTGCAGCACCGAAGCTCCGGCTCCGAGAAAGCCGCCCTCAGGCTCCGCTGCACGCCCCGAGGCTCCATCGTCGGGCCAGATCGTCGTTCCCAGGCATGCCCTGGCACAGCAGCGCAAATCGGGCGCGGTCATTCTCCCGCCAAGACCGCACGTTGACGAGCGCCGCGGCAGCGGATCGGAAGATCGCGTGCCGGTGCGCAGGCATTCGACGCCGCCGCAGAAATCCGATAAGGCCGCAGGCACCGAATCGCACTCAATCGTCTACATGCTCGGTGCGGCCGGCGCTGCGCTGGTGTTGATCGGCATCGCGCTGATGTCGGGCTCGCGGTCTACCGAGACGAATTCCAGATCGACGCGCGAGCAGGATTCGAAAGTTCAGGATCCCGCGCCGTCAACCGCAACCTCGCGTTTTCCCGCGCAGGTCTCGCAGCAGCCTCAGCCGGCGGCGACTGCGCCGCGCCCGGGATGGATGCCGGACGCGCCGAAAGAGGTGTCGAAGAATACCGAGCGCAAAACCGAGCCGTCCAGGGAAGTTGCCAGGCCAGCTGAGCGCAAGCCGGAAGCGCCAAAGGAAGCGCCTAAGCCGGTTGAAAAGTTAGCTGAGAAAAAGGCTGAGCCGGCCATTAATGCGACGCCGGCACCTGCCTCGGCCGGCGCCGACTGCCCGAATCTGATTCACGATCCCGGCTTCGAGCTCGGCAATCTGAGCTCCTGGGAAAAGTGGGGAAACGCGAGCCTGACGACCACGCAGGTTCGCTCCGGGAAATTCGCCGGTGAGTTAACGTCGAGCACGGGACTGGCGAAGACGCTCAAGAACCTCACACCGAACACAACCTATGAAGCCAGTGCCTGGATTCGCGCGGACCCGAATACATGGCTGACCTTTGCAACCAAGGGCCACCAGCCGCAGGACGTGAAAGTGATTGTGCAGGGTTGCGAATACAAAGAGCACGCCTTTACGTTTACCACAGGCCCGCAGCAGACATCGATTACCGTTTATGCATGGAATTCGGCACAGGGAAAGACAGCGAACGTCGACGATTGGGCCCTCATCAAAAAAGAGCAGAAAAAATGATTCATCGCATTGGTGTACTGACCTCCGGTGGCGACGCTCCAGGCATGAATGCCGCCGTTCGCGCCGTGACGCGTTACGCGCTGGACCTCAACTGGGAAGTCGTGGGAGTCAAGCAGGGCTTCGCCGGGCTGATCTCCGAATCCTTCGAACCGTTCAAGGCCCGTTCGGTCAGCAACATCATGCAGCACGGCGGCACCATATTGGGCAGCGCGCGCTCGCAGGAATTCAAAACGCCTGAGGGCCGCAGGAAGGCTGTGGCCAATCTCAGCAAGCACAAGATAGATGCGATGGTCGTGATCGGCGGCAATGGGTCGCAGACCGGTTCGCTGGCGCTGGCCGAGATGGGCGTACCTGTCGCTGGGGTCGCCTCGACGATCGACAATGACCTGGCCGGGACTGAAATAACGATCGGCGTCGACACGGCGCTGAACATCGCGCTGGAAGCAATCGATCGCCTCAAGACAACGGCGTCTTCTCTGCAGCGCGCGTTTCTGCTTGAGGTCATGGGCCGCGATTGCGGCTATCTGGCTCTGATGGCCGGAATCGCCGGTGGGGCGGAGGCCATCGTGATCCCTGAAATGGAGACGACGCCCGAGCAGGTCGCGCGGATTCTGCACGATGCTCACAAGCGCGGAAAGTGCCACGCGGTTGCAGTCGTAGCCGAAGGCGCGCGTTATAACGCAGAGAAAATGGTGGCCTATTTCCGCGAGCACAAGGCTGAGACCGGCTTCGATCTGCGCGTGACGAACCTCGGGCATACACAGCGCGGCGGCATTCCCACGCTGCAGGACCGCTGGCTCGGCACGCGGCTGGGCGCCGGCGCTGTCGAGGCGCTTGCGCGGGGAGAGAAGGACGTGCTAACGGGAATCAACCAGGGCCGGGTCACAACCGTTGCGCTGAAAGATATCGTCGGCAAGCACAAGCCACTTGATACGGATCTGCTAAGGCTTGCACACATCCTCGAAAAATGAACTTTCGGCGCCTGCCGCGGGTTTCACCCTTTTATGACAGGCACGTGACTTGCCACCTACGGACCACACGCTCCCGTTTGGAGCGCGGGGACCGGAGTGTGAGTCGTGGCGTCGTGGAAGTGGGTAATCCCGGCACTGTGTCTGACGGCAGAACTCGCTTTTTGCGGGAATGACAAAGCACAAGCCAACGGCTATGACACCGCGTGGAAAGACCGCTGGGTTCGCCATTGCCGGCAGGTGCTGAACGGGGCTGCCTCGGGCCAGAAAACCGCCGGTTTTGTTCTGCAGATTGGCGATTCCATCTCGCACGACACGGCCTATTCAGCGTGGCCGCGTGCCGGCAGCGGAAGAACCAGCGAAGACAGCGCGCTCTGCGCCTGGATCAATGCCGCGAATTTTCCCAGCGGCACTGCGGATACGTCCAGCACCAACGGATTTTACCTGGCAGTCACCGGTACAGTCCCGGGTTTTCGCGGCCTGACCGCCTCGCGCTCCCTGCGCACAGCGGAATTCCTCAGCGGCAACAATAATGGCGGGCCGGCGATGCCCGCCGAAACGAATGCGTCCAATGCGAAGAGCATTCTGGCCAACACGAATTACACGGGGAATCTGCATTACGTCACAGTCGCGAGCGCTTTTCCCAATGCGCAAATCGCTGTGATTATGTTCGGAACCAATGATGTTTATGCCGGCGAATCCACGTCGCAGTTCATCGCAAACATGGGAACCATCGTTGATGCGTTCGAAAACCGAAATGTGGTCTGCGTGATCAGCACCATTCCGCCGCTTCCCGACACAACGCTCAATGCCCGCGTGGATGACATCAACGCGGCCATCCGCACGTTTGCCCGCAACCGTGAACTTCCGCTGATCGACTACAACGCGGAGATTTATGCACGGCGGCCCGGCACCTCCTGGAATGGAACGCTGATGGTGAGCAATGACGTCCATCCGTCATCGAGTGGCGGCGGGTTTAACGCTTCGAGCGATCCGTATGCATCCGGCGGCGACAGTGGTTCGCACCGGACGGGCGACGCGTGCAGCAACGTTGGCTACCTGCTGCGAAGCTGGCTGACGGTGCAGAAGCTCAAAGAGGTGCGCGAGTACGTTGTCGATGGCGTCGACCCGCGTCCGACAGCCAGACTCACCAGTTCGAGCGTGTCGGTGAATGAAACTGCGGCAAGCACCACACTCACAGTCAGTCTCAACTTTGCGCCGGTGAGTTCCGCGAGCGTAAATCTGAAAACAAGCGACGGCAGTGCGCTCGCCGGCGCGGACTACCAGGCTGTCGACGTCTCTGTCACGTTTGGGCCTAACGAAACGAGCAAGACCGTCTCGATTCCGCTGCTCAATGATGCGCTCGATGAAAACGCCGAGACCTTCAGCGCGTCACTCTCCAGCGCTGTTAATGCAACGATCGGCTCGCCGGCCAGCGCAACCATTACGATCCAGGACGATGATCCGCAGCCGAGCGTTGTTTTCGCCGCAGCAACACGTTCGGCCGGAGAGTCTGACGGGGGCGCGACGGTAGAAATCGTTCTAAATGCAGCATCGGGCAAAACCGTCAGCGTCGGCTGGTCCACGCGCGACAAGAGCGCTGGCGCAGGTGATTACTCCGGCGGTAGTGGGACCATCACCTTTCAGCCGGGTGAAACGCAGAAGTCCACCATTATTCCCATTACGTCGGATGCGATTGACGAAGACGACGAGACGTTCGAAGTCCTGCTGGCCAATCCATCAAATGCGGCAGTGGGCGCGGTTGCGCTCTGCACGGTAGCGATTGCAGATGACGACACGGCCGTGCTGCAGTTTGCAGCCGCAGCGTCCACCGTCAATGAACCAGCCGGCGTGCACACCATTGCGCTTGAACTCAGCACACCCGCGAGCCGCGTCATCTCGGCTGAGGTGAAAATCACCGGCGGCACGGCCGCACTTGAAAAGGACTATACCGCGACACTCGGATCAATCGTCTTTGCCGCAGGCGAGGTGAGCAAAACCGTTCAGATCAAGACGCTCAATGACGACGTCTCTGAAGGTGATGAAACAATTGAGCTGACGCTGACAGCTCCGCCTGAAACGCTGTTTGGAGCGCAGAAAAAGCACACGATCGGGATCGTTGATGATGAAGCGCCCACGCGCGTGCAGTTCGCTTTGGCTGAATACCGCTCCACCGAAGCCGACGGCAGCATCGACATCACGCTCGAGCTCACTTCACCCTCCCGCTTTGAGATAAACGTTTCACTGAGTACCGCCGATGGCAGCGCCGTCGCCGGCAGCGACTTCGAGAATGTGCCCGCGGAAATAATCATTCCGGCGGGATTGCGCAGCATGGCCTTTTCGCTGCGTATTCTCGATGATGATCGTTTTGAGAACACCGAGAGTGCGCGCTTTCGAATCACGGCCGTGGCCGGCGCGATGCTTGGCGAGCGGGCGGAAACGACGCTCGTGATCAGCGACAACGACGTCAACCGTTCGCCGGTGCTGGAGTCAGTCACGGTTAATCCGCAAAGGCCGTACGCCCTGGAAACCGTATCCTTTACTGCGTCTGCGAGCGACCCTGACGAGCAGACACTGGTTTACTCCTGGGATTTTGGCGACGGCAGCAGCGCGCTGGGGGCCAGCGTGGAACACGCCTATGCAGTGGACGGACTTTACGTGGCAACCCTGACCGTCAGCGACGGACTGGCCGGCGTCCAAAACTCCATCCAGGTCCCCGTGCGTAAGCGCTATTTTGCCAGCGCGCAGAGTGCCGACGACGATAACGACGGTTTCAGCGATACGCTTGAAGCTGCGCTGAACACCGATCCGCTGGACCCTGAATCTGTGCCGCAAGGCGTGGTGACTCAAAGCGGCCTGGGAAAAGCAGGTTTGAAACTGCTGCTAAATTTCAAGAAAGCGGAATCGGATTCCGCAGGTTTCCAGGTGTTTCTGAAATTGCCGTCGGCTGCGGACAATACACCCACCCGTGTAATTGCCGACGTGGGCGGCCTCATCCATATGCTGCAGCCGGAAGGGGCGGACCGTGGCCGCCTGCGTGATGCCAGGCGCAGCAGTGTTTACCGCATCAACACCAGGACGCTGACGCTTTCATTGAGCGTGAAAGAACGTGGCACATTAGCTGAAAATTTTGCAGACGAGGGCTTCGACCAGGCGCCGATGCAGGAAACGAAGCGCTCGGTGCCGGTGACGGTGATTGTGCAAAAAATGGCGCAGAACTTGATCTTCAGAGGCTCAGTTGAGGTGCTTTACAGAGTGAAATCTGGCAAAGGCACCGCCCGCTGAGATGCAGTGTGCCCGGCGGCGATTTTGTGTTCTTCAACACTGAGGCCGCGAATGATTTTCAGCACTTACGTATTCTGGTGTTTTTTCGCGATTGTCGTTTCGCTGTATTTCATGCTCTCCCATCGCTGGCAGAACCGCATGCTGCTTGTGGCCAGCTGGGTCTTCTACGGCTGGTGGGATGTGCGTTTCCTGTTGATGATGTTCGGGACCACTGTCGTCGACTATTACCTGGCACAGCGCATTGAAGATTCCGCCGACCGGCGTGTCCAGAAGCGCTGGCTCATGGTCAGCGTGGTGATGAACCTGGGCCTGCTCGCGTTTTTCAAGTACTGCAATTTCTTTATCGAAAACACGCATGCCATGCTGCAGGCCATCGGCTTCCAGCCCAATCCCTGGACGCTGCAGGTAATCCTGCCGGTGGGCATCAGCTTCTACACGTTCCAGGAAATGAGCTACTGCATTGACGTCTACCGCGGGGAGCTGAAAGCCTCACGCAAGTTCAGCGACTTCGCCCTGTTCGTTGCGTTCTTTCCGCAGCTGGTCGCCGGGCCGATCGAGCGCGCCACCAAACTGCTGCCGCAGGTACAGCGCCCACGCGTGCTGAAGGAAGGCACCTTTACGGCCGGCTTGTACCTGGTGATGCTGGGACTGTTTAAGAAAATTATTATCGCTGACAATATGGCGCAGATCGCCGATTGGGTTTTCACGTCTGACGTAAACACGCTCACCGGGCCGGAGTGTCTCCTGGGTATTTACGCGTTCGCGTTCCAGATCTACGGAGATTTCTCGGGCTATTCGTGCATCGCCCAGGGCGTGGCGAAGTGGCTGGGCTTTGAGCTGATGGATAATTTCCGCATGCCGTATTTTGCCACTTCGCCGAGCGATTTCTGGCGGCGCTGGCACATCAGTCTTTCGCAGTGGCTGCGCGATTACCTGTACATTCCGCTCGGCGGCAACCGCGGATCCTCATGGAAAACTTACCGCAACCTGATCCTGACGATGCTGCTGGGCGGACTGTGGCACGGCGCGGCGTGGACGTTTGTGCTGTGGGGCCTTTTCCACGGCGTGCTACTGGCTGCCTGGCGCTGGGTCAATGAGCCTGAACCGGGGCAGAAGCTCGAGCCGGAAGAACAGCCCTCGCTGCTCTACCGGCTTCCGATGATGGTCTTGATGTTCCATCTGGTCTGTGTTGGCTGGCTGCTGTTCCGGGCCGAGTCCGCTTCACAGGCCTGGACGATGGCGTCGTTGCTGTTCACCAACTTCGATGTCACTCCGTTTGTCTCCGTTTACGCGCGCGTGATGGCCTTCTTCATCACGCCGCTGCTGCTGCTCGAGTTCTGGATTTATATGCAGGACGATCTGCTGGCCCTGACTCGCGCGTATTGGTTGCGGCGTGCCGCGGTCTATTCGTATTGCGCTGCCATGCTGCTCTGCTTTGCTCCGGAGATCGCTCATGAATTCATCTACTTCCAGTTTTAAGACGGAATGCAAAGTCATCCTCTTTGTGCTGTTGAGCCTGGTCCTGGTTGAGCTCTACGCCCGGCACCTGTCGCGGGGCATGTGGGATCCGCGGCAACTTCGTGCACTACCGGAGCAAACAGCGCAGCTGCAGGGCGCCCAGCCTAAAGGCGTTCTATTTCTCGGAAACTCGCTCTTTCGCGACGGCCTGGACCCGGAGATCCTTGAAAGCACGCTCGAAAAACCCGGACGGCCGGTGCTCCGCCTGGCAGCCTCAGGCACCACGATTACGGACTGGTACTATTATTTCAGGACCTACTTCAGTCGCAAAGAACGCGTGCCCGAGCTGGTTGTGGTGGGCTTTGCCCGCCGTCACCTGGACGATCAGAACCGGCTCGTTCCGGGCCGGCTTGGCGCCTATTCGTGCGAAATGTGCGATACGCCGGAGGTCTTCAGCGAAGACATCACCGATTTCGGCGGTCGCGTCGAATTTTTTCAGGGCATGGCGCTGGTATCGGTCGCTCACCGAGACTGGCTTCGCCACCGCTACCTGATGCGCGTGGCCGACAACTATCCCGAGACGCAGCAGCGCGTCCATGACGACCTGCAGCTCCGCACACAAAAGGCGGTGCCCGAGGCCCCAACGTACACGCGTCTGAGACGGTTCATTCAGACTGTGCGCGAAAGCCGTGCGCGGCTCGTTTTTGTTGCCATGCCGACGAAGCATCCGTATGCAATCAACTCCGAAATCCTGATCGCTGCCCGCGAAGCGGGCGTTCCGATCCTGGATTGTCGCGAGGTGCCCGGTATTTCGCGCGCGGACTTTAAGGACAATGTCCACCTCACACCCGACGGCGCCAGGGTGTTCAGCCGCTATCTGGCCAAGCGTCTTGAGCCCGACGCTGCGCGCCTGGCGGAGGGGCGCTGAATTCTTGCGTGTTCGTCTTAAGCCTGCTAGCTTGGCCGCATGTACATCCCTGCGGCCTTTAACGTCGATGACCTGCCCACGCTGCACGCGTTCATGCGCCAGCACAGTTTCGCGACCCTCGTGACGCCGCACGGAAAGGAGTGCGCGGTCAGCCATGTGCCGTTGCTGATTGAAGATGGCGGACGCCTCGGCAGGCTGGTCGGGCATGTGGCGCGCGCCAACGAACATTGGAAGACTCTGGCCGCAGGCGCGGACACGCTTGCAATCTTTCACGGCCCGCACGCGTATATCTCGCCGTCGTGGTACCAGACACAGCCCAGCGTGCCGACGTGGAACTATGCCGCCGTGCACGCCAGCGGACGTGCAAGCCTCATTGAAGAGGCAAGCGCGGTTCACGAACTGCTCGTAAAGATGGTTCGCTTCTATGAGTCCTCATTTGCAAAGCCCTGGCAGGCCGACGAGGAGTTTTTAAGGAAGCTCATGCCGCAGATCGTCGCCTTTGAGATTGAGATCACGAAGGTCGAAGGAAAATTCAAGCTCAGCCAGAACCGTCCCAAAGACATCCCCAGCGTCATCGCTGCTCTGGAGCAGAGCTCCGATGCGGCCGCACGTGAAACGGCCGCATTGATGAAGCGCGCTTCCGGTTTGTGATACGAATAAAAACGGGCCGAACTAAATATCGTTGTTGACAATAGTCGTTATAACGAGTATTCTTTTGGCATGAGCAAGCTGAGAGACGAAATCAAGCAGACGAAGCCTTTTGCGAGCTTGGAAGTGGAAGCCGTTTTGAACATTGTTTTCACGGCGGAGGTCCTGCAACGCGCCGCTGCAGAAGTGCTCAAGCCCGCCGACTTGACACCCACACAGTACAACGTGCTGCGCATCCTGCGCGGCGCCGGCGAGAGCGGGCTTGCGTGTGGCGAAATTGCAGAGCGCCTGATTCATAAAGATCCGGATATCACGCGCCTGATCGATCGCATGGTTGACCGCGGCCTGGTGCTGCGCGGACGGAGCGAGAAAGACCGCCGCGTGGTGACGGTGCGCGTCACGGCAAAGGGCGCGCGGCTTGCGGCGGAGATGGATGGACCGCTGCTGGAGCAGCACCGCAGGCAGTTGGGGCATTTGGGAGAGTCCCGTTTAAAGAAGCTGATCGAACTGCTGGAGGCCGCGCGGGAAGCGGCGGAGTAGGTTTTTATTTTGGCAAAATAGTCGTTATCACGACTAATTTTGAAGGAGAAAAAAGACCATGATCAAATACCTGTACAAGGACGTGGATGCGCGCGTTTCGACCGGGCTGCTCCTGCTGCGCCTGGTAGCCGGCGTGGCCTTTATGCTGCACGGCTGGGGCAAGATTCAGAATCCAATGGGCTGGATGGGACCGAACGCGTCCGTTCCAGGAATTTTCCAGGCGCTTGCGGCAATCTCCGAATTCGGCGGCGGTCTGGCGTGGGTGCTTGGATTGCTGACGCCGCTGGCCTGTCTGGGTCTGCTGGCCACGATGGCCGTGGCCGCCTTTACGCATATTTCTAAAGGGGATCCGTTCGTCGGAGGCTACGAACTGGCGACCGTCTACTTTGCCATCGCCTTTCTTCTTCTGATGGCCGGGCCCGGACGCTTTTCGCTGGATTCAATTCTGTTTGGCAGCAGGAACACTGCGGCCGCTGACGGACAAACGCGACTGGCAGTGAACTAACAGCTGGTGCCAGGCGCCGGACGTGAGCACTAGCGGCAGTGAGGTAGCAGGACCGCTACGGAAAGGACAATACTGATGATCACTTTACGCCGCAGCAACGAACGTGGCCATGCCGATCACGGCTGGCTGGACACGTACCACACGTTCTCGTTTGCCGATTACTTCGATCCGCGGCACATGGGCTACCGCGATCTGCGTGTGATCAACGAAGACATCATCGCTCCGGGAGAAGGATTTGGCACCCATCCCCACCGCGATATGGAGATCATCACCTACGTCATCGATGGCGCGCTGGAACACCGCGACAGCATGGGCAATGGCGCAGTGCTCAATGCCGGCGACGTGCAGGTGATGACCGCCGGATCAGGCATCACGCACAGCGAGTTCAATCATTCGAAGACCAGACCCGTCCATCTAACGCAGATCTGGATTAAGCCGCAAAAGCGGGGGCTGACGCCAGGCTATGGAGACAAGAGCTTCGGCACTGAAAAAGCCGGCCTGCAGTTCATTGCGTCGCCGGATGCGCGTGACGGCTCGCTAAAGATCAATCAGGATGCGCGCGTTGCGATCCTGCGTATTAAGGCGGGCGAAAAGCAGGATCTTCCGCTGGAATTAGGGCGTTATGCCTGGGTTCAGGTGCTCAAAGCGGAAACGATCTTGAACGGTAAGCCCCTACAGCAGGGCGACGGAGCATCTGTCGAAGGCGAGACCAAACTGACTTTTGAGACCGAAGGCGGCGCTGAGGTTCTGCTGTTTGACTTAGCGTAAACTCAAATATATCAGGATGTTATCGTATGAAGAGGAGCACTGCATGGGCAGTGCTTCTTTTTTTATACATTGTGCGTTGCTTTTAGAGCTTCTTTCCCACATATTGTGCATTCGCAAGTTGCCATAACATTTCGAATTTTGAAGCTAATGATTCTAATAATTTGAGCCCTTAAACCTTCGTAAGTTCAGGAAAGACTCAACGACAGGATTCGTGCAGTAGGCCGATCATCTCAAGCGACTCACCTTAATGAGCAGCCGTTAAGAGTCGCGCATCGCAGCAGGGCCAGTTATCAAGCTGGCGGACGCCTTGGGAGGGAATTGGAATGGATCGCACCGTTCGAAGCGCAGTCAGGACCATGACCGCAATCTGCATTCTGGCGCTTGCCGCCATATCCTCCCGCGCCGCCGACTTCGCGCCGCCTGACAAGGCCGCCGCGCTTGAAGCCATGAAGAAGATGGTGGCTGAGGCCGCGAAGGCCAAGAAGACGGAAGTATGGGTCACGCTGTTTGGCTCGCTGCAGAAAGTCGAGCTGGTCGGCGCTGATGCCAAGATGCTGACCGTCAAAGTGCAGGGCAACCCTTTCCCGCAGAACTGGGAGAAAGTGGCTGTCAATGAGATCGCCGGTATTGGCAAGAACTGCGTGCACGGTGATGCGAAGCGCGCGCTGATCGTCGCCGACTTCTGTATGGCCAATGAGCTCCGCGAAAAAGCCGATGAAGCGCTCGATCTGGCCGCCCAGGCCAGCCAGACGCTCGGAGCAGCACTCACCGACCGCATCAAATTCGTCAAAGGCATGGCCGGCGCCGCTCCAACAGTGAACGCCGCCGCTGCCGCCGGCCTCGGTTCGGGTGGAAGCAGCTCGGCATCGAGCGGCCCAGTTGACGGCACACCGTACAAGGCACCTGAAAAGGTTGCATTCAAGGCCTCTGAGCAGGGCTACCTGGCTCCGATCAAAGAAGTTGCCGCGGCCATTGATAACGCTATCGAAATCAATCTCGCCGACATGGGCATCAAGACCGCTCCCCTGTGCGACGATCCGACGTTCCTGCGCCGCGTCTCGCTGGACCTGACCGGCCAGATTCCCAGCCCGGAAGAAGTCATCGAGTTCTACCGTGCGGGCAGCGGCGGAGAGAAGCGCTACAAGAAGATTGAAGAACTGGTGAATCGCCCGGATTTCGCCGACCACTTCGCCACGTTCTGGACCGTGATCCTGCTCGGCCGCCGCACACGCGACAATCCGGAAGTGAAGATTGCGCCGTTCAAGTCCTGGCTGCGTGAACAGTTCGAAAAGAACGTCGGCTTCGACAAGATCGTCACCCAGATCCTGACAGCCACGGGCGAAAACGACAAGAATGGTCCGGTCAACTACCTGACTTACCACATGGACGACACGCTGCCGAACACGATCGGCCACTTGACGCAGAGCTTCCTGGGTGCGCGTATCGCCTGCGCGCAGTGCCACGATCATCCCTTCGACAAGTGGTCGCAGCAGGACTTCTGGGGCTTCGCCGCCTTCCTGGCCAACACCCGCAGCGAACGCCGCGAACTGCGCGAAGATCCCAAGGATCCCATGCGCGTAACCAAGGCCTGGCACGTTCTGACCGATCAGAATGAGAAGAACGGCGGCGGCCGCTACGATCCGCCCCAGGGTGATCTGCGCCTGCCCCCGAAGGCTCTTGATGGCCCGGTATTCACCGCGACGGCCCCGAAGAAGGACCTCGGCGGCGACCTGAAGAAGGGTTCCGGCAAGGACATGAAGGGCGACATGAAGAAGCCTGATGGCAAAGACATGGCCATGGACAAGAAGGGCGACATGAAGGGCAAGGACATGGCCATGGACAAAGGCATGGGCATGGACGGCATGATGGGAATGGGCATGATGGGTGGCACCAAGGCTGGCGCCGACGGCAATCTGGGCCTGCAGTATCGTCACGCTCTGGCCAGCTGGATGACCGATCCGAAGAACGAAAAGTTTGCGCAGTCCGCTGTCAACCGCATCTGGCGCGCGATGTTCGGCTACGGCCTGGTCGAACCAGTTGACGACATCCGCCCGAAGAACCCGGCGTCACACCCGGAAGTCATGAAAATCCTGGCCGACGACTTCACCGCTTCAGGCCGCGACTGGAAACGCCTGTGCATGATCATCGCCAACACCCGCGCCTACCAGCGCGCCGCCAACGGCGACTCCTCCAAGATCGACCGCAACAAGGCCGTGCGCTATGCCGCCCGCGCTGAAGTGCGCCCGATGACTCCTGAGATGCTGTTCATGGCTATCCAGAAGGCCACCGGGGGTGAAGAGAAGTCCAAGGCTCTGCTGGCCGGTCTGCGCAGCCGCGATCAGGCGATGACCGAAGGCAAGATGGAGATGATGAATCAGGACGTGAATGAATTTTACGGTCTAATGCAGCGCTTCATTAATACGTCCACTGCAGAAGATAGGGCTGGCAAGCTGCAGTTCGAAGGCACGGTAGCGCAGGCCCTGATGATGATGCACTCGGACTTTATGAACCGCTCAATCAGAAATGGCGTGGCACGGCTGCAGAAGAAAGGACAGGGCGACATGGTGTACGTCTTCGCCGCCTGTCTGGGCCGCCCGCCGCAAGGACCGGAAAGCAATGCTTTTGCTTCCTTCGCCGGAGGCAAGGCCGGGATGGAAGGTGTGATGTGGGTTCTACTCAATTCCGCGGAATTTGTGACGATTCACTAACGTTTTGCTAGGCCGCCGACTCGGCGGCACACGTAGCGGGGAAACCGCTGCACAACCGAGGACGGCACTGCTGGCAGGTCAGCCGGCACAGAGAAAAGGGAGGGTCTGAAAAATGTCTTATCGAGTAACCTGTCCGGGACCTGTAACGCGCAGAGGTTTGATCAAGAGCACGCTGGCCGCATCACTGGGTTACGCCCTCGGCCGCAACTACATTCCCGCTGCCTGGGCTGCCGAAGACAAGAAGGCCGCAGCCGCCGGCAAAGATAAGCCCGTTTCCGCCGGTCCGGCCTACGTTCCGGCCAAGGGCAAGGCCAAGCACGTCATTCTCATGTGGATGGGCGGCGGACCCAGCCATCTCGACACCTTCGATCCCAAGCCCGGCACTCCGCAGTCAGGCGGCCTGGGCGCTATCGAAGCCGCTGACGGCGTGCTGATCTCTGAGCGCCTCCCGCTGCTGGCCAAGCAGGGCAAACACCTCTGCGTGATCAAAGGCATGACCTCCCGCGAAGGCGATCACGGCCAGGCCAGCCACCTGATGCACACCGGCTACCGCGAACAGTCCGGCGTGGCCTTCCCGAGCCTCGGCTCGATCGTCTGCGCTGAAGCCAAAGACGGTCCGATGAGCGAGCTGCCCAGCTACGTCGCGATCAACGGCGGCGGCGGCGGCCCCGGTTTCTATGGTGCGGCCTATGGTCCGTTCTCAGTCGGCGCCGGCCAGGGAATTCCGGACCTGAAAGCCCCGATGGGCGACAGCGTCATCGATCAGCGCCGCGAGCTGCTCAAGGGCCTGGATCAGTACTACGCCAGCCTGAACAACGCTCCGCTGGCCAAGGAACACTGGTCGACCTATGAGCGTGCGATCAAGCTGTCCCGCTCGCCTCTGTCGCGCCTGTTCGAAATTCGCGGCGAAGACCAGCAGAAGTGCGCCGCGTACGGCACCAGCGGTTTCGCCCGCGCCTGCTACGTCGCCAAGCAGCTCATCAGCAAGGGCGGCGTGCGCTTCATCGAAATCGACCAGGGCGGCTGGGACATGCACGCCAACATCGACATGGCCGCCAAGGGTCTGTGTGCCACGATCGACCAGCCGTTCGCGCGCCTGGTTGAAGAGCTCGCTGCAGACGGCCTGCTCGAATCGACCCTGATCATCTGGGCCGGTGAATTCGGCCGCACGCCGGACATCAACGGCGGCGCTGGCCGCGATCACTACCCGCGCAGCTACGCGGCCTGTCTGGCCGGCGGCGGCGTCAAGGGCGGCACGCAGGTCGGAAAGTCGAACGCTTCCGGTCACGAGCCGGCCGACGGCAAGGGCATCGTGGTTCCCGACTTCTTCTACTCGATCTGCGAAGCCTGCGGCATCGATGCGACGAAGATCCGCGAATCGTCCGACGGCCGCCCGATCCAGGTCGTCGACCGCGGCGCCAAGCCGGTCCCGGGCATCTTCGGCTGATCTGGAAAGAACACTCTTCAGAAGTAAAGCAGCGCGGACTGAAAAGTCCGCGCTGTTTTTTTTTGAACCGCTAAGACGCCGGCCAGGAACCGCTTTTTATTCCCCGCAGAGGCGCGGACACGCAGAGAAAGAGGGTCTAGGGTTCAGGGGTCAGGGTCTGCGTTTTTTCTGAACCCTGAACCCTGGCCCCTAGACCCTGTTGTTCCCCCCCCGCGCCTCAGCGTCTCTGCGGTGAAATGAACCTAAACCGCACTGCGCGTCAGCGCCCGCCGCCAGCGCCACCAGGCGAGCAGCGCAACGGGGAGAGCTACCGGGAAAAGCGTGAAGATGCCGACGAAAATGCCGGCGCGCGGCAGCGCGCGCTGTCCGGCTTCGCTGTGGCGTGAGACATCGAGAGCCGCGAGAAGACCGAATGTTCCGGCGACCATCAGGTAAATGGCGTAAGGCAGAACCTCGTCGGCACGATTGCGATCGAAATTGTTTACGGCTGAGATGATGGTCAGCCCTGCTCCATAGCAGAGCAGCGCGACAATTAGATCCTGCATCCAAACCTGCAGGGGCGGCGTTGCATTGCCATTTGTCGGCGCTGAGACTTGACTCCTGGGCCGGAGCAACCATGCGATGATGAACACCAAAAAACAGAGAGAGCCGACAGCGCCAACAATCGCGAGCGCTACAAAGCCATTTCCGCCGGCGCTGATCACCGATGTCGTGATCCCCGCCACGCTTCCGATCCAAAGAACTGCGCCTCCAATAGCAGCTGCAAACAGCGCGAGCGGCTTTCCAAAGAGTGGGCCGCATGCCAAAGCGTTCATCGCCCAGCGGTAGGGCCAATATGTCAGAAAAACGAGGCCTGTTGGTGCGAGCGTGATTGCAGCAAGAAGAATCAAAATATCAGGACCACTCATACAGGCCGGCATGATCAGATATGGCATAGCTGGACGCTCCGCAGCCGTTCAGCAGTACGATACCGCGTGGCAGACTCATCCGTCAACTATGCGGTGGATTTGCGCTTTGTTAATGCAACGCCAGAGACTACTTTTCAATCCATGCGCATCATTTTCGCCGGAACGCCCGACTACGCTGTGCCCTCCCTCAAAAAACTGCACGCGCTCGCGCCGCGGCACGAGGTCGTTGCAGTCGTTTCGCAGCCGGACAAGCCCAAAGGCCGCTCCGGCCACCCAACCCCGCCGCCCGTCGTCGATGCTGCACGCAAGCTAGGCATTCCAAATGAACGAATCTTCCAGCCGAAGTCGATCAACAAGCGTGAGATACTCGAGTCGCTCGCGGCACTCAGTCCCGACCTGCTTTGCGTGGTCGCCTATGGCGGGCTGCTCAAGCAGAAGGCGTTGTCTTTAGCGAAGCTCTACCCGATCAACGCGCACGGATCAATTCTTCCGCGCCACCGCGGCGCAGCGCCGATCCAGGCCGCGCTGCTCGCCGGCGACACCGAGACGGGCGTGTGCATCATGAAGATGGAACTGGGCCTGGATACCGGTCCGGTGCTGCTCTGCCGCAAGACACCCATCTTACCGAGTGACGACGCGGGAACATTACATGACCGGCTGGCCGAACTCTCCGCGGATTGCTTCGTCGAAGCCGTTGAAATAATCACTACCGGGCCGGTCACGTTCACGCCGCAGGACCAGACGCAGGCAAGCTACGCAGCGAAGCTCGAGAAGAACAGCGGGCGCATCGATTGGAATCGAGACGGCGCGTATCTCGAACGCTTCATCCGTGCGATGAACCCCTGGCCCGGAGCATGGACTGCGCTGAGCCTGCCCGATGGTTCGCAGACTGTCCGCTTGCGTGTCGTGCGGGCGAGCTTTGAAGGAGCGCAATCCGGTACATGCGCCTGCAGCGGGCGCGTGCGCGGCGAAGGAAATGACGCGGTTCTGCTCGCGACGGCCGGGGACGGCACGACGCTCGCGATCCGCGAGATTCAGCCGGAAGGAAAACGCCCAATGAGCGTCGCCGAGTTCCTGCGGGGCGCGGGGCGGAAGTTCATTTCCGGACTGAAATGGGCTTAATTCGCCGGCAGCGGAATGGTCTGGTCTGGACTTTCTTTAAGTCTGAATTTGTGTAGTATTTATAGCCCCTTCTGTTCGGCAATCACCGAATAAAGCCGTAGGGAGTGAATAAGCGAAGTAGAAAAAGTGTCCTATTGGCGTGCGCCTCTTCCGACGCGTGATCGCAAGCAGGCTCCAGCGCGGCCAGTTTCTGCAGAAAAAGGAGAGTTGGAAATGAGCAGGGCAATTGTACTGACGGGAACTTTATTGCTTTCAGCCGCGCTGATGGCGGGCGAGGACAGCCCCTTGAAGACGGACAAAGACAAGATCAGCTATGCCATCGGCGTGAGCATGGGCAGCTCGATCAAGGACTTCGCGGAAGACCTCGACATCGCGGTTCTTGCTAATGGCATCAAGGACACCGTCGGCGGAAAGCCGCTGATGAGCGATGCGCAGATTCGCGAAGTGCTGATGGCATTCCAGAAGACCGCCATGGCCAAGCAGGGCGAGAAAGCCAAGAAAGCCGGCGAAAAGAATCTGAAGGAAGGCGAAGAATTCCTCGCAGCCAACGCCAAGAAGGAAGGCGTCAAGGTTCTGCCCAGCGGACTGCAGTACAAAGTTCTTAAGGAAGGCGATGGCCCGACGCCGACGGCCAACGATCAGGTCACCACGCATTACCGCGGCACGCTGCTGGATGGCAGCGAATTCGACAGCTCCTACGCGCGCAACGAACCCGCCACGTTCCCGGTGAAGGGCGTGATCCCCGGCTGGACCGAAGCGCTGCAGCTGATGAAGGTCGGCTCGAAGTGGCAGCTTTTCATTCCGTCCAAACTCGCTTACGGCGAACAGGGCGCGGGTGGCAAGATCGGCCCGAACTCAACCCTTATTTTCGAAGTCGAATTGCTCGGCATCAAGAAATAAGCTTTCGTCAATCCTGTCTCAGAGCCGCCGGAACGAATGTCGTTTCGGCGGCCTTTTTTCACCCTGCCGTCCCCAAACAGTTCAGAATCCGAGCTATGCATCTATGCAGATAGCTCCTGCCTTTAGTCGTCATTCAAAGCAGTGCCCGGTTGTTTTATGATGCATTGATACCGAGGCATTTACTTTGCGCCCATCTGCGGCATGATGAACCGTATGATCGTCGCGCATCAGTTCACGACCGAACCGCATCCCTGCGCGTACCTGCCCGAGCGGCAAGCGACGCTGGAGTACTCCTTCGCCGTCTCCATGGCGGCGCAGGAATATGAAGACCTGATGAACAGCGGCTACCGCAAGTTCGGCGCGGCGTTTTTCAAAACAGTCTGCAGCGGCTGCGTCGCGTGCCGCCCGGTGCGAATTCCCGTGGAGCGCTTCAATCCGGATCGCAGCCAGCAGCGCACATGGAAAAAGAACCTGGACTTAAGCGTGCAGATCGCCGCTCCCTCCTGCGATGAACAGCGGCTGAACTTGTACAACCGTTATCATGAGGCGCAGGCGCGCTTGAAGGGCTGGCCGGCGCAGTCCAGCAGCCGCGAGGAGTACTTTCTGTCGCTGGTTGAAAACCCCGTTCCCAGTGCCGAAATCAGTGTGTGGGAAGGCAGCGAGTTGCGCGCGGCCATCATCTGCGATCTGACTCCGAATGTGGTCTCGGCCGTTTATCACTTTCACGATCCCGATCACGCGGCGCGAGGACTGGGAACGTTCTGTATCCTCAACTGCATTCAGCTTGCACGCGCGCTGAAAAAGCCGTGGGTTTATCTCGGGTTTCATGTCTCCGGCTGCAGGAGCATGGAATATAAGGCGCGCTTCCGGCCCCTGCAGATCATGGACGCAGACGGGAACTGGGCGGATCTTCCGGCCTGAAATTCCGCTGGCCCTTTCATTGCGCGGGTAACCTTCCGAACGATTCGGGAGAGCTATTTTTATGCGTAAGACGAAAGCGAATCTGAAACGCCAGAGCAGCGGGCAGCGGGATCCCATTGAAGAAGAGCGCATCCAGGCCGAGCGCGAGCAGCGCTTCCAGGAAATCGAAGGCGAGTCTGCCACTGAAGGTGTGGGCCCGGGGTTCACCAACACGCCGGATTTTGAAGCCTCGATTCAGACGGCGGACGGGCCGCTCGCCGGAGACTCACTCGCGCCAGCGGCCGACATGGAGGACGTTCAGCGCACCGGCAAGACGCGCAGCGAAAAGCGAAAGATGACAAAGAAGAAAGTAGTGGATCGCAGCGCCGGAAACCACACGGCGGCACGGTCGCCTAAAAAAATCTGAACCATCTGCGCGAGCCGGTATTGTTTCTCTGCGTCGTGCGTTACAATGGACCCGCGGCGGGTGCTCCGCCGCGGAGTCACTATGTCATCACCCCTGATCGTTCCAACAAAATACTGGCACGCGCTTGAAGATGGAAAAATTCAGTGCGACCTGTGCCCGCGCTTCTGCCGCTTGAGCGAAGGACAGCAGGGCATGTGCTTCGTGCGTGGGCGGCAGGACAACCAGATCGTGCTGCTCACGTACGGCCGATCAAGCGGCTTCTGCATCGATCCGATTGAAAAGAAACCGCTGAACCACTTTCTGCCGGGATCCGCGATTCTTTCCTTTGGCACCGCTGGCTGCAACCTGGCGTGCAAATTCTGCCAGAACTGGGACATCAGCAAGTCACGCGAAAACGACACGCTTGCCGATCAGGCTACACCCGAACTTATTGCGCGCGCGGCAAAGCGGCTGGGCTGTCCCAGCGTTGCCTTCACGTACAACGATCCGGTCATTTTTCACGAGTACGCTATCGACGTGGCGATCGCCTGCCACGAGGTAGGCGTCAAATCGGTCGCCAAAAGCGCCGGTGAAGTGAATCCCGAGCCGCGCATCGAGTTTTATTCACACATGGATGCGGCCAACATTGACCTGAAGGCGTTCACGGAGCGCTTCTACCATCAGATCTGCGGCAGCCATCTTCAACCGGTGCTTGAAACGCTGAAGTACCTCAAGCATCACACGAAAGTGTGGTTCGAAATCACGACGCTGCTCATACCGGGTGAGAACGATTCAGACAAAGAAATCGAAGAGATGACGCAATGGATCGCTGAAAATCTCGGCGTTGATGTGCCGCATCACTTCACGGCCTTTCACCCTGATTACCGCATGCTCGACAAGCCGCGTACGCCGCAGAGTACGCTGACGCGCGCGCGCCGTATCGCCCTGAAGAATGGCCTGCGCTACGTCTACACGGGCAACGTCAATGACCTGGAAGGCGGCAGCACCTATTGTCATGCCTGCGGCCAGTGTGTGATCGGCCGCAACTCGTGGCAGATTCTCGAATGGAATCTAACGCCTGAGGGCGCGTGTAGAATCTGCGGCGAGCGCTGTTCAGGAGTTTTTGAAGCTAAGCCCGGCAACTGGGGCGCGCGCCGCGTTGCCGTGCGGCTCAAGGATTTTGCGCTGCAGTAACACTGTCGCTGCATTCTGTGCTCTCCCGCCGCCGTGACCACTTTTCCGCGCAATACGCAATCAGCAGCAGGCTGAGCAGCGCGAAGACGATATCGCCGAACAGCGCGTCTGCGTAAAATTGCACGCCAACCCACGTGTCCTCGCGCGCGATCCACGGCCAACCGTAAACTTGAGAAACGCTGGGATCGGTGATCAGTGATTTCTCGCGCGGCAGCACGTTCTTCATCACCAGCCATCCGGCGCTGAACATCAGCAGCAGGCAGGTGCTCAGGCGCAGTTGCACAACAGGCCGACGAGGTTTCGCAACGGGAACCTGCTCGAGTTCCGCCAGCGCCTCTTTGGCGCGGGAATAATGTTCTTCCAGCACATAAATATCGAAGGTCTCAGGATTCAATATCCCGATTCCATTCTGCAGCGTTGAATTGCGCAGTTCATATGGCACGTTCGCCAGTTCCAGGCGGCGCAGAAGAGAATCCAGCCTCGAGGCGAGCACGGCGATACGCAACGGGACGGGTTCTGTTTCCGTCTCGACCTGCTCTGGCGCCGCCTGGCTCTCTGGATCGTTCATAGCGCACCGCGGGTGTGCTGCGTGACGGTCGAAAGCGTAACAAGCGGCTTTCAGTGTTCCAAATTGAATTCTGATCGCGCTTGCCGACGTTTGTCCCGGACTTACGGGGGTTGGTATGGCTGTCGCTTTGATTTCCAGCGGGATTGCCTGTCAGTCACTCCCGGCCGGCGAGCGGCACGAGCGGCTCGGCAGTGCGATGCCACAGAATGGGAGAACGATCATGTTATCCAAACTTTTTATCGTGGCGCTTGCCGCTGTGTCGATGGGCTCGGTGTGGGCATGTCCGGATTGCGAAAAACATGGAACTAACGTGTCATTCGACGCAGATGATAGCGCGCCGGTTCACGTCGGGTTCGATAGCGACAAGGACGATGGGCGTTTCCACCGTGAAGGACATTTCCACCGCGATGGGCGTTTCCACAGTCATGCTCACGATGCAAGTTTCGAAGGCAGACACGTTCGCTTCGGCCGTCGCGACTTCGTTAGCAGCGAGGACTACAGCCCGGTCAATCCGTACAGCTACACCAAGCCTGCCGCGGCCAACCGCCTGCAGAACGAAGCTGATATTGAGTGGGATGATTGCGATTGCTAAAGACTCTGCCGTCGGAATAAAGCGAAGCAGGCAATAACGCCTGCTTCGCTCGTCAGGGGGCGTTTAAGGGAAGCGGCTCAGCAGCTTCAGGGTACGCCGCGCGAAAATCCTCACCCAGAAGCGCCGCCACGGTCGCGGCGATTTGGCCCTGCGTGTTCTGAAGCTTACGGCGCAGGCCGGTCATAGGAATTCCCGGACCCATCACAGCCATCCAGATGCGCTCGGCGGCGGGGATGTTTTTTCCGTGGCTCGTCCAATCCTTTGTTGTCTCGCCGCGGCCGTGATCGGTGGTGAGAACAAGCGCCGTCTTTCCGGCGTACTGCGGCATGGCCTGCACAGTTGTCCAGATCTGGCGGATGAATTCGTCTGAGCGATGCGCCGCGTCAAGATAGAGGTAGTACTTGTTGTCGTGTGCCCAGTCATCCGTCTCACCCAGCGAGATATACAACACGCGCGGCTTCTGGGTTTTCACATACTCCAGCGCACCCAGCACAACGGGAGCATCGAAGCCGGATCCTGACCAATACGGCGGCAGTTTCGTTGTAAACGCGTTCAACGCGGCAAGAACCTCAGGCGACGAAGCGTGCGTGAACGGCTCCGTGTGGCTGTGAATGTATACGCCGCTGCGCTCGCGGTTGACGATGTAGGGGAACACATCCCAGTCCGAAAATACCGCGACACGGTCCTTGAAGGCCGGCTTGGAATTCAGGAATTCGAGCACCGTGATGTTCGGATTGGGCGTCTTTTCATTCGACTTGATGCGCTCGTCGCTCCGTCCGGTCAGAATCTCATTGTAGCCGGGATACGAAACGTAAAATCCATTGGTGACGCGCGCTGTGGACTCGGCTTCGGGCGCGCCGAAAACCTGCCCCTTCTTCGCGAGTTCCTGCCAGAAGAACGGCATGAGCGCCTCGCGCCGTTCTTCAGGCGTCTCCTTCCAGAAACGTGTGCGCGCTTCAGCGCGCTTTTCATTCAGCAGAATAGTCGCGTCTGCTCCGCCAAATACCTCCTGCCAGCGCAATCCATCAATGGTGATCAACAGAACATTCTCGATGCGACGTTCTTCGCCGGCACGGGAAAAACCGACCGCCAGGCAGAGGGCTGCAAACACGAGCGGGAGTGTCGTTGTTTTACGCATGCGATCTCCTGGGCCTCGTTCAAAGGAGGAGTTTAGTTCCACGCTTCAAGCAGGTTTACGAGCAGTCGCACGCCGAAACCCGTCGGACCAGGTGTGAATGGCGGCCTCTCTTTATCGGTCTCGGCGGCACCGGCAATATCGATGTGAGCCCAGGGGATTTTCTCATCCACAAAGTAGCTGAGAAATGCCGCGCCTTGAATCGGGTGCGCGTCGCGGGTGGGCGCGCTGTTCCAGATGTCCGCATGCTTGGCCTTCATCATTTCGCGGTAATCTTCATGCAGCGGCAGGCGCCAGAGCCGTTCGCCACTCTGGGCCGAGGCCCGCTCGAGCCTGCCGCGCAGCTCTTCGTTCTCACACCAGTAGCCGGCAAAGTGCCCGCCCAGCGCCACGACGACGCCGCCAGTCAAGGTTGCCATATCCACCACCGCATCGGGCTTGAACTTGCCGCAGCCATACAGCAACGCATCGGCGAGGACCAGCCGCCCTTCGGCATCGGTGTTGGTGACTTCACAGGAGACGCCGTTGGGATATGTGATGATGTCGTCCGGCCGGTAGGCGACGTTCGATATTGAATTCTCCGCCGTGGGCAGAAGCGCAATAACCCGGCAGCCAGGCTTGAGCACGCTGACGGCGCGCATTGCGCCGAGAACGGCCATCCCGCCGCATTTATCGTATTTCATTCCGCGCATGCCTTCGCGCGGCTTGATCGAAAGCCCGCCTGTGTCGTAGCAGATTGTTTTGCCGATCAGCAGAATAGTCTGGCGGTTACGCCCGCGCGGCTCGTAAATAAGCTGAATCATTCTGGGCGGAAATTCGGATGCTTTTCCAACATTAATCAATCCGACCATTTTATTGCGTTTAAGTGCCTGCCCCTGAATTACGGTGCAGCGTAAATTGCCTGAATTGCGTGCAAGCGTGCGGGCTTCGCGCGCGATAAATTCAGTGGTGGCGACATTTGGCGGCGTCGCTGCAAGCCGGCGCGTGTAATTGGCGCACTCAGCCAGAATTAATCCATTCTTAATTCCGGAAATGAATTCCGGATCTGCGGCATGAACGTCCAGAGAGGTTTTTTCGTTCTTAGATTTCTTGAATTCGTCAAATTTAAATGCGCCTAACGCGAGCCCTTCGCCCAGCGCGCGCCCGGAATTGCCAGCACCGGGCTCCAGCAGGCGTTTATTTACGCTGAAATAGACACTGTCTGCTTCAGCTCGGTGAAGCGATTTTACAATGCTGCCTGCGGCTCGTCGCAGGATGTCCGCCTGAAAAGATTCGCTTTGGCCCAGTCCCAGAAGCATGTAGCGCTGCCCATTTGAAGCGAAAACAGATGTGACCTCGCCAATATCGGCTTTGCACTCGGGCCGTTTAACCGCAGCGGAAAGAACTCCTTTTGTTGAACGGTTGATTCCGCGATCATCCGCTTCAATGCCGCGGTTCTTAAAAATAAAGCACACCGTTACGGACGCTTTTGGCTCAGGCTTTGAAAGTGCTCGAAAGTTTTGGAACACGATTTAAATCTCCGGAGTGTTGGAAAAAAAACCTGGCAAAATGTGCCGGCCAGAAACCCCGCACAAGAGTTTAGGCAAGGTATTTCTCGTAACAAATTCCTAAAAATTTGAAAGCATTACCAAAATGAAAATTTTACTGCGTAATGTTGCGTTATGGCCTGGCAGCATTCCAGCTCATAAAAATTGCTCACATCGCAGCCGTGAACTAAAATCAAATGCAGAAGCAACTCTCCAGGTACGCGATGACAGCATCGAGTTTTAAGCTATTTTCTGACTCATCCGCAAAGACACCGGTCTCAAGTGTTCTAATTGCAGCCATTTGTGTCCTCGTCGCCACGCTACTCCGCAGCGGTCTCGATCCATTGGTGGAGGACAATGTACCCTATGCAACATACTTCCTCGCGATCATTGCTGCCACGCGAATAAGTGGAATCCTTGGTGGTGTAGTCGCGCTGCTTGGCGGAGCGCTCGCGGCAGCGTACCTGTTCGTTCCGCCACGACTGTCCTTCGTTGTTGCGGGCCTGGCTAATCTGTCGGGAATGGCTACCTACCTCCTGATGGGCGGACTGGTACTTTATCTCTCCGAAGAAATGCGGAGCGCTACCCGCAAAGCACAGCGCGCAACAGAGGAGAGCCTGCAGCGGCAAAGACAGCTCGAAGAAGAAACCGCGGAGCGGCAGCGTGCTGAAGATCTGGTGCGCCTGGAAAGTGAACGCTGGCGTGTGACACTCTCGAGCATTGGCGACGCGGTAATCACGTCGGCCCCCGACGGCAAAATAACCTTCATGAATTCAGTTGCGCAGGAGCTAACAGGCTGGACCTTCGATGAGGCGCGCGGGGCAGAGTTGAAACATGTTTTCAACATTGTGAACGAAGAAACCCGCGAGCCTGTTGACAATCCATGTGACAAAGTTCTGAAGGAGGGCGTTGTCGTAGGCCTCGCCAATCATACCGTGCTCATCCGTAAGGACGGAACGGAAGTGCCGATCGAGGACACTGCCGCGCCCATCCGTGAAAGCAACGGCGAAATCGTCGGCGTGGTGCTCGTATTCCACGATGTATCTCAGAAGCGGCGCGATCAACTGGCGCTGACCGAAAGCGAACTGCGTTTCCGCATCGTGGCCAATTCGGCACCCGTGATGATCTGGATCGCCGGGAAGGACAAGCAGTGTACCTGGTTCAACAAAGCCTGGCTGCAGTTCACCGGACGGCCGCACGAAAAGGAGATAGGTGAAGGCTGGGCCGAAGGTGTGCACCCGGAGGATCGCGCAGGCTGCCTCAAGATTTACCACGATGCGTTTGACCGGCGCCAGGAGTTCAAAATGGAGTACCGCCTGCGCCGCCACGACGGGCAATACTGCTGGGTACTTGATCATGGGGTGCCGCGCGACACGCCGGAGTTTTCCGGCTACATCGGTTCGTGCTTTGACATTTCAGAATTGAAGCAGGCCGAGCAGTACCGCAAGGACGCGCTGCGCCGCGAGACCGAGGCGCGCGCGCAAGCGGAGGAAGCCAGCCGCCTCAAAGATGAATTCCTGGCCACGGTTTCGCATGAATTGCGCACGCCGCTGACGCCGATGCTGGGCTGGGTTCGCATTCTGCGCACGCGTGAAACAAAGCGGGAGGTCCTTGAACACGGTTTGGAAGTAATCGAACGAAATATCCGTCTCCAGAGCCGCATCGTCGAAGATCTCCTGGACGTGTCGCGTATCGTCCTAGGAAAGCTGCGCCTGAAATTAAGCTCGCTGAGCCTCGCGCGGGTGCTTGATCAGGCTGTCGAGTCCGTTCATGCCGCGGCGCAAGCAAAAAGCATCACCATTCTTCGCGAGAGCAACCCGAAAGATGTTGTGATCAGCGGCGACTCCGACCGCCTGCACCAGGTTTTCTGGAACATCTTGAGCAATGCGATCAAGTTCACTCCAAAAAACGGGCGCATCACCATCAGCCTCTCCGTCGAAGAATCCATGGCCGTGATCTCCATTGCTGACACCGGAGAGGGGATATCCGCGGAATACCTGCCGCGCATGTTTGAACGTTTCAGCCAGGCTGACAGCTCCGCGATGCGTGCGCACGGGGGAATGGGGCTGGGTCTGGCGATTGTGCGGCACCTGGTGGAACTCCATGGCGGAAAAGTGTCCGCCGAGAGCCCCGGCAAGCAGAAGGGTACTACTGTGACCGTGCGCCTGCCAATAGCGGCCGTCAACCTCCCGTTGCCAAAGAATGAAGAAGAATCGCCGGCGAAAGAAAAGCCAGTGGTCGCGCCGCTGAAAGGCGTGCGGATTCTCGTTGTCGAGGACGAAGCCGATTCCCGGGACTACATCGCGGAGGTGCTGAGACTGGCCGGGGCGCAGGTAATGGCGGCCGCGTCGGCGCGCGAAGCTATAGAAGTCATAAAGCAGTTCAATGCCGACGTGCTGGTCTCGGACCTGGGCATGCCGGAAGAAGACGGATTCTCGCTCCTGCGCCGGCTGCGCCTGCTGCCGCAAGGCCGCCTGCCGGCCATTGCGCTGACGGCCTACGCACGCGAAGACGACCGCGTGCGCGCTCTGGAAGCGGGCTTTCAGCTGCACCTCACCAAACCTGCCGATCCGTTTGAGCTGTCCCAAGCCGTTGGGAGCGTGCTGGCCCACCGCAACGGGAAGCCGGCTGCGGACTGAAATCCGCGTTCGAAAGTTTTAACTGCCACGCTATAGTAACCGTGTGAAAAACGAAATTGCCTACCAGCGTTGTATCAGTCCAGCCTGTGGCGCCACTTTCGGCGTCAGCGAGACGTTGACCGCCTGCAAAAAATGCGGCGGCCTGCTGGATATCGCTTACGACTGGCAGCGCGCACAGGCGCCAAAGCAGCTCAGTGACTTCGAAAAGAAATGGTCCCAGCGCCGCAATCCCCTTTGTTTTTCGGGCGTGTGGCGCTTCAAGGAACTGCTGGATTTTGCCTCCGACGACCAGGTCGTCACGATTGGCGAGGGCCAGACGCTGCTCCGGCCCGAGCCCGAAGTGGCGGCGTACACCGGCGTCAAGAATGTCTGCCTGCAATACGAGGGACTGAATCCGTCAGGTTCGTTCAAAGATAACGGCATGACCGCCGGCTTCACGCATGCGCGTGTGGTCGGCGCGCGCAAGGTTGCGTGTGCAAGCACCGGAAACACGTCCTCCAGCCTTGCGGCGTACGCGGCAGCGTCCGCGGGAGCTAAAGGCAAGCTGGAAGCGGTCGTCTTTGTCGGTTCCGGACGCATCGCCATGGGCAAGCTCTCGCAGGGTCTGGATTATGGCGCGCGCACCATCCAGATCATGGGCCTTTTCGATGATGCCATGAAGCGCGTGAAGGAAGTCAGCGCGTCGCTCGGCATTTACCTGCTCAATTCAGTGAATCCCTTCCGGCTTGAAGGCCAGAAGACGATCATGTTCCGCGTGCTCGAGGCGCTGAACTGGGACGTTCCGGATTGGATTGTCGTTCCCGGCGGGAACCTCGGCAACAGTTCCGCCTTCGGCAAGGCCTTCAAAGAACTTCATGATCTTGGACTGATTAAAAGGCTGCCGCGCCTGGCGGTAATCAATGCTTCAGGCGCCAACACGCTTAACCGGCTGTACAACGAGGCCGGCATCCGCTGGAACGGCGGCGCATACGATAAAACGAAAATCGACGCGTTCTATCAGCAGATGGACGCCGAGCACCGCGAAGCAAACACGATCGCCAGCGCGATCGAAATCAACCGGCCCGTCAACCTGACCAAGTGTCTGCGCGCCCTGGAATGGCTCAACGGTGTCGTAACGGAGGTTTCCGATCAGGAAATCATCGATGCCAAGGCGATTGTTGGTCGTGGCGGGCTGGGCTGTGAACCGGCGAGTGCTGCAAGTGTCGCTGGAACGCGGCGCCTGGTCGAAAGCGGCGTAATCGGCCGCGACGAGCGCGTGGTCTGCATTATTACCGGGCACCAGCTGAAGGCCGCGAATACGACGGTGGGCTACCACAGTCTGCACGGCGAAGAGTTGCGGCACGAATTCCGCGAATTCAATATCCGCAACAATCCGTTTGCCAACAAGCCGATCCAGGTGCGCAACGATCTGCAGGAAATTCTGCGCGTGCTAGCGCCGCAGAGCTGAGTGGGTCAGCTCTCTTCTCCATCGTTATCAGCGCCGACAGGGACGTTGTAGCGCTTGAGCTTGCGGTAGAGCGTCGACTTGTCGATGCCCAGGATTCGCGCACACGCGGTGCGGTCGCCACCGGTTGACTTCAGTGTTGCGAGAATCGCCTGCCGTTCGATATCCTCGAGCGTCGCATTCCCATTCAGCACAGAGCTCTGCAGGGCCTCGGGCGCGGGAGTGGTCAGCGGCGGAACCAGGGGCGCGTTGTTGCTGATCGACTGGGCTTCCGGCGCCACGGAGGTCAGCACCATGTCTCGGGCCGGCACGTCCGGTTCATCGATCGACAGATCGTCCGTTTCCACGCCCAGATCGTTTTTCTCCAGCGCAACAGCCTTCAGGTGCGCGCGGCTTCCGCGGCGGCCGGCATCGGCTATCTCCTGGGGCAGATCGGCTTCGACGATGACAGGCCCCTGTCCGAGCGCCAGGGCGCGCTCGACGGTGTTTTCAAGCTCGCGCACGTTGCCCGGCCAGTCATAGCTGATCAGCGCGCGCATGGCCTGTGCTTCGACGCGCTCGATTACGCGGTCCGGGCGCGTATGTTTGCGCAGGAAGTGCGCCAGCAGCAGGGGAATGTCTTCGCGCCGTTCAGACAGCGGCGGCACGTAAATGGTGATCACGTTCAGCCGGTAGAAAAGGTCTTCACGGAACTTTCCTTCTTTAACCGCAGCGGCCAGATCACGATGCGTGGCGGCGACGACGCGCACATCCACCGGCACAGAACGGTCCGAACCCACGGGACGGATCTCGCGTTCCTGCAGCGCGCGCAGCAGCTTCGTCTGCATTTCAAGCGGCAGTTCGCCGATCTCGTCAAAGAACAGCGTTCCGCCGCGTGCGATGCGGAACAGGCCTTCCTTTGCCTGGTGCGCTCCGGTGAACGCGCCCTTCACATGCCCGAACAGCTCGCTTTCGATGACGGACGGAGCGATGGCGCCGCAGTCGACGGTGATCATGGGGCCGGCTGCAACAAGGCTGTTGAAGTGAATGGCGCGCGCAACCAGTTCCTTGCCGGTGCCGGATTTTCCCTGCAGCAGAACGGTGGAGCGGCTCTGCGCGACCTGCCGGATGGTGGCAAAGACCCGCTGCATTGCGACCGACTTCCCGACCAGATTTTCGTAATGGTACTTTTCGCGCAGCAGCCCGCGCAGATGCACATTCTCGCGGCGCAGATCGCGCGCTTGAACGCAGCGCTTCAAACGTTGATCGAGCTCTTCAAACGAAAACGGCTTAGCGATGTAATCGTAGGCACCCAGGCGCATGGCTTCTACCGCCGAGGCGATCGTGCCGAAGCCAGTCACAATGAGCACTTCGATCTCGTTGCGCTCTTCTTTCAGCTGCTTGAGACAGGCAAGCCCATCCATGCCAGGCATATGCAGATCGAGCACCACCGCGTCGATGGCTTCAGTGCGTACTTTTTCAAGCGCAGCCTGTCCGTTGCTGGCCTGCAGGACCTCGTAGCCAAGCAGACGCAGGCCGTCGGCATAGGTCTTGCGCAATTCGTCGGCATCATCGACTACGAGAACGCGAAAGGTGCTCGTGTTCCATTGCCCGATTGGTTTTTCTGAAAACGTGCTGATAACCTTATCCTCTTCTATAAGCGCGCAGGAATTGCCGCTCCCCGCGCGTCTGAATATAAGGGTGATTGTACAATCCGCATTCGGGATGACAAATCATTCTCCGACAAGAGTTAATCCCAGATTTCGGTTCGTATCTCCGGAGGCAGAAGTGGTCGTGTCACAGAATCTAAGGAGAGCTCCCATGACGCGTCTGGTGCTCTGTGCCTTAATGCTCGTTCTCATCAGTTGCGCATCGGCTTATTATTTCACCGCACGCGCCGACGATGTTCTCCCAAAAAATGATCCTGCCGCGGCGAAGCTGTATGCGGACGCGAATAAACTTCGTCCGCTCCACACGCCGCTGGGCAAGCCTCAGCCCGGAGAGTGGCTCGCGGAGCACTTCGAAGAAGGCCAGAGCTTTCCGCAGTACCTCAAGTGCAAGCCGGTGCTGCCGCGCGGCAAACGGAATATCCTGTACATCCAGCCCCTGGGCGATTTCACTGAGAAGCAGCGCAAGATCATCGATCTCACTGCTGATTTTCTCGGGCGCTATTTCCAGATTCAGACTCGCATCGCCGACGATCTGCCGCTGGCGATCATCCCACGCGACGCGCAGCGCGTTCATCCGTCCTGGGGCGACAAGCAGATCCTTTCGCACCACGTTCTGGACCAGGTGCTGCGTCCGCGTCTTCCAAAAGATGCGGCCGCGTACATCGCCTTCACATCGTCTGACCTGTGGCCGGGCGAGAACTGGAATTTCGTTTTCGGACAAGCCTCACTGATTCACCGCGTCGGCGTGTGGTCGATCTACCGCAACGGCGACCCCGAAAAAGATGAAGCTGGATTCAAACTCTGTCTGCTGCGCACGCTCAAGACGGCCTCTCACGAAACCGGCCACATGTTTTCTATCAAGCACTGCACGCATTACGCCTGCAACATGAATGGCAGCAACAGCCGGGATGAGTCGGACCGACAGCCCCTGGAAGTCTGCCCAGAATGCGTGTCCAAGATTCTCTGGGCCGCGCAGGCGGACCCGCTTAAACGACTGCAGGCGCTCGCGTCGTTCTGTAAGGAGAACGGTCTGGCCGACGAGCACTCAAAATACGAAGCACAGATCAAGGCACTGAGTGAATAACTCGTACTGCTGGCCTTCAAACTGTATGAGGTGGCTCGTGCATCGCCACCATGCGAGTGGAGTCCCCGTCACTCGTGCGATTGGGCTTGCCTCGTTTGCGGACCGATGTAAAACGTCTTTGTGACGCTTCTACTCGCGTCCCGCCACAAACTATACCACTTCAGTTCCGGAGCTCACCCATGCAGTCTCTGCTGTTTCGCACCGCGCTTGCCGCTTTCCTTTTTGCTTCGAGTCTCCTTTTTTCAGGCGAAGCCG
>DASPJR010000064.1:0-9757 GCA_035628505.1 Planctomycetota bacterium | reverse complement strand
ATGCCGGAGACTGGATCGACGGCGGCGTATTCACGCGCGCCACGAGCAAGGTTGCCGCTGAGCTTGTTGCCTGACCGGCGCTATTGGTGGCCACGCAGCGGAACTTCGCTCCATTGTCACCAATCACCGTCGCCGGTGTCGTATACGTCGCCGCTGTCGCGCCGGCGATGCTGACCCACGTCATGCCGCCGTCGGTGCTCTTCTGCCACTGCAGCGTCGGCGCGGGTGTGCCGCTTAGCACGACCGTGAACTGCGCCGTCTGCCCCACGTTGACGCTCTTGTCCTGCGGCTGAGTCGTAAACGAAGGCGGCACCGTCGCGACCGTGACCGTCAGCGTTGCGCTCGTGCTGTTGGCCGTGCCCGCCGAGTTCGTCGCCACACAGCGGAACTTCGCGCCGTTGTCGCCAAGCACTGTTGCGGGCGTGGTATACGTGGCGGCTGTCGCGCCAGTGATACTTACCCACGTCACCCCGCCATCCGTGCTCTTCTGCCACTGCAGCGTCGGCGCGGGCGTGCCGCTTGCCACGACCGTGAACTGCGCGGTCTGCCCCACGTTGACGCTCTTGTCCTGCGGCTGAGTCGTAAACGAAGCCGGCACCGTCGCGACCGTGACCGTCAGCGTTGCGCTGGTACTGTTGACCGTGCCCGCCGAGTTCGTTGCCACGCAGCGGAACCTCGCTCCATTGTCACCAATCACCGTCGCCGGTGTCGTATACGTCGCCGCTGTCGCGCCAGCGATGCTGACCCACGTCACGCCGCCGTCCGTGCTCTTCTGCCATTGCAGCGTCGGCGCCGGTGCGCCGGTGACGACGACGGAGAACTGCGCCGTCTGACCCACGTTGACGCTCTTGTTCTGAGGCTGCGTCGTGAACGCAGGGGCAACCGTTCCCCCGGTGACTGTCAGGACGGCCGCGTTGCTCAACGCGAAGTAGACAGAGTTAGAAGCAATGCAACGGAACCAGGAATTGTTGTCTCCAGCCGCGGTCGGAGGTGTCGTGTAGGTTGCTCCGGTCGCTCCAAGGATCCCCATCCAGGTGACGCCGCCGTCGGTGCTCTTCTGCCAGAGGAGGTTGGGCGTCGGCGATCCGGTCGCCACCGCAGTAAAGGTAGCGGTCTGTCCGGCGGTGACGCTCTTGTTTTGTGGGTGAGCTGTGAATGCCGGAGCCACGCCGGTCGAGACAACCGTCAGTGTGACGATGTTGCTTCTCGCTGTTCCACCTGCATTTGTTGCAATGCAGCGGAAACGTGTGTCATTGTCCGACAGGACCGTTGCCGGGGCCGAGTAGGAAACAGCCGTGGCGCCGCTCACATCTACCCATGTCGCGCCGCCGTCGAGGCTTTTCTGCCACTGAAAGGCCGGTGCCGGGATGCCGGTTGCCAAGGCATAAAACTGCGCGCCCTGGCCGGCAACAACAGCCCTGTCTGCCGGCTGCGCGGTAAACACCGGCGCAACTGGAGTTGCACTGACGGTCAATGTCGCCGCAACGCTGTTGACGATTCCGGCTGAATTCGTCGCGACGCAGCGGAACAGCGTGTTGTTGTCAGCGAGCACCGTCGCTGGCGTGGTGTACGTTGTTCCAGTCGCGCCAACGATACTGACCCAAGTGGCGCCATTATTCGTGCTCTTCTGCCACTGGAAGCTCGGTGACGGCGTACCGCCCGCGGTCACCGAAAAAGAAGCCGTCTGACCGACAACAACGCCGGTGCCCCGCGGTTGTGCGGTGAAGATCGCAGCCGAGGTCGGAGCGCGCCGCTGCGCCAGAAACCATGCTTCGATCAGTGGCCAGTTCGTAGAGCTGGGAACAGTCGACTGAATCATTCCGTGATCCAGGTTTGTATAGTGTCGGTACACGCGCGGGTTTGTGGTCGCGGGCACGGTTGTAAACGAGCCGTGCGAGCGCTCGAACTTCGCAGTGACTTGCGAATCGATGATGTCGAGAAGGGGTCTGACGTCACTCGTGTCTCGGCCAGCGTTGTTCCAGTTCCCTTCTCTGCTGTCGTAATAAGCGAGCGCCACGTTGCTTTCTGCCATAATCCGGCCTACTTCAGCAAAGGTCGCGGTGTCGACTCCCGTCGGATCATAGAAGTGCCCGGGAAGGTGCCCGAGCGGAGGCCCCACGCCGCTCCGCGTCATTTGGATGCTCGTAAAGCTGCCGTCGTTTGCCAGGAGAGCGGCCCAGAAAGTCGGATGCCGAACGACGAGATTCGGCATGTGAATGGCGCCTGTGGAATAGCCGTAATAGTAAATGCGTGTCATGTCGATGTGGTAGCCGTCGGCGCGCATGCGTGCCACGATCTCAGGAAGAACGACATGCCAGCCGGCTTTGTCCAATTCCGTGTTCGCGGCGATTGCCGGGAAGACGACGAAGAAAGGATAGGTATTGGCGTTCTCATTCACGCGCTTCCCGAACTCCCCTCCGATCATGATCTGGGGGTCCGTGTACGAACCGAATGGATGTCCGTAGATAATCAGCGGGACCGGATTGGCGGCCGTGGGCGTCGTTCCCACAACATTCGACGATGGAACGAAAATTTTGTAGCGCGTAGTGACGGAGTGCACAGAATCCGTGATTTGATGTTCCGGCAAAATCGCGCCTCGCGTCGTGTAGGGGGCTTCACGGATCGCAAACGAAACTGAGTCCACCGTCGACCCCGCAGCTGTGAAGCGCAACGTATGCGCACCAGACCCGGTGATGCGCAGATTCGTGAAAGTGGCGACGCCAGCCACGGCGGTCGCGGAGAGAGTGCCGGAGAGTGTGCCCGTGCCGGTTGCTTTGCTCGCCGTCACTGTTCCGGTGAAATTCTTATCAAGTGCACCGTCTGAGAGAACTTCCACGACAACACCCGGTGCGATGGGTTGTCCCGTCAGTGTGCACCGTGGCTGGGTACTGATGCCGAGAGTTGTCGTCGCCGCGTGCGCCCTGGACGGCAAGAGCAGGAGGGCGGCAACGGTGAAGTACATCACCGCCATGAGGGCCTGTTTCATGAGGTCTCTCCGAGTATAGACGTGGCAGCCGACAAGCTGCTCTCGAATCTGCAATGCACAGGCAGAACGGAGAGGATCTGTTACAGAAAACTTGAAAATACTATCTTGGCGGGAGTTACTCGTCGGCGGTCAGCACACAAGTGTCAATGAAGCCGACAGCGTTGGATGCCTCGACTTCGAAGCGCACGGAAACGCTACCCTCTGGGGCCACAACTTCGCCCCCGATTTCACGCTGCTCGCCCGGGCGCGACTTCTCGAACTGTTGGATTCTCAGCATTTCGCCCTTCTCATCCAGGAAATGGAGCTTCAGCGTGAAGCTTCCGGCGACTGTGTGGATGGTGGCTCTCGCTCTGTATTTCACGCCGCCAACACAGGGAACAGCCTGGCCGAGGAGGAAACTTCCCGCGTTCGGAGCTTTCAGCACCTTGCCTTTTCTGGGATCGGAGGGTTCCCGTTGATCAATGACACACGCGGTGCCCTTGACCTGTGCCGGTTCGACCGTCCAATGTTCAAGCTCAGCCTCGAAGCCCGGATTTGCCAGCAGGTTTCCCGTGCGCTTCGATTGTGGGGCGGTGCCATTGCGCCATCCCGCGACTGCGCCGGAGAAGGGTGACGGCGTTGCGGGAGTACCCGCGGCGCTCACTTCGCTCATCTTGCCAGCAGGGACCAGCACCGTCGCGTTTACCTGGCCAAAGCGAACCGAACCTTCCTCGACACGCAGCAGCGTCTTCTCGCCTTCTATTGCGACTTCAAATCGGGTGCCCACGACTTCTGCCCGCACGCCTGTCGGCGTGCGGATGATCAGGGGGACCCTGGGTTTCTGTTGCGCAGCAGTCACAAAGATGCTGCCAGCGAGAAGAGTCGCTGTGTTCGGCGTCTCGGTGCTGGTGAAGTCCATCTCGGCGCTGGCATTGAGTTGAAACGTGGTGCCATCCTCGCGTTGCAAGACGGGTTTGTCCGCAGCCGCGAGTACACGGTCGCCAACCTGGATTTCACCCCCGGCTTGAACCACCAATGACGCGCTTGCCCGTTTCACTGTGACGCCAGTCTGTGAGCTTTTCACCGTCGCCGCCACGGCCACTGTCGGCGGCTCCGTTCCAGTCGGGGTGGTCGGCTTGTTCGTGGAGAGAGCCACGAGGACTCCCAGTATCAGAACGGCGGCAGCGCCAGCCATGGCAAAGCCCGGCCAGAGCCTACGGTGCCGCCGTGGACTGTCTTGTATGCGAGCTTTGACACTTTGCAGAAACCCTTCCTTATCTTCAGTCGCGTGGACATAATGGATCACACGTTTTACGTAGCTTTCATCCTGTGCATGAGCGTGCGCGTTGGTCTTGAGCAGCCAATGCGTTTCCCACTCGTGTTTGAACTCCTCGAAAAACTTCTCGTCCGCCTCGAGTTCCCTCAACAACGCGCGCACCTCTTCCGGCGTCGCTTCTCCCTGCAGGTAGCGCTCACTCAGTTCGATCTGGCGGTCTGTCATCGGTGCGCGCCTCCCAACGACGTCTGCACACACTCCCGCAGCGCCTTTCTGGCGCGGTGCAAGGCAACGCGCACGGCCGTCGGGTTCATTCCGACGGTGCTGGATGCTTCGTCACACGACTTGTTTTCCCGATAAACAAGATCGATCAACGAGCGAAGTTTCCCTGGTAGCCGCTCGACGCATTTCCTGAGTTGTTCAAAATGCTCCTCAAACGCGGATCCCGGCGCGTCCGCGTGCTCCTCTTCCAATCGTTGTGAAACGAGCGACGAAATGCGCTCGTCCAGGTTGGAGCGCTCCTGCGAACGCCACCGTTGCCGAACCTGGCTGCGAGCCACTGTCAGGAGCCACGGAAACAGCGGTTCTTTTAAATCCAGCGTGTCGAGCTTCCGGTAGGCAATCAGGAAGACGTCCTGGACGATATCGTCCGCGGCTTCCGGATCGCCGGTTCGAGAGCAGACGTAGGCGCGAAGCCGCGCCTGGTGCTCGCGAACGATCCCTTCCAATAAGCTCACTCTTTGAGCTACTTCCACGTGTTGCCTCAGCGTGTAATGAACAGACCCCTACAAATTGGACAGGTACGAGCGTGAAGAATGTTACAACAATTTCCGAGAATCCATCGAGGTACGATTTCTTGTTTGTGGCTGGACGCGCCATCTGCCATGACGTGGCCGGCTCATCGATGTAGTCTGTGCCACACTGTTTACGGCAACACCATCCTCATGACGGACATTATAGACCGCGGTCACCTGAAGCTTTTGGGGCAAAGAGGTTTGTGACCGCCAGTCACGTGCACTTCCAATCGAAACTTAAGTAAAACAAAACTGCAGAAGAGTTTAATAGTGGTTCAATGGAATCTGGCCATGGCCTC
Source organism: Planctomycetota bacterium (assembly GCA_035628505.1). Classification (GTDB taxonomy): domain Bacteria; phylum Planctomycetota; class SZUA-567; order H5-PLA8; family H5-PLA8; genus DASPJR01. The sequence goes on along the minus strand of DASPJR010000064.1, from coordinate 4,423 downwards.
CGGTTTATCTAACGGTCGCTGCTATTAGCTAATCTGGCGCCCTGCTCCGACCTGAGGTGCGTCTGTTGGACAAGCGGCTTGCCGGCAGCTTGCCGCCGTGTTTGAGATCGGCGAGGCGCGCGCAACCAACCGCTGGATGAAGCGCTTGATTCGTACGCGCATCGAGATGCGCTTGAGGTGCGAAAGGTCATCACGTCACATCGAGCCGCACACGAGTTGCACCTGCGAGAGGGATCGCCCAAATCGAGCCGAAACGTCAATTTGAAGTGTCGGCGGACTGCTGCGAAGCGCGTGGCCTGCTCGAAATCTCTATGTCGGCACTGCAATAGCACTCAATGATGAAGATGGCCATGGAAGGCTTTCTCTTTCCGCGCATTGTCATCCAGATCAGCGCCATGCCGCCGACCCCGGGCACAGCCGCTGCTCAGAACTTGAAGTTGACGGCGAATGTCTGCAGCGCCGCTCGGCAGGATCGGCTTCAGCAGGTTGATACCCCGGCCGACATACGCATTTGTCAGTATTGCAGTCGATCGCTTGCGGTTACACGAGTTCAAAGCCCTCGAGTGGAACGAAGCCGTCGCTGAAGCGTTCCTTGACCGCAAATCTTACGGCGGCCTTCTTTGTGTTTCGATCTATGAGGCCTGCTGACAATTCGACCCATCCGCGGCGGAGTTCTCCGGGCACACGCACTTCCGTGTTGATCCATGCGTCTCCAGGCAGCCATTTCGTGATATCGACATCGTCGAGTGTTATGAGGTAAGTCGAGTCGCCCTGCCGGAAGCGCAGCGCGAAGTCGTAGCGGCGGTAGATCGGCGCTACGCCGATGTTTTCGATCCAGGACTCGAAAGTGAGCGTGCCACCGGCCTTGACCTCGCGCTTGAAACAGGCCTGCCGCAGTACGAAACGGTAGCCCAACTTTCTGCAGAATGCCTTCAGTTTACCCATCCATTCCTCAGGCAAGGCGCAGGACTTTGGCATGAAGTAAGTGGCGTGGAACTTCAAGCCTTGTTCCAGAACGAAGTCCAAGTCCCAGCCTGCCTTCTGCCAGCCGAGGGGGACCCATGCTGATTCGAGGTGAACGGGAGCTGTCCTCCACGTATCGGCCGCTCCGCACTCGTACACAGCTTTCGGGTAGCAGTCGAAGTGGTGGTTCCAGGAGACATGTCTGCTGACCTGCTCATTGCCGACGGCGGAAAGATCTCCGAAGGAGTCGCAGCGCCAGCCCGCGCCGCTTTCGACCGCCGCCTTCATCTGCACGCCAGCGATCAATCCCAGCCTCGGCGTCTTCTTAAATGCATGCTGCCAGAGTGTTGCGAACCGCCGGCACTGCGCTTCGCTGCACTCACCGGCGCCTTCGCCCCACGGGCCGATGTAGCTGATATCGATCGACTCCAGCTTGCCGTCGTACCGCCGCGCGAACTCCTTCACAAAGCCGCCCCATGTCTCCAGATACTCTGGAGAATCATGGATCGGCGCACGGTAAGCCACGCCGCTGGCCTCCTCTGTGGGGTATTGTTTGACGTACCAGTCAGGCAGTTGAGGCTGCGACTCCCAGCCAAAGGCCATCAACCGGACAGCCAGCGTTTGTCCGCGTTCTGCGGCCGTTTTCAACGCGCCGTCGATCATCGAGAAGTCGTACTTGCCACGCTCGGGTTCCATCGCTCGCCAGAACCAGCGGCAATACGAGACGGTGCTCGGAAGATATCCTGGCGCGACGCCTTCATGAACACGCGCTGGAAACGTCAGCGGCCCCTCTTCGCTCCAGCCGTCCCCGGGATTCAGCGCGTCTCCGTTGAAGCGTTGAAACGTGCAGCAACCCTTATGCGGGTTGCCGAGGTACTCGTCGCTCGGTGTGGGACGTATCTTGCGGTTAACCTCAGCCAACGGGTTGCTCCTTTAATGGTGTAATGGTGGACTCGATGATTGCTGGACAGTATCCGCTCGGCGCTTTCCACCGCCTCGAACTCAAGAATGCCAGTAATTCTAGCAGCGACGTGCCCGGACGGAATTTATGAACAGCGTTGCGCGGCTTACTTCCTCAGCGCGTCGATGGCTGCGTTCGTCTTCGCGCGGAACGCGTCATAGTCTTCGATGCTGAACAGCGGCTCGTGGTCATACTGCCCGATTTTGAAGCTGTTCATTCGTTCATTGATCAGTTTCTCGCCGGCGTCTGCCGCGGGCGTTCCCTTCTTTTCTTTGCACAGGCGGGCGAGTGTCACCAGCCGGCGATAGTCGTCGATTCCTTCACGGCTGTGTTCCATCACCATGTCCAGGACGAGCGTGCCGTCTGGCGAGCCGTTCAGATGGTTGAAGTCCTCGGCGCGGCCGTCGAGACAGTAATATGGATCTCCGTAAACGTTGTTCCAGTGCCACGTCGCGCGGAACTTGAGGTTGAACTGTTTAGCGGCTTTGTACAGGTAGTCGCCATAAATCCAGCGTGGTGACCCGGCATTGTAGAATGCCCATTCCCCGCCATGCGGCTTGAGCAGGTTGACGCTCGCTTGGTCGTGCAGAGCCCACGTCGGAAGATGCAGCGCTTTCGCGAACCTGAAGAAGTGGTCTTCGGCGTTCGCGCCGCAGAAGCTGGAGTAGGCGGTGAAGTACGGAGGCCCCTTCGGGAACGCCTTTCGATAGGCTTCCGCATTCGCCACGGCCTCCATAAGCGCGTCACCGTGCGGCTCGTCGCCAAGGCACCAGTACACTGGGATCCAGCCTTGCGCGTCGGCGTGTTTCTGCACTTCCGTATAAACGGCCTTAATGAATTCGCTGTAGTCGTTGAAGCCGGCCTTCTTCATGTTCTCGAGATCGCGCGCATAGGCATTAATGTCGACGAGGCCCGCGCCATAGCTGTTCACCGCCAGGAACCCGAGTTCTTTGGCTAACTTCATCGTTGAATCGCCGGCAGAGAAATCAAGATTCGGCTTTCCATCTTTGAAGCCACTGTAACGAATGAGAGGCGCGCCGGCGAAGAACGTGAAGCCGTACTCACGCATCTTCTTCAGTCCATTCTCGTTGAGCTTCTGGTTAAAGGCCTTCGCCGCCGGATCATCTTCGAACCAGGGCACGTCTGCCGTGTAACCGATCGGCCCGGCGGGAACGTCGAGGGGATCCAATGTTCCGGTGTGAACCGTGAACTCGAGCGGCAGGTCCGTCGCTTGGCCCTTTTCCGGCTGGATCCTGGCAGTGCCTTTGTACACGCCAGGCTTGGCAGCTACTGGCGTTCGCACCGTCAGCAGAAAGCGGCGTGCGATATTGCGCGGCATGTTGACGGAGTTCATCGGCATGAGCACACGAGGAGCGATCGTGTACACGGTGCCGTCGAGATTGCACCGCAGCAAACGGTAGGAGAGGTAACTGGTCGCGATCGCACTCGCGGGAATCTTGCCCCCAGGACCGGTCAGATCGGAGACGCTCACCGTTACCTTGCCGAGATCCTGCAGCGGCAGCAGGCATATGGAGATCGGTTCGATTTCCCCGGCAAAAGCGTGCGCGGCAAAGGGGCGGTTGAGTTCGGCTTTGAAGGGCGTGTCGTTGTAGTACATCTCACGCATGAATTCGCGATTGAACGCGATGTATCCCCGCTTCTTATCCTCGGCCGAAGGAGACAGCGGATCTCCAGTGGCGCGATGGAGAATGCGCTTTGAATTGTTGTCGAAGTGAAAGCGCCGACGGTTTTCAACATACTTCAGGAACTTCTCGCCTTCCGCAGCCTTGTTAACAGGGAAGGCGATAAAGCTTGAGACAGCGCAGGTGAAATCCATTCCTTCAAATTCAACGTTGAGCTGCCCGTCCTGCACGTCAACCTCGAATACTTTCTCCTTGAAGATGCGCTTCTGGAACACGTCGAAAGTGTTGTCTGTCGGAAGGACCTCAACGTTCCAAGACTGGTAACGCTTCTGCTTAAACGCTTCGAAGTCCATGCTCTCATTTACCACCTCTTTCCCCTCGGCCAGCACCCGGCGGTTTCGATAGCGTGCCACTTCTCCCCAGTACCCTCCGGCAAAGTCAATGTTGGTGCAGACGCGGTACTTGCCGTTGGGAACGTCCACGGCGATGCCGCCTTTTTGAATCATGATGGAGTCCTGGTAGAGGGGATCCGGCTGCAGGACGTCGAACGGCCGCCAGATATTTGCATCCTTCAACCCAAAGCGCCGAGTTGGGGTGTAGGTCATCGACGGCGTCAGTTGCGCGAAACCTTCCATTACCGGACCCGAGTCAGGGCCAAGATCGAACGCAATCAGCCCGTCGAACTTCGCTTTTGCGGGCTCGTCGTCGCGCACGAGGCGGATGTTGTCGATAAACAGCGGCGCCGCCGGCTTGTCGCCCAGGACAATCGCGACGTCGGCAATCTCTTTCAGAAGCAACTTGCGTCCGGGGAACTGTTTTTCACCCACATACAACTGCTGGACGGGGATCACCAGGG